>NC_020813.1:1993419-2657893 GCF_000348725.1 Pseudobdellovibrio exovorus JSS
CCTCTTTCAGACGAATCACCTTCCCATTACTGTAAGCTAAGTCTTGCACTCTTTTGCGATCGTTGCGGTCACCCACAGTAAAAAACACATGTCCTTTTCCATCAAATTCGATACGGGAACCATAATGAATGTCACTAGTGGAAGCTTCGTGAGCCGTGTAAATTTTCTTAAAGCTCTTCAACTCATCACCTACTAGAAAAGCGACAGCAAGTGCAGTTGCACTTTTACCATTCGCCGGTTCTGAATATGTCAGAAATATTTTTCCGTTAGCAGGATGGACACGAATATCTAACAGACCACCTTGCCCGCGAGCATGCACCTGAGGAGCACCCTTCACTTGCGTCGATCTTTTTGTTTTTGGATCAAAAATAAAAATTTTTCCACCGCGTTCGGTAAAGATAATCCGCCCATCTTTTAAAAAATCAAATCCCCAGATAACATCTTTTCGTTCAGTCAAAACTTCATAACGAACTTTTTGTTTTTCGGGTACAAACTCACGTGCGAATGTGAGTGAAGAACTGAATACACTGCCTATAAAGGCAAAAAGAAGCAAATTACGGATCATATAAGCCTCCGATGTTTGATTTGTATTTAACTATTTTTTTTAGCTGGTAACTCAACACTTTGTGGAGCTACGATAATAGCCCCTGCAGCCACAGGTTTTAAAACCACCGCATTAGCTCCTATGCGGGCATCATCACCAATTGTGATCGGCCCTAGCACTTTAGCTCCAGCCCCAATTAAAACTCGATTGCCCACAGTAGGATGACGTTTAACAGGATCGAATTTCACTCCCCCTAAAGTCACACCATGAAAAATTACGCAGTCATCACCAATGATAGCCGTTTCCCCAATAACACATCCAACCCCATGATCGATCACAAGGCGTTTGCCAATCCGCGCCCCTGGATGAACCTCAATACCTGTTAATGTTCTAGAAATATCCGCAACTAAACGTGCAATGAAGTATAAACCAATATTGTAAAGGCCATGAGCTATCTGATGAAAAAAAATAGCGCGAGGGCCGGGATATAGAAAAAAAATTTCGAGGTAGGATTTAGCTGCGGGGTCATACTTTTTGTAAGCTTTTAATAATTCAAACATCTATTACGTCCAACGTCCTTTGAGATCTTGTAGATAAAAATACCTCTCAAAGTGTTCGCTGTAACGTGACCATGAGTCACCCGTTTCACGTTCATCCTTAATAAAACCGAACATAGTGTCCATTTTAGAGTCCAACTCATCAATAGACGCCACCACAAAGGCCTCCATAATATAGGGACGCACCGGAGACCCATATTCAAGTTTACCATGATGTGACAAGACAATGTGCTTTAAGATCTCTCGCAGATCTTCTGGAAAGCCCAAAATGCGTTGAGATTTACGATCAATTAACTCACACGCAAGTTGCATGTGCCCAAGTAATCTTCCCTTATGCGAATACTGAATTTGCTCGCGATTGATTTCGAGCTCCCAAACTTTACCAATATCATGAAAAATAGCTCCGAAAATCAATAGATCTTCGTTCAGATAGTTGTAGTGCGAGGCGACTAGTTTCATCATCTTACAGATCGAAACGATATGCTCTAATAAACCACCGCGTTTAGCGTGGTGAATAGATTTCGCAGCGGGAGCCTTTAATAACAACTCTTTGATTTCATCATCTTGTAAGCTATCCGTCAGAATTTGACGTATAGGTGGAGATTGTACAGTGGAAACAATCGACATCATCTCGGCAAATAGCGCGTGGACATCAATTTTAACATCTTCTAAAAGGAAATCTTCTTTTTTGAATTGGTTCTGATCTGCTTTTTCAAGTTTGTGTACAATAATCTGCTTACGCCCTTGATATACTTGCACCAAACCTTTTACAGAAATTAAATCACCTATATCAAATAAGTCCGAAATTTCGTCGACACGATCCCATACACGCGCATCGATATGGCCACTTTTATCACCTATCAGTAAACTTAAAAAAGCGCGGCCATTTTTGCCAGTGCCTTTGACTTTGTCTTTCACAAGAAAAACACGATCCGTAATGGGCTCTTTATCGTTTAGAAGTTTAATTGAAGTGTGTTGTTGCATCAAAAATCACCTACGCATAATTCTTGAGTGTATCTAGAGTCTGTAATTGTCAGTTGTGTTAAGTTAATTTGATTCCCCTGACGGAACACCAATAGATAGCGACCTGCAATGACAGGTAAGTAACGCAGATCTGTCGTGTTCAGCTTTAAGAAATCTTCTTTTTGCAGGCTCGTGAAACTTTTTTTGATATCAACGAACTTACCACACCCCATACCGAAGTTCTCATCGTCAATAGTACGCAAAGGGCTATTACTGATAAAGTAGAGATGCTGTATTTCTGGAAGTGATTCAAACTGCTCTTTCGGAAAGTTCATAAAAAAACTTCCATCACCCGTTACAACATTTTTCAAATCGATATCACCACCACCTTTAGGCAATTCATATCGAATGATCGGTTCAGCTAAAACATTTTCACTAATACTTGTGAACTGAATTTGCAGAGGAACAAGAATATACTGCGGTGAAAAACTGGTGGCCACTTCAGCCATCAGCTTATCTTCGATTTCAACCATCACTTGCTTGGGAATCTGAACCTCACGAGCTAAATCTTTTACCTGAATCGTAGTTACATCCACAGTCTTTTTTTCTTTAAGACAGCCCGTAAGTGATAGAATACAGATCAAAAATATTAATCGATAGTTAAGCATCAATTAACCAAACTTTTAGCCTCGAAAACAGGGTTAAAATTCTGAATCGTAATAAAGTGATCTTTGAGGAAAGCACGAATATCCGCCTGAGAATTTTGACGAATCAATTTATCCAGCTTCAACCAATCACGATAAAATATCTGTTGTCTAGAGTCTAATAACTGGATCTGTTGTGAAATATCGCTATCTGCGTTGACCTTCAGTTTATTTTGGCCAATCAGTAGATGATTTAGCTCTGAGTTCAGATCTAAATTTGAAGATTTTTCTAACGTCACAGCCTCTTTACTGCGCTCTTGAGAATCGAATAGCAATAAATTCAACTGATCACGATTTTGCGGGTTTGAAATTTTAGCCACGTTATTAGCCACAAACTCAGTAGCAGCGCTTTTTTGAGATACTTCTAAGTAATCATGTAATTGGAACAAGATCAGCTCATCCCCTGTAAGAAGCTTTTTAGCTTCTTCACGCGCGACCTGAAGATCTTTCCACAGATACGAATTCTGCGGCACTAAAGGCGGCTTAATAAACTGAGCCGCCAATTGGCAAGGTGTATTCAAGAACTGACGTACAGAAACTTTAAATAACACATCATTAGCAGCTTCATGGGCCAACACGATCTGAGACAAAAGGAGTTCTTTTTTATAATCGTAATAAACTGTTGTGTACTTTTCTAATAAGCTCACTAACTCAGCACTGAATTGCGCGCGGTCTATCGGTGCCATCGCATGATAAGACTGTGTCATCCCGACTAAATAGCGACCTGACTTTTCTTGATTAAAAAGATTTTTAAATTGATTGTAAGCCTCTGTAAAACGACCACTCACCAAGTAAAGTAGAGCTTGATTTTCACGTGTTACTAGTGACGTCGCATCTGAAGAGGTCGATTTAACTAGAGCCTCTTGCGCTAACGAATAATTTTTTTCATCAAAAGCTCTAAGAAAGTTAACCAGCTCCATACTTGCACGTTGTGTGTGGGATAAGGACTGCTCTTGTAAGTAACTGATATCTTCGCGAGTAACCAAATTCATTTTAGACAGCAGTGGATACATCTCGAGTAAGTCAGGAAGAATACGGCGTTGAACCGCCACAGGTAAACGCGCAAAGGCCTCTGCTGCTTTTTGATATAGCCCTTGATATTTCAACTTGCGCACATTGATGGCTAACTCTTCTTCTTGCTTTTGTAGATTACGTTTTTGAATAAAGCCATACCCAAAGAAGCCACCGAGTACTAAGACGACGGCCACAATCGTTAAGCCAATCACTTTGCCCGAAAATACACTGACTTTCTTTTGTACCGCGGCATCTGTTTTAACCCCATAAACCCGTGTTTTTTCACTTCTAACAGGTTGGTATTCAGCCGCATTATTTAGGATTTCTTTAACGATATCGATGTCTTGTGTATTGGAATAATCTTTATTGTCGAATGAAATATCGGTGAACTTGTTTTCTTCTTTTTCTGGAACCAACAAGGATTCATCGATTGTTTTAGAAACACTTTGATAGGTCTTGGTACTTTCTTGTCTAGCATCGATCTCTTTACGCATTTCTTCAACAATGCCCTTAAACTCAGGGTTTTCGCGTACGTAAAGCCAACGTGTCTCTGGATCACGAATTTCGTCAATTAAAGACAATTGTTTTTTACGGATAAGATCAGTTACTTGATCAAACGTATAGGGCCCTAGAATTTTGCTCTCGGATTTAATCAGCCATTTTTTCTCTGAGTTTTTTTCAAGATACATATTCTATCCCATCAATAAAACATCTAAAAAGGCGCTCGGGTTAACAAGAGTTTCAAATCATCATTCGTTAAGTAAATACCCGCTCCGAAGAAGTTCGACTGAGCACCTTTTTTATCCAAGATATCGTTGTATCCCGCTGTCAGATAAAGCCCATAAAACAGACGATAGTTCAAAGTGGCACGCATTTGTAATTTTTCAAAATCATAGAAATCCATGCCCGCTTTTAAGTTGCGACCTAGCATGTGATAATCGATACCAAATCCACCTGTATTTTCAAAAAGACCTGCTCTAAGAGTCCAATCGAAAAAGTTTTTGGCAAAATAAACCGTGAATGTCGATTTGCTTTTAAATGTTTTAGTTTCGGTGTACGAGTTCCCACCGCCACCACCCGGAGTGATATTGTACTCTGTTGTTTCCACAACTCCCGCAGGATCCGTTACTACACCAACATAGTAGTAGCGATCCAGACCTGGTTGAATCGTGATACCTACGCTTGTACGAGTTCCTTTAGCTTCACTTAAATAGTATCCGTTAAAGTCTACGCCAGTTTCGATACGCTCAGCCGCTCCCACCAGACCACTTAAACCTTCAATCGCTGAAGATACATCTTCAGCTGTTTGTTCGTCTGAAATCAACTTACCAATCGTACCTTGACCATTATTAATTTTAGTTGTGATTTCTTCGATGTTTTTCATCGAATTATCTAAGCGGGACATCGTGTGCTTCCACGTAGATTTAAAGCCCTGTTCGCTTTCATCATTGATCAATTCATCTAATGTAGAGGTGATGCTACCCACCTCGGCGATGATCTGACTGATTTGTTCTTTATTTTCACCAGTCATCTGAGATAAATCAGCCGTTAACTTTTCAATATTCAAGACGATACGGCCTAAGACATGTTTATCCGTACCATTTTCAGAAACGGCCTCTTGTAGATTCTTAGAGACTTCTTTTAATGATCCGGCCAATTCAGTGATTTGCCCCATGACATCATCAAGGCCACCGCCTGATTTAACATTCAGGATTTGACCGCCATCTTCCAGTTCCGGATCACCCACATTACCGGGGAAAATTTCGACACTTTTATCACCCAAGATCCCGTTCGCCTTCATCGCCACCGCAGCAGAACGAGTTAAGCTGACATCGGATTTAACAGTGACATCGATACGAGCCTGACCATCCTGCAAACGAATATCTTTAATGACACCTACTGGAATACCAGCGGATTTAATGGCAGAGCCTTTAACTAATCCTTGGGCACTTGGTAAAAGAAACCATGCTTTTTTAGAGCGACCCAAATAACTTGGATCATCGCTTACTTGCATAGACATAAAGGCGATCAAGCCGCCGATCAGAACTACTAATAGTCCAACTTTAAACTCTGGCGATTTTAAAAAACTCACTCGGGAATCTCCATCATGTTGTCAGTTCTCAGTGTTTTATTCCTTTATCAACAAATCTTCTAACCAACTCGTTATCCGATTTATAAAAATCATCTGCCGTTCCTGATAAAAGAACCTTCCCCGCATCCAACATCACAATATAGTCCGCGATTCGAAAGGCAGCTTTCAAATCGTGGGATACCATTATAGATGTAGTTCCAGGACGAGCCTGGTGCGTTTCTAGGATTAAATTATCTACCATTTCCGTCAGAATGGGATCTAATCCTGTCGTCGGTTCATCATAGATCAGGATTTCTGGATCAAGGGCGAGCGCACGAGCTAGACCAGTACGCTTCTGCATACCACCCGAGATCTGACTTGGTAGTTTATGATTATGTTTCGGATCTAACCCCACCATCGTTAATTTTTCTTGGGCTATCTTTAAAACCTGCTCTTTTGAAAGATGGCGACGATGCTCTTCTAAGGGGAAGCATACGTTTTCTAATACAGTCATATCATCGAAAAGTGCGGCACTTTGGAAAAGCACTCCATAGTTACAACGAAATGCAGTCAAGGCATCATTATCTAAAGAGTTCAAATCAGTCCCTAGAATCGACACATGACCAGAGGTCGGGCGATACAATCCTAACATGTGCTTCAACATCACACTTTTACCCGTACCAGAGAAACCAATAATAGAAGTCAAACTCCCTTTAGGAATTTTTAAATCAATACCTTTTAGGATGAACTCATGTCCATCGAAACTCTTTTTTACATCATCTAGAACTACGGCGTATTCTTTTGCTGTGCTCATTAACCAATCCCTGTCATCACGTAGAAAATACGAATTAAATTCATCAAGAAGTAATCTAGGATAATGATGCTCACCATACTGATCACGACTCCGCGGTTAGTGGCTTCACCCACACCTTTTGCTCCGCCTGAGGTATTAAATCCTTTGTAGGTACAAATAACGGCGAAAACCAATCCGAAGATCGCAGCTTTAATCAAACCTTCATTAATATGACGAACTTCAACTGTCGCTGCGATTTTAGACATGAAAACCGCGTGATCTAAACCAACCAATTTAGTACACAAAATCCACGACCCAAACATCGCCATGAAATCGAACAATGCAGTGAGCAGCGGCATACAGATAATCGCCGCTATCAAACGTGGAGCAATCAAATACTGTTTCGTATTCACACCCATCACATCTAACGCATCCATTTGTTCATTCACACGCATCGTTCCCAAACGTGCCGCCATAGCTCCACCCGCACGGGCGGCTACGATCAAACCCGTTAATACCGGACCTAACTCGCGTGAAATCCCCAAAGCCACTGTCGGACCAACAAGATCCACCGCATTGACAAGTTTAAATCCTAAGTAAACCTGAAATGATAACGCCAAACCGGTAAAGATACTTGTTAATGTGATAATTCCTACGGATTGATTTCCGATGAATTCCATGTGCTTTAAAACTTCGCCATAGCGATATGGTTTTACAAATAGCAATCGCAGACTTTGCCATGCAAAAATCGTAATCAGTCCAACTTCACGCACACTCGAAACAAAACTATCTACAACAACAGAAATAGTTGTATCAATTTTTGCAGCCCATCTTTGTATCCAAGTGGTTTTAACGTTTTCTTCACTCATGTTTTTTTCAATCCTCTAAAGTGTCTTGGCACGCGCTCTCCGACAGACGTCAGCGTTTCCCACACAATGGTATTTGTATGCAGCGCCTGTTCCGTTGCCGACAAAAAGTTGTTCTTATCATCGTAACCAAAAAGAATAACTTCCTCTTCAACCCATTGTTCCGGAGTTGTTTTTTCCACAACATCCGTCGCATCTAACATTAAAAAATCCATACAAACACGTCCCACGATAGGAACGCGTTCTCCGTTCAATAGGGCATATCCCCGATTTGAAACTAAACGATGAATCCCATCCGCATAACCAATGGGAACAACAGCTATATACGATGGCCGCTGAGCTACCCATGTAGAGCCATAGGATACCGAATCACCTACTTCAAGACGTCGCATATTATTCACAACGCTTTTCAAAGACATCACAGCCCGAAACTCTGCTGGCCCCTGTAATTCATTTCCTGTGTAGCCATACAACATAAGACCCGGGCGAAATCCCCACTTCTGTTGCAGTAATAACTTATTAGGATTTTCAATCTGAGGACCACTTTGCAACTGTGCAAGGCCGACTATACCACCCGTATTCAAAAGATGTGCGTACACATCCATATCTTTGAAGTAATCAAACACCTGTGAAAAAACTTGAGTTTGACGAGCAGACTGTCCTAAAGCGGACGCCGCATCTTCACCAGAGGTAAAATGAGTTAGTACCGCTTTAAGTTTCAACTTTTTAGAATTTGAAAAATACTGACGAAGCTTTTCGGCCTCGCTTGGAGCAAACCCTAAACGACTCATCCCCGTATTGAACTTCAGATGAATTTTCATAGGCTCGTCGGCTACCGCTTCTAGATGTTGAATTTGTTGCCACGAACTCACGACAGGAGTCAGTTGATACTCCATAATTTTTTCAGCACCACGCTTATCAAAGCCACGAAAAACTAAAATATCTGTTTTAATACCAGAAGCTCTTAATAAAAGGCCTTCTTCAATCAGACAAACACCTAAGACATTAGCCCCTTCTTTTTCAAGGGTTTTACCGATTTGAACGTCCCCATGGCCATAGGCATTGGCCTTAATCATAGGACATATAAATCGATCATCTGCCGCAATCTTTTTAATCTGGTTCCAATTAAAGATCAGATTCTCAAGATTAATGTCGGCATAGGTCCGTCTGAACATCTCCATAGCTAGCTCACGTATTGACCTGAAAGTCAGGTTGGTGATCTTTAGGAGCTTTATAAATGCAAATCTTGTCTCCGCCTTTAGTTATAATAAAATCTAAAGCTTTGCGAGCTGAATCATTTAGACTTTCTGCTGTCTTAGTTAACGAAGGATATTCGCTAATACCTTGGCTGACAGTTACAACAAAACCCGCCTTAGAAAAACTTTCGCCTTTTAGGCGCTGACGTAATCGATCTGCACGCAAAGCTGCGCCTTTTCTATTACAGTTGATCAGCACCAAAGAAAATTCATTTTCGGCTGTTCGACAAATGTAATCTGGTAAACGGCTGGTTTGTTTAATGACATCAGCCACCTTTTTGATGATCTCGTCACAGAAAGCTTTGCCATGACTGACTTCAATTTCGCGAAAGATATCAATCGCGACTTTAACTACAGAAATAGGAGCAAATGTTCTTTTCGATCTATCGATTTCTTTATCTAAAATTCTTTTATAAAAAAGCTGATTGTAAAATCCAGTCAAAGGATCTTCCACATCTAGATTTTGCGGCTGAGCTTCTAGGGTGATCAAATTGTACACCAAACTCATAAGTGAAAAATCTTCCGCTACCTCTGCAGAAATATCTTGAGGCGTGATCAGCAGGCCTTCAATTTCATTCTTTAAAAGTAATGGCATAACTTTCAGTGTATCCACACCCCATTTGGCTTTTATATATTGCAAAAAGCTTTCAGGATATTCACCCAATAAAATTTTGTCGTTAAAATCTGATTGAGAGGATGGAATTTTATAAGACAGGCCTTCAACCCACTCGTCTGGCATATTCTGACTTGAAACAGAAATGTAAGTCTGAATAGAGCTGACGTACTTTAAGAAAGCCCATGACTGACTAGCTGTCTGCCTAAAGAACATTTGAACCAGTTCTTCTTTGCTTTCAGCAGCACGATATTCGGCTATGCGTGTTTGAAAAGGTCGAGCCTGTGGACCCATCTTCTGCTTTTCATTTTCTTCTTGCAGGTATGCCAGCTCTCCGGCTGTGCCTTTATAGGTATTGAACAGTTGTTCATTTTGGTAAAGACGATAGAGCGTTTCACAGGTCTGATCTACAGACATACAAACTTGATCTACGACGACACCTTCGGCGCGGTTAAAATACTGAACCATGTTGTAATCGCGATAGTCATTCAATTGCGATAGCACTTCTGACTCAGCTAAACAAAGCATTCGTATTTCAGAAGACGACTCGAGTACTTTTTGGAAAACCTCAGAAAGAGGAGTCACCAAGGCCGCTTGATCCAAAACAATCACATGGGGAGCTGCACTTTGTACACGTTGAAACATCTCTTCAAAGTCCGAGAAAAAATGCACATCGTATTTCGCCATTCCAAGAGCAAACTTAAGACGACTTCCCAAATCTGCATCTTGAGAAAAAACGAAAACGCCAAATTCAGGTGCTACTTCACGGATATTCATGATTTTTCTGGCCGCCGTACATTCACTTTAAATTCATCTACCTGAAAATTCTTTTTTTCTAATTTAAAATTAGGCTTATCCACAGGGGCACCCATTGAAGACAAGCTGATCTTTTGTGGAGTCAGGTTTTTCGCAATAAAATCATCTTGATCAGCCACAACTGATTCTTGTGCCGGTTCGGATAAGGGTTCATTATCAAATTCATCCAAGGCCAAAGCTCTTTCAATATCAGATAGATCAATCTTTTCGTCCTGAAGAGCTAGAAATTGATCTTCAGCCAAGTCGCGTTTGATCGTAGGTTCTTCATCCAAAATATCTTGCACGTCTGCGGGATTGGCTTCTAGTTCGTATGAAGACACTGTTGAAGACATGGTGACCTCTTCTTCTGCCTCGTCGGCCTGACTTTCAATCGAATAAAAACCTGTCGGTGGTTTTTTGTAAGTGACAGAATCTTCTTTTACTAGAGGCACGGGAGTTGCTGCTGCATCTTCATCCAGAATTTTCTTTACTGATGCTTTTTCTGGCATGGGAGTTTCTGCTAACTGCACAGGAGATCTGTCTAAAGTCAGCGGATTCATCATGGCCGCTTTGCCTGTCATCCGCCCCAATGTGTCTTTGTAGATTTGTTCGCGCTCTTGTTTTTTGTAGCGCTCGATACGTCTTTCTAATGGATCTAAGCTGTAGAACAGGACAGCCAACAAGATACAACCGAAACCTGCGATAACTCCGACAACCGACCACGGAACCGCAAAGCCACCGATCACTTTACTTTTCAAGGCATAGGAAATGGAAACGAGGTTAGTTCCCGCCACTTCCTCTTTAGCCACGATGTATTGCTGACCCGAAGATAGACGTGTTTCATCTGTTAACGTGGCGATATAGTCAGGCTCTGTATGCGCGGCTAACATATTCTCAGTTGTCGCCAGTAAAGAGGTACTGCGAATTCCGCTACCTAAATCGAAAAACTTTTGGAAGTAATCAGCTGCGCCGACCACTGCCAGTTCCTGAGCGCCTGAGGTTTTAAAACGTAAAATCAAAAACTTAGAACCACCACGATCTTGAAAGAGCTGTACCAATATCGGTCGATCAGCCTGAGCGCGATTGATTGTCAGAGCTTTATCTAAGTAGGATGTATTCCAACGCTCAGCTATCGTTCCCGAGCGCGCGATCATTTGCTGCACATGTGGCTTTCCAGAAACCATGTCCACTCTTGCGATAGCGAAGAAAGGATCTAATTGAACCCAATTGATATTGGCTTCATCCATCTGTAGCTCATACGACGAAAGCGTGTTTCGCAACTGTGAAAGCTGAGTGGCCACACCTGTTTTAAGAAGTCCTACCGAGCTTCTTAAATTGGTCTGCATCGAAAAAGCTTTTTCATCCCGAAAATAGTCGTTGAGCTTGTAAACCACTGTGGCCAACAAGATAAAAAGAACAATTGAAATTTTTAAGACAAGTCCTGTCTTATTCGATAGTTGCGTCCGTGCTTTATTCACTCTTATATTCTAGGGTTTTTTTTACCCATGAATCAACCTTTTCAGCTAATTTAATTTTGGACAAACTGACTTTTTCGCCCTATTTTAGAAGTTCTTTTTAAGAGGCCATAGAACAAGCGATAGAATATGAAAAAAGAAACTGATGTTGTCATTATAGGCTCTGGCATCGCGGCGCTGGCTCAGGCTCTGAAGATCTCTTCAGACAAACGCGTTCTTATTTTAACAAAAGACAAAGTTCCATCGACAAATAGCTCTATGGCTCAGGGTGGAATCGCTGCCGTTGTAGACAAAGGCGATAGTTTTTCTAGCCATATTGATGACACCTTAACCGCCGGAGCTGGACTCTGCCGCGCTGAAGCGGTGCGCAATTTCGTAGAACAAGCTCCCGACCGCATCCAAGAGCTTCTGGACTGGGGAGTTAACTTCGACACGGAACTTACACGTGAAGGCGGCCACTCAGTTCGCCGCATTTTACATCACGAAGATCAAACCGGAGCCGAAATCCACTCTAAACTTTGGCAGCAGGTTAAACAGCGTTCGAATATCAGTATTTTAGAAAATCACTTTGCCATTGATTTGCTTGTGAACAAAAAAATTGAACAATCCTTAGTTGGCCCTACCGGCATTGTGGGAGCCTACGTTCTAGATAAAACGAGCGGCGAAGTTAAAATTATCAAATCCACGGCCACAATCCTTGCCACCGGAGGCGCGGGTAAAGTCTATCTTTACACGTCCAATTGGAGCGGCGCCACTGGGGACGGAATCGCAATGGCTTATCGCGCGGGAGCCCGCGTTTCTAATTTAGAATTCATGCAGTTTCATCCCACATGTCTTTACCATAAGGACTCACGTAACTTTTTGATCAGTGAAGCTCTGCGCGGCGAAGGCGGCGAGCTGATTAACTCTCAAGGTGAAGCCTTTATGAAAAAGCATCACCACATGGGCTCACTGGCACCAAGGGACATTGTCGCTCGCGGTATAGATGCTGAAATGAAAAAATCAGGTGAGGCCTGCGTTTACCTTGATATGACTCATAAACCGGTAGAGTTTTTAAAATCTCACTTCCCTCATATCTACAACAAATGCCTTGAGTATGGCATTGATATGGCCACGCAACCTATACCTGTAGTTCCCGCCGCCCACTATCTCTGCGGCGGAGTTGTCACGGACATCTATGGAAAAACTGATCTTCAAGGACTTTTTGCTATCGGTGAAACCGCGTGTACAGGGTTTCATGGAGCCAATCGTCTTGCCTCGAATTCACTGCTAGAATGCCTTACCATGGCCCATAACTGCGCTCTTCATTTACAAGAAAACTGGGCAGAATTAGAAGCGGCCACGCAACTGGTTCCCGAGCCTCAACCATGGGAGCGGCCAGAAGAAACTGACTCTGATGAAATGATCGTGATCTCGCACATGTGGGAAGAAATTCGCCGCTTGATGTGGAACTATGTCGGTATCGTGCGCTCTACAAAGCGTCTGCAACGCGCCCAACATCGCTTAAAAAATATCAAAACTGAAGTAAAAGAGTATTACTCCAACATGAAGGTTCACGCCGACATTATCGAGCTTCGCAATATCGCTATTGTTGCAGATTTGACAGTCGAGTGCGCTCTGCGCAGACACGAGTCAAGAGGCATCCACTTTTCTTTAGATTATCCAAAGACCGAAGACCAGAGTCGAGATACCATTCTGTAAGCTTATTTGACTTCATTTTGATTTAACCAGACCATAAGGCGTATGTATAAACGTTCTGAATCATTTTTTAATGGCTATGATGGCTGTAAGCTTTTTTTGCAAAAGTGGATCACCGACAACGCAAAAGGCACTGTGTTTATTACACATGGACAAGCGGAACACTCAGATTGCTACCAACGCTTAATCAATGCTCTTGAGGGACAGGGTTGGAATTTCATCGGATGGGACCTTCGCGGCCACGGTAAATCTGAAGGCATTCGCGGTTACGCAAAAGACTTCGATGAATATGTTCTGGATTTCAATATTTTCCTAGAACACGGCTTAAAACTGCCGGAAGTTCAGGGAAAACCTGTAGTTCTTTTGGCCCACTCGATGGGTGGCCTGATTCAAACCTGTGCTTTGACAGAAAAAACCAGCTATAGCGCCGACGCGCAGATTTTGAGTTCTCCACTTTTCGGCGTAGCCGTCGAAGTTCCTGAATGGAAAGACAAAGGCGCTGGTTTCGTAAAAGCTCTAGTTCCTAAACTCACCTTAGGTAATGAGATCAAAACTGAACAGCTGACCCGCGATATAGATATTATGCGCGAATATGAACAGGACACGTACAGACACAATCGTATTTCAGCTGGGGTCTATCTTGGTTTTAAACGCGAATTTAATCGCATCTTAAGCCGTGCAACTGATATCCGTATCCCAACATTGATGCACATATCAGACAATGATCCAGTTGTTTCCAGCGAAAGTGCATTGAAGTTTTTTGATGCGATTGCCTGTGAAAACAAAACTCTTAAAATATTTGAAGGCGGAAAGCATGAACTTTATAACGACACGATTCGCGTCGATGTCTATAGAGTCGTCATCGATTTCCTGAAACAATTCGAGAAAGCTTAGAGGTCCATATGCCGACTATACTGAAAACAACACTGACAGCCCTCACCCTATTTTCTTTATTTTCATGCGCTAGCCGCCTGACGCCGCAACAGGGAATTCCCGAAATATCACTTGCAGGCTATCAATCTTTAATTAATGAAAAAACACAAAGAACTGAAGTTTATGAAGGGATCTCTAACATTTTGACGATTCAAGCCACGTGGTTAGATTCTCAAGTAACGGATGGAGCTCTTTCACATACGGCGCGTTTAGCTCAATGGAATGAACAAACCTACAAAGATGAGCGCGAAAAACGCATCAATGAAAATGCGGAAAGTACACGTTTCTTTGTTAGCTTTTTTACTCCGGAAAAAAAGTATTCTGATTTAGCCCGTTTAAAAAGCCTTTGGAAAGTCTTTCTTGAGGTTAATGGACAACGCTATGAAGGAAAAGCTGTTCGTGTAAAACAATCGTTGTCTGAGATTCAAGTGATGTACCCATTCCACAATCGCTGGTCGACTCCGTATATCATCACATTTCCAATTGCCACAGCTTTGGTTGAAAACAAAGCTGCCACTTTAACCTTTACAGGTGCGTACGCTTCGACTCAGCTTCATTTCGGAAAATAATCTGACCAACTTGACATATCTTAGACCGGCCTCACCTTAAGAACATAAGGGAAGCCGGTTTCCTTCTAAAAATTAAATGTTTAAAACAAAAACATCAGCTTACGGGCTGCTTTAGGAGGTATTATGAACGCACTTACACTATTAAATAATTTTGAACGAGAATTCGCTCATCCTTTTTTTCGCAACAATTGGCTGCGCGATTTCGACGCGGTTCCAACTCATAACTCATTACCATCTCATTTGTCATCTCAGATGACTTATAACGAGGAAAAGGCCGCATGGATGTTGACTGTCGAGTTAGCAGGCGTAACGAAAGAGAATCTAAAAATTGATACACTTGATGGCTACCTGCAAATCTCTGGCGAAAAAACTAAAGGTTTAACGCAAGGTAAATTCGAGGGTCGCTACCATCTTCCTGAGAATGTAAATCTTGATAAAGTCGAGGCTGCATTTGAAGATGGCATCTTAAACGTTGAAATCCCGCTACTTGCAAAACAACCGGCAAAAACGATTACGATTAAGTAGTTCTGATCTCCTTCGATCCCTAGATATTGAATACTGAGGCCGGTGGGCTAACCCGAAATGGGTTAGCCTTTTTTATTTTGGTCGATTAGGAAAGACCCCAAGATTTTTTGATCGCATCTTCTTCTGCTTCACTCGTCACTTTTTTAAATTTAGCTGGACGACCTTTGACGACGGCTTCACATTCTCCCCAAGTGGCGTGACGTCTGAAAACCCCATTGACATAGCTTAAGTACCACGCAGAGGTAGATGAACCACTTGAAGAATTCTTTTTCATTTCTGGTAATGGTTTTTTTTCAGGTAACTGAGTGACATCAAATAGGTAGGCGGCAGCGTTACCTTCATAAAGCTCGATGTAGTTGTTTTTCGAAAAGGCCACGGCAATTTCATCGCAGCGTTCATTACCGGCAATACCAGAATGTCCTTTTACAAAGTTCCATTCTATCTGTCCGCTAATTGTGGGTTTAACAGAAGCCACCGCTTGATCTAGCTCGATCCACAGATCACGATTTGAGACCTCTTCATTCGCAGCATTTTTCCAGCCCCGCTTTTTCCATCCGTGAATCCACTGTGTGATCCCACGAATGACATAGACCGAGTCTGTAAAAACTTGAATGCTTTCAATTTTCTGTTGAGTCGCCAAAATACGCGAATAGTTCAAAGCGGCAATAACGGCAGACATCTCCATGCGGTTATTAGTCGTTGCAGGATGGCCGCCACCTAACTCTTTTACTACTGACTGTTCTAAAATCACAATACTGCCCCAGCCACCCGGGCCAGGATTTCCTGAACAAGCGCCGTCACAGTAAATCACAATTGAATTAGTTTTCATAAAGTTAGCCTGCCACAGAAATACAGATGAGGCACTCATTATCCCAAACTTCAATCGGAGTAAAAACTTGGTATGGTCTTCGCTTACAGTACTTCAGAACCCAAAACTGAAGGATGAAAAGCGCTTTAAATGAAGATGAAAGCTACAATTTCCCTATTTTGTTGCACTGTCTTATTGTTAGCCAGCACGGCTATGGCTTCGTCCGTGGTTCCATCCGTAGTTTCAACTGCGGCTTCAAAAGCGCCGTCAACAACAGCTAGTGCAAAAACTCAATCAAAAACAAAAGTCAGTGCTCCAGCAGCGGCGACTCCTACTACTTTTGGTTTATTAGCGACAGCCACTCGCAGTACAAGTTTAGTGGATTTTCAAGATGGCTCTAAAAGCGATAGTGTCGATTATCTTTTCCGTCCTTCAGGGCGTTTTTCTTTTGGAACAGTTTCTCTTTCTATTGGTTACTCGCAGGATTTACGAGACGATACGGAAAGAGCCGCAGATTGGTCAGATGCTTCTATTGCGTGGGCTCTAAATCCTACAAAACTCAAATGGTCTAACAAAGAACAAAATGCACGTCTAACGTACTCGTTAAGCGCAATCATTCCCGTTTCAAAAAATTCTCGTATCCGCGATCAATTGCAAACATCCGTTAGTGGAAGCTTAGGGTTTGGTGTTTCTCCTGTAGATGATGGCTTTTCCTATGGTGCCCGCGTTTCATTTGGCAGAAACTTTCATGCTTATTCCGAAAATATTAATGGCTCTGTTCTAAATCAGTACTCATCAAATCAAAGCCTCAATGCGGGATACACCTACGGGAATTGGGACCTTTCCTTATCTTTTACAAATATGGCCCGTTGGTCATATCAGGGTAATGTTCGTAGTTCTTTCGACTTGTCAGAAGAACTGACGTATTCATTTAATAAGAATTTTTCTTTAGCGGTTGGACACACGAATAGCGGTTCGAATTTGAAACCAAATGGTGTGGACACAAATATTAGTCTTTTTAACGAAAACAGTTCCATAGTTTACGCGACGCTAGGGGTAGCCTACTAAGCTACTGCATAGCAAAGGAGTATGTATGAGAAAACAAATGCTTTTTATAACAAGTCTGATGGTGACCGCTACTGTCATGAGCTCTTGTACGAAGACGCGTAAAGCAGAACTGCCGGAATCACAACAGGCCAGTGTCTTTGCTATTAGTGAATTTGGTGAAACGTTAGAAAGCTCTCAGTATAAAGTGGCGGCGCGCTCTACGGATACAGCTCGCGGCAACAGTATTCATGCTGTTGATCTTGAGGATCAAAACCTTTTAAGCTCACAGGATGTCTTAGTACCAGCTCGTTTGAAATTTATGTTTCAAGATCTTCCTTTAAGCCGCCAATCCGCAGCTCAATTTGAAGTGACGTTCTCGGTGGATAAGGAATACATCACAGCTTATAAAATCTCGAAAAATCCAGCAGAGCTTAGTGTTGTAGAAAAATCCATCGCTTTCACGGCGCGGGAACTCCAACTGGCTTTGCGTAGCTCTCGTCACTCAGGCGTGCAAGCACAAGCCTTTGACAATGACAGACGCTCTGCGGTTCAGGAAAAAGAAAGCATTAAAAAAGGACGTATCGCCGGTACACTTCTAGTCCCTCTTTTCAAATATAAAATTGAGACCTACGGAACTTTAACGCGTACAAAAAATGATTTAAAAGAAGAGACGTCTCGTCTTGAACTTCAACGTACAGAGTGGAAAGAAGCTACGCATATTCAAATTTCCCCTCGCACTGATAGTCGTCAGGTGATTGGACAAAACATCAACCAGACGAAGCAACTTCGCCAGATTTATTCCGAGAGTGAAATTGACAACCAGTTACTCACTGCTGAAGAGCTTCAAAGCCGTCTTTCTATAGGCATGCGCTTTATCGAACCAGATAAAAAGGTCTTCACGCGTCTTGATGCTGAATACATGCGTATTTACGAAGTCACTCAGACATCTCAATTGAACGAAAACCAACTACGTCTTTTACGCAATCACGCAGGGAATCAAGAGATCCTCTCTTGCCAAGATCCTGCTGTACGGGCTCATATGACCTCTGCTGATGCCGACTGTGTTTTGATCTTAAAAGCCAATATCCCTGTCTCTTATAAAACAGCTCGTCTTGCTGAAATCGAATCGGGTATTTCAGGCAGTGCCATCGAGTTTGAAAATGTCGACCGCTCACGC
This sequence comes from Pseudobdellovibrio exovorus JSS, assembly GCF_000348725.1. NCBI lineage: Bacteria > Pseudomonadati > Bdellovibrionota > Bdellovibrionia > Bdellovibrionales > Pseudobdellovibrionaceae > Pseudobdellovibrio > Pseudobdellovibrio exovorus. The sequence continues at coordinate 2,011,828 of NC_020813.1, forward strand.
TCTATTGGGCTTGTTGAAATTCAAGAAAATATAGCTGCAGCACAAGTTGATATTTCGGGAGCATTAGATCCCAACAGCACTATTAAATTAGCGGACATTCAAGGTGAGTTTTTCTACCGCCGTACATTCGAGTCGGCATCTAATATGTTCCTAGGACGCACAGGAACATCCGGCGATATGGCGATTGTGCGCTTTGAGTTAGAAGACAATCGCATTGTGGTTCGCAACCAACAATCCCTTATCAAGTACACAGGGCAAGGTGCAAAAGACCGTGAAGAGCTGATGTCATTCCCAGTGAAATATATTCGCATGAGTAATACGGATGCACGCGGGGCCACTCTCACGATTCCGAAACCTCAAGAGACCACAAAAGAACAGGCTGAATACGCCGTCATTGATTGGACTCGCAATACAGTACCGGATTCGACGTCTCCGCTGGCTTTCTATGCGGGTGGCAGTTGCTTTGCGGCCACTTCATCATTGCGTGTGACTGACACAGATATGCGTCTGGCAACAGATGGTGTTTTAAACTACTCACTCAGTGGTTCTTACACTGTACGTCCTGATCTTTCCTGCGTTCCTGTAAAAGATGTGAACTCGGCTTATTGGGGCGGTTCCTATCAGTTCAACTTTAATGTGGTAGAACGTATCTCGTTCTTAAAACACACAAAACCTGAATCTGATACGCAGTTCACGGCCAATATTTCACACATGGCGCAGGCTGCCTTTAACTACGGAGTCTTTACATTAGCTGATCGCGTAACTGGAAATGGTTCGCTGATGAATCGTGATGGTAGCGAAAAGTACATGCCGATTCTTCACGACTTCCGTAATGGAAAAAAATTAAAATACTACGTCGGTGGATTAAATAACTCCGAAGTAACCAACCCTGAACGACGTGAGTTGATCATTTCAGCTACTCGCCAAGTCATTGATGAGTGGAACAAAACTCTTCGCTATGCCTTCCGTGGCACACCACTAGAAAGACGCGGAGACTATGTTGAGATCGTCATTGATGAAGGAGACAATACAGGTCATTTAGGTGATCTTGATCGCAACTATATCTGGTTCCAAGAGCTGATCGCAGAAAATGGTCTTTTAGGTGTGGCTCAACCTGCGGCCAACCCACGTTCTGGAACTATTCAAGCGGCGAATGTTATTGTCTACTCTGGAAATACATTTAACCAAACGGAAACTCTGTTAAAAATTAACGAGATCTCACGCGCTTATGAAAAACAGCTCGAGTCAGAAAAAGGCAGACTGAAATCTTTAGCCTTAGCTCAGCAAGAAGTTATATTCTCGGCTGATCTTATAGACTCCTTAACAGAAGCATCAGCCAACGGGGCTAACACGACTTCAAATAATGCCGTTACTTCTTCTGCAAGTCAGCGACAGATTTTATCACCCCTAATGAACAGCTCACTGACAAGTGACGCCTTAAAACTTGCATTAGATGGAATTAAAACTCCAAAAGCGCAGATGAACTTCAGCCGTATCGTATCCCGCGATATTTTGCAGAATGCTGTTAAACCTCAGAAAATTGAATACGCACTTAACAATCAAACTTTCCTGAAAAAGTTAGTTGAAATTTCCGCAAGCAAAAAATCAGCTCATCCCTACGAATTAGAGCTAGAAGTCAACAAAGCCTTCATTCAATATGGTGGTTTAGACGAAAATACAAAACAGCTTTTAAGCCGACGCTCAGAAATGTTAGATGCGGCTATTCAGTTTGATAATAACTCAAAACATAGACCGGGATGTTTCTTATACTCTAGAAATGATATCAATGATGCGGCTTTAGTTTTAGACAAAGACCCACATAAGAACTTGATGTTGAATTTCAAGAAAAACATCATGAGCACATTGTCACATGAGTTAGGGCATGCATTTGGATTGATGCATAACTTCAAAGCCTCTACAGATAAGGCGAATTACGAATTTCCTGAAGACAAAGACCGCCCAACAGGACGTAACTACTCGTCTATCATGGACTACATAGCAGATATTGATATGCACTACGCAGGACCGGGGCCTTATGATGCCCATGCTGTACGCGCAGCTTATACGGGTTTAGTTGAAATCAATCCGACTGTGACAGCCAGTGATGAACAGTTCCAGCAATTAGGTCCTAAAGTTAGTTCGCAAAATCTAGTGAGCATAGAAGATTTAGCAAAAGTGGTTGCGCTTAAAAAGAATCAACCGGCTTCTGCAGCCTCTTACGTCCACATGACTAAAGATACGTTGAATACTCTTGGTCTTACAAAATACTACGCTCAATGTGATGACACAGGAGTTTCTTCAAGTGCACTTTGTACCCGCTTCGATACAGGTGGAGGCGCACAAGAAATCGTAGATAATTTAATACAAGATTATCATCGTGGTTATATCAATCGCAATTACGTGTACGACAAGATTATCTTCGGTGGTTCGCAAAAAGTACAAGTGATCACCCGTAATATTTCTTTATTCCAAAATATCCGTTCGTTCTTGGATGAAGCTATTATCAACCTCATCAATGGAACCGGTTTATCAGAGGAGCAAAGTTCACTTGTAGTAAATGATCAGTTGTTGGCAGCCCTTAAAGGCTATCAATTCTTCCATGAATTACTACGTACTCCTGAAGCCAATAATGTCTCGTTAATGCCAGAAAGACTTGCGACTGGTGAAATCGGACCTAACCCACGCCTGATTGCTATTCCATATACTTACAAAAATCCAGAAGGCAAAGAGGTTCGCGATGTTAAAGTTCTAGAAAGTCGATCTACACGCGATGTTTTAATGTCTCGTGATAAAATAGATACGATCGGTATTGCTTATGACAGAATCTTTTCTATGTTGTTCTTGATGCAGTCAACAGCAGCTCCGAACGCTCTGGATGCTCAAAGCAGTAATATCTCGTACATCAATTTTGAACAGTGGTTCTTGGGTATGTCAGACCCAACAGACTCTTTGACATTAAATACAGTTTTAGGTGTCTTGATGAATAATCTTAAAGCTGGATTTTTCTCTCCATCAGGGGGACTGTTAAACACGTCTATTCCAGTACAAATCAGTCGTGATCTATCGAATCAAACAGCCCTTGCCACTGTGATTGGACTAGCTGAATCTAAATGGTCAGCACATGATCCTTTTTCAGATATGTTCAAAATAGCACGCTCTTCTTTAGCGAATGCACCGAAAGATCGCTTCAACTCAGTTAAGCCGGGACAAGATCGCTCTTTATCTGATACACGTGTGTACTATGCTCCTCAAAATGCATGGGGTTCATCTGTATTAGTAAATGCGGCCGCTCGTAATGAGTTTTACATGACTCAACGTGAAGTTCTGTGGACTGGCATGGCGCAACTTCTAGAGGCAGACTCTAAATACCGACAGCCGATCAATGCACTGATCGCAGCCGCTTGTAATGCCGACATGAATAGTGATGCGTGCAAAGCGGCTCGTCAAAAAAGTTTAGATCAGTATCTACAAGAAAATCCGGCGATTGCTGCAGCAAAATCTGAAGCTGACGCGAAAGCCAACGCTTTTGTCGCTCAATTACGAGAACTAAATGCTGATGGACTCCTGCTAAGTAAACGTCTTGATACGGCCGAATCTGAAGTGAATTTAGAAAAGCAAGTCGAGATGGTACGTTCGGCTCTGACTTTAGCTGATCAAGTGATGCGAGCAAAGACTACGATTGAAGCGCAAAGCCCTGCTAACGCAGCCATGGTGGCTTCTATGATTCGCTCTAGCTTTGCTGAGTTGAAAACACGGAACGAATCCCTAGCGCAACTGCAATTAGTCAGCACAGCCTACGACTTTTTGTACAATGCTACGGAAGAAGTCGAAGTTAAAGTACCGGGGTCTCGAGCTATTACAGCCAGTACAATTGTGTCATGGTTAGCTCCTGTAAACCGCATTGAAAATGAGCTTTCGCATCAACAGGATGTAATTGAAAAGTTATCTTTGTTTTCAAGTGCTGTTGATCCGGACCTTGTTAGCCCATAACTCGCAAAACTCGCTCTTGCAGTGCTTGTTATGCACTGCGGGCTTCCCTCAACCATCATCCTGTGCTTTTATAGAATTATAGGAGCACAGCATGTTGGAAGTTCAGAATATCAGCATCCGAAGTTTAGAAAACTTCAGCTATTCACATCCTCAAAATACGCAAACTCTTGTGCTCGGAGCCAGTGGTAGTGGTAAATCAACTTTATTGCAAGTGATCCAAGGCCATCTTCCTGTTTCAGCTGGAAATGTTTTAAATAAATTTTCACAGACAGGAATGATCTATCAGGATCTTAATCTTATTTCCCATCTGAGTGCCCATGAAAATGCCTTTTTAGTTTTATCTACGCCTCAGCTAGCAGTCTTCCAACAACTCGTGACCAGTTTAGGAATTCTACAGCTTCATCGTCCTGTCAAAACGATGTCTATGGGGGAACGTCAACGCGTTTCTGTTGCGATTGCCTTAGCTCATCAGCCCGATCTTCTTTTAGCAGATGAGCCCACATCCCATTTAGATCCCGAGATGGCCTTAAAGACTTTAGAGATTATTTTAAAGCACAGTAAATCGTTGATTCTTGTATCCCATGATCACCATTTTAAAAGTCACTTCTCTAAAATAGTCGAAATCGGGAATCTCAAATGATGTCGATAAAACTACTTAAATCCAGTGGAATCTACCTCAAACGCTATTTCCTAAGTTACATTGTGGTTTCTGTTGCTTTTGCCGTGATGAGCTTTGGCTTTGGGAAACTATTAGTCGATTCCACTCAGCAATACCGCATGATTCGTTTTTTTTCTGAGTTTCCTTACGATCTCATTGTACCCAAAGGAAATGCTTTAGAGTCCTTATTATTTGTTGAAAATATTCGCGACAATAACTTAACAGATTATATTCCTTCTAATCTGTACAACACGCTAAAAGAAAATCCAGAGCTTCAACTAACGCCGCTTCTTAAACAAGAGACTCAGGGAAATACCGTGACCATCGCCACAGATCTAACGGAGGCTGAGTTTAATAACCGCCTTCGTTTCTTAAGCCAGCACGGAGCGCAAATTAAAACTATTCCTCTAGAGCAAAGCTACAAGTTAGATCAGCTTTGGGGACAGGCCATTGTTAACGTCATCTTAGTCAAAGGTTCACCATCGGTTCGAAACGAATTAAAAAGCCTCGTACAAAAGAAGACTGTAGCTGAGTATGTGTCGACAGAAGATAAAGTCGTGCAAATTATGAAACTAATGGGATGGACGCCATCTTCATTGATTGTGAATTGGTTTATCTTTGCTGCTGTCTTTGTGGCCATTACGGTTTCCATGGTGATTTCACTACGTCCACTTTGGAGTGAAATTTCTGGTGTCTTAAGCCGCTGGAACTTTAAACCACAGCAAATCGTGCTACCTGTTATTTTACCGGCACTGATTATCTATGCGACAGCTCTTTTGCTGCTTTGGCTTTCTGTCTATTAGAAAAGCTGCTTTAACTCTTCAGGCATTTGCTTTTGAAATTCCTGAGCATTGGCAAAGACTTTTTGCTTCACCACTTTTTCCACAGGGTACACAACAGACTGAATGATCTTTTTTTGAGGTGAAGCTATTTTCATCTGCAAAAGTGCCTGCGTGTAAATAGACAACTGCCTGAACGCTTGCTCTGAATAAAATGAACTTCCTGTTTTATAATCTAAGACATGGATTTCATCCTCTAATTCAGCCCATAAATCTATCTGACCCTGAATAAATCGTGACGGCGTTTTTAAACCAAAACCCCACTCGTTATGTCCCGCTTGCAAAATCTTTTTCAGATCTATTTCTTTTAGCTGCAACAAGTACGTCAGACTCTCTTTGTCTTCATCCGCCAGACTGGATTGCAACTGCTCTTCATCAACGTATTTCAACGCTTCGAAAACACGATGCAGATCAGACCCTTTTTGCGCCTTTTTAAGATTTAAAATGGTTCGCTCTTCATTGAACTGTGATGCAGCCTCTGCGGTCGCAGATGCTGTAATAGAAGGGTTCGAGATCAGTTCGGTCACCGACTGTGAGTCTTCGACAGTCCCCTGTGGAGTCAAAAACAGCGGGCGCACCGCCGCTGATGACAACTTATCTAATTTAGCATTTTCTAGTTTTTCATCCATAGTGAGTGAGAGCACGCGATATTTTCCACCAATATGCTCACCATCTTCTGGCCAATTTGAACGCTTCAGCCAACTGCTTTCAGAGGTCATGTGGCGCTCGGTTTCTGCCACTAAAGTTAAGCTCTCGATCGCACGGGTCATAGCCACATAGAGCACGCGCTCGTGTTCCTTCAATTCACGCTCTTTAAATTGTTCTGTGATCACAGCTGCCCAGCGGGACGCTTGATGTTTCGAATTTTCCTCATCATAAACTGCCAAGCTGATCAATTCTGATTGTTCATCAAAACTGAGCTTAGGCGTGCGTGAGAGCTGTGGGGTATCTGCAAAGCCAATAACGATGACGTGTTTGAACTGCAAACCTTTTGAAGCATGAACAGTCATCAAAGAAACACAATCCGGCTGTTCTACAGGCTGTGCCTCACCAGAAGATGAGCCCAGATCTGACTGCAGTGATAAAAATTGTTCATCGAGGAAAAGACCTAAAGAAAACCCTGAGGCTCGCTCGGCCTGTGCTAGCGTGGTTAAAAACTTAAAGATATTCGCTTCGCGCTTTCCGGTTTTGTCGTAAGCGGCGGATAAGGCCATAAAACGACTTTCTTTAATAAACTCCTGCGTTGTTTGTGAGGCACCACGAGTGTTAAAAAAATCTAGATATTTCTTAAATTTTTCTTTCTGCGCAGAATTAGAATATTGCAAACTCGCCCATAGAGACTGCTGCCTTGCAATCGGGTTGTGTGCCAAACTTAACAGCTCACTGTCTTCAATAAAAAACCACGGGCTACGTGCTAGGGTCACAAAATTTTCATTGTCGTGTGGATTATTAAAGAAGCGATTCAGCGCAATCAAATCCAAGATTTCACGTTTTTCTTCAAATCCTGCTGCCGCCTGTAGCTGCACGGGAATTTGCACCTGCGCTGCACGGACCGCAATCTCGTTTAACTTAGAGTTATTTCTAGAAAGGACGCATATATCCTGTGGCAAAACTCCCTGATCCAAAAGACGCCGAATATGCACAAGCACCGTTTCCACCTGCTCTGGAGACTTTAAGAAATAGGCATCATAGGGAAGGTTCCTTTTCGGCGAGGACTCTGGTTTGGTCAGCATCGGTCGAAATTGATTACTGAAATCCGCAAAGAAATCATTCATAAATAGCATAAGCGACGCTTCAGACCTGTAGTTTGTTTCTAAGAACTGAATCTGCGCTTTTTGCGCCTGCATCTCTTGCATTTTTTGTTCAAAGACTTCCGAACGGGCTCCGCGAAAAAGATAAATACTCTGTTGAGGATCGCCCACGACAAAACAAGGTCTGTCCCCGATCAGGCGATTTAAAATCTTCACCTGTAATGGGGACGTATCCTGATACTCATCCACCATGAAATAATCCCAAGACTGTGAAAACTCTGTCGCTGTTTCGGGATGAAGTTCACTGAGCTGTAACGACATCGTTTCGAGATCCGCAATCGTCAGCTCACCCGTGTTTTGTCTATGCTCTTGCATACGTGAATAGAGCTCATTGAGGTAGCGAATAAATAAAGCGTTCAAGGCCTCGTGCTTTTGGATATAGTTTTCTGTATCGAATAAATTCTTTAGTTTTTTAGCTCGCAGGTCCTCTAAAATATTATGGGCATCCACATCAAAAGGCGGCTTTGTTTTCGAAAAGACTGGTTTCGAGGGCATGTTATCCAACTGCTGTAAGAAATCTAGCTCTCGTCCCTGTTGTAAACTCACAGCTAAACCGCGCAAGTGATCCAGATAGATTTGCCACTTGTCTGGTACCGCCGTGATAAGTCCTAAAATTTTTTCGATCTCGTCAACGATAGCTTTTTTTTGTCCTTCGGAAATTCGCTGCAATGCCTTGGCGTTGGCATAGGAAAGTTTGGGATATTGTGATTTAAGTTCTAAGGCTTCAATTGAAATTTCAGTCAACGCCGTGAAAGAGTACTGCTCTAATAGCTCTAGATATTCAGGATGTTTCTTTAAAAGCTCATTGATTTGGCGTTTTAAATGGCGGACATATTGTTGTGAATCCACGATACGAATATCCTGAGGAAACTTCATTTGCTCAGCATATTGCGATAAATAAATACTCAATAGCCCATGAATTGTTGAAATATGAACGTAAGATTTTTTATTGATGTATTCGAATATTTCTTTTTCATTTTCTTTTAAAGCGCTGACTAACAACCGCTCTTTAACTTCTTGAGTCGCCTTGCGAGTAAACGTTGTCATCACAACACGGGGGAATCGCCCCTGCTGCTGACGAAATTCGCGTACAAAGTTTAAGAATGTACCGATCAGTTTCGTGGTTTTACCAGCACCGGCTCCCGCTCGAATAAACTGCGATCCCAGAACTACATCAGATGTGGGGCTCGACATAGCTTCCTCCAATCACATTCTTTACAGGTTTCAAAGTCCGCAGGCACCGTACTGAAAATAGATTCATTTAACTTTGTCAGCACCTCTGCCACTTTAGCAGAAAATTCATTCTTAAATTCTTGTAAGACTTCATCTGCAATTAAGGATTTATTTCGTTTCGTCATGCCAAAATCAGTTAAAGCCAGTTCTTGCTCAATAATCCCTTTGCTCAAATCAAAAGTTTTATATTGATAATATAAAGCAGCTTTAACTGGAGCAATGTCATCCGTGGCATCCTGCGACAACAGCTCTAAAGATAACATGTACAACATCATCTGAAATTGCAGCTTGGTCAGCCATGAACCATAGTTCGAAACCTGATAGGATGACGATTTATAGTCATAAACCACTGTGTAGTTTTTCTGCTTGTGTGTATCTATACGATCAATACGGAAGTTAAATTGAAAACCGACCTCTGGTTTAGACGCGGCAAACTTCAACTGCTGCAAATCAAAATGTACCTGCACGACTTTTTCAGTCTGAGTTTTGAAAAATTTTAATCGATCTAACTCAAAGTTATAAAATCGCTCGGCTAAAAGTACTAACTTAGCCCGTTGAATCTGCCAGTGAGAATCCTGCTGGCGGTATAATCCAAACTCTTCCCTTTTTTCATCCAAGAAATTTTGTACACCAGCGATGGTGTAATTGCCATTTTCCATTTGCTGCAGGCAGTACTCAAAAAGAGCATGGACTAAGGAACCCCGCTGTCTTGGATCTAAATCTAAAGAGATCTGTGGCAAATCTCGAAGACGAAAGCCCTTAGCGGCTAACAATTTGAATCCACACTGTGCATAGTTTTCCACGTCACTGACAGATAATTCTTTAAAGACAGGTGAAACCACTTTACCTTCATAGCCGTGTAAATCCTCTAACAGGCGTTTTTGGCTAAAAACAGAAGCCTCCACATCCCATTGGCTTTGGGCCCCCATGTTTTTTTGTAATTCATCTAGGCGTGTCGGCTCGGGATTTAAAACCGCTGATACCGGAGAGTTCTCAATAAAAAACAGGGAAGAATTCAATGGCTCGGCTTTAAAGCTCATGTGGGACGTTGTAAATAATGTATTTTGATCGCAAGAAAGCCCCTGCCAACGCAGGTTGAAATCCGCATAACTTTCTTCAGAAAAATCCACCGCCAAATCAAACTGCGAACGCAAAGTCATCGAATCCTGCAAGGACATCAAAGAGGTCTGTTTCTTATGATAGAACTCATCGTTGAGGCCCAAATAGATTCGGTGCGAGACCTCGATCATCTGCGCTGACATCAGTGGTAAGACATAAACTCCCTCTTGGGTATCACGTTCAATCGTGATTTCTTTGCTGCTGAGGCGGTTTTTTAGAAACTGTGTCCAACGCGAAAAACGCATACGAATATTAAGACTCTGCCCTAAAAAATCCTTAAAAATCAATTCAAACAATTCATTTTTATTTTTACTTGTAGGCAGTAGCATCCACACTTTCACCATGGCTGCTAAAAATCCATCGCGATCAATTTCGCTGTTGAAATCCAACTGACGATAGAAAAGATCTTTAATCTTTTGATCACGTCCCAAGTCGTCTTGATCATAAAGTTGATAGAAGAGCGATTTGAATTTATCAAAATTCAAATTAGCTTTTTCATTATCTGCAAAGTAAGAGCGCTCAAGACTGTCCCATGCCACATCGCTGGAATAGCTTTTAAGTGCAGCTAAAAGACTTTGTACATCACCCAGACTGTTCAAGCGGGCCACAATTCCTTTACGAGCTGGTAACCCCTCTTCGAACAAATAATGACGAAGTACAGGCCAGTAGCTTTCGATTTCAGTTGAAACAATGGCGATCTGATTAAGATCCACCCCAGCTTCAGCCCATTTTCTAACTGTCGCCACAGCAAATTTAATTTCGGCTAATTGAGTTGAAAGACGCACGAACTGCTCAGACGACAGTTGATGAGAGGGATAAGCCTTCACATCAACCGCACTGAGTTCCTGAACTTTTCCGAAGCCAAAGTTTTCTTTATAGGTATTCAGTAAATAGGGAAATTTTTCCTTCCAAATCGGCTCAGGTGTCACTAATGTCACCTGTTGCTGCTGGGACAGATGCTTAAAGAGCCCCATTTCGACTGTGGTGAGTTCGCTTCCCAGATCTACGATCATCTTACGTGGCCAAGAAAAAATAGCCAGATCTACTGTCTGTAAATAGGCAGCACTCCACTTGGAATCTAATGCTTTTTTTTCTTCGACAATATATTTCAAACAGATCTTAGACAGTTTATACCAGCGGTGCCACTTTTTGGGTTGCGACTGTGAAGATAGCCACTCTGTTAAAATTTCATCACTGGCAGGATGCAACAGAATAGGTGCGAACTCTTGTACCGCTTTATCTAAAGTTGAGGTTTCACTTTCTAAAACACCTAACTTTTCGCCATACAGATCGACAAAGTTTTGAATTAAAGAGCGAATAAAGTCACTGCCTACCACTTGCAGCGTCGGTTCAATGCGACGAATCCAAAGACGCCAGAAGTCACTGACGCGCATGATAGCATCATCAGTGAAATAACCCTGTTGTTTCACACACTCATTTTGAATTTCTTGTTTAGATTTTAGATCCGAAACAATCCACGTATCCGTTAAAGGATTATATGTTTTTAAAAGCGATTTGATTTGTTCTGGATTTTGAACTTTTAAAAACTCGAGCATACGCCCAATAATAGACTATCTTCGCTGCTTAAGTCTTCTTTTTTTCCCTGCAGAATCCTGTAATTTGAAGCTTTGATCAAAATCCAAGCTCAGAGTGACACTGACATGGTAGTTATCGCTGCGTGCCTGCCCTGCATAAGTGCCTAACTCATTAGCGTAAGCTGCGGCATCTACCTGAAGGAACCACAGATCAATACCCGCGCCATAGGTAACATAGCCTTGATTAAGACCTGCTCGTAAATTGATAAGGCCAAAGGAAGCCTCTGTTCCCAAATGCAACTTACGGCTCAGATCATCCCCACTGTCTGTACGAATAAATTTATATTCAAAGGCATGGGTAAAATCCACCAACATCAACTCATGTTCTAAAGAAACACCAAAACTCAAATTATCATACTGACTTGGCGGAGCCTTATTTCCAGAAGCATGGCTGAACGTTGTCACCCCTAGATCTTGCCACGTAAAAGAGAATGTCGGCTTAAGAGGATGTTCCAAAGTCGCCATAAAGCCCAAATCTAACGAATGCCCCACTCCACGATCTTTAAAGTTTTGGTCAGCAATTGAGTTCGCATTAGAACCGATCAAGCTAGATACGTTGATCTCTTCATTTCCACCCCAGCGCTTAATGTGCTTAGCGGCTAAGCCTAAAGAGACATTTTTTCCTAAAGGCAAAGCCCCCGCCACCACATATCCATAGTCGCTGACGAAATCCATATTAAAAGTCGGAAATGTCGGATCACTGAATTTCATATGAGTGTAGTTATTACTGAAAACTCCAAAGCCGATATAAGGCATAGCAAAGCTCGCTCGCCCTGTCACATCTGCCATGAAGCTTTTGCCATACAGCTTATCTAAATCACTTGCCGTAAAATCACTGCGCCCCTCGAACTGCTTCGCCACATCGGCGACAGTTTTTGATGCTCCCACTTGAGCTTGCGCCAATGTCAGTGCGAATCCGTCCATCCTTGCCAAGGCGGCTGGATTAAAAAACACCGCATCAGAGCCACGCACATGGGACATACAAGTTCCACCCATCGCCCAACAACGGGATTTCAAACCAGCTTGATAGAGCTCTGCAAAAGCAGAAGGAATTGTCAGGATAAAAATAAATATAAAACTCAAAAAAGACTTCATGGCGGGCAAACCTCCGGTGGATTGGCTTGAGCATTCGCTGTCCCGACACCGTAGTCAGCCGTATTCATTAAAGAACGCATTGCAAATCTCATAGTTCCAGTAATCTGCGCCGGATCTGTAGTCGCACACGAGCCACCGCAGACATTGATAGCATCTTGAATCGTCGACGATGAGCCTTGCCCAATCTGATCTACAGAAAGATATTGAAAGTTTTCAACCATGTGACCATATCCTAAGATGACATGATCCACTTGCGTGTTATCCAATTCGCAGGCTGTGCTTGTGGGTATACTGCCACTTGGGCTTAAAAAATCCGTTATTCCATCCCCACCAACAGGTACATTATCAGTATATAAGCGAGTCGCTGTTCCTACGAGTACCATTCCTAATACCGCCGCAAACGTATTATGTTTCGCCGTTCTTGTGTCTATGGCAGACAATGTCTGTAAAGCCAACACACAGGATTCTGGAGAGATATGTTTGACGCTTTCGTCCGGTGGAACTGGTTGTGGATCGTACACGAAAGGACTGGCCAGCATTTTGAAAACACTTGGCGTTGGCGAAGTCACCGCTATCAGTTTTTGTGTGTAATTTACAAAATGCAAACCGCATCGTCCGGCGTAACCACTGGCTAAAATCTCTTTGGCTTGTACGGATTGCTGGGCTTCCCAACTGACTCGTTGGGTGATGATATCAATAGCCTCTTGGTATTTTTTATTATCTACAGCCGCTTTGGCTTCGTACAACAACGCTTCGTCTGAGTTGGCATCGCCCAATTCCCCTAGCACATTTGTGCAGGAGCTGAGTCCCACGGTTGTCATTAAAAAACAAACCACCAACCATCGCATCGTCTAGAACCTCAAAGAAAGTTTCGTGTTCACACGTCTGTCTTCACGGGGATTATCGCGCGTTCCGATCTCTTCACCATAAGTGGCAATCTGCCATGATAAATACTCTCCGGCGATTTCGATTCCGGCTGTGGCATAACGCTGATTATAGCCCACGCGGAAAAAGAAAATATCGCGGGCATTTAATTCAATCCCCACGTGAACTCGCTTCGCATTGTCATCATCTTCACGGGAGTTCGTAACATCTGAATACTCTACAGTCCAAACACTGCGCACTTCATTCGAGTGAATCGGGAATAATGCCGCGGCCACATCAACACTTTGTTTCACTGTGTTGGGGCGCGTATTTGTGCGCATACGCCAGCCATCGCGTTTATCAAAAACGGTGTCGCCGATATCACGCACGACGACTCCTAAAGTTGGCAAATACGTCCACGGAGCTTGTAAAAGTAAACCACCATCAAAGGCCACAGCAGTTCCTTCAGAGCCAATGGTCTGCATGTCCGTCGGTCCACCGACAGCTAATGCAGGATTATCCACTTCAATACGATTAATCAGTTTCGCGCTGCCACCGATTTTGATACGTCCATCAAAAAGACGCAGATTCACACCAAAGACTGCTCCGAAATCATTTACATATTTCGTATCCATCACAGTCGGATCACTGGATTTGATTTCTGCACTGATTTCATTTTTATAAATTAAGCCTAACCCGATATTACGCATCACCACCGCTGGAGTGATCTGTGTTTTCGAGCGATAAAATGTATCTTGTTTCGTATTTAGTTTTTCCATCACCTGACGGATATCAATCTGCTCGGGTGTTAGATTTGTAGAACCTTCGACCTCTGGATCTAAAAGTGTTCCATAGACATCGCGCAAACTTCCCAGATTCGCCGGATTACGATACAGAGAGGTATCATCACTGGTAATCGCAACAGAAGCACCACCCATACCGAGCGAACGCGTATTATTATACAACTCGTACCATTCGTTAATAGCGAAAGCCTGTGAACTCCATAACGAAATCAAAAGTGATGTCGTCACTGAAATCGAGGCTAGAAAAGGTACACGTCCTGTGTTTTTTAAAATCCGTCTCATAATAAGATTATCGGTCCATTCTAACATAAACTTGAGTCAGAATGAGACAGTAATCGCTTTGTCTATACGGCCTTTGTCTGTGTAGGAAGATCAAAACTTATCAGTCGTATTTAGACTGCGCTTAGTAAAAACCAGAACGACTTTGGTCTGATAGACGAAGGACGTGATGAGACGCGAAACTTTTGTGTTTGTGTAGAGAGGCAAGAAAAACTAATATGAGTTTATGAAGAAAAAAATTATTATTGGCCTCATAGTAGGAGCAATTATTACTCTGACGACTATCGGGACTTATATCCAACTCAACCCAAACAAAATACCAACAGAATACAAATCTGAAAAAGTTATTACGTCCAACAAACCAAACGTATCAACTGAAACATTACCCGAAAGCGAAACAATCTTTAAAAAAGATGATTGGTCTGGCGAAATTGTTCCTAAAGAAAGTCACGTCGGTCAAGCCTACCCCTTGTGTGGAAGATACGATGTTCAACCAGCTTTTAGAAATTCTGATATGAAAGAAAAACTTTATTCTATCCCCTCCTGTTATCAAATTCGTGTCAACTTAGAAAGTAACAACCTCATTTTGTTCGAAGTTTTAGAAGAGAAAGAAGGAAAGCTAAAAATAAAAATGAAAGGTTTAGCAGATCCAGAACATAACGAGTCTGAGTTAAAAAAATTTACTATCGAAGTTAACGAAATTCCAGAGGGTCAAACTGGAGTGGTCAGCATTATGTGGGTTGGTGCTGACGAAGATGAAATAAAAAAACAACATCAAGAAGTGGATACTATCGCTAACACCGCTGCATGGATTGATAAAAGAGCCATCACGACAGCTTGGTCTCTGTGGGATGGCCAACAAGAACATTTGTTGACATCGTTAGGGGCTACTTTAGAAAAAAGTCCACCTGGAATATGGTATATATCAGATGGTGGATTATGTCATGGCAGCGGCAGTGGAGAGGAATCACAACTTACAAACAACTCTCAAGAAAGCGGTATTCGGATGAATATAAACTTTGATCCATCAGCAGACTGTGGAACGTAGAAATGAAGCTGATTTTACTTTTCACACTATCAGTATCATTGACTACTCTTGCCGGACCTGACATTGATCCTCGAGTAATTCTTTTTAATAACGCAGAAAAGCACATCACAACTGATGCAGACAGGTTAATATTGGGCCCAGGTCGTCTGCAAAAGCATTTTACGCTTCACTGTACAGAAAAATTCAATCGTATCTTTTCACAACAAAGCGAAATACGACATTACCATGAAAACAAGTCGTGCATAGCTAAAACTCATAAACTAGTACCTGACTTCGATGCAGATAAAGTTTTGTATTCCCGCTATGATTGCCTTTGGCGAATTGATAACTGCTTAGATATAAAAAACACTACATCTCCGCATGAGGTTCTATACGAAAAAGGCCAAATGTTTTTTCTTTCGGACAAAGATTCTGTTGATATTGAAGAAAGTTATACTCTAAGCGCGCAAGAACAAAAAAAATTAGTTGCTAAAATCAAAACTATCCCTTCACTTGAAAAAGTAAACTTTATATACGCCCGCCCAGCTGAAAACTGGGCTACACGTAAAATAGAATTAGAAAAAACTTGGCCCATTGATAAACATAGAGATATTTTTTTACATGTTTTAAAAGTTCAACCCGATAAAAACACCCAATCTACACACTCCAGCGGTGATTTGGATGTTTTAATTATCGTCTTAGAATCCGGTTCTAATTTGTACTTTTTAAAACATTCCTATATAGAATACATTCCTGATTATCCTGTCGTTTACAATGACCATGATGCTTCGCACGTGCAGACTGATTTTTATGTCTTAGATAAAAAATCGTCTGTAGGTTTAATCAAAATAAACGGATCTTTTTACCGACTTTTGGATGACGGGACTGTTGAAAGTATTCCATACGCTTATCAATGGGACTGATTTTTCAAAACCCTTTAATTGAATACGGAGACTTCTGTACCCAATACTCAACACGTGGGCACAGATCTCTTCTTAATAGTGGACCGACTGAAATAATTAAAATTATACCTATTAAACTTACGATTAAAGTGCTTTTTTTCAATCCCACACAAGAACGTCGAATAACATATAGACAACAAATAGCGGCGACAGAAAACTCTGCTAATTCTTCTATTACCCTTGTCGGATTCGGATAGAGATTCGACCTCAAGAATAGCGCCACTACGATCAAGAACCCTACACTACCAATATATAAAAAGTCTTGTCGTTTAAATGGATATTCCCGAAACCAAAAGTAGGATAACACTAATGCAACTGAGGCCTGTATATAAATATAATACAAAGGACTTAATCCTGTATTTTCAGCAAAGCACTCATGTGCCTGCCCTAACTCGTCAGCAAACAAAAAAAGTCCGTATAAAACAACAGACCATGAAAAAAAATTGTTTTTTACAGAGCTGGCAATAATAACCGCTGTCGCCACAAACAACAGTGCGGTTGCCCAAGCCCAGAAGGCATGTTCTATCTGCGGAGCAAAGAATCTAAAAAAAAGTAAGAGCTCTTCGTTTAAATTTATTTTTTCAACTGACTCCATCACTGAGGACCTCTCTACTAATAAACTCTATATTTTTTATCTTTGGCAGTAATCAACGCCATCCATCTCTTCAGCCGAAATAGGTTTACCTTTAGCATCAATTTTATAATATCCCGACGATAATTTCGGAGCCATATAGTTACTAGCAAAATGACTTAATCGGCCACTTTTTAAATAAATGCTTGCTGGGGTGGGAATAGCATAGCCTCTAACTTTTACAGATTGATTGATTCTACAAAAGCAGAGGTTACCTTGCGGGTCAAATTCTATAAATTCTACACAACTCCACTTTCCTATTTTGAAAGTTTCATCATTTTTCAAATCAAATCCTCTTATTTTTCCATCTACAACACTGAAGATTGTATTTTCTGACACCTTATTCCCCATAAAAACTATAGGTTCCGTGTTTCTTACACCAATTTCAACATCAGTATAGTTTCTTGGATCATTGTTATAATCTCCGCCGCTAACTTCTACTATTTTCATTTTTTTAGAGGAAATACTTAACTTTTTAAACAACTCTTCTAAAGCGTTCCGTTCTTTCTCTTTAAGAATTATCGTATTGTATTCCTTTTTTGCGGCGGTAGCTTGAGCATAGCTGATTAAACTAAAAGAAATGAAAAATAGCTTGATTAGAATTAATCGTCCAATATCCAAGAAGTTAAAGTATACATTTGTCATTTGCCTCCTTACAACTCAACCATCAGTCTTTGCGGAGTCGAATCTTTAATTTCAAAAGTAAAAGTTTTTATTTTTGAACCTTTAGTTGCGATGAGGCTATAAACTCCCACAGGTAAGTCCCGCAACTGCGCAGTTGTGGCATTCGTCATATAAAGATACTTCTTGTAAGATCTGGAGCCCACAACTTCTAACTTGATATCGGACTCATTCGTAGTCAGGTCGACAGTTCCTATCCCAAATCTTAAATTGGGGAACATGCCATTATATTCAGAGTCATCATCTAAAGAAGCTGCAATATTTAAAGAGTATTCTTGCTTAAAGTTCACACCTAATGCTTCTAAATCTGATTTTCTAATTTCCAGTTGGTTACCATTGGCGGCTATCGCCGAACTAATGTCATAATCCAAGTTCGAGGTGTCATCCGTAACCTTCAAAAAAGCGAAATTTTTCTCGTCACGTTTAAGTTTCCATTGCTGATGACCAAAATCATGTCCTACAAACCACGACCCCGCACTCATAGGTAATGTGTTACCTATAGCATTCTCTAGTTTTAAACAGCCTTCTACTCCATCCGTATCTGAGCAATTATCCTTGCCTATATTCACTTCCATACTGCTATGACCCTGCAAACCAAGCTCATCCCTCGCTGTAACTTTCACCATGTACTGCCCAGGTTTATGGTAAATATATGTCGGACTTAATCCAAAACCTTCACCGCCATCTCCAAAGTCCCAATGAGCATCTTTCAATCCCATACCCTGTACTTTAGATCTATGCAGATCAAATTGGATTTCGATAGGGAACGTATTCCAATTGAACTTCTGCTTACCAGAAACTTCATAAATCGGCTGCATGTCTTTGGCTGTAATGACCACTGTCGGAGCTTCCTTATTCTCAATCCGCACCTCTTGCACACTGCTGTAGGATTTACCCTCAAGATCTGTCACTATAAGCGTGACTGTGAACTGTCCGGCATTTTTGTAGATGTACTGCGCTCTGGCCCCTACAGCTGTAGTGCCATCCCCGAAGTTCCACTTATAATCTTGAATACTCGACAGAGGGATTTTGATGGTTTGGTTATCCGTAAAAAAATAGGCAACTTGATCTACACTGAGCGTATCCGGAGACACAATGTAAGACACGACTCCGTTTGAGGGCACAGGTACTGTTTCAGATATTGAAATTTTATCTTCCTTACTCACAAGTCCCTGAGCTTCTTTTACTGCTTCCTGAGTTTCCACAACGGGCATTTTTGTCAGCTCAGTGACAGAATGTTTTTTAGGAACTAGATTGGAATAAAATAGAAGAGTGCCTATTGCGATGAAAGCTATAAAACCTACAGCCAAATTAAAAATCGTATTACTTTGCATCCTTATATATTCGGATACAAAAATATAAATGTAAATTTGTTTTATCGCAGCTTAAAATCAAGAATTATAGCTGCCATCTCAAACCTATTACCGGATAAGGTACGGCCTACCTTTTCCTTTTCAAGCTCTCCAACAACTTCACCAACTGCTTTTGCAAATCCTCAGTATCCCCTGAGTTGTCCACACAGTATGTGGACATTTTTACTTTATCTATTAAGTCGATCTGATTGCTGATGCGTAATAGCGCTTCTTCTTCAGTATAACCATTGCGCGCCATTAAACGTTGAAGCTGGGTGTAGGCATCACACCAAATCAACACTGTCGCATCAAAATCACTCCACAATTTTTTTTCAAATAATAGAGGTACATCATAAAAACACAATTCAGCTCCGCTCGTGCGATGGTGTTCTTTTTGTCGCAGAACTTCGGCGCGAATCAGTGGATGCAAAATGCCTTCCAGTTGCAACTTCAAAGATTCATCCGCAAAAATCATCTGACCAAGTTTTTTACGATCCAGTGTCAAATCCGTATTCAGGACCTCTTGACCAAAATGAGACACTATCGCTTTGTAGCCCGCCTGATCCACTGCAGACAGCTGGTGCGAGATCTCGTCAGCATCAATCACAGGTGACCCTAGACTTTCGATCAGTTTTTTCGCTGTGGATTTACCGGTTGCTATACCTCCGGTCAGGCCAATCCATTTCATTGCATTTCTCCTTCAAGAATCTTCAGCGAAAAGCCGATAGTTTTCAAGTAGGAGTCTTATTTGTAATGTCACAGAGCTACGAACAGTTCGGAAAATATCTATTGTTGGAAAAGGTAGCCGCGGGAGGGATGGCCGAAATCTATTTGGCTCGATCTGGTGCCGCGAATGGTTTAAATAAGTTCTTTGCTATTAAACGCATCTTACCGCAATTTTCAAATAATGAAGAATTCGTTTCTATGTTTAAAGAGGAAGCGAAAGTTGCGATCAACCTCAATCACAGCAACGTCGTTTCTATTTTTGATTTCGGTATTGAATCTGGACAGTTCTTCCTTGTAATGGATTATGTTGAAGGCCGCAATCTTCGCCAAATCATCAATGAACTGAAAAAAACAAACAAAAGTTTCTCGATTGACCAAGCTCTTTATTTAATAAAAGAGGCGGCAGCAGGTTTAGATCATGCTCACCGCTGTACAGATGCGACTTCTGGTAGACCACTTAATATCACTCACCGTGATATGAGTCCGCAAAACATCATGGTGTCTTTCGAGGCTGAAGTAAAAGTTATCGATTTTGGTATCGCGAAAGCAGAAACAGAAGCTGAGGATACAAAGGCTGGAACTTTAAAAGGTAAATTCAGCTACATGAGTCCCGAGCAAGCAGAAGGTCAACCGATTGATCCCCGCACAGACGTCTTTGCACTGGGTATCGTCCTTTGGGAATTACTGGCCAATGATCGTCTTTTCACAGGAAGCAACGAAGCGGCTATCTTACGTAAAGTGCGCGATTGCCAAGTTCCACCTATTCGTAAGATTAACCCAACAGTTCCGCAAGAACTTGAACGTATCGTGATGAAAGCCTTAGCGAAAGATCGTAATGTTCGCTATCAAACAGCTGCTAATCTTCATCGTGATTTGAATCGTTTCTTAAATACTCAATATCCAGATTTCTCTCCGCAAGATTTCAGTCACTTCTTAAAAGAAAGCTTTAAGAATGCTTTCCAAGATGGGCGCGACAAACTTGTCAGTTACTCGAAAATCGTTGTGCAGCAACCTGAGTCTATTTTGATACCGAAAGCAACTCCGGCTCCACGTGTTGTTGCCGTGTCCCCGACTCCGGCCAACCCCGAGAAAAAAGCTCCCGTTCTTAATAACGAAGATGAAGCTCCGCAAATGCCAAATGGATTCGCGGTTGAGCCCAATCTTAAAATCAGTTTAGATGGTCTGCGCTCGTCGACGTCTCCGGCAAAAAACAAATTCAGCACTGCTGCTAAAGCGGCCGCTACGAATTTAACGCCGAACACATCCATGACGCAATCTTCGCCTCATCAAACACGTGTGACTCAGGTCACACAGGCGACCAATTTACGTAAAACTCAAGCCGTAGCTAAAACCGACTACACAGAAGTTATCATGAAAGTGGCTCTGGTAGCCGTTCTTGCCTTCGGTGGCTGGTGGGGTTACCAAAAATACATGAAGCCCGCGCCAATCACACGCGATATCAGTCGCGTAGCTGAAAAGCCAACTCAAAAAATTCCCGCGGCAGCTATTACAGAATCAAAAGTATCTCTGAATAGCAGTCCAGATGGTGCCGAAGTTTTCTTAAACGGCCAACCGACAGGTTTGACGACTCCAGCTTTGATCACAGTCACTGCGAAAGAAAAAGCTGATATCGTCTTACGAAAAGAAGGCTATATCGATTATACAATCAGCCGTAGTTTTTCTGATGCAACAGCTCAGGTGTCAGCAACGATGCAAGTGGCAGTGGCCACAGCTTATCTTAATATTAAAGTCTCTGATGGAAATTCGTTTACAAAAATTTCTATTAACGGCAAAGAGCTTTTAGAAAAGCCACCGATATTGAAATACCCGATTGTCGCACAAAAAGAGACTGTCATTTCAGCTTTTAACCCGATCACCAAGTTATCTGACGAAGTCCGCATCAATGCAAAACCGGGTGAGTCTGTTGATATTCAACTGATTCTGGGACGCCGTCAGCCAGCTAGCAAAAAATAATTTATGACTATTGGAAACTGGATCATCAATGCCGGTCAGCGCGACTCTGTCGCGGTCGAATATAAAGTCGGTTCACATTGGCAACAACTTTCATGGACAGACTATCTAGAAAAAGTAACCTCTGCCTATCAAGCCCTACTTCAACTGGGAGTCCAACCGCGCCAACACGTAGGCTTACTGTCTTCAACTCGCTGGGAATGGTCCGCCATTGACTTAGCACTATTGGGATCGAACTCTGTTGTTATACCTCTATATCCCAACCTCAGCGATGAGGAACTCACATTCATTGTGAACCACTCTGACATTTCCATCTTGATCGCCGAAACAGAAGCTCATCAAAAACAGTTTGAGCGCATCCAACAAAATCTTGAGCGCCCAGTGGAATGTGTGCCGTTACAAAACATTGATTTCCAGACTCCTGCCAGTGAAGAGACAAAGCAAAAGTTCTGGGACTTGTGCCGCAATCTTAAATCCTCTGATGTCGCCACGATCGTTTACACATCCGGAACAACTGGCAGACCCAAAGGTGCTGTTCTTTTACATGAAGCGATTGTGTCTGAAGTATCAGAAAGTTTTGATCTATTCGGAGTGAAACCGACAGACAAAGCCCTGACCTTCTTACCTTACGCCCATGTCTTGGGACGAATTGAGCACTGGGGAAGTTGCTACAAAGGTCATGCTCTGGCCTATGCGGAATCTATTGAAAGAATTAAGTCGAATCTAAAAGAAGTAAAACCTGATTTTCTGATTGCTGTACCTCGCATTTTTGAAAAAGTTTATTCAGGAATCATGGCGCAAGTCGAAACCCAAAAAGCCAAACAAAAAATCTTTCAGATGGCTATTGAAACTGCCAAAGAAGTTCAAAAGTACCGCCGCACCAAACAGACGATCCCTTGGCTGCTGCTTTTGAAATATCAGGGCTTACACCAGTTGGCTTTTACTCCAGTGTTAGATGCTTTTGGTGGACGTCTGAAGTTCGTCGTCAGTGGTGGTGCGCCTTTAGATTCTGAACTCAGCGAATTTTTTTGGAACTGTGGTATTCCCCTTCTTGAAGGCTATGGCCTGACCGAAACCAGCGCTGCGATCACAGTCAATACTCTGAATAATCATCAAGTCGGAACTGTAGGTAAGCCTATCGGTGACGTCAAAATTAAATTTGCCGAAGACGGAGAGATCTTAGTCAAAAGCAAAAAGTGCTTAAAAGAATATTATAAAAATCCGGAAGAGACCGCCAAGGCGATACAAGACGGCTACTTCGCCACAGGCGATGTCGGAGAATTAACTTCGCAGGGTTACTTGAAAATTACCGATCGAAAAAAAGACCTCATCAAAACTTCAGGTGGAAAATACGTAGCACCACAAAAGCTCGAAGGGCTGTTAAAACAAGATCCGCTGGTTTCACAAGTTCTGATTCACGGCGATCAAAGAAAATTTATTTCAGCATTGATCACTTTAGAGGAAGCTCAAGTCAAACAATGGGCCACTGGCCAAGGCATTCAGTACGAAACCCTTGCCGACTTGTACCATCACCCCATACTGCGCGCCCGTCTACAAAAGCATATTCAGAATATCAACTCGAAGCTTGCCAGCTACGAGAGCATCAAAAAATTCGAGGTTATCTTAGATACTTGGACCGTTGAGGGCGGAGAACTCACCCCCTCACTGAAAGCCAAGCGTAAGTTCCTTGAAACAAAATACGCTGATTTAATCAGCGAAATCTATGACTAAATACCCTTAATGGGGCCGAATTGGGCCCCATTTTAGAAAAATTTCATACACTCAGTGCGCTATAGATGCCCCCATAGGTTTTTGGTTGCCTGTGCCCTGCGACCTCAGTAAGAAGTGATCATAAAATCAGCGAAGTTAAAACGTAGCCAATTGTCGGCTTTAGCGCGGGCAACGAAGTTTTAGTGTGGGGTTAGGTATGAAAACAGTATTGTTTGTTTATTTTGCATTAATGATTATCTCTTTTTCTGGTTGTCAAAAAGGCAGCGGACAGGCCTCTGTAGCGGGAATGAATGCTTGCATCAACAATCCTTCCTCTTGTAACACGTCGGCCTACAATCAAAATCAGGGCTATGTTCCCTACAACTACAACAACAGCTATAATTACGGCTATAACTACAATTATAATCAGCCATTTAACTATATCAACAATACAGCTTATCTGTGCAACTGCCCGAACGGAACAATGCCGACGTACAATTCTTACTCTGGCTTAGGTTGTGTGCGTTCTGCTAGCACTCAAGCGGCTTATGGTTACTTCTATTACTATATGGGCTGGAATACGAACCAATGGTACACGACTCCTTATTTGAGCACTTATTCTTACAACCAAAGCACCTGTTATAATGGTGTGGTTCAATCTTGCCTTGTCAACAGCACGAACAATATGTGTCCTGCTGGCTACACTTGCCGTGCTACCTCTGCTGGCAACACTTTAGGGCTCTGCACCGCCGCTTATAGATAAGCACCTACAGATAGACGCCCGACCTCCTTGCGTGATATGAGTTTCATAGGCTTTATGATCCTCATATTACTGCCAAAGAACTGAAGACCAAGGAGGTCCCCGTGAGTACTCAAAACAATCCCCTACTGAATCCACTGACACTAAAAGATCAGGCAATTCCTTTCAACGAAATCAAAGTTGAACACTATCTTCCAGCATTACAAGAAGCTGTAGTTGAAGCGAAAAAAAATATCGAAGCCATTAAGGCTCAAAAAGAAGCCTCTTTCGAAAATACAATTTTAGCTTTAGAACAAGCTTCTGAAAAAGTAGATCGTATCTCGGGTATCTACTTCAATTTATTTTCAGCAGAAGCTAACGAAGCTCACCAAGCTTTAGCTCA
This sequence comes from Pseudobdellovibrio exovorus JSS, assembly GCF_000348725.1. NCBI lineage: Bacteria > Pseudomonadati > Bdellovibrionota > Bdellovibrionia > Bdellovibrionales > Pseudobdellovibrionaceae > Pseudobdellovibrio > Pseudobdellovibrio exovorus. The sequence goes on from NC_020813.1 coordinate 2,036,316, forward strand.
ACAGATCTCACCGATCCTTTCAGCTTTCTCGTCTGATATTTCTTTAGACGATGCTCTTTTTCAAAAAATCAAATTCGTCTACGATCATCGTTCCGATTTAAAATTGGCCGGAGAAGAACTACGCCTAACTGAAAAAGCCTACAAAGATTTTTCTCGTAATGGAGCTTTGTTGGATGCAGCTAAAAAAGAAGAACTACGTCAGTTAGACCAACAGCTTTCTGTCCTGAGTCCACAATTTTCGGAAAATGTTTTAAAAGCCACTAATGCTTTTGAACTTTGGATTGAAAAAGAAGAAGAGCTTGAAGGCCTTCCAGAAGGCGTGCGTGAAGCGGCGGCGATGGCCGCAGAACAAAAAGGCCGTAAAGGACAATGGCTTTTCAATCTACAAGCCCCTTCACTTATTCCATTTATGACTTACTCTGCCCGCCGCGACTTACGTGAAAAACTATGGAGAGCCTCTTCTTCAAAAGCTTTCGGCGGAGAATTCGACAATCAAGAGATCATCAAAAAAATCGTTACGCTAAAAGCTAAACGCGCGAGCCTACTTGGTTTCAACACTTACGCTGAATACGTTCTTGAAGAGCGTATGGCGAAAAACTCTGAAACTGTTTTCGCCTTTTTGAAAAATCTTTTAGAGCCATCTAAAAAAGCAGCTGAAAAAGATCTACAAGAAGTGCAAGAGTTCCGTCAAAAGCTAGAAGGCTCTTCCGAAATTAAACCTTGGGATTTCGCTTACTATTCAGAAAAATTGAAAGAGCAAAAATACGCCTTCAACGAAGAAGAGCTACGCCCTTACTTCAAACTAGAAAATGTTATCGAAGGTGTCTTTGAGCATGCTCGCAAGTTATTTGGTCTAACTTTCAAACAAGTAACTGACATTCCTGTTTATCACCAAGATGTAAAAACATTCGAAGTGTATAACGAGAAAACCAATGACTACATCGGTTTGTTCTATATGGACTTCTTCCCACGTGAAACTAAAAAAGGCGGCGCGTGGATGACGAACTACCGTGAACAAGGTCTTTGGAGTGATAAAGTTCAACGCCCTCACGTGAGCATTGTTTGTAACTTCACAAAACCAACACCAACTAAACCATCATTGTTATCTTACGATGAGGTTCGTACTTTGTTCCATGAATTCGGTCATGCTTTACATGGTCTATTGTCTCAATGTAAATACCGCAGTCTTTCGGGTACGAATGTCTACTGGGACTTCGTAGAGCTTCCATCACAAATCATGGAAAACTGGACAGAGGAAAAAGAAGGGCTTGATCTATTTGCTCGTCATTATCAAACAAATGAAACCATTCCTGCTGAGCTCGTCGCTAAAATTAAAAAAGCGTCTTTATTCCAATCTGGTTGGATGAGCTTACGCCAAGTATCGTTCGCATGGTTAGATATGCAGTGGTACACAAATGATCCAGCAAAAATCACGAACGTAGATGAGTTTGAAACAACAGCGACCGAGGTGGCACGTCTTCTTCCTAAAGAAGCTGGCACAAATATGTCTTGTAGCTTCAGCCACATCTTCGGCGGCGGCTACGCAGCTGGATACTACTCGTACAAATGGGCTGAGGTCTTAGATGCGGATGCATTTGAGTACTTCAAGGAAAAAGGTCTTTACAACTCTGAAGTGGCGGCAAAATTTAAAGACAGCATCTTAAGCAGAGGTGGTACAGCTCATCCGATGGATCTTTATAAAGAGTTCCGCGGACGCGAACCAGATCCTAAGTCATTACTAAGACGTAGCGGATTACTGTAAGACGACTATGAAAGAAAAAAAGCTAACTCTGAAATCCAACAAAAAAGTGGCGATCGTCTATCGACTTCACTCACCTGCTGCGGTGAAAATGTCAAAGAAGCTCGCTGCCCGTTTAAAATCAAAACGTTTCAAGGTCTTCACAGCCCCTGAGCAAAAACAAATAGCGGGAACGGAATTACTAGTTAGCTCGAATGATCTAAAAGAGATGTCTTTGGTTATTGTCCTCGGCGGTGATGGAACTTATCTGCGCGCCGTGCGCCTCTTGAAAGGTCACTCGGTCCCTATCTTAGGGTTTAACATGGGCTTCTTAGGTTTCTTAACAGCTCATTCTATCGATAGCGTTTTTGAAATTGTCGACGACACGATCAAAGGCAAGATGATCCTGCGCACCCGCAGCCGTCTGCATCTGACTGTAAAATTCAAATCGGGCAAACGCGTTTCCTACAACGCTCTGAACGATGTGGTGATTGAGCGTGGATCATTTTCGCAGCTTATTAGCACCGCGCTGTACTTCGACAAGTCTTTAGTGAATCATATCAAAGCTGATGGAATTATTATTTCGTCTCCGACAGGTTCAACGGCTTATAACTTAGCAGCGGGCGGGCCGATCTTGCATCCTGAGGTTCACGCAATTGTCGTGACTCCGGTTGCTCCCCATTCATTAACGACTCGGCCATTGATCTTCCCAGACAACAAACGCCTTGTTCTAAGCCTTGATAAAAATGCATCACAAGCTTACTTGATCGTCGATGGACAAAAAGTTCTAGAGTTATCAAGTGAAGATGAAGTGACTATCACCCGCGACAAAGTGGATCACTACATGATCCGCCGCGAAGGTCATAACTTTTTTGATTTATTGAAAGAAAAATTAAAATTCGGAGACCGCTATGTTACAGGAACTTAAAGTTTCTCAGTTTGCGATTATCGACAATCTACATATTGAATTCCAAGCTGGTCTTAATATTCTTTCTGGGGAAACAGGCTCAGGGAAATCAGTCTTACTGAAAAGCTTAGCTCTTCTTATGGGTGAAAAAGCTTCCTCTGATATTATCCGTTCCGGAGCCCAACAGGCCGTTGTCGAAGGTGCCTTTGATCTGCGCCATCGCCATGACATCCAATCTGCCTTAAATCAGTTTGGCATTGAAACACCCGATAATACTCTGATCGTGAAACGCATTATCGCCACGTCTGATCGTTCAAAAATTTATCTGAATGGCAGTATCTGTACCCTCAGTCAGTTGCGTGAAATCGTTTCCCCAATGATCGAATTAACTGGTCACAATGCTCCTTTAATTGAAATGACCGGACAACATGATAACCGTAACTTGTTATCAAAAGCCTACCATCTGGATCTATTAGATCAATATGCTGGTCACTACGACAAACGAACTGCTTTCGAGCAAAAATTCGCTCAGCTCAATACGCTCAAAACTCAAATTTCTGATTTTGAAAAACAAGCACAAGAGAAATCACAACGCTTAGACTTTTTAAAGTTTCAACTGACAGAACTAGAAAAACTCAACATTGATCCGATTAAAGATGCCTCTTTAGAAGATGAAATCCGTTCAATGAAGAGTTCCCACAAAGTTTTACGCTTTGTCGATGAGTGTGAAGATATTCTTTTCGGTGATCATGACTCTGTTGTGTCCCGCCTTAAAACAATCGAAAAGAAATCCAACGAAATTTCTTCTGTATCCCCTGAGATTGACGAGCGCGTTTCGGCTTTAGAACAAGCCCGCGTACAAATTGAAGATACATTTTATCTTTTAAGAAAAGATTTGAACAAAATTCAATTGGACCCTGAAGTCCTAGAAGAAAAAGAGTCTCGTCTAAGCCAGATCCGTAAACTACAGAAAAAATATGGTCCTGACTTAAATGAAATCGCAGAGGCTTTCACTAAAATGAAAACCGAAGTCTATGAGCTTGAAAACTCTGATGCCCATCTAGATAAAATCCGTAAGCAAGCTAGCCTGCTCGAGCTTGAGCTGAAACAACTGGCTGAAGACTTACACAAGACTCGTAATAAAGTGGCGGGACAGTTAGAAAAAGCTGTTAACACCGAACTTCTAGATTTGAATATGAAAGGTGTTTCTTTCTTTATTCAGGTGCAAAAATCGGAGCAACTGACATCTACAGGCATCAGCGATATCGAATATCTTTGCCAAACCTCAAGCAAAGACCCGAAACGCCCGATCTCGAAAGTCGCCTCTGGCGGAGAGCTTTCCCGTATTCTGTTGGCTTTGAAAAAATCATTGGGCCAGTCCGAAACTCCACGCACGTATTTATTCGATGAAGTCGATACGGGTGTTTCCGGCAATACCGCAGAAAAAGTGGGTAAGAAATTAAAGTCTATCGCTAAAGGACAACAGGTTATCTGTGTGACTCACTTACCACAGGTAGCGGCATGCGGAGACGTGCATTTTTCTATTAGCAAATCAGCCACACCAGAATCAGTAAACATGATGGTGGAAGAATTGAAATCCAAGGCGCGTATAGAAGAAATTGCCCGTCTGATTTCAGGTGAAAAGATCACCAAGACATCTTTGGCCCACGCCGAACAGCTTTTAAGCGAAAGCCATTAATTCAAGCGACAGTTCAATCTGTAGCCCAATTAGAGGGCTCTTCAGCTTCCGATTACTGAATAATCGGAGGCTCGTTACGTGACTTATAAAGTGATACTAAAATCGAGATCAATAAAACACCGCCGATAATCCCTAACGAGATCCCAATCGGAAAGTGTCCGCCATATAGCTTATTTAGCCATACCATCTTCAAACCAACGAAGATCAAAATGAAGGACAAGCCATACTTTAGGTACTCAAAGCGATGAACCGCATCGGCCAATACCAAATATAAAGAACGTAATCCTAAAATCGCCATCATGTTTGATGTGAACACGATAAGCGGTTCTTTCGTGATGGCAAAGATCGCCGGTACTGAATCAATCGCAAAGATGATATCGGAAAGTTCAATCAAAATTAGAGCTAAAAATAGCGGCGTGAATAGTAATTTGCCGGCATTATCGCGGATCCAGAATTTTCCATCAGATAAGTTTGTTGTTAATGGTAAATAGCGCACCAGAAAACGATACATTTTCGAGTTTTCGATATTTTGCTCGCTGTCCGTGGGAATTAACATCTTCACACCTGTGAAAATTAAAAAAGCACCGAAGATGTAAAGCATGAACGTGTACTGCATCAGCACCGCACCTAAAGAAATAAAAATAGCGCGGAAGAATAAGGCTCCTAAGATACCATATCCCAAAACACGTCGCTGCATACTTTTCGGAATACCGACAGAGGCAAAAACCAATACAAAGACGAAAATATTATCGACAGCTAATGCTTTTTCAATCAGGAAACCGCTGAAATACTCTAGGCCCAGCTTTTTACCGATTTCAGCTCCAAACTTGTAAGAGGCGTATTGCCAAAAGACAACTCCCACTAGCAAACCGATAGAGATCCAAACAGCACTCCAACCCAACGCCTGCTTGGCCGTTAAGTTCTGTTTACCTTTTGAAATAAAGCCCATATCGAAAAATACGAGCAAAAGAACAAAGGCCGTAAAAATACCATAGACATGAAGATACTCAAAAAATGGAAAATGCATAGAAACCTCTTTTCGGTGCCAGGCCCTATTTACGGACGCGCTGTGTCCGTAAATAGGGCCTGGCACCCATAATGACACTTTTTCTTAATTTGTTTAAATAGATAAAATAATAAGATAGTATCTATTTAAGCAAATCTAGCCCAAAGGACGCGAATGGACACTTGGATCAACTACCACCACTTATACTACTTCAAAACCATTGCCGAAGAAGGCAGTGTTTCCAAAGCCGCTGAAAAGCTGCGCTTAGGACAGCCAACACTCAGTGCACAGTTGAAGCAATTTGAAGACACCATCGGAATCAAACTTTTCGACCGCCAACATAAAAAGCTCACACTCACCGAACAGGGCAAGGTGGCCTTAGAATACGCCCAGAACATCTTTAAAATGGGTAACGAGATGTATGAGGCCTTGCACGACCGCATGAGCCCTAATCGTATTCACTTGCAAATTGGAGCCTTAGACAGCCTGACCAAAGAAATTCTTCTAGAGCTTTCAAAAGCCGCCTACAAGATAGGCCCTTGCTCGATCTCGTTGATCGAGGGTAAGCCAGAAGAAATGCTACGCGAACTTGCAGCCCATCGCATTGATCTGTTCGTCACAAACTTCATCCCCAGCACTCTAGATACAAAACATTTCTTTTATAAGTCGATAATGAAAAACCCTGTCTCTATTTACGGAGCAAAAGAATTCAAAGGTCTTTCTACCCGCTTTCCTCAGTCTGTTTCCAACAAGCCATTTATCTTGCCTACCCATGACAGCAAGCTCAGAAGAGACTTTGAACACTGGGTTCGTCTGAATGGTTTAACTGTCGACTCGTTAGCAGAAACTCAGGATGTGAGCTTACAAAAGCTAATGGCCTCAGAAGGACTTGGCCTTATCCCCACAACATTAAAAAGTGTGGAAAGTCTTGTGAAGAACAAAACCCTTTATAAAATCGGCGCATTGACAGAAGTGTATGAAGAAGTATTTTTGATATCCGCCCAAAGAAAAATTACGAATCCGATTGCAGCCAAACTTTTAAAAAACTAAAGAAAATCAGTCAGGTCTATAGTTTCCACATGACGACCTTCAATCATCAGTACACGTGGTTTTTCTAGCCACGTACCTAAATTGATCGAGCGGATTTTCTTACCTTCTGACTCGAACTCATAATCATCATAGACATGCATGTGACCTGTAACGATGATATCAAAAGGCTCTTCAGTATAGACCTTCTGTGCATAGCTGCGAATCATCTGACGAAGTCCATCTGTATTTTCTAGAGTGTAGCGCGCCGTTTGCTTTCGACTTTGCTGGCTTTTCTTTTCACCAAACCACTTCCAGAAAAACCCTGGTACAATATGCCCGATTGGCTCTATCCACGGATGACGAATACGTGCACGATACTGCAAGTAAGCCGTATCATCAGGATTAATAAAATCACCATGTTCTAGGCGCACGCGATAGCCACCGATATCGAAGTACTGCATTTCTTCGATCACCGGAATACCTAAGCGCTTTGTCCAAAAAACATCGATGTGAAAATCGTGATTACCTTCAAAGTAATAGACATCCCCACCATTTTTTTTGAACTTTGCAATTTCATCTACGAGTTGCTGGTAATGACGAACAAAGGCTCGCCCGTCAGATAGCCAAAAATCAAAGATATCCCCTAAAAGGAATAGGCGATGCTGTTTAGGGTTCTGATTCAAATAAAACAAAAAACGCAACAGGGTATTCCCGTTGCGTTCATTGACATCTTTAAGATGAAGATCAGACAGAAACCAAGACTTCACAATCTAGTTCTGTAAGTCGATTCCTTGCTTCTTTCTGATGAAAGCTGGAACTTCAAGAATATCGCGCGCCATTTTACGTGCGTCTTCAAATTGCTTGTCCCCATCCATCATTGAAAGTTGCTCAGGGTTCATTGTTTTTTCATTTGTCATCTGTTGAGTCACTTGTGTTTCACGGAAAGCTTTCGCTTTCGCTAACAACATATCACGTGCAGTTGTCGCCATGCTGCCCGCAGTATTTGAAGTCAACGGAGACACTTCTGTAGACAACCCAGCTTCAGCAGCCATTTCAGCTACTTCTGCATCTGTCGCCATCATCATTTCAGTCATTTGCTCTTGTGGAGCTTCATTCGTGAAAGACTTGATCGACTCTTGCACATTGTTGATTGAAGGCAACGTTTGCGCTGGAGTCGGAGGCATCATTTGCGGCATAGCTGGAGCCATTGTTTGGGCTGGCGCTTGTGGAGCAGCCATCATCGGCTGTTGAGCCGGAGCTGATGGTTGCAAGAAGTTTTGCATTGTATTGAAGTTGTTGATACCTGCAATTTTATCTTCGCGGTGGAAACCAGTCGCGATAACAGTAACACGAACTTCGTCGCCAAGATTCGGATCGATAACCGCACCAAAGATAACTTCAGCATCTTCACTAGCTGCTTCAGTGATTAATTGAGACGCTTCATTCACTTCATATAATGACAAGTCAGATCCACCCGTAACATTGATGATGATACCAGTAGCGCCATCGATTTTTACATTTTCTAGTAACGGAGAAGAAATCGCTTGAGTTGCTGCTTCGATTGCACGGTTTTCACCAGTTGCAGATCCTGTACCCATCAAAGCTAAACCTTTGTTAGCCATAACAGTGCGGATATCGGCGAAGTCCAAATTGATCAAACCACGAATGTTGATCAAATCAGAAATACCTTTTACAGCTTGATGTAATACTTCGTCAGCTTTTTTAAAAGTTTCTAATAGAGGAGTTTTTTCACCTGCAACAGCTAACAATTTTTGATTTGGGATAACAACTAAAGCATCTACGTTTTCTTTAAGTTCAGCTAAACCGCATTCAGCATGTTTGCCACGTTTTTTCCCTTCAAACATGAATGGCTTAGTTACTACACCGATAGTTAAAGCACCCAATTCACGTGCGATTTTTGCTACAACCGGAGCTCCGCCAGTTCCTGTACCACCGCCCATACCAGCAGTGACAAAAACCATGTCGGCACCTTTTAATTGATCAACGATATCGTTGTAAGACTCGATCGCACTTCTGCGACCTACATCAGGATTAGCACCAGCTCCAAGACCTTTTGTTAAGTCAGCACCTAGTTGAATTTTATGACCAGCTTTGCTTGAGTTCAATGCTTGGATGTCAGTATTCGCCACAACAAACTCAACACCAGTCATACCAGTCTCGATCATTGTTGTTACTGCGTTACTACCGCCACCACCTACACCAACAACTTTAATGTTGGCACCTATGTTTACGTTCTCCTCAAGTTCAAACATGTTCCCTCCGTAGAAAATAATTTTTGCCGTACTCGGTCTTAATTAAAATAAGTCGTTAAAAAACTTTTTAAGCTTAGATGAAAATCCATCTAGGCTGCCATTGGTGTTGCCACCTGAAAACATAGCTCCCGATTCTTTGCGGGCACGAGCATAGTACTCTCTTTTTTGCTCTAGACCATGCATCAAAAGACCGATTGAAGTAGCGAACTCACCACCCTTAACCACATCTTTTAAACCACCAACTTGGCGTGGAAACCCACGACGAACAGGAATATCGAAAATGAATTCACCCATTTCGATAATACCATCCAAACTACTTGTTCCACCTGTAACTACGATTCCAGAACCTAAAACCGGCTGCAATCCACTTTGGCGGATATTGTTAGCGATCATACCTAAGCACTCTTCTGCGCGCGCTTCGATAATATGAGCTAACTCTTTACGAGGAATAGTACGTGACTTGCGGCCACCTACACCTTCCACTTCAACGCTGTCTTCATCAGAAACTAAAGAAGCCAACGCTGAACCATATTTTTTCTTTAATTCTTCAGCTGCATACTGAGGAGTTCTTAAACCAACAGAAATATCATTTGTAAAATGCGAACCACCTACAGGAATTACCGCTGTGTGAGCTACGCTACCATTTACAAAGTAAACGATTTTGCTGGAGCCACCGCCGATATCCACAGTGCACACGCCAAGATTTTTTTCATCTTCGCTAAGAACGGCTTTACTTGCTGCCAAGTGATCTAAAACAATACCCATCACTTTGAAACCAGCTTTTTCAATACATTTAGTTAAATTTGAAATAGCAGATTGGCTTGCTGTTACGATATGAACACTTGCCTCTAAGCGGATGCCGCTCATGCCGATCGGATCAGAAATTCCATCTTGTGAGTCTATTTTGTATTCACGAGGAATCACATGTAGAACCATGCGATCTGCTGGAACCATGATAGCTTTGGCAGCCTCGATCACACGCTCAACATCATGCTGAGTGACTTCTTTGTTCTTGATCGCAACCATGCCCTTTGAATCAAAAGACTGAATGTGTGTTCCGCTGACTGATACCCACACTTCATTCGTGCTGTATCCAGACATCAACTCGGCTTCTTCTTTTGCTTTACGAATAGATTCTGTCGTGGCTTCGATATTCACCACAACACCATGACGAGTTCCCGTGTTAGGCGCTAACCCCACACCGACAACATCAATTGGAGTTTCTTGATGTTTCATCATGTTGTGAGAGTCGTGACGAGGAGGTGCTCCAACTACACTGTAAACGAGTTTAACTAAAGAAGATCCTATATCCAAGGAGGCCAAGACAGGCCCATTATTTGAAGTACTCATCCTTAAGTCCTTTAGACTATTAAAGTCTTTAAAATGGTTCGAACTCAAGCGGTCGATTCCTTTGTATTCTCTAAGTTGCTTATCACGTTGCCAAAAATATCAACTACTTGATGCATTTTAATGCAATCAATATGGACAAAAGTCATCCGGACTGATGTCTATATAATTTTAGCTTAGGGATTCTGCTGCAACCTGACAAGAACTTTTTTCGACAGATTTGCGTCTATGACGCGAGCCTTAAGATTACGGCTTTCGAGGTATTCCATGACCTGAGCGATTCGAACGGACTTAATTTCAAACTGCTCTTCACCCAAGTTCACCTTGGTTTCGGATTGAAGTAACTTGATCCAGTATCCTTCTTTTTTATCATAACCAATTTCTGAAATCTGAGTCGAACTCATGCGACCCTTTTCTGGCAAGGCTTTGATAACGTTGATCGCCCCTTCACGCACACGTTCATTTTTTACCAAAGACTCATCATAAGAGACGATGGCGTTTGGAGCATCATCTGAAGAAATTCTTTCTAAAACGCGTCCACTTTTTGTGATAGGCAATAAAGCGGATGTTTCGCTACCTGAAGCTGAAGATAACACTAAAAGAGTCACCGTATCTGGTTCGATCACTAATTTAATCGTTGAAGGCCACGAGCGAGAAAGCTGAAAATTCTTAATCCATTTTTCTTCGCGCAAAGACTTTGAAATCTGACTGAGTGGAGCCTTCCACAGCGAGATCCCCTTCACTGAATCTAATTTCGCTTGAAGTTTCTGTAAGCGTGGAGCCACAAAGTTCTTCTGCGACTCAGTCGTCTGCACTTTGATTTCGACGTTATCAATTTGAAAGAAACCCTGTTGATCTAGTGAGTAAAGTGAAAAGGCGATAACTGCAGGAAACAGTACAAAAGCAGCCATCAATTTGAAGATTTTCTTAAACAATTTCACACTTTTACTGTAGTGCGAAAGGCCTTTAAATTCGAGTCTAGAACAGATTCCCAGACCAAGGTGTGGCTGCTCTCGTTTTCAACTTTTTATGTTAGTTACGGCCGATGACGTGTTTCTTACTGTAGGCTCTTTTAAGGTGATCGGTGTTCACAACCCAATCATAGCGGACGCGTTCGAAGTCCACGCTGAATTCATAGACTTCTATTTTGATGCTCTCTAAGCTCGCGGGACGACGAGAGTTTTTTGCAACTTCAGTCAAAAGTGTCTGAAGGTTCATGTTTAACATTTCATCTTTCGGCATAAAGCTCGCCAGTAACATCAACGTACCTAGCTCGTCCATCTTCGGAATCACCGCTCGTACATTTACGCGCGCCTTTTTTCCGTCCACGATAGTGTCGTAGCTGATTTTGATGTGCTTTGAAACATGATTTAGAATACTGCTTTTTAAACGAGAATCAGTTCGGCCTAGAAACTTATCCAACTCAAGACGCGTCTTCGCTAAAATCTGCGCTTTGCCGACTTCTTTATCGACAACAGATTCTAACTTATATCGGTTTGTGCAACTGCTGAGCACCAACAATGACATGCAGGTCGCTAGCAATAAACAAATCTTGAAGAAACGCACCTTAACTCCTTGAAATAAGTGGCTCTTCTTTATTTTCGGTGCATATTGGCAACAACATGAGACTAGTTGTCGTATTATTTTGAGATTTTTTATTTTTTATTAAACAAGACTAAGGTCGAACTGCGTTTAAATCGTTACCAGTCCCCAAGACGAATCACTTCGGTCACGATATCCACGCCTTTTTGCTCTTTAACAGTTTTCTGCACATGTAGAATCAGATTCCAAGCATCCGCAGCTTTGGCCTCTTCGACATTGACGATAAAGTTCGCGTGCTTAGTCGACACCTGAGCTCCCCCAATGCGATATCCTTTAAGACCACACTGATCTATTAACTGCGCGACCTTATACCCCTCTGGATTTTTGAATACCGATCCACAACTGGGCATATCCAATGGCTGCTTAGAAAGACGAATTTTATTGGCTTCACGAACCTGTGTGAGGATCTCGGGTTTGCGTTCATAGGGCCAACTCAGCCTTACACGCATCACGATATGAGGCTGCCACCCATCTGTGTGTCGATAACTGATTTTCAAATCGCTTTTTTGTAACTCTTTGATTTCGCCATCAATCGTCATCACGTCAATGCTGTCGACCATTTCCATAAACTCGCGAGGTGTAAACATCTCGGCTACGCCCGCGTTCATAACAACGCCGCCCCCCACATCACCAGGAAGTCCCGCCAAAAACAAGGCTGGCCCCATTTGGTTTTTCAAAAAGACTTTTAGAAGTTCTGACTTAGCTGTACCCGAAAGACAGTTAATGTGAAGACGACCATCGCGAATTTCCGTGCTGATTTCAGAAAAACGACGAAGACCAATCGTCAATCCACGAATCCCTTTATCCGATATCAACACATTAGAGCCCCCACCTAAAATAGTGATGGGCAATTGATTCTGTTTTGCAAAAGCTAGAGCTTCTTTTAATTCATCGACAGTTGTTGGCAGACAAAAATGATCGGCATCACCACCGATCATCCACGATGTGTACTGTGCCAGATTAACGTTGTTTAAGATGCTCAAGGACATCTAACCCCAACTTCCAACCGTCTCCGGCTCCTAAGGTTAAGAAAATATCTCCAGCTTTTAACTGTTTTAATATCTCAGCGACTTGTTCGGGACCTTTAGGACTTAAAAAACCATGATCGTGCTTCACTTCAACCAAAAGTTTTTCCGAGCTAATACCTGGGATAGGGGCTTCACCCGCAGCATAGATATCACCCATCAATAAAACATCTGCCTGAGAAAAACAGGTTTTAAAATCCTGCCAGCAATGTTCTGTGCGCGAGTAGCGATGCGGTTGAAAGTAAACAACTAAGCGATGATCTTCAAATTTTTCACGGAAGGCCTGTAGTGCAGCACGTACTTCGGTTGGATGGTGACCATAATCATCATAAACTTTGATTTGATTCGCTTCTCCTTTAAAGTGGAAACGGCGATCCACACCTTCAAAGTTTTGTAGACCTTGAGCGCACATATCAAAGCTCACGCCTGCCGCCATAGAAGCCACCAAGCTCGCTGTGGCGTTCAAAGCATTGTGACGACCGGGCGCATGCGGAAGGCTGAATTGACCCAAGCGCTCTTTCGTTCCTGCTGCATGATTATTTTTATAGACAGTGTACGTGCCTTTTTCTCCTTCGATCACATAGTCATTCTTCGGATCAAATCCATAGAACACAATACGTTTAGAAAAGTTGGAAAACAGTTCGCGCACATCAGGATCATCACCGCAGACGACAACTAAACCATAGAAAGGAATTCTATAAGCAAAATCTAAAAAAGCTTTCTTCAAATTTTCAAAGCTTTTGAAATGATCCATGTGATCTGAATCTATATTCGTGATCACGGCGATCTCGGGTGAAAGTTTATTAAAGCTTCCATCACTTTCATCTGCTTCAGCAATCAGCCAGTCACCGTTACCGAGAATGGCTGTCGACTTAATTCTTTCAAATCGGCCACCAATAACGATTGTGGGATTTTGCCCTGCTTCTAGAAAGATCGAAGAAATCAAACTGGTTGTCGTCGTTTTTCCGTGCGTTCCCGCAACCGCAATTCCACGACGTAGACGCATGATCTCGGCCAGCGCTTCTGCGCGAGGAATCATCGGAATATCTTGCGCGCGCGCCTGCACCATCTCGGGGTTAGAAAAAGCAATCGCGCTGGAATAAACAACCACATTAGCTGAGCCGACATTTTCTGCCGTATGCCCTTTGAAAACACGGATACCTAAAGCTTTTAATCGCTCTGTATTGGCATTATCACTGGCATCTGAGCCCGTAACTGTCGCGCCGATATTGTGTAGCAGCTCGGCCAGACCGCACATCCCGATGCCACCGATACCTATAAAATGGAACTTTGCGTTCTTTAACTTCATACCCAATTAGTTTGAACAAATTTGCCAGCAAATGTCATGGCCTATTTTCTTTATCTACAGACCCATCCTCACTCTTGACCGCCTCACATTTGAGTGTGTCGCTCTTCTGCCCGAAGTTGGGTGTCGGTTCGTAGCGTCGAACAGAGGTGACAATTCTTTGTGCTTGGGTGTCCGAAAAAAGTAAGGCTCCAACACAAAATCCCCGCAAAGAGTTATATCCAACACGCACATAATAGCGATGCTGATCAACTTCCCATAATAATTCCACCAGCTCTTTTTCAAGACGATGCAGTTCATCGGCTTGATCCACAGCCTTCTGAATTGTATCGCGAACCACTTTAGGTGAAAGATGATATAATCGTGATCGAGTCATCAAAAAGCTTTGTGCAAATTTGACTCTCAATAAAAATTTATTTTATTTTTTCTTCAGCGCTCTAAAGTCCGAATACAGAACGAACTTTCCGCAAAACGAATGCTGCACCCAACCGACACCCAACTTCAGGCACAAAACACATGCACATGTCTCCAGCCCACCACTAAGTACTACGGCTTCTGGCTGCGAAGGCAGGGATTATGGAGGCCCCGAGGAGGTCGATTAAGATAATTGTGTCAGTATGTCCGTGGCGATAGCTGAGGCGGCTTTTTGAGGGGCCATGGTTCTAAGATTCTGTGACATCTCTTTGCGCAGTTGTACATCATTCAACAGAAGCTGAATAACCCGAGAGAACTCCTGCACATTAAAGCTTTCTTGAATAAATAAAAAGCCTGCTTTTCTTCCCACCACAGCTTCAGCATTGCGAAGCTGGTGATCGTCAGCGGCAGGTAAAGGCACAATTAACGGAACCACGCCGAAAGCTGAAGCTTCCGCGATAGTACTGGCTCCGCCACGGCAGAATTGGATATCCGCTCTTCTGTACTGATTGGGCATATCATAAATAAACTCATGCACCTCAACACACGATAGATTTCCATACTTCTTCACCATATCTGCATATCCTAAAGAGCCCGTTTGATGAATTAAGTGAATCCTGTCGTGTAACTCTGGATGTTGAAGAATAAAATCCGAGATCTTTTCATTCAGGAATAGCGAACCTTGGCTACCACCAAAACACAAAATGGTCATCGTGTCCGATATTTTGGAACGCTCTTCTGTTTGTGCCAGTTCGATTTCTTCACGCAACGGCATACCGAAAACACGATTATCACGCGAGCGAAGATATTTTTCTGAACCCGCAAAAACTAAGTAAGACTTTTGTACGAAGCGTGATAAGAGGCGATTGGCCATTCCCGGATGTGCATTGGGCTCCCAGAAGGCCGTTTTCTTTCCCATCAGGGCGGCCGTCAATACAAACGGCGCTGAAGCGTAACCACCGACGCCCAAGACGAAATCTGGCTTATATTTTCGAATCAACACGGCTGATTGAAAGATTCCCATTGGAATTTTAAAAAGAGTTTTTAATTTTTGCAGAGGATTCCCAGAAAAATTGAGCTTACCACTTTGGATTAAATCTAAGGGTAAGTTTTCACGCTGCATGATTTTACTTTCTAAACCAGCAGCCGTTCCTACAAAACGCAATTGTGCTTTCGGATTTAGTTTTTGAATCGCACGCCCAATAGCAATGGCTGGATAGATGTGCCCACCTGTGCCGCCTCCTGCTATCATAATCAATTGGGTTTTTTGCGCTTTATTCATAGCGGAGTTCAAAACAGCGGAGCTCAAAATGATCTCGACGTCGCTGGGCGCTGGCGTTCATCGCCTAATGACATTTCGATATTCAGCAGAATACCGAACAGCACACTAAGAACCAACAACGAACTACCACCATAGCTCATAAAGGGCATCGTTAACCCCTTAGTTGGAACTAGTCCTAGCACCACACCAAGGTTGATAAAAACCGAGAAAGCAAATGTCGTGATAAGCCCTAGCGCTAAGGTCTTCTTAAACATGTCCTGCGCTTTGACTGCAATTTGAAATCCTTTAAAGATGACAAAACCATAAAGCGCTAAAATTGCCAGAACGCCAATGAATCCCATCTCTTCAAAGAAAACCGCCATGGTGAAATCTGTATGGGCTTCAGGTAAAAAGAACAATTTGCCTTGGCCTTGGCCTAAACCAGCGCCTGTTAGACCTCCGGAATGAACAGACAGCATACTTTGAATCACTTGGAATCCCTTAGAAGCCGGATCTGACCATGGATCTAAGAAAGCCTGAACACGGGCACGACGATATCCCACATTCCAAACCGCAAAGTATAAAACAGGAATAGCGGCCACACCGGCCATCATCAACCATTTGAAACTCAATCCAAAAGTGAATAACAAGGTTGCCGCCACCAACATGATGATGACGAAACTACCAAAATCCGGCTGTTTCAAGAGCACCGCCAAAGGAGCTACGATA
The DNA here is from genome assembly GCF_000348725.1 of Pseudobdellovibrio exovorus JSS. NCBI lineage: Bacteria > Pseudomonadati > Bdellovibrionota > Bdellovibrionia > Bdellovibrionales > Pseudobdellovibrionaceae > Pseudobdellovibrio > Pseudobdellovibrio exovorus. Next base: position 2,052,652 of record NC_020813.1, read on the forward strand.
AACAAGAAAGTCCAACCCCACTTCATGCGCCCCAAAATATTTTCGTGACGACAAACTAAAGTGGCAAATAGGAAGCTGAAGGCAATTTTCAATAATTCAGAGGGCTCGAAACGAAATCCCAAAGGAAGCTGAATCCAACGTAGAGCTCCACCCACGCGAACCCCCACACCTGGAATAAATGTAGCGCAGAGTAAAACGAAAGCTATCGGCCATAGAACCCATGACCACTTACGCATAAAGCCCAAAGGTAACTGAGTGCTGACCAGCAAGGCAAAGCCCGCAATCCCAGTGAAAATTAATTGTCGTTTGAAAAAGTAAAGGCCATCGTTGTAAGACTCGGTCGCAAATATATAGCTAGAGCTATACACCTGCATTAAACCGATTCCGAATAAGGCCACTAAAGCTAAAAAAAGACTAGAATTAAAAAAACGTGTATTCATTCAATCCCGAGAACTTGTCTCATTTGAATTTTTTAACGATCTCTTTAAAATAGTCTCCTCTCTCTTCGTAACTGTCAAACATATCAAAGCTAGAACATCCCGGTGACAATAGAACAATGTCGCCAATTCTCGACTTTTGGTAAGCAATCAAGACAGCTTCTTCGAATGTACCGATCAGATAGGTCTCTGAAAAATCACCTAAATCGCGGTTGATACGCTCTTTCGCTTCACCCACAAGAATCAGTGTCTTCACTTTACGTTTGATCATGTTTTGTAACGGGCCGTAGTTCAGATTCGTATCTTTACCACCAGCAATCAGGATTACGTTTTCGTCAAAGCAATCCAATGCACGCGAAACCGCATGAACGTTAGTCGCCTTAGAATCATTGTAGAATAAAACTCCGCCCACTTTACGAACATACTCAAGACGATGACGAAGACCACCGAATGCATCGATGACTTTCTGAACGGCCTCGTGGGTCGCGCCATGCTCACGTGCCAGCAATAAAGCCGCCATGACATTTTCAATCGCATGTTTACCCTTCATCTTAATGTTTTTGATCGAGAATGACTCGATCTCAGGGCCCGTACGAACACGCAATTCATCACCTACATTGACAGCTCCACCGATATTCATGATCTGTGGCTCTAATGCCGGTTTGCGAGAGAAATAGAAAATACGTCCACGCTGAACTGCTGGATCACGTGCTAACTCAACAACAGCATTGTCATCCGCATTCAAAATAGAAGTAGTAGCTTGGTTTGTGTTTTTAAAGATTTTGCGTTTTGCGTTCACGTAATCTTCCATTGAACGGTAACGCTCTAAATGGTTTTCGGCTAAATTCGTGAAAACAACATTCACTGCCGAGAAATCATTTACGTGTTCCAACATAAAGCTAGAAACCTCAACTAGAACAACTCGCGCACGCTCTTCTTGTAAAAGATAGTTTGTCAGTGGAGTTTCTGTAGATCCCCCCACCCAGCAGGTTACGCCGCTTTCTTTTAACATCGACTCAGCTAAGCGAGCTACAGTGGTTTTTCCGTTTGTACCTGTAATCGCCACAACAGGCTCTTTAATGAAAGCCGAAACAAACTCGAACTCGCCTGTGATTTTGATTCCCTGCTGACGAGCGTATTCGAAAATTTTCAAATGCGGAGCCACGCCCGGAGATAAAATCACTAAATCCTGAGACAAAAATGTCTTCGGTGAATGTGACCCCAATTCAAACTTGATATTTGTGTAGCCTTCTAGTTGTTCTAACTGAGCCGAAAGCTCTGGTTTAGATTTGTGATCTGTTACTGTCACTTGCGCTTCGTGTTTTGTCAGAAACTTCGCAAGAGCCACACCCGTACGACCTAAGCCCACAATCAAAATCTTTTTATCTTTTAACTCTGCAACGTCTTTCCACATAATCGTACGCCTCTCTCTTACTCGTATATCTTTTATTTATCTTAATTTTAAAGTTGCTAGGCTCAATACGGCCAACAGGATCGAAATAATCCAGAACCGCACGATGATTTTTGTTTCGGTCATGCCACCCAATTCATAGTGATGATGCAAAGGTGCCATTTTCAAAACACGCTTACCTGTCAGCTTAAATGACATCACTTGCGCAATAACAGATAAGGCTTCAACAACAAAAATACCACCTAGAACCAACATCAAAATTTCATTCTTAGTAAAGACTGCCATAGAGCCCAAGAAGCCACCTAAGCTCAAACTGCCCACATCGCCCATGAAAACCTGAGCCGGAAAAGTATTAAACCACAAGAAGCCTAAGCCTCCAGCCACCATCGCTGCCGCTAGTGGAGCCAGCTCTCCGGCTCCGGCCACGTGTGAAATTTGCAAGTAGTTAGCAATGCTCGCATGACCTACGATATAAGAAAATAAGGCCAATGTACTTGTCGCTACGATCACAGGAACGATAGCTAATCCATCTAAACCATCTGTCAGATTCACAGCATTCGCAGTTCCCACGATGACCAAAGAACCAAAGGCCACATAGAAGTAACCCAGATCAAATGTCAGGGTTTTGAAGAATGGAAAGCTCACCACCGTGCTCAGTTGGTAGTACTGAATCAGAACAAGAATGACCGCTGCTGAAATAGCGAATTCACCGAATAGGCGAATTTTACCAGAAAGGCCTTTTGTGTTTTTCTTTGAAACTTTTAAGTAATCATCAATGTAGCCGATGATACCAAAACCCCATGTGATCAGAATAGTCCCAATCACCAAAGGATTACGCACATCGATCCACAGAATCATCGGAATGATCGTACTCAAAAGAATGAGCCATCCCCCCATTGTCGGAGTTCCTGCTTTTTTCTTGTGGGTCTGAGGCCCATCGTCACGAATAGACTGGCCAAAGTTTTTTAACTTATCAATGAGGTGTGGACCCCAGATAAGACAAAGAAAAAAACCTGTAAAGAAAGAGATAAAAGTACGAACCGTGATGTAACGAAACACATTCATAACCGAGTACTGCTCGGCTAACGAGTAAAGCCATTGATATACCATTCGAATGGTCTACCACGAAAAGCCAGCACGATTCAAGAAAATTTTACTAAATACATGAAATCATTGAAAAATATTGATTGCCTTCACTTCCGCTCTGACTTACTTTCTGAGGCATGAAAAATCCACGCCAAACAAAGTCTATAGCTCGTAGCCAAGGAAGAAGTAAAAAAGAACTGCAAAACTTTTCGTTGGGTCAGTCTAATACTGAGTACTCTGAAAGCTACAATCCTAAGTTACTAGAGGCTTTCGATAATAAGAATCCTAAGAACATCGCATGGACAACTTTTATCTGCACCGAGTTCACCTCGCTATGTCCAAAGACGAACCAACCGGATTTTGCTAAAGTTTTTATCAACTACATCGCCGCCGACAAGATGGTCGAAAGTAAGTCTTTAAAGCTCTACCTGCACAGCTTCCGCAATCATGGTGACTTCCATGAAGACTGCATCCAAACGATCTGTAATGACCTTGTGAAACTCATGAAACCTAAATATATCGAAGTGATCGGAGAATTCACTCCACGCGGCGGAATCGCTATCTTTCCGTTCGCATCCTATGCGGCTCCAGCAAAAGAATTCCAAGAAATTTATAAAGAGCGTTTGAAATCCTACGCTCCGGGGAAATACACAACTGAGTTAAAAAGAGTGTATTAGTTAAAAACTAATACACGACTGAGTTCATCAGACGACGTAAAACAAAATAATAATGGTGAGGTTGTAAGCTGCCCGTCCACGACGAGCACATCAACGATGTACGCATACAATCCACTTTTCCAGATAGGGTTTGGTACTCATCACCTAGGCCCAACATGTGCCCGACTTCATGGGCGATTACCACATTTGTCCAATTGCGCGCCCAATTGGTATCGTAAGGGCCACGTGTTTCATTCATCACATTTACTGAAAAGTGTGAATCCTGTACGCGCTCTACGATATCGAATTTAAACACATAGTTAAAATCGGCTGCGACACGACGTTGATTCCAAATACGAGCGGCCTCAGTCATTTTATTTCTGAAGTCTTGCACATCTGTGCCCTGTGGGTTTTTCAGATGAACACGTACGTTCAAAACCAAAGTGCCATCTTGAGCTTTCAAAACATCATAGACATATTTTTTTTGAACGATACTCACGTATTTGATCTTACCCTCGACACGATTCACAAGGCGTAAGTTGCTAGCTTTCAACTGTTCAGGATGTGGAAAGCGCTTATAGGTATCTTCAAGATGTACATAGAATGACTTGAATGACTCTTTAGGTTGCTGACGACGATCGGCTTCAGTAAATAAAATTTCATACAGCCAACGATGAGCTTCAGCCGATAAAGGTGGAATCAATTGAGTTTCGACGGGAGCATCAGATGATAAACCCAATTCAGGCAACTCATCTGATTCATAAAGCATTTGCGCTTGTACAGATAACGTTCCCATCATGGCTAATAAAACAACTAAAAGACGTTTCATCGAGGCCCCCTTTAAATCCCTATATTCAGCAGATCGTAAATTTGAGTTTAAACTAGTCAAATATAACTAGGAAAACAACTCTATTTTACTGCCCAATTTAGTGGCTTACAGAAGGGAACAAATCTTTCGGTTTTAGCTCCACGGGAGCCCTTAACCACCACAATGTCACCTGAAGCTAAATCCTGTTGCAATTGCTGCCCTAAGGCCTCTGAAAACTCGGCTTGCACAAAGCTCTGCCCCTGAAATCCTGACTTTTTAAGACCTTCAGCAAAAGCTTCATGATCTTCACCGATAAAGTAAATCTGTTGAAAGCCAGAAGATCCCGCCACATCCGCTATGTCGATATGAGCCGCGCGCGACTGTGTGCCGAGCTCTTTCATCTGCCCAAACACGCCGATTTTTTTACCCTGACTTAATAGACGAGGTACGTTATCGAGTAACGCTCGCATACTGTCAGGATTGGCATTGTAACCATCGAACAGTATTTCGGCGCCCACTTCAGTTTGAATAAATTGATTACGTCCCCATGCTGTTTTGCAATTCGGTAGAGCCTTCCAAATTTGCTCTGGAGACAACTTACAAGCATAGGCAATGGTCGCCGCAGCCATCAGATTCACTAAATTTTGCTTACCAAAAATCGGAATAATCGCCTCGCCATGTTCCGTGGCAATCAAACCGCTGATATGCAGCTCTTTTACTTTCAAAGTTTCGATTTTAAAGAATACATCCGCTTCAGGATTGAGTTCTGAAAAACTCAACATACGAGATTCTGGATACTTTCTAGCCACTGGATACATCATATCAAAAGTCAGATCTTGATCTTGATTGAAAATACGAATGCACTCGGGTTTCGATTCTAGATAAATTTCGCTTTTGGCTTTTGCAATATTCTGTTGTGTACCGAAAAATTCTAAATGGGCTGTTCCCACCATCGTGCAGACTACGATATCGGGCTCGGCAATGTGAACTAGCTGTGTGATTTCACCCGCATGGTTCATTCCCATTTCAACCACAACAAAATCAGAATCTACTGGAGCGCTCAACAAAGTGAGCGGAACCCCCCAGTGATTGTTAAAGCTTCCTTGGCTGTAATGGGTTTTGCGATACGTCCCTAAAATCTGGGCGGTGAATTCTTTCGTTGTCGTCTTACCATTAGAACCCGTAATCCCAATAATTTTTGCTTTTAAAGAACGGCGATAACCATTCGCAAAATTCTGTAACGCCTTTAAAGTATCGGGCACTTGAATGATGCTGACTTTTTCTTTTAAGCTTTGAAATTTTTCTGGCAACTCATGCACTAATAACGCCGTTGCTCCTTGAGCGCAGGCTTGATCCAGATAAGCATGGGCATCATAGACATCGCCCTTCAAGGCGACAAAGACTTGACCTGTTAAATTCTGACGGGTGTCTGTCCCCACTTCAGAAAATGTGGTTTGCTGGCGCGATAATACTTGCCCCTGAGTCCATTCTGCAATTTGGTCTAAACTCCACTTTGCCATTTTGATTCCTTACTTCGTATTTAATTATTCAAGTGGTTCCGTGCCACTTCAAAATCGCTGAAGTGTCGCTTTTCGGTACCGATAATCTGATAGTCTTCATGACCTTTACCCGCAATCAAAATCACATCATCATCTGCCGCTTGCTCGATTGCTTTTTTAATTGCCAGATCACGATCCACTTCTACAATCACATGCGAAAAATTCGGTGGTAGTCCTTTCACCACTTCATCCACAATAGCTTGCGGATCTTCTGTTCGCGGATTATCTGAAGTCACCACAACAAAATCACTCATCTTCGCTGCAATGGCCGCCATCAAGGGGCGTTTCGAGCGATCGCGATCTCCGCCACAGCCAAATACAGTGATGATTTTATTATTCAATTTAGAATTTTTACGCACGCTTTGCAGAGCTTTTAAGACATTCTCTAAGGCATCCGGCGTGTGGGCATAGTCGACAAAAACTGTTTTACTGGATAAAGAGTCCACCCGCTGCAAACGCCCCGGAACTCCATGAAATGATTTAAGAGCTTCAAAACTTTTTTCTAAGCTGATCCCACAAGAAAGCGCCGCCACCGCGCTGGCGACGATATTATAAATCGTGTGTTCACCTGAAACCGGCAATACAGCCTTAATTGTTTCAACTGCGGTACGCACTTGAAACTCAGTTTCAGTAAAACTCATATTTAAAATTCTAAATTGAAAATCTGCTTCGTCTTTTCCGTAAGTCCATGCGATCACTTCTTCGGCAACGCGCAGGCGGCGTCCATACGGGTCATCTGTATTGATCACCGCGAACTTAGGGATTTTCACACTCATCCACATTAAATCTGTGAATAGTTTTTGTTTGGCTGAAAAATAATTCGCCATATCCTTGTGATAGTCCAAGTGATCCAAAGTTAAATTCGTAAAAATCACAGTATTGAAATGCACGCTGTGGGCACGTCGTTGCTCAAGAGCATGCGAAGAAACCTCTAGCGCAGCCGCTTTTCCCCCAGCATCCAAAAAATCCTTCAAGCGCGACTGTAACGTGACCGCATCGGGAGTGGTCATTTGCGATTCCCACACTTGTTCCCCAATTCGATGATTGACCGTTCCCATCACACCTGTCAGACGATTCTGATGATTGAGTATATGCTCTAGAATATAGGTAATCGAAGTCTTGCCATTAGTGCCCGTAACGCCAAAACAAAAGAGGTCTTGAGAGGGAAAACCATAGAATCGCGCGGCCAATAAATCCAATGCCTGCCTTGTATCTGGCACTTCAAAGACAAAATAGGGATAGCCCTCGGGAATCTTGCTTTTATTTTCAACAACTAAGGCTACAGCTCCGGCTGTAATAGCTTGTTCAAGGTAGTCGTGCCCATCGTGAGCACCGCCTTTAAGGGCTACAAAAACCGAATTCGGTTTTACTTGACGCGCATCGAAGCAAATCGACTCTATTTCTTGCTGTAAAATACCCTCTGTGGTCGTATTAGATTCGAGGCTACCGAAATAAGAAAACAATTGCTGCAATTTCATAGAGAAATACAGCTTATTATTAGCGGCCCGAGTTTACAACTAACACTTGAGTTAATGAGGTCTTGAACACATGCGACAGGCTGGTCCACTAAAAGCGATTGAAATTTATCAGGATCCTGAAGCCAAATGGGTCATTCTGTTACATGGCTACGGAGCCGATGCTAGCGATCTAGCAAGTCTTCAAAGTGCTATCCCTCTGAATAAAGATTGTAACTGGCTTTTTCCTGATGCTCCCTTAAGTGTACCCATCGGACCGGGTTGGACTGGTCGTGCATGGTGGAATATTCGCATGACAGAACTTCCTGGTGATTGGACACAACTACGTCCACCAGATATGGACCCAGCGGTGGACAAAGTCATGAAGATGATGGCCTCTATGAAATTCGACTGGAAAGATGTCATCATCGGTGGATTTTCCCAAGGGGCCATGTTGGCCACTGAAGTTTTTCTTAAAGCTCCGGTGACACCTGCAGGTCTGATCTGCATGTCTGGGACTCTGCTCAGTCAACCTGTATGGACCGAGCTTGTTGCTGCCCGCAAAGGGGCTTCCGTTCTGATGTCCCACGGGGAAATGGACCCCGTTTTGCCTCATAAAGGCTCTGTTTTGCTGCAAAAATTTTTCGAAGAAAATGGGATTAAAACCCAATTCGTTTCTTTCCGTGGTGGACACGAAATTCCTTTTCAAGTCATCGAAAAGATGAAAACCTACATCTCAGAGAGACTATAGAATCATGAACTATGTTATTGAGGCGAAAAATCTTGGGCGGGTTTACAAAACCTACTCAAAAAAAGAGGGCATTATCAACTCGCTTAAAGGGTTTTATAATCGCCAATACACTGAAAAAGTCGCTTTAAAAAATGCCAATCTAAAAATTGAAGCGGGAAAAATCGTCGGACTTGTCGGCTCTAATGGCGCCGGTAAAACGACTTTATTAAAAATGCTTTCTGGGTTGATTTACCCCTCAACAGGAACCGCCACTGTTTTAGGTTACGAACCATGGAAGCGTGAAAGTGAATTTCTAAAAAAAGTCAGCATCCTGCTAGGACAAAAAAATCAACTTTGGTGGGATATCACTCCACGTGATAGTTACTCTTTATTAACAAAAATTTACGATCTTAACGAAACTCAAGCGAAAGCGCGAGTGAACGAACTGGCACACCTTTTACAATGCCAAGATGTTTTAGATACTCAACTGCGTCGTCTGAGCTTAGGCGAACGAATGAAAATGGAAATTATCGGAGCCTTATTGCACTCTCCGAAAGTTTTATTTTTAGATGAGCCGACTATTGGACTTGATATTGTGGCACAAACGACTATCCGTGATTTCTTAGAGTTGTACGTCAAAGAACAACAACCCGCGATTATTCTGACATCACACTATATGGACGATATCGCTCAGTTAGCCGATCAGCTATTACTGATTTCACAAGGCGAAATCGTCTATGACGGAAACGTGGATCACTTCATGCAAACGACAGATATGAAAAAGAAACTGATCTATCGTTTAAAACACTCAAATGAAGAAAATGAAATTGTTTTCCATGCACAGCAATTACCTGAAGTTTTAAAAGAATTGGCCAGCCAAGGCGAAGTTGTCGATTTAAAAGTAGAGGAAGTAGATTTTGAAGATGCCATTCACCGCTTTTTGGAAGCGGAATCTGGCGCTCGCTAAGTTAGGTATCGTCACTAACCTCGAGTACAGATTTAACTTTATTATCGATGCCTTTATTCAGCCCATACTCAGTGTTGGGATTGAGGTGCTGCTATGGCTCGCGATCTTCAAAACAGCTGATGCTTCAGGTCTTATTGGTGGCTTTGGCAAAGAGGCTTATCTGGCCTATGCGGTATGGGCTCCTTTCTTAGGTCGTATCGCGATCAGTTGGATGTACGAAGCCATGATGGTGGAAGAGGTCGTTTCGGGCTCGATCAACACAATCCTGACTCGTCCCCTCAGCTTTTATGAGTACTACCTCAGCCAAACACTGGGCTACAAATTTATCACTTTGGTTTTCTCTATCAGTTTTCCACTGGCGACCAGTTTGATTTTTGATCTTCCCGTCCACTATGAGCGTCTGCCTTTAGCGCTTCTGATCGTCCTGTACTATCTTTTACTTGTGCACACGATGAGTTTTTTAGTTTCAACTTTAGGTTTTTATTTAACTCGCGTGCGTTCCTTTACTCTTTTGAAAAATTTGGCGTTGATGCTACTGGGTGGAGAGCTGATTCCTTTGGATTTAATGCCCAAGCCTCTAGCTGAAATTCTTTTGAGCTTGCCCTTTTCGGCCGGAGTTTATGTTCCACTGGCGTTCATCACAGGACGCGGAGGCTATGAGTTATTAGCCCAAGGCTTTTTTAATATCACATGGGGCATAGCTCTGATGGGCTTAATGGCCTACGTTCTTTGGAAGCGCGGCGTGCGCGAGTACACAGGAACAGGAGCTTAAAGCATGGAACTGATGCAAAAGCTCAAAAAATACTTAACGATTTACAAAGCTTTCTTCAAAGCCAGCTTTGTTGCCGATTTAGAATATCGCCTCAACTTTGTCATCCTCGTTATCGGTGAATTCATTTGGTATTCATCGCAATTAATTTCATTTGAAGTTCTGTACCGCCACACCGAGATTATCGGCGACTGGAATGTACATCAAATGCGTGTTTTTATTTTCTTAGTGTTATTTGTGGATTCGATTTACATGATTCTTTGGGACCCAAACTTTTCAACCTTTACCGACAATGTTCGCAAAGGCACTTTGGATTTGCTTTTGATGAAACCCGTCAACGCTATGTTCATGCTCAGTTCCCAGCGGATTTCCGTTTCCCATATTCCATGCCTCTTTGTTACTTTTGGTGGTCTGATCTGGGCGCTAGCTCAGTTACCTGATTTCAACTGGCTGAAACTTCTGTGGCTAATCCTGCTGATTCCCTCCGGGCTGTCCGTTATTTTTTGCGGACGTTTTGCTTTAAATAGCACCTCTATTATTTTTACTCGTGCTGATTTCTTGCAGTACATTTGGTACTCTTTGTTCCGATTGGGACTTAGACCGGATGCCATCTACTCTGGCTTCTTGCGTATCATTTTAATTTTCGTCGTGCCATTTGCCATGGTGGCCTCAATCCCCGCACGCGTGCTTTTAGAGCCTGTCCAACCGTGGATGCTGGTTTGGGGATTTATTCTGCCATTTATCTTATTTTATCTTTTAAAAAAGTATTGGGTATACTGCCTAAAATACTACTCAAGCGCGAGCTCTTAATCATCTGCGGTGGTTAGCTTTGCTAGCTGTAAAATTTCTTGTTCACTGAGCTGACACTCTTGCTGCATACGATAGGCCGTCTGCGCGACCTGAAGAGGTGTCATTTCTGCAGTAAATTGCCATTTACAATCCTGAGCCTGAGGGCTTATAGGAAGCACACCTTGAGGCCCTTTATTGGAATGAGTCGCTGTTGGCACTTCCTTCCCCCACGAACAAGAACTCAAACACGAACTTAAGAAAAGTCCACTCACCAACAAGATAAATTGTATTGCTTTAAGTTTCATAAAATATCCTTTTCTGCCACCACTAGATAAAGTCGCATTGTTTCAATCCATGTGTCCTGTGAAAAGTCAGGGCCAAGCTGAGTGTGATTGATAGTGATAGCCAATTGTAATGTTGTAAGTAACTGGCAAATTTCTAAAGCAGTCGCTTTCTTTTTATAAGTGATCTTCACATTTTCATCGTAATTAGACGGCAAATAATATTTAAAATACTGCCTGACCGATTCATTTTTCATTCCCATAAAGTAGAGCTCGTCCATGCTGAATTTTATAAATTGATATGGAGCTATATGTCTCATGATCTTTGACTCGCTCTGACTAGGTATTGCTTTAGCCCCCGCTTTGGGAAAAATACGAATACGACCATCCAATCCTTGCTCAGACTCAAAATTATCTGCAAAAAAGTTTTTACGAAGCTCAGAAGCTATTGAATAAAAATTTTGTTCATAAGGAAAAATTTGCTCTCGAGGAATGCTCCACTGTAAATTCAAATCCCATACTTCGGCATTCCAATCTGGGCGCGACAGGCTTTCGATTTCTGCCGACACTTTTTTAATTTGTGCCAGTAAATAGTCGATCTGATCAGCATAAATAGGATTACCCGAATACCGCCAAATTTTTTGTAAACTTTGGCGTAGATCTTGTAGATATTGTACTTGTGGTAAAACATCAGACCGCATCTGTTGACAGATAGGGGCTAATCTTTGCCTGTACTGACTCAGACCACTGTCGTTGGGCGTGAGTTGATACTGATAGTCGGCCGCATTTAATGTCAGCAGAAATAATTTAATGATAAGAAAACTGATGAGGCTAATAGATCGAGGCTTCATAAATACCTGCCGTATTGGGACCATATCTTTTGTTTTATAATTTCTATACGCTGGCGATTTAAAGTATTGAATCTTTTAATTTGCTCGTCCGTCATTTCCTCATAGTTTAAATTGGACAAAGAATTGATTTCATTTTCTATCGCGTATAAGCGTTCATCATCTGATCTTACCAGTTCTGCTGTCTGACTGGATGACACTCGCATCACCCCCTCTTTTTTTGCCTTGAACACGACAGAGTGTGGGGACGCAGTCGTCACCGATTTTGGATAATTGATAAACCCGTCGCCAGAAAAAGACTGAATATGATCTTGCAGTTGAAAACTACCCTCAATAAATAGAACTCTAAAAATAGATTCTAAATAGCCGTCCATCTTTTCTGGCTCGACGATCTGAGGCACTCTGGCCGTAAATCTTAGGCCCAATAAAGCCGCTTGCTGACGCTGATCTAATTCCAATGAAATCACTTGCTTCAACTGAGTGAGTACATCCTGGGTCCAACTGTTCATTTTTAAAATATCGGCTTGGCGCGGACTGATCTGATAAAAAGCTTCACCTTTTAAAGTAATTCTTCCTGCTAATAAATCGCAGGCCGTGTCGCGTTCATAGATACGAACGACATAATCAGACTCTATTCCATCAGAGGGAGAGTGAAGTGTTACTTTATCAGCGTTCAGTCCCAGCATCTGTGAACGATAACTTAAACTTTCAAATTCTGTTTGTAAGACTTTAAGATTTTTAAAATCCGACACTTTAATAGCGATTGCAGGATGCTGCAGACGAAAGGGAATTTCAAATAGAGTCTGAAAGTCTTTCTGGGACTCCTGCTGGAGGGACCGCTGGCTTGTAGAGGACGCGTGATTGAACTCTGCACTAAAATTCACTTCGTATTCAGATTTCATCTGCCCAGACAGTGGCAACCGCCGTGCAAAATCCACATCTTCAGCCGAAGCTTCTGGATGCTGTGATCTGTAACTTTCATATTGCTGGCAATCCAAGCTCGCTGCTTTCGTCAAAAGTGACACTGAAAGTGGCTGGCTATCGCTGTACTCAGCTGACCATAGAAATGTTTTCAGAACATGATTCTCAGCGCGGGCCCAAACACCTGATGTTAGAATCCCTATACCGACTAAACCCAATTTAAAAACTTGTTTCGCTTTCATGTTTTCCTCTATTTATAAGTTGTCAGCATTGGCTGCATCACGATTTCTTCATTGGAATGATGCTCAACTAAATTTACATCTAACTTTTGCTTCACACTCTGTTTCAACTCGCTTCCACCGAAAACCGCCTGCAAGACATTCAATACCACCGAAGCGCCCTGACAGTAGATATTCAATGGACACACTTTTATCAGAGATTCCGCTAAGACCACGGCCCCCGTATTCTGTGGTTGATTGCTCAAAGCCAGACGGATGGAAGGGTCTGACATCACCAGATTCGATGCCAGCCGGCTGAGTATTTGACGACGCAAATCTGATTCGATGGCACGGCGCTGCTCAAGACTTAATTTATTTTGGTCGTTTTGATTTTTCCACTCGACACGAAATGTATCTTGAAAAAATAGAGCTTCATCCTGATAAGACCACACTTTGCTGGTAAAAAAACCCGAGCTTTTCCCTTGGGACTTGATCAGCTCATACATGCGATACATATTGTAGCTCACCTTAACTTCATATTTCATAGCGGCAGGATACTCGTACCCCACAGTCATGCCGTAAATCATCTGTTCAATCGACGGAGCATTTTTAAGCCCAAACCATTCAGGGTGTAAAAGTGGACACACTCCCAATAAATTCAGCACGGCATTCCCTGCAAACGCTTCAGGATAAGATCCTAATGCTAACACTCCTTCTGCACTGACTCCCCCCACATCAAAAGAAATAATCGAGCCTTCTAGTGGCAACTGAGATTTACTTAATAGACCCGAACGAATTTGTGCGTTCTTAGTCGGAATCTTTTCAAAGTTGTATTGCGGATTTTGCCTTTTTAGAGTTTCTACATTGCGACTCCAACCGCTATCATAAGTAACGGCGACTCGCCCCCCTTCTCTGCGGGCATGAGCATCAAACATACGATTGAATTGTTGATACAGATCTAAAAGATCCAGTTGTAGTTTTTTCCAATTAGTTTCCAGTGTTAGAAGATTTTTTTCATGCGCTTGTACGCGGTTTTTATTGCGTTCATATTCATACATGACATTGGCATTACTTGAGCCTAAAGAAAGGCGACGGGCCGATAAGTCCGTTCTGATTTTTTGTGAATCTTGAATATCACGTGCGACCACATCACAATCACGCAGGCAGGATTTGTAGCGTTCATATAAAGTATCCAGTCGCAGCTCTACTTGCTGTAACCTCACATCTAAGGCCATTAATTCTTGTAGCCCCATCGACGATGCAAATTCAGACATTTTTTTATTGGCTTCTAGCAGGGCTTGTTTTTCAACCTCTACCTGCGCCCGTGTCTGCGTGTCTTTAGTTTTCATACTGTTAATCAATTCAAGCGTATCTAAATTGAATTTTTGCAGCTCGGAGATCTCTTTACAAAAACCTACGTTGGCGGTGACAGTATGCAGACCACGCGGTCGCACTTCGGCTGTTGTTGGAGGTAATACATAGATGCGCCAGGGATCGCGGGTATCGACTATATAGTTAGAGTTCGTGGGGTTGATAATCTTCCGGCTTAACCTATCAGGATAAAGTGTCGGCACGGCATAGCTTCGAAAAGAATAGATAAAGACTAAGCCCACAGTGATGATTAAAATGGCAGTTTGTCGCATAGAAGCTCCTTGTGCCGGTCTAAGTCGGCACGCACAGAAGCCCCAATGCAGATTTAAAGCCCAAAATGATGGGCTCTTTTAAGGTTTAATTGTATTTGGTTTTTTTCTGTCCAGCTTTTTGGACAAACTGTCTTTATTTTAAGACAACGGCTTTCAACGAGCTATTTTAAGCACTATTTCAAGATAATCGTCATTTGACGAGAATCATCTAAAAGCTGACCTTGCTCTGGCTGCGTACTGTCGACACGGCCCGAACCGACAAACTTCACTTTGATATTCTCTGAAGAGGCAATACCTAAAACTTCACGCACCGTCAGGGCTCGCATATAAGGAGCTACTTTTGTTACTGAATTATTTAAAATCTCGTCCACACGTTCTCCACCCAAGCTGAGCTGTTTGTCTTCTTGCTCTTTATTCTTAGAGTTATGGCTTAATGTAGCTTTTGTAATTGTCGCTTCACTTAAAATTTCAGGATTCACACCACTTTTACGTACTGCATACGATGCGATTTTTGAAAACAGCGGAGCTGCATTCATAGAACCATAATAACCATTTTTCTTCGGATGATCGATACCAACAAAGATCACATACTTCGGATCATTCGCAGGGATAAAGCCTGTGAAGCTACCGATATATCCGCCTTGCATGTAACCACGCCCAGTCGGTTTTACTTTTTGCGCAGTTCCTGTTTTGCCGCCGACAATATAGCCCGGAACACGTGCCGCGGTTCCTGTTCCATTTGCAGAGGTTACACCCGCTAACATCAATCGCATTTGCGCGGCTGTTTCAGGTGAAAGCACACGACGAATTTCTTGCGGAGATGTTTTAACCACTTCGCCTGTTTCCGCATCTGTCATGCTTTCTACGATATACGGGCGATTTAAAACTCCACCATTCGCAATAACCGCGTAGGCATTGGCCATCTGTAATGGTGTCACCGTGATCCCTTGACCAAAAGAGACATTGGCAATCAAGTGATCATTCCATGGCAATTTCACTGTGATTCCTTTTGCTTCGCCAGGTAAATCAACTCCCATACGCTCAGCAAAACCGAAGGACTTTAAACCAGACATCAATTTATCATCACCCATTTTCAGTGCAATTTTAGCTGTTCCCACATTCGATGAGTACGCCAGAATTTCATTCACTGTTATAGTTCCACGGGCGTGACTGCTGTCCGCTTCACGGATCACACGCTTACCGATTTTGAAGTGACCATTTTCACAGAAAATTTTCGTATTCGGTTTTACAAATTGCTTTTCGATAGCATCCGCAATCACTAGAGTTTTTAATGTACTACCTGGTTCAAAGGTATCTGTGATCGCACGATTACGGCGTGTAAACGAAGAGGCACTTCTTGGATTATTTGGATCATAGGACGGCAAGCTAGCTAAAGCGCGAATAGCCGATGTTTTAGCATCCAAGACAACAACCCATCCACCAGCGGCTTCATGTTTACGAATCGTTTGAGCCATCTCGGCTTCAACGAAATACTGCAAATCCGAATCAATTGTCAGCTTAACCTCTTTACCCTGTGGATGCTCTGTAAAAAGTAATCCATCTTGTACAAGTGGACGTCCACGAGCATCACGTCGAGTGTTTACTTTTTTCTTTTCACCACGAAGTTCTTTATCATAATGAAGTTCTAAGCCCTCAAGGGCTTGTCCTTCTTTACCTAAGAAGCCCAATGTCGAACCTAATAAGCTGTCATTGGGATAAACACGCTTCCAATCTTCAACTAATCCTAAACCTTTGATTTTCAGCTCGCGAATTTCTTCGGCAGCTTCAGCACTGATCACGCGATCTAACCAAACAAAACGTTTTTTACTGTCTTTGATCTTTGTCATAATCTCGCGTGGATTCTGACCTAGTAACTTGGACAACTTCTGAGAAACATCTTTTTTGTTTTTGATGATATGCGGATCAGCATAGAGCGAATAGGCCGGAGACGACATGGCCAACTCTTTACCATTCGTATCGTAAACAGTTCCTCTACGAGCCGGCAAAGTGACCACAGTTTGAAACTGACGATTCTGTAATGAGTTTAATTTATCGTGCGGTAGGAATTGTAAGTAAGCCGCACGGAATATCAACAAACTCCACAAGAAGCAGATGAAAATAAAAACTGTTATAATTTTAGCTTTCAATTCGAATTCCTTGCCGTACTAGTTGAAGCTTTCACTGTCTCTGCTGATGTTAAGTGAATGATCTGAGACGCCGTCACACGTTTAAGCGTCAGCTTGTGAGTCGCTACATTTTCTAACAACTGCGGGCGAGTCATTTTTGCCAACAGAATTTCTTTCTGCTTTTGGCTTTCTGTCGCTTTTTTATGTTCTTGAGTGAGTTTTAGAACGGCATAAGATAGGCGTCGCTCTTCCATCTTAACAAAGACCAATCCTAGCAAGGTGGTCGTAATAAATAACATACTTAAAAAAGGTTTTAGCTGTCGTATCTCGCTGGAGTTCATCCTGACCTCTTTCGTCATCCAGAGTCATCCTGACTCTGTCAGTTGGGCTTATTCAGTTGCGCCCGTCGTAATGCAAACTTGTCTGGTTTTTCTGGAGGTTTTCCCTTCTGAAAAATTCGCAATTTCGCACTGCGCGCTCTTACGTTCATTCTACATTCTTCTTCCGTAGGAACAATAACTTTTTTATTTACTAGAAAACCCTCTTCTGAATCTTTGAAAATGTTTTTTACGATGCGATCTTCAAGCGAGTGAAATGTGATCACGGATATACGACCTTTGTCGCGCATTTTTTGCATCAATAAAGGCAAAACATTCTCGATCACCTCAAGTTCACGATTTACAACTAGACGTAGAGCCATAAAATATTGAGTCGCCGGATGAAAACCTTTCTTTTTCCAGCCATCTACTCGTTCGATTAAACCCGCCAACTGCAAAGTTGTCGTAAATGGTTTTTCCACACGATCATTCACAATGGCACGTACTACTCGCGCGGGGTTTTGGATTTCTCCGTATTTGTGAAAAATCTGAATCAGATCTTCAGGTTCATAAGTATTCACAATTTCAGCAGCATTCAATGTGTCCTGCTGATTCATACGCATATCCAATGGACCATCTTTGTTAAAACTAAATCCGCGATCGGCTTCATCTAATTGAGGCGAACTCACACCTAAATCCAACAGCACCATATCAAATTGAATGCTCGCATCGCTGTGCTGAGTGAACTCATAGAAATTTTGATGAAATACACGAACTTTTCCAGATTCAATTTCGTTTTTCCATTCCGTATTAGCCTGTGCAATCGCGGCTAAATCTTGATCTGTAATGTACGAAAGCTCAGGTGAAAATTTTTGCTGAATCGCTCGAAAATGGCCACCGCGCCCGAAGGTCCCATCAAAATAAATAAGATCCGTACGCTCTTCGAATATCGAATATGAGTCGACAACTTCATTTAATAAAACAGGCTTATGCAATTGACTCAAAATTATACCCCGACCAATGTCCCATAATAATTTTCGTTAATTTGTGCGTCAAGATAGAATAAACTATTCTAAGTACAGGAAAACATTAAGATGCTTATCAACTGTCCTCGCTGTGGATTTTCACAACCGAAAGATCAATATTGCGCTCAATGTGGCGTTGATATGCAATCCTATAAACCAAAAACTCCGCCCCTGTATCAAAGACTCATCGGAAATGCAGGCGTTCAAATCGGAGCCCTCATTGTCGCCGCCCTTGTTATTGGCAATTCGATTATCAAAAAACAAGAGCCAAAAAACTGGACCTCCTCGTCGTCACCTTCTGCAAGCGACAGCCGCAGTTCTTTGGCTGACGAATCACAGGGAACAGGTGCTAACGCTTCTGCCGATGCATCAGAGGACACACAAGAGTTCAGTTCGTCATCTCAGGCCCAACAGTTGAACAACTTACAAAACCAAGAAATTCGCTTAAGACGTTTTGAAGCTCTGAATCCCAATACTGGAGCTGCAGCCAGTGGAGCTAACGGAGCCAATGGAACTACCAATGGTGCCGCCAATAGCGCAACAGGAACTTCCGTTACTGGCTCCGTAGACAATTCTGCAGCGACACCTGAAGAGACCACGACACCCACTGGTCTACGCGTCTTCCAAGTGACCTATGCTGAAGTGACCCACGAAGTTCTAACCCGTTGGATAGCGAATAGCTCGGCTCTGGGTTTTTATCAAAGCTTACCTCAGTACTCGGCAGGAATTTTGACAAACTTTCAGAGTAAAAAAGCCGAACTCAAACAGAGCCTGAATAGTTTTGACCTGCGCCTAGCGGCGGGCAGCGCCAGCTCGAATGTCTCGGGAACAATGACAGATGATGGCGCACAACTGATTGGCCTCATCACGAGCATTGAGTTCCGCTCGAGCGAAAACAACACTGTGTCAGGCAGCCTGAGTGTCACCAAGAATATGGGACAGACGAACGAAAACTACCCCGCAGAATTTCATCTGCCAAAGGGAGCCTCTTTTTTTATTATTGGAGCCTTACGCCCTACCGACTTTGCTGATGAAAAAAGTACACTTTATATGCCCCCTTTCCAGATTTTCAAATCGCCTGAATTTACATCAGGAAAGACTGAGTTCGTCATTATTGTCGAACCGCAATAAATACTAGCCTCCTAACAAAAAACAAACAGACAAAAAGGCTTGAAACGCAAACAATTCTAGCCTCAACCGAGGCGATGATGTAAGTTATTGCCATATATATCCCTTTGCATGAGGAGCAGATGCTATGAACGCGAAAAATCTAGAATTAAAAACTTATATCTCGGAAGAAAAATTAGCTGCAAAAGTAGCTGAAATCGGTAAAGCCCTAACTGAAAAGTTCAAAGGCAAAAAAGTAACGGCGGTTTGTGTTCTTAAAGGTTCTTTCATGTTTTACTCTGATTTAATTCGTCAAATTGACACTGACATCACATGTGAGTTTTTCGGTGTTTCTAGCTACCACGGCGGAACAACTTCTTCTGGAGAAGTAAAAGTGACTCTAGATCTTTCGACTCCGATTGAAGGACAGCATGTTGTTTTAGTTGAAGATATCGTAGATACAGGTATCACGATGAACTACTTAAAAAATGCCATCGAATCACGTAAACCAGCATCACTAACAACTGTCGCTTTACTTGAAAAACCAGATGCTCTTAAGGTTCCATGCAAATTGGATCACGTTGGATTTCAAATCACGAATGAATTTGTTGTGGGCTACGGCTTAGACTATGATGGATACTTCCGTAACTTACCTTACATCGCTCAGGTTCAAAACTTTCAATAAATCGCAGTTTATAGATTGAGTTCACCGGTTTCATAGACTGGTTTATTTCACATAAGGGGGCCATAGCCCCCTTTGTTTTTTCCTCAGTATCGTTTTTTAGCTTATTTATTGTGCATGCAATCAATAATTTTTTTAGAGAGTCCGCACAAGACCTCGACAAACTCTTTTGTTAAGCGACAATAAAAGAGCCCCTGAGTGTGAAAACAGTACGAGGCGTTTAGACAGAGGGAAGATCACTCATGAAACAGTATCACGAATTACTTCAATATGTTTTAGCTAATGGCACACAGAAAGCCGACCGCACAGGAACCGGCACTGTGAGCGTGTTTGGCTATCAAATGCGTTTCAACTTAGAAGAGGGGTTTCCTCTTCTAACAACTAAAAAGCTTCACACCCGTTCTATTTTTCATGAGCTATTATGGTTCCTTAAAGGTGAAACCAACATTCAGTATTTAAAGGAAAATAAAGTTTCCATCTGGGATGAGTGGGCGGATGAGCAAGGAAATTTAGGCCCTGTCTACGGAAAGCAATGGAGATCATGGGAAACTGCCGACGGAAAAACAGTAGACCAAATTTCCAATGTCATTCAACAAATCAAATCGAACCCTGATTCTCGTCGTCACCTTGTGATCGCATTTAATCCGGGTGAAATTGATAAAATGGCTTTACCGCCCTGCCATGCTTTCTTTCAGTTTTATGTGGCGAATGGAAAGCTCTCGTGCCAGCTTTATCAAAGAAGTGCTGACATCTTTTTAGGAGTTCCTTTTAATATCGCCAGCTATGCTTTACTGACTCACATGGTGGCTCAGGCGTGTGATCTAAAAGTCGGTGAATTTGTGCATACGATGGGTGATGCTCACATTTACTTAAATCATATGGATCAAGTGAAGCTTTTATTGTCGCGTGATTTGCGTCCATTGCCTCAGTTGAAACTGAACCCCGCGATCAAAGATATCTTCGCCTTCAATTACGAAGATATTGAGATCGTAGGCTACGATCCACACCCTGCCATCAAAGCTGAGGTTGCCGTTTGATCTTATCCCACATTGTCGCAGTCAGTGAAAATGAGGTGATTGGCAAAGATAATACTTTGCTATGGCATATCTCAGAAGATCTGGCTTACTTTAAGAAAAGAACTACGGGAAAGATTTTAATCATGGGCCGTAAGACCTATGAATCGTTTAAGAAACCTTTGCCTCAGCGATTTCATATTGTTATTTCAAGATCGTTCAAAGAATCTGATATTCCCAATGTTAAATTCGTCACGTCTTTATCAGAAGCTTATGCCTATGCAGAAAAACTGACTCTGACAGAAGAGTGGCCCGAAGAAGTGATGATCATTGGTGGCGGAGAAATCTACAAGCAAAGCCTACCCGACGTCGATTTTATCTATATCACCCGCATCCCTGGAGTCTATGAAGGGGATACGTTTTACTCTTTAAAAATTCCTTCCGAATTTATGATTGCCTATAGCCAATTCAGCGAGGCTACACCGGGTTTACGCTACGAAATTTGGTCTAAGGCGCAGCAGGATAGCTAATACAGTATTTAGTTTTTACCTAAAAAATCCGATAAGAGGCGCATGAACAAACCATCTCTAGTCGCCCAGCGCTTTCAAACCCAGGAACCAGCCCGTGTTGAGGTTTATGGTAAAACCGAGGCCTTCCTTTGCAAAATGAGCAACCTGTCGACCAGCGGAGCCCTTTTAGAAGTTCTGAGTTCTGAAAATATGCCTGAGGTGGGAGACCTGATCTGCGTCACCATTAGCTTGCGTCATATCAATAAAACCCATGTCCTTAACGGAGAAGTGATCTGGCGCAAAAACCAGAACATGGGAGTCGCTTTTATTAACCATAAGGCCCTACTACAAAAATTGACGGGCTAGCCAATTGACCTAAGTCCTGTTTCTTCCTAAGCTGTTACCGATATCCCGCCCCAGTTCGGTACGGGTAACAAATTAATTCTAAGGACAGGAAATTATGAAAAACTCAAAACTCTCACGAGTGTCTATTTGGGCTGTTGCACTACTTGCAGTGTTCGCCATTTCTTCAGGACAACAAGCGCAGTCAACAGACACGCAATACTATTGGATGAAGGTTGCCGCTCAAGATAAGTTTCAACGTTCAGTTATTGCCAGCACAGGTGCTGCGATCGAAATCGTACAAGATGATTATGTTATCGCTTATGGTAACGACACTGAATTAGCTAAAATCCAAAAATTAGGTTGGTTGTTAGCGTCTTCAAATTTAGCACACGAAGTACGTCCTTTAGACTTTCCAGAAAAAGATTCTGCTTACCATAACTATGATGAGTTAACAGCAGCACTTCGCGAGCTAGCTCAAAACAATTCTGACATCGTGACAATGTCTTCAATCGCGCGTACGCAAGAAGGCCGTGATATCTGGTCAATTCGTATTACGTCAGATAGCGCAACAGCAGCTAACAAACCTGGTTCTATCTTTATGGGTGGACACCATGCTCGCGAACATCTTTCAGTTGAAATGCCTTTGATGTTAGCGCAATACCTTGTCACTCAATACAGAAACGGCAACCCAAGAGTTGTGAGTTTGATTCAATCACGTGATATCCACATCATCCCTGCTGTGAATCCAGATGGATTAGAATTCGATATCAAAGATGGTTCATATAAAATGTGGAGAAAAAATAGAACTCGTAATGCGAATGGCACTTATGGTGTCGACCTTAATCGTAACTACGGTTACCAATGGGGCGGTCAGGGTGCTTCTAGCAGCCCATCAAGCGACACGTATCGCGGAACAGCTCCGTTCTCTGAAATCGAAACACAGGCTATTCGTAACTATGTGGAAGCAAATACAAACATCACTGTTTTACTTTCAGTTCACAGCTTCTCGAAGTTGATCTTGTACCCATGGGGCTTCACTTATTCAGCTATCGAAACAGGTGCAGACAAATTAGTTCACCAAACTATGGCGCGCAAAATGGCTGAATGGAATGGATATGCTCCTCAACAAAGTTCAGAGCTTTACGTTTCAAGTGGTGACACAACAGACTGGTCATACGGCGTTCATAAAATTATCTCGTTCACATTTGAACTTGATCCAGCTAACAACGGCTTTGGCGGCGGCGGCTTCTATCCAGGTGCTGGTGTGATCCAACCGGTATTCCAAAAAAATATCGAGCCATTCCTTTACTTAATTGATTACTCAGATAACCCATACCGTGCTATCAACGTGGGTATCGGTCCTATCGGCCCTTCTGATATCTAATAACAGCTGAGGGTGTCACCTGTCTCAAAGTTAGACAGGTCGACATCCCTATAAACCACCTGATTCTTCTATAAAATTGGCGAAGTTCTTGAATATCAGCACCACGTGAACTTCCTTCGACTTTTTACTCTTATTTATTTCAGTACGTTTTTGATGGCCACTTCACCTGTGGTTAACACCTCTGCCGTTTCCCCGCAGAACGATTCTTTAGGGACTTGCCTCAGTCAGAATATCAGTCGGAACCAGCATCGCCTTGATAAAGAAGATAATGCCCGCCAGTGTTTTGAAGCCAATAAAGAGCAGCTTTCAAAACAAGCCTGCTACCATTACCTACGAAAAGTCATCGAGCCTTTGGATTCTATCCGTCTATCGAACGACCTACGCACACTTTGCTTTTACGAGGCCTTACCTCTGCCAACGACAATTGAAGCTTGCCTAAGCGAAACGAAGCGCTTTGAAAATGCGAGCGCCCATGATGAAGCTGTCTTCTATTGCTACCAACAGTTCCAGAATCAAATCGATCAGAAGACCTGTCTGAAAACCGCAAAGCTTTTGATTTTTCCTCAAAAAGAAAACTATCTGACTCAACATTGTCTGAGTAAATAAAGTGACAAATACAGTGACTTAGTTCGCAACTAAATAGAAATTCTGTTCAGGTATCATCAGTGGAACACCCGCTGGAACACTTTGTCTGTTACGGATAACAGCCCAATTTAAGTGAGGATTCATTTGGCGGAATCTGGTCATACTGCCACCAAACCATTTTAAGACCACATCTTTATTGGTTGCCTCTGGTAATTTGTATTCACGGAAACTCAAGGCATGGGCCTTTAATAAATTGTCTCCGAATAGATCTGTCGCACGTCTTTCCACTTCTAAAACAGCCAAGAAGCACGCATAGAAATTCTTGGAAGCAAATCCCCACGTACGCGTTGGATTCTGACTGCGAATCAATCCTTCAATCGAAACCGCTTCACTTCTTTGCATCATGCGTTTAACACCCGTTAAACCATGATTGTAGGCCGTAACTGCTAAGGGCCACGATTTCAAACTACGATGATTTTGCTTGAGGATCTGTGCCGCTAGCTTCGTCGCATAGACAGGATGATTTCGTTTGTCATAGTGATTCGTGATGTAACCCTTAGGGCGCGCCACAAATGGCATGATCTGCCATAAACCGCTGGCTCCGACCTTAGATTGCGCATACACATTAAATGAGCTTTCAACGAAAACTAAGCGAGTCAGCTCGATGGGAAGATTTTCTTTTTCAAAAATTTCTTCCATCTGCGGTAAATACTTACCAGATAGATAGAAAGCTTTACGCATACGATCTTTTAATCCCATCTGTAAGCGAACTTGACGAGGATTTTTGATTTTGTGACGAGTGATATAGAGCTGTCTTTTCTTTTTAATTTCAGCATCTATCAGTTTTCTTTTCTGAGTATCATTCAATACTTTATTCTGATGAATAGAGGTTAAATCAATTTCACCCAAAATTTTTGAAGGATCGTCGACAAGATGAAATACACCTTGAGAGGTTGTATAGTGCGAGTAGATCTTAACCCAGAAGTCCACTCGCTTTTGCATTTCTTTGCTAACTTTAAATCGAGAGTTCTGGGGCAAAGTTGATGACCAACTGCTGACCAGAGCGTGAGTTTGAAAACTAAGAAGAAATACAAGTAAGAAATACTTCACATAATTACTTTAAACTATTCAGTATCAATTGATCAAAAGCTTCTCGAACAATTGATTCATCTCGTGGACCATTGTACAGAAAAGTGAAGCTAAAAACCTTTCCATCTCGACGTCCGACATATCCAGCAAGACTTACGACACCGTCCAGATATCCCGTTTTGGCACGTACCCAGCCCTCTGCTGGCGAGTTTTTCATACGTCTTCTTAGCGTTCCATCAATACCCGCAATCGGTAATCCATCCAAAAATGTAGGGTAAATCGAGAAATCTTTTTGTACATCGAGTAGAACTTTATTCAGAGCTTGCGCAGAAAAAAAGTTATCACGTGTTAAGCCAGAGGGATTGATTACAGACATCTCTGTTGGAGCGATATTGATCTTCGATAGCTCTGCACGAATGATTTCCATTCCTTGTTTTAAGCTCGCTCCACGTTTTTCACTCTGTGCCACTAATCCTTTAGTGAGCATTTCTGCCACAAAGTTATTTGAAAATTTATTCATGTCAGCCAATATGTAAGACAGATTTTTACTTTCATAACTGGCGACCAGTTCTGCACTTTCAGGAACTCGCCCCGCGACGACTTTACCTTCGACTTTAATTCCTCTTTGACGAAGAAAAGACATCAAGTTGAATCCTGACCACAGCATCGGATCATCTACACTCTTAAAGATCGCACGCTCACGACTTCCTTTGGCGACGTCTCCGCTTACGGTGATAATACGCTCTTTATTCGATATTGAAACGACCAGCTCACGTTTCGCAGTTCCTGCCACTGTCTGCGTATTATTGACCAAAACGAAGAAATCATTTTCTGGGTCTACAACCACACGCGCCTTGCCCCCGACTTCATCCGGACTGACAAAAACATTTACGGCATTCCAATTAAAACTCATCGCCCCTACTGGTGAATCGTAAGCCCGATCTACACGCTTATCCTGACGACTCGAATCGTATCTGATTTGATCAAACAAACTGTCATCTACAACGATGTTACCTTTAATTGTATCAATGCCTGCGCGATGAAATTCATTTACTAAAAACCACATGTTTTCCGACACAAATGATGGGTCTCCGCCCCCTTGTAAATAGAGGTTATTGCCCTCTGTATACAAGCGTGTGTAGAAACGATGCCCAAGAGGCATTCGGCGTAAAACAGCAAAAGCTGTTAGAAGTTTTGTTGTCGATGCTGGAATTTTTTTTACGTTGGCATTTAATCCGTACACTTCCTTACCTGCATCCGAAATCTGCAAGCTGACATGATCAGAATCAATTTTATATTTACGTAAAATTTGATTGTAACTTTCATCTGATTTCTTTTTTGCTGCAGCGGTCTGTGCATTGGCTGGACCAAGGTGCAAGAGAGTGATTAAAACTAAGACGACATTTAGAAAAAATTTATTAAAGGTTTTCATTTGCCTGAGTATAGCGGCAGAATGTTTCTATGAAAAGAAGAGATTGGTTACTCGTCGTCGTGTTTTTATTTCTATCTATCCTGTTCGACCAGGTTACAAAACGCTGGGCTTCAGGACTGACGAGCGAGCTATCCTATGGATATTTAAAATTTATTTTAATTCATAACCACGGCGCTATGTTGGGTTTATTTTCAGATTTACCGGCAGTTCTGCGTATCGTGACTTTATCAACCAGCGGCGTTTTTATTCTGTCGATCTTTGCTTTAGTACAGTATTTAATTCCTCGCCGTCTAATGCCATTAAGAATCAGTCTGTCAATTTTAGTCGGTGGAATTTTAGGTAATGTCCTAGACCGCATCCTCTATGGCTACGTTGTGGATTTCGTCGCTTTTGAAGTTGGCGAATGGCATTCTCCGGTTTGGAATGTGGCCGACATGGTTCAGTGGGTGGGCTATGTTATGATGATCTTCGCTTTATTCAAATACAGCGAGCAACTGTGGCCCGACCAAAATGAAAGAAAAACATTTTGGGTTAATAAAAAATTCCAAATCAAACACTCTTTATTTTTTACAGTGATTGGATTGTTTTTAACTCTGATCAGCGCCGTATTTTCTTACACGTATTTACGTGTAACCTTAGAGGAAATCGTCGGATACAACCCCGCCCTGATTGCTAAATTTACCAAACCTTTCTTAGCCACTTTTGTTGTTTTAGCCCTGTTGTTTTCTTTAATTTTGTTTCTTGTAGGACGCCTTATATCACATCGTATTGCCGGTCCGTTATATGCCTTTGAACGATTTTTAAAAGATATTCTAGAAGGCAAAGGACTCACTAAAGCTGGTGCCGCATTAAAGCTGCGTACTAATGACGATTTTAAACATCTAGAAAAATTAGCCGAGCAGGTAAAAGAGCAGGTTTCAAAATTGAATGCAGAAAAAACTGTGCACGTTACCGAATACAAAGAAGAAGATTAAAGTAATTCCACTTCTTTGATTTTTTCTATATAAAATCTTTTGCGTTGAAAATCTAAACCACATTCCGCGTGGATGTAGTCTCCGTCTGGGTTTCTGACAATTCCAAAAGGTTTTATCGGACGCGCTTTACCTTTTGTTTGCCCCCCCTCATAGACGATGTGAATTGTTTTTTCCTGCTCCATCGCTTTGACTAATGACAGAATTTTTTGATCCTGTGACGAATAAACACGATAGTTATTCCAAGCCAAATCCTTTTTTTGAATATTTAAAATTCTTTGTAAGGATTGATCTTCTGGAATTTTTTCTAAGCATTTTTGTAACACTTGAAAACAGGCATAGGCATCGTCGTACGCTCTATGTGCGGCTCCGCCAGTTAGGCCGAGTTCCTTGATCAGTGTTTGTAATTTATGATTGGTCGTCGTTAACAAAGCCCTTGAGATCAAGCTGCTGCAGAGATTGAAAGTCTGAGGCAAACGCAACCCCGCCTTTTCAATCGGGACAATTACAAAACCCAAATCAAATGGGGCGTGGTGAGCGATCAGAACGGATTGATCAATAAAGTCACAAAAACCGATGATCTGATCTTTCATCAATGGAGCCGAAGCTACCATTTCATTAGTAATTCCATGAATTCGGATATTGTCAGGAGTCAAAAGCTTCGATGGTTTTAAGAGTGTCTGAAACTTACCAACGATTTCCCCATTCAACCACTTCACTGCACCCAATTCGATCACTTCGGATTCAATTGGATAAGCTCCGCTTGTTTCTGTATCAAAAGCGACGATGGGGTAATCATAAATGGATCGTTTGAGGTCAAATGTCATTCGACCAAGATATCTGAAGAAAGGGCCAAGGTCTAGATGCGATTGCAGGATTCAGCTTTTAATTTAAGATAAGTCTATGTCGAAGTTTATTCTTATTACCTTGGTGTCTTTTTTAAATGCGGTGGCATTTGCCCAAGATAAGTCTAAGAACTCGACTACACCGACCTATGGTATTTCCGGCGAGGCCCAAATTCTATCCCACTTCTTAGAAAAAGGGATTTCGTACAGTGATGGAAATCCCGCGATGAATGCGTCTTTTCTTTATAATTTTGGAACACAGGCGCGCATTGGTTTTTGGGGTAGTAATATTTCAAACGTAAATGCACAAGATGACAATTTCTGGTTTAAAATTTTGGCGGAAGTTTTAGTCGACTTTAGCAAAACAACAAACGCTAAATTCTTTTTTAGTGATAATCGTTTTTATAAATCCAATCAACGCAATGGCCAGATTGCCGGAGTTCGCGTCGACACCAAAAGCTATTTTTACGGATTTGAGTGGATGAGTAACTTAGAAGGTTCTGATAGCAATGCGGAATACTTTCTACTCGGTCGGCTTTATAACTTCAGAAAAAGTATGAAATACGGCGGACACATCGGATACACCAGCAGCCATGGAAACATCCAAAGTTTTTTTGATCTGAAGCTTTTAGGACAATATATTATTTCTGATAATTCTAATGCGGAAATCGGCATTACTTATAATTCAAACGGAAGCCAATTTGGTAAGCGCGGTGATCCGGCTTATTATATTGGCCTCAAACTTTCATATTGATTTATTATTCTTCGTACTGCGGGCGCGACAGAGGGTCTGCCGCATTCTGAATTTTTTGTACTTCCATATCTACAGGATTTACAAAAATCTCTTCATCACTACGGCCACCACGTGCCGAAGCAGTCCCACGTCTTGGAACTGACTCGCCATCATAGTTATTTTGTGCCGATTCTTTTTCGCCGAAAATACTTTGGATTTTTCTGCGGTTCTCGAGCTTTTCACTTGGTTTCTGACGGATCGAGATACGGATGATACCGATGAGCTTTTGCACATCCACTTCACCTTTTTTATCTTTTACCGAGATACTACCTTTCAAGCCATTATTGCCATGCTCGAAAGACGCGTGAATTTTACTACTCACTGTGTTCAGACGATCACGTGCCACTTTTTCTGCTGTTGCTTGCGTTTTATCCGCAACCGCCTGAGTGAACAGCATAGATGTCACCGTCACATCAGCATCTTGTAAGCCTGAAGTGATTTGTGTCAGACGATTCATCACTTCGATAAATTGTGCATTCGGCTGAGCTGTACCACGTTCAAATAAATATGTATCTGGAATATCAAAATCAAAACCATTCTGAGCAATCGTTACGTTTTTCGCAACATCGTTCATTTTGTCAGCCATAAATGCTGATACCACTTTTGCAGATCCCATATCTAAGATATTCGGAGTTTTATCTGCTGGCTCTAAGAAACTCTGGAAAGCTCTTAATGGTTCATTAACAAGATCCAAGAAAAGTTTTTCAAGAGTCACCTCAGCGCCGAAGTTCTGATAGTTGTATTCAATTACGGATGGAGTCGAGAAATAATCTGATACTGCTTTTTTGGTCTCTTCACTTTGACCAACCAACCACATCACAAGGAAGAACGCCATCAACGCCGTCATAAAGTCAGCCAAAGCCACCTTCCAAGAGCCGCCGTGATGGCCGCCCCCTTGGACGATTATCTTTTTAATTACTATGGTCTGCTTCTTCTGTGCCACGTGTGCCTCTTATTCCTTGCTCTCGTTCACTCTTATGCCGCTGCTTTTTTGATGTCTTTTGTCGACTTATCTAATTCTTCAAAAGTCGGACGCTCTTCTGGCATGATCGTACGACGCGCGTACTCAACACACACCAATGGAGGAGCTCCACGCTGTAGAGCTACCATCGCAGCTTTAATACATTCTAAGAAACGGCCTTCTGCTGCGATATCCGCAGCCATCTTCGTTGCTGTAGGACCAATAAGACCATAAGCTCCGAAAACCCCTAACATCGTTCCCACTAGAGCGGAAGCAACTAGGGCCCCGATTTTTTCAACACCATCAGTTAAGTGGGCCATCGTTTTTACGATACCCAAAACCGCAGCCACGATACCCAAACCAGGGAAACCATCAGCCACTGTTTGCACCGCATGCTGAGCCATATGCTCTTCTGCATGGATCGCTTTAATATCCCCGTCCATCAAATCATCTACGTCATACGGAGACAAATCTGTCGAAAGAGTCATTTTCATTGTATCGCAAATAAAATGAATCGCGTGATGGTTTTTCATCACGGATGGGTAAGCTTTGAAGATATCACTTTGCTCTGGATTCTCGATGTGTTTTTCAACACCTTGAGGTCCTTCTTTTCTGAAAGTTTGAAAAAGTTGGAAGAGCATCTGTAACAAATCGAGATAATCCTTTTTTTGAGGACCTTTCGATGTCATCGCTTTAAAGCTCAATTTAAATCCAGCTTTGATTACTTTCATCGGATTCGCAATGATGTAACCACCTAATGCGGCTCCTCCGATGATCATCAGCTCTAGAGGAGCTGCCTTCAGAATAACCGACATATTACCACCGGCGATTAAGAAACCACCGAAAACCATGATAAAGACGACAATGATACCTACATATCCCATTTCTGACCTCTTCTTACTTCCTGCTGATCGGACATTTTGAGACACTAGTTAACTGGACCACACAGAAACTGGCAAAAAGTCGAGTTTGATCTCGGCTCCAACAAGCCGTATATTAAGACATGGCAACCCTCAAACGAATTTTACTCCTTATATTGCCTATTGCCGCTCTGACTTTGGGCGCCTCTGATGGCTTAGCCGAGGATTTAAAAATCATCTCGATTAGCCGCCTGTCGACATGGGAGCCCTCTAAAAACCAAGAGCTCAGATTAGAGATCCAGCTCCCCGATGGATTTCATGCTTACGTCGATCAATTCAAAATTCGCAATATCCAGCCTGAAGGATTTAAAGCAGGACAAATCTCTGTGAAACCAGAGGTAGTTTTCTACGATAAGTTCAGCAAAAAAGATCGCAAAGGTCTTTATGAAAAAGGCGTTCTGTCTTTAGTTGTTGAAGCGCCGGAAGAAGTCGGCCTTGATCCGAATCAAACTGTTCAATTTAATTTACGTCATCAGATCTGCAGTGAAAGCGTCTGCTTCCTACCAAAAGATCTTTCAGTCACAGCACACGTTTCGGCTATCAGTACACCCGGTGAAGCCCTATTAGCTCCGGTCAAAGAAAGTTTCTCTTTATTAAAGTCCTTTGAAGAAGCGATGCAGACAAGTTTATTACTTTCTTTCTTGTCTGTTTTTATTGCCGGCATCTTAACTAGTTTTACTCCATGTATTTTCCCGATGCTTCCTATCACCATTTCGATCTTGGGCCACAACGCCACAAAGGGAAATCGCTTTCATAATTTTTCGCGCGCTTTGGCTTATGTTTTAGGTATTGGCTTAACCTACGCCTCATTAGGTGTTGCTGCCGCTTTGACTGGAAATCTTTTTGGCGCGGCCTTAGCGAATAAATATGTCCTCACTGTCTTAGTTGTTTTATTTTTTGCTATGGCGTTGAGTATGTGGGGCGCTTACGAATTGCAATCTCCGGCATTTATCCGCAACCGCTTCGGTACAGGCAAGAGCCAAGGCATTGGTGGCGCTTTGGTGATGGGACTTGTCGCTGGTGTTGTGGCGAGCCCATGTGTTGGCCCTGTATTGGTCTCAGTTCTAAGTTATGTTTCCACTACTAAAAATGTCTTCTTGGGCTTTAGCTTACTTTTCACATTTGCAATGGGGCTTGGATTGATTTTCCTTGTGATTGGATTGTCGAGCAATGCCCTACGTCTATTACCAAGATCAGGTAAATGGATGGATCGTGTGAAGTTTCTACTTGGCGCTGGGATGTGGGGAGCCGCCCTCTACTACGCTCAATTCTTGATGTCAGACCGCTGGTGGACAGCGTTGATTGCCGCTAGCTTTATTGCTTTTTCTATCTGGAAAGGCGCTTTCAAATTACATAATAAACACTATTTACGCCGTAGCTTCTTATTAGCCGTTTTTGTTTTTTCAACAACAGTGCTTTTACTGAGCTTTTTTAAACCTCAGTATTTAAGTAATACTTTTTATCTTCAAGTCGACGAGCAACCCGCAAACTCACTGAATTGGATCGACTATTCGGAAGAGGCTCTGCTAAATGCTCAAAAAGAAGGTAAACCCGTCATGATCGACTTTTTCGCCGAATGGTGTGCGGCCTGCCACGAATTGGATAAAAAGACGTTCTCGACCCCCGAATTCCAAGAGCTGGCAGAGCAGTTTTACCTTGTTCGCTTTGATGCAACCGAAGATAGCGAGGCCGTACAGCAGGTTCTGCGAAAATACGACATCAAAGGCTTGCCAACTGTCATGTTTATCAATAGAAATGGCGTCTTACTTAAAGAACTTACCTTTACACAGTTTCTGGATATAGGCGCGGTTCAACCACGAATGCAGGAGGCTCTTAGATGAGCAGCACAAAAAATCCATTAAAAACTAGCGCTGATAAAAACACAGATCCAACAGTGCGTTTAAATAAACTCTTAGCTGAACGCGGCTTAGCTTCCCGTCGCGGAGCCGACAAGCTGATTGCCGATGGCCTTGTCATGGTTAACGGAAAAAAAGTGTACGAGCTGGGTGTTAAAGTAAATCCGAATAAAGACCGCATCACTGTAGATGGCAAACCCATCAAGTCTAAAACAGAAAGCCTGTACATCATGTTCAATAAACCTAAGAACGTGATCACCTCAATGAGTGACCCTTTAGAGCGTCCTACTGTTGCCGACTTCATGGCTGAACTTCCTGTACGTGTCTTCCCTATTGGTCGTCTTGACTGGGATAGTGAAGGTTTATTGCTTCTGACAAATGACGGCGACTTTGCTCAACGTGTGATGCACCCGAAAACAGAAGTCACTAAAACGTATCACGTCAAATTAGATGGTCAGCCTTTAGATTATCAAATCAAAAAATTATTAACTGGTGTTTCTATCCCCGGTGGTCGTGTTAAAGCCAAACACGTAGAAAAACTGAAACAGGCAAAGTCTAAAGATCGTAAAACATCTGAAAAACATGACTGGTACAAAATCATCATCACTGAGGGTAAAAACCATCAAGTGCGCGAGATGTTCAAAAAAATCGGCTACGATGTTTTAAAACTTCATCGCGTAGCTATCGGAAAACTGCGCATCGGTCAGCTTGGCCGCGGCGAAATGGTTTTCTTGAATGAAGCGGCCGCTAGCCGCGTGTTCTTGCAGGATCTTCCTGAAGAAGCACATGGTAAACGTGATGTGCGCCATAAATCGAAAAAGGCCACCAGCGAAAAACCACTGACGAAGAAAAAATTCAATAAGGTGTTGAATAAGGCTTAGTCCCCGACTTCCATTATCAGCTCCGTTACTTTCAACTCTTTTCTAATTCCTATCCCCTATTTGGGGGGTGCCTGATGGCTTAATCTGCGGCTTAATTAAAAGGTGTTTATAGCAAGGAGCTACTATGAAACCCCTAAGTCGCAATAAAAAATCTCTCTCTACCCGATCAAGTAAACTGAGACCAAAAAAGAGTGCTAGTCCAACTCGTTATTATCCTCCTGCCGTTATACAAAATAAACAGGCTCAGCTTCTAGATGGGGTCGATTTCAATGGAAAGTCAGTCCGCGCTTTGAAAGTAGTGGTAACTTTGGACCGAACAAAGGATGCTGTAAAACCACCCAAGCAAATAAAACTGCATGTTGAAAGTACCGAGTCTGGAACCTGGAAATATTATGGGCCAGGTAATTACTATCTGTATGCAAAAGGAAAAGTATGTCCTTCTGTGGCCTTCGGCACACATGGAACCAATGCCCATGTGTTCTTTATTCCAGATGCCTCGGGAGCTCATTCTGTACAGTTTATAATTAATCTTGCAGAAGGCAGCGGCAGCAAAGAATATGTCACCAGTCTAAGTGCTAATTGGACGCCGAAACAAAGCATCCGTTTGATATCAGATAAAAACCGACCCACGGCCCGTAACGGCAAACGTATGTCACCTCCACGTAAAGCGATCGAAGCTGAACAAACATTTGGAAAATGGCAAAAAAGCCTAACTTCTCAGAAAAAATTTTCGGTTCCGAAAATCCGCAGCGAAGATGATCTTACCCGCGATCCAGCGACCATCATCGGTGGTATTGCCGCTCTTTATCCGGTCGTAAAAGATTTTTTAAAAGATTGGTTTACCGGTAGCACACCAGTGGATATGGCTCCTAACACTTTATATGCGCGTGTGGGAGATGTGATCCGTATAGGTCTTTGGGACGCCGATGACTTCTGCACTATTTTAATGAATGACAAACTATGCGGAGGCTGTGGCAAAGGAGATCAGGTTCAATTTCTTGGAGATACGGTAGCAAAAGGTGCAAATCTTATCCTGTGCAAGCTTTCAAACCAGTTTCCCGTACAGACAGGTATTGATATCTGGATATGCCGTGACGGCCAGAAGAAATGGGAAATGCATTTTCAGGTAAATGAATTTTCACCGCTACCTTCTGATCGATTGATTCTGATTCAGATTTGGGGATCTTGAACAATCCTAAGAGGCTTTTGAGATTTTACGATCTGAAAAGCCAACTTGGGACTCTTCGTAATCACATTCACGGCATTTAAATACAAAATGTCCGTCATTATTCGTATCTAGGAATAGAACTGAATGCGGATGATCCGGACATGTTTTTGCTTCTTCCCGATGAGTCAACATATGAGGCGCACTTATTAGCTCGAACACAGGGTTCTTATCTTCTTCAAATCCCTTGAGCTGTTTTTGTCCTTGGCTTTTTAACACATATCCCAGCTGATTCAAATTTTCAGCTATTTCTTGATTCACTAAAATTTGATTTGGCTCAGCAATGGATGTTAACCGGCTGGCGTACGGCAACGGAGTGCCAATTGCTGTAAATGTCTTAAAGTATTTTCTATTTCCATAGAATCCAACATTCGCATATCCGACAGAAATACCGACGCGTACCTGCAGTTCCGACATCCAGTGCTTCATGTAGAATTCTCGATCGGCTTTAATACCATCAACAGCTTCTAATGCAGCCATACAAGTTCTTTCAATAAAATCTTCACGCGAAATTGGCATATTAGAAAAAGCCAATAGTCCATCTCCATGAAACTTATCTATTGTCAGGTCGTACTTCAGGAATATTGTCAGACAAGTATCCAAAAATCTTGCTAAACACAGTTGAATATTTTGTTCTGGCAATTTAGTTACTTTATCTGTTGATCGGACTATATCAATAAAGATTGCACATATTTTTACACGTTGAACAGACTCATCAATTGATATCTGTCCTTCGCGAATGGCTTTTACAACTTGTGGAGAAAACTGTGCCGACAATTGATGAAGTTTTGTCGCTTCTTCTGTTTTCTGCTTAATGATTTGTTCGCGCGAAAACAACTCTTCTTCCAAGGCCAGTCGTGAACTTAAAACCTTTTTTTTCAAAAGCTGTTTTAACGAATTCATACATATAGCAATAACAAATGTCGATGTTATAAAAAAAGCGTGAGCAAAAAAGTATCTAAAATCATTTTGTTGTCCAGCTTTATAAGAAGAATAGAGTAAATATGGCAAATAGACGCTGGCAGATGTTACAAAAAACATTTTCCATGAAAATGAAAACATCAATAGAGCCGAGATTCCTACTAAGTTTAGACCCGCATAATAAGCAGAGTTAATACCATCTTTGGTAGCAATCGACATGTAAGTAATAATCGCGGCAGCAATGGTAGCATGAAAAAATGATAGAAACTCTAGAGCCTTATTATTCTGTATCTTACGAGACAACAAGTAACAACCTACAGGAATAGGTATGTATACAAATCGCAATATTAAAAATTCTTTCAAGTGCTCTGGATAAAAAATAAAGTCCAGAATACCGAAAAGCGGATACACTAAAGCGAAGACAAGAAACAGCTTATGCATGACCTGAAAGTCATGCACTTCTTCCGCTTGAATTTTCTTGTCAAATTCGCTTCTATCCACTTTTTACTTTCTTAAATTTGCAAACAGATTAATTCCTTTTTCTTCCGACTCAACCGTCATTGTACGACAGTGCTGGGCAAAAAGGCCGTGTAGATCTTCTTCCGAACGATAAATAAGATTCCAATCCAATACCATATCCATACCGAATCTATTCGGATTCTCGATCCCGAAATTTCCGATAATTGCTAATCCACCATCATCTAAAGACTTAACTAGTTGATCTGCAGCAAAACTCGCAACAGGATCAGTAAAATAGTCAAATAAACCAGCTGAATATATCAAATCAAAGTCGTTTGTAGGCAAACCTCTTGCTATCACATTCTTAATTGCAAGATTATGTAATTTTAGATTTACATGTTTATTCAAATTTTTCGAAATTGATAAAATTTTAAATTGAGCATGCTTTAAAGCATCTAAATCCTGATCCAACAAATGAATTTCAACCTTATTGAAGTCAATAGAATCATCCTGTAATAAGTTTTGAATTTCCATCGCTGGTCCACTAGCTATTGAAATCAGTTTAAATTTTCCATTTCTAGCAATAGCTGATTTATATTCTTCCTTAATTTTACGTCTAAGATATTGTTCGCGGTTTTTAACAGCAATAGAAGCCGGCTCATCAATAAAATATCGGTGAAGGCATTTTGCAAAAAGCGATTCACCACGAATTTGATTACTATACATGATATTCATCATTTCATAATCACCTGCGTATCCTTTTGGTTTATAAAAAGTACGATGGGCATATGGTGCTTTATATAACTTTTCACCTAACATCTGGCGGAAAAAATCAAAATGTGTTTTTTTGAAATCTGTCGATTTCCCTTTAAATACACTTTCCATTTTTGCATAAACTGAATTAAACCCTTCAGAAAGAGCATTAGAAAGTAAGCTTGCAATCACCTCTTCCTTGCCGAAAACTGCTCTTGCATCTGCGGACCCAGCATCCGGTTGTAATTCATTGATTTTAACTTCTAAAGAATCTACTAGGTGTCTTAACTCGTAGGTCATCAACTTAAACTGCTCATCTATTTGAGATAGGTTCTGCTGTTGAGTGATCGTATCTGACAACAAGCTATTTACATTTTTTACAAGTGCTATGGTATCAATATCAATAATTGTTTCCGCCATAGAAAACGCACTGTACTTTCCTAAATCATTTTCATCAGCTCGTACAAAGTGGGCTGTTAGCTTCATCAATTTAATATGGTCTACATAAAGATCAAAATCATAAGATTGTTCTTTGACGAACTCGATATCACTTTTGACAGATATGCCAAAGCTGCTGAAGTTTAACACTGGATAAAAATTTCCTTCGAAATGAACCTTTACTCTTTCAGAATCAACAATGACACGATCTTGTCTTACTAAATATTCAGATTTAAGTTTCGGGTTTAGTTCTTCGTGCACAAAGTTGCCATTACGAGCTGCCATTAGACCTCCATATTATTGCCCTTCCCCTTTCGACATACTTGAGTACTTATTCCATATATCCAAAGTCGAGTTTATTTATATACTTTTACCCTCTTCCAAAACCTCTGCATTTCTCGACTAGACTCGACTTATCTTGAGCTAGGCGGAAGCCGATACGAAATATATGAAAACAATACGCCCTTTCACATTAGTCACATTAGTCGGTTTCCTCTTAACAGGAGCTACTCTATCTGCACAAGATATCGTGATCGTTGATGTCAGACGTAACATCACCTTGGCTGACGATGATATCATCTACAAGGACTACTATCTGAATGCAGGCGAAGGCAGCGCTTTGAAAAAAAATATGGTTGTCACGGTTAAACGAAAAATCAATGTGCGCGACTCTTCTACAAAATCTGTCGGAGACTTTGAAGCTCCAGTCGGACAACTCAAAATTATTCACTTAGGAAATAATGTCTCTGTTGCGCGTGAATTCAAATTAATCTCACGTGATGAAGAGCCCATGCTCGAGCAAATCGGCATCATGTCCGGAGACCGCATCGATACCGCAGGGTCATTTATTGACACCTCGAAGCCTGTTTATAAACGCAAAACGGCCGATGTAAACCCGACTGAAGCGCAAGCAAATGAAGTAATTGTTACAGAGTCACAGTTGGTGACTCCACTGACTCCGACAACACCGGCGGATAAAAGAGAACCCGCAGCCCAAACTCAGGGTGCTGGAACGCCCGTAGAAGCCCCTAAAGCGGCAGTGGAACTGCCCCAGATCTAACGGCGCCTATCTTACTGAAAACACGGTATTTTAGCGCCACTTTCTTCTAGTCACCATTCGGAAGTTATGGCAAATATAACCCCCTATGAGTGACACCTATTTTCGCATCCGATTATCCAATGTAAACACCCCGCAAGAACAAGAGGTCAGCACCTTTTGTTTTGACCACAAAGCCTTGGGCCTTAGCGAAGTGTTAAGCTTCAGCCAGCCCGACTTAACCTACGATCCCTCTTTGATCTCGCGACGCATTTTAGACTTGGATGTATTTTTTGAAGCGAAACCAAGTGAAGACTTCTTTCGTGAACTAAAAGCAAAATTTTCGGGAATCACCTACTCGACAAACGAAGAAGAAAGCAAAGACTGGCTTGAAGAATGGAAAAAAGGTTTTGTCCCTTTCAAATTGGTAGGCAAAACGTGGATCGTTCCCTCATGGCTAGAAAAACCGGAAGAAGCACAACACGAGATTAAAATTGATCCCGGCATGGCTTTCGGAACCGGAACCCATGCCACAACTAAAATGGCCTCTTACTTCGTTCATAAAATTGCAACAGAACACGCTGACCAAGTTAAAGACTGGACACTGTTAGACGTGGGCACGGGAACCGCTATCTTAGCGATGCTCGCCGAAAAAATGGGATTTGCTTTAATCACCGGAATTGAAATTGATCCGGAAGCTCGCAGAAAAGCCCGTGAAAACTGTGAACTGAACCAAACTCAAAGTGTCGACATCACAGACCAGCAATTAGATGAGATTCGCGATCAATACGATGTCGTCGTGGCGAATATTATTGATGGCGTGTTGATTCGATTACAAAAAGATCTGATGCGCGCCACGAAAGATGGCGGTCATTTATTTTTGACGGGAATTTTACAAGAGCGTGACAATTTATTTTTTGAAAAATTCATCGAAGCTCAACCTGTGAAAGTTATCAAACGCATTCAAAAAGATGAATGGGTGGGATACTGGGTTCAGAAAGGCACGCAGTAATGCGTCGCTATTGGATCGAAAAACAAATGATCTTCGAAGATCAGGTCTCATTTAAGGGCGACCTCTTCCATCACATCTTCGATGTCTGCAGGCAAGATGTGGGACATCACTTCGAAGTTTTAACAGAAGACGCAAAAGCTTACCTTGTTGAGGTGACCCAGAAAGATCGCAAGCAGGCGCAAGCGCGAATTTTAGAAACACGCGAGATTGAACCACTACCTCGTCCGCATGTGCACATCGCTTTGTCTGTATCGCGCTATCAAGTGATGGATGCGATTGTCGAAAAAGCGGTCGAAATGGGTGTGAGTTCAATTCTACCTTTCTGTTCTGATTTCAGTTTTATTCGCAAACCTAATAACCTTCCTGCTGGAAAGTTAGACCGCTGGCAAAAAATTATCGTGTCGGCTACTCAGCAATGTGGACGTGGTGAATTGATGAAAATATCAGATCCTGTTGAGTGGTCTGAGATGCTCAAAACAATTAACCCAAACACGGATAATTGGTGTCTATTTGCATATGAGGGTCATAGCGTTCTGGGCGTGAAAGCTCACTTAAATGCAGCTAAAGAAGCCGCAAAAGTAAGCAATCAACCACTTCCACAAAATCTTTGGGTTATTGTGGGTTCTGAGGGCGGTTTTTCAGAGGCTGAAGTCGAAGAAATGCGCCAACTAGGCCTTCATCCAGTGACCCTTGGACGGCAGGTTTTGCGCGTGGAAACGGCTTGCCTGACTTTAGTCTCCGTCCTAAAGTATGAGTTCGGCTTACTCACGTAACTGCAACATATTCTGGATGGCCCAAAACAGAAAGCTTAATAGGAGCTGAAAATGGCAGGAACAAATAATATCAACTCTAATGGCAATGATCCTTTCGAGGAATTTGAATTCCGTCCTATTAACGAAGGTTTGGGCTTTCAAAAACGTCAGCGCTCGACTTCAGCAGCCTCTACTATGGGTATGGGTGCGAATGTGGATTCTGGATTCGAAGTTAATCCAACACGCAACACTCCCCGTTCTAGTCCTAGCTTTTCAGCTCCGCTTCCTCGCACAAGTACGCCTCGTCCGAACACAGCTCCGGTAACGCCAAAAGTTCCTTCTTTTGAAATCCCGACTATCGAAGACGACTCTATTGCTAAAGCACAAACAGCTGTAAATGAGATTCTGAAAAATCTAAATCAAAAGCGCCACTTAGATTTTTTAAATGAAACTGAAAAACAAAAAACTCTTTTAAAGAAATCAAAGCCATTCTTCTTTGCGGCCACATTGGATGCCATGTTGATCACGGCTATGTTTTTACTGAGTATGATCGCTATGCTGAGCATCACTAAAGTAGATCTTTTGATGAATCTAGGACATGCCAATACCTCTATGTCTGTCTTTGCGGCTACTGGTGGTTTATTCTTATCGATTATGTTCATTTACATGGTCACGACTCGTGCCTTCGCTGGATTTACTCCGGGCGAATGGGCTTTTGACCAACAAGTCGGCGATGAGTCTCACCAAAAAGGTTTAAGTTATATCCCACGTGTTGTGGCCAGAACGTTATTAGTTACGGCAACGGGTTTTATTTTGCTTCCTGTTCTTTCTTATCTTTTCAACAAAGATATCGCAGGACAACTGACTGGAACACCAATGTTCAGAAAACCAAATGGCTAACTTTCCACGCGTTTTAACCACCGCCAATGTAACTGAGTGCACAGACCTTTACCGATCTGAGAAAAAGAAAATCGTCTTCACGAATGGTTGCTTCGACCTTTTACATATCGGTCACGTAACATACTTAGAAGAAGCCAAAAAACTAGGTGATGTTCTTATTGTAGGGATTAATACAGATGCCTCTGTCAGTAAGCTCAAAGGTCCTACTCGCCCCATTCAAAATGAAAAAGATCGCAGTGAAATCTTAGCCGCTCTAAAATCCGTGGATCATACGATCCTATTTGCTGAAGAGACTCCATTGAATCTTATCCAAACCATTAAGCCTGATGTTTTAGTTAAAGGTGGAGACTGGAAAATTGAACAGATCGTCGGAAGTGACTTTGTACTTTCCTATGGTGGCAGCGTGCAGTCGCTTAATTTCGTTCACGGAAAATCGACCACGTCCATTATTGAGAAATCGAAAACTTAGTTCTGCGCCACGTTGTTCGGAGCCGAAGCTTGAATGATCGCAGCGACCTGTCTTGCAAGCCCAGCTAACTCTTGATCACTTGACGAAACCATCTGGCTTAATGCTGGCATTAACACAAAGTAATCGCTCATTGAAAACATCACCACAGAATCATCACGTCTTTGACGAGGATCCGTAATCGCGCTGACATCACCTTGGCTTAACAGTGTTAAATTCACATTTAACATATTCAAAACCTGAGTTTTTAAAGACTTATCTTGGGTCTGTAACGCCTGACTTAAATACTGCAAGTTCGGTTGAACTAAGTAAGCTTTGAATGACTGTTCAATATAAGATTGATACCCAGCAAAGCTGTTCACATCTAAGTGAGCTAACTGAGACAAACTCGCCAATGAAGGCACTGATCTTAAAGCCATCAAACCCAAAGATTTAAAGTTTTGATCACGTTGAGTCAGTAAATCCTGAGCCATCGCTTGGTACTCATCCGCAGTCACTTCATTTTGGCGATAAGCGGCTACAAATAATGATAAGTTCTCTGGAGTCGGAGATGCCAGCAATAGTGATCTCCACTCAGCGAAAGACTTTTTCTTAGTTTCTTCTGGCTCATTCTTAACTTGATCTTGAGCTGCTTGAACTTGATTCGCATTCCCAGCGTAGCCATTGCTATCCACAACTGGTGCAGTTGTATTTGCCGCTTGAGTCGCATCTGCATTTCTTTTAGAAATGTCTTGCTGAGCCTGAGCTACAACGGGTGCAGACTTCTGGGCTGTCGTGAGTTGCTGTTGTCTTCTTTGATTAGCAGCTAATTGTTTCTTTTTAGCTTCGTCTTTCTTTTTTAGCTCTTCTTTTTTCTTAGCAATAAGCTCTTTCTTTTTCTTTTCAAATTCAGCTTTGCTAACTTTGCCATTTCCTTTTTTAGCTAAAGCTTCATAGATTTGCTCTAATTCGCGACCATCTAAGTTATATTCAGAATAAGATTCCTCAACACGGGCCATTTCGTAGTTAATAACCATGCTGTTATCAAAAGAAGTTGAGGCTGAAGATTTACGGTTCAAGTGCATGAAAAGCGCAGCAAATGCGGCCAAAGCAGTTAAGGAAACTGCACCCACTATCTTTTCGTTTTTAGTAAAACCTGATTCCATATAATGCTCCTTACGTAATGTAAGAGCACTTTCAAGACCAACTTGGCATGACTAACTATAATATAGATGAGCTGAGCGGTCCCTTATGAGACAGTGTCGTAAGAAGGCCTTTTTGCAGCTAACAGCCGTCAATAGAATAGACACTTACTTCCATTCCACAGGACAAAATCCTACACGTGCACCTATCTGTGCGGGGAACTGACGACAGGTATCGGGACGACGTTCGTACACAGTGCAAAGTCTGGTCCTCGAGTCCAAGAAGTAGCAATCACTATTTGCTTTCTGCGTGATCATAAAGAACTCTGTGCCCTCGCGATAAGACGTGATGATTTTTTCTTTCTTCAATCTTTTCGCTAACTTCTTAATCGAGTTGTCCACTTCATCTTGAGAAGCAACCCCTAATCGGACCAAATCTGAAGCTTTCACTTCTACCGGCATCGCACAGCAGTTAGCCCGACAACGGGAACAGTTATCTGCATCATATTTTTTCCACGTGCTGGGCCGATCTTTATCCGGTTTCATAAAGCTAGAGTGTAAGCCCTAAACGTCATAACGTCCAAACTTTATACAATCAGATCGCGTAAATTATTTATAGTTGATCTGAACACGCGGCATACCTTTTGCCTTAGTAGTCTTCAACTGGTTTTCAAAAACCCTTTTAAAACTATTATAAAGTGATCCCCCATCACTTAAGGAGAAGACATGAAACGTGCAATTAATGCCTTGATGACAACGACCTTGCTCTTGGCGCAAACCGCTTGGTCAGAAGATGGTACTATCAGCCGCATCCGTGAATCAGTAGGAGCTAAACTACGTGAAGCTGATATTAGAGCCGGAGTCGACTTCTTTGACTTAGGTTTTGATCTAGGTGATGTATTGCATGCGTCTACAGGTTTAGAATATCAATATATATTAGATCCAGATTCTGGTCGCTATCTTAGACAAGATCGCTGGAAAGATAAAGTGCGTGTACGCGTAGGTGCTGGTTTAGTGGCGGACCGCGAAGTGTCTCGTCAACTGACATACGGCCGTTATCATACGGACTGGAAAACTGCTGCAACTAATATTATGTTCAGCCCATACAATTTAAAAAATTTAAACTCTTCTGTTTTACAAAACAGTATGCGTGCCGGTGATATGGCTTCTATCACTTTGAATAAAGCCACATTCCTTGGATTAGACTTACATGATGGAACACGTTCAACACCTGCTAGTGGTGGTGTCCGCGCCGGTAAAATCTTCTCTGGTAAAATCACTGTTAAAATCCTAAAAGAGGCTGATGGTAAAATCACATTGAACTTTGCTAATGCCGACGAAAATGCCGTGCAGTTAGCTGGTAGCGTGAGCATCAATATCGTTCCAGGTTTATTGCGTTTAAAACTTTTATCTATTGAACACAACGCCCGTCTTCGTGGTACAGCCGATCTTGCTACGTTCACTTATGATCTTTCAAACCCAACAGCGACAGCTGCATTGGATAAGATTTTACAATCATTCGATGAAATCTCGATCTTACAAGATGAGCGCTTATTGCGCGAAGGTATCAGCTTAGACAATGAGTTAGCAAAAGGTCTTA
Source organism: Pseudobdellovibrio exovorus JSS (assembly GCF_000348725.1). Lineage (NCBI taxonomy): Bacteria > Pseudomonadati > Bdellovibrionota > Bdellovibrionia > Bdellovibrionales > Pseudobdellovibrionaceae > Pseudobdellovibrio > Pseudobdellovibrio exovorus. The sequence continues at coordinate 2,096,753 of NC_020813.1, forward strand.
TCGATGTTGTCGCTTCAGATGAAGCCAGCACCGCAGCTAATTCAGGTGTGATCAAAACACAAAATGTTTCGAACAATATCGTGAGTGGTCAACGTACACGTGTACGCTTCAGACTTATTCCTAACTTTATCCAAAGTAATACAGATAGCTTACAAAGTATGAACTTGGTGAACATGAATATGGGGACAAGCCAATTAAGAGCTGGTCAGTACTTAGTGGGTTATAGATCTGAAACAAAACGTCAAAATCGTTCGCGTATTCAGTCTATTTCAAGCGTCGTTTACCAACCATCAGTATTATTAACAGATAACAGCCAAGCGCGCGGTTACCGTGGATTAGATGATCTTGTCGGGATCTCTTACCATACAGAAGCTCGCCGTCACCAAAACGTAAAAGAGTTATTAACTTACGCGAAACTGTGTAATGCGGGAATCTTGCAATGTGGCCGTGACATCCAAACAACAGTTGTTGCAGATGACAGCGCAGAAGCAAGACAGTTAGATAATATCTCGAATGTTTATTCGAACTACTTCTTCGCAAAAGGACTTTTTGTTAAGATTAAAGAGCGCATGAACTGGGATCAGTCTAGCCAAAATCAAAAACAAGAGGCTATCAAGCAAACGATCCGTCCATTGGTAACTCAATTCGTAGTCGATCGCGTAGACGAACGTACGAACTCTTTATCAAACTTGATTTACGATGCTCTAGAGCATGGTTGCTACTCGAACTTAATCGGTATAAGCGCACGTGAACAAAGAAGCGGATTCTTTAAACGTATCGCTGAAAGATTATGGGGCGAGTGTAATACAAGCATCTACGATCTAGCACATGATTCAGACACTAACATCCGTAACAACATTCCGGCTCTGTTGATCGCTCTTTACAATCCGACAATCTTTGGTGATGCGTCGAACCCATATGTAAAAGCAAGTGCTGAAACTAAAGCGGACTTAGCGAAATACTTCGCCGTGAGCATCAACACTCGTTACCAAGTTTCAGAAACTATGGAAAGAACAGTAAATGGTTTGGAATTCGGTTTATCAAATGCTCAAGCTGGTCAAGTGATGGAGTTCTCGAACTTGATCGATACTTGGCAACAACAGTCGAACAACACTTTGACTTTCGCCGATCGTCAAAGAATGTTAAGAGCAGGGGCTGGTCAACAATAACCAGCCGCCTCAAGACAATAACCCCTAACAGAAAAGCCGACCTAAAAAGTCGGCTTTTTCTTTTTTAATTAACGCTATGACTCTACTAGAGCTACTACAGCGACTCAATATGAGATGAAATTAAAGATTAAGGTTTGGTCTAGTCCAGTCCGATAAACTAAATGTACTGGAGGTACGTATATAATGAACACAAATTACGATGCAAACTTAGTTTACCAGTTTTTGACTCAGACACCGGAATCGGCTTTGAAGAAAATGCTCGTCGGTCCTTCTTTTAATGATGTTCACTTTTCTATGTTAATGAAAGTCGTACGCCATTCAAATGAAGACCAATTCTGCGATCATTTCTATAATAGCACTTATCCAAAAGCGAAATTCAGTGCTAATGAAATCAATTCAAAAGAAGTTTTTTGGAGCAACTGTATCAACACGTTAAATCAACATGGACTCCTTTCTCCTGCACAAAAAGCTGCCGCCTAATTTTAGCGTTCTAATTCCTTTTATAAGGTTTGAAAAGGAGCTCGAAAACGAGCTCCTTTTGTCTGGTCATACGATTGTATTTAAAAATAATAAGTACTTTATCGTTGCGCCCTTAGATAAAAAACCAATATGGGCACAAGAGCTGTTAAGCGACTGTCAGTGTATTGAGTTTTCTAATAAAGCCCATGCTGTTAAAGTTTTAAAATCTTTCGACACTCTAGGGGTTTATTTTCCTACCGATGCCAATACTAAGTTGGCCGATAGTATACGTAAAGATCTGCGTGAACTGAGCCTCAAACGTATTGAATTCAAAGTCCCATCGCCATTTAATTTTAAGTATTTTGCATGGGGACTATTAGATAGCTCCCATTTGATTGTATGCCAGTCCCCTTCATCACAATTTCCACTGGGGTGGCACGAGTTCAAAGAAGATAAGGCCATCCCACCGAATCGAGCCTACCTGAAGCTCTGGGAAGTCTTGTCTTTAGGATACATCCATTTAGACAAATCGGATATCGCAATTGATTTGGGTTCAAGCCCCGGCGGCTGGTCGTGGGTTCTAAGCCAATTTGTTTCTAAAGTGTACTCGGTGGACAAAGCACCGCTGTCTGAGAAAATACAGCAACAAAAAAATATCCTCTATACCTCTGGGGATGCCTTCCAAATAAAGCCTACTGATTTTGCTGATTGCAGTTGGCTATTTTCAGATATTATCTGCACGCCAGAAAGACTTCTGGGTCTTGTTCACAATTGGATAGACAACTCGAATGTACAAAACTTTGTCTGCACGATTAAATTTAAGGGTGATTGTAACTTTGATATCTTAAAAGAATTTCTACAGATTCAGGACTCAAGAATAATCCATTTGTATCAGAATAAAAATGAAGTAACATGGATTAGACAAGGTAATAAAAAATGAGCCAAGAATCTTTTTTTAACAAAATAAGTTCATCAGCTTTTTCAGAGATTATAAAATCAATTTCTGAACATCAAACAGAGCTGATTCTTAAGGTTCGTGATCAATATGCCAAGTCAGAAATAAAATCTGTCAGATCCAGTGGTTTCATTCTTCCCTCTTTAGGCACCAATCAAATTTTAGATGAAAAGGTCACTGTCTGTTTTCATCTAAACGATGAACTTTATTTTTTCGTTTCTGCCATTAATAATGAAGAAGCTGAGTGCCAGATAAAAAAACCAGAACATATTTTTCAATTACAAAGACGTAATAATTACCGCGTATCCATGCCTCTTGGCGTAAAATACACCTGTCGCCTAAAAAAAATTAATTTAGAGCCTTTAAAAAAAGAAGCCACCTTAGAAATTCGCGATATCAGTTTGGGTGGATGCCAAGTCTTTTTTGAATCGGCCAGCGGTGAATCCCTACTCAAACAAAATGATAAGTTTGAAATTTATCTAAAACTCGATCGCTTTGAATTTGCCGCTTTACAGTTGATAGCTCGCCATATTAAACCACTGGAAGATAATGGCTTTTTAGTAGGTTGCAGTTTCGAAGAAGTGAATGCAGAAGTCCTATCGGAAGTTCAAGCTCTATTAATGTTTTTAGATCGCTTCCATCGTGGACGTAATAGCTAGCTCTTTTTTTGCTGGTCCTCTTTAATACCCACTCGATTTTTGTGCTTTGTTCTTTTCATTCCAACGCAAAGTGTAGTCTTTATGAAGCTCGTTGAATTCGTCTATTTTTTCTTTTGCATAATCTTCAAAGTTTTTTCGTTTTTCACGAACATCCGCTTCAAATTCATCGCGGGCGTCGCGCTGATCGGCAGAAAAAGTACGTCTTCTTTCATCTTGATCGTTGAAAAAATCAGTGCGTTTTTCACTGGAAACTTTAGAGCTTAAAAAATTCTCACGAACTTCTTTTTGCTGCTTAGTGAACTCTTCGCGGTCACGGCGCTCTTTTTTATTAAACTCTTCACGTGCTCGGGTCATGTCTTTATTAAAAAGCTCACGTTTTTTTCTAACCAGATCCATAAACTTTTCACGAACACGCGCTGGCGGCGTATTGAGGTCAGCCATCAATTCTGCCATCAATGCTTTTTCATCATTCTGTCTGCGTGTTTCTTCTGGAACAGAACTGCGTAGCTTGTCTAATTCACTACGATCTTGTGCAATACTGTATTTGGGATCTACCAACTGTTGGGGCGTTGAACTTCCAGCATCCTCACGAGTTGACGAAACCTGACAGCCCACTGCTAGCGCTAATATAATGAAGCCTAAGATATATTGAATCATGTCCCCATTTTAACCTGTGCGGACAAAATTACCAACTTTATTTAGAAACTTGTTTCACTCGTCTTAAATGAGTATCCACATCACGCTTTTTGATAGCTTCGCGCTTATCGTGTAACTTCTTACCTTTAACCAAGGCGATCTCTACTTTAACACGACCTTTTTTGAAATAAATTTTGGTGGCTACGCAGGTCAGACCTTTTTCCCGTAAAGAGCCATAGATTTTATCTAGTTCACTCTTATGTAAAAGAATTTTTCTAAGTCTTTCTGGGTGATGGTTGTTATAGCTGCTAGCTTTGTATTCGCTGATATGGGCATTTTGTAAAAAAGCCTCATGGCCTTTAAATGAAATATAGGAATCTTTTAGCTGTACACTGTGTGCCCGAATAGATTTTACTTCACTACCCGTTAATACTAAACCCGCTTCAAAGGTTTCAATAATATGGTAGTCATGTCGAACACTGCGATTTTCTTGTATAATTAGAATCGACATATACCCTATCCTATCACTTCATCTTCAAAAAATGATACAGATTTGCAATTTCCTTAACAGAAAGCTCTTCTGCACGGACTTTATCACTTTTTTTGTTTTGCTCGAGCCAATCTTTAAACTTTGATTTGTCGTACTGCTGATTTAAAGCCGCTAAATTCGTACTTAAAACACGTCGGCGCTGCTGAAAGCACGCTTTTACAAAGGCCAGATACTCTGCCTTATTTTGAATTTCCGATGTACGCGGTAGGAATTTTAATACACGGCTCGACACTTTCGGCGCCGGCTTAAACTCACGCGAGCCGGCATCACACACGGTGCTGATCTGCCAGAACTCTTGAGCTATGACCGACAGCATACCATAGTGTTCAGTCTGCGGCATCGCTCGAATTCTTTGCGCCACTTCTTTTTGAAACATCAGCACCATGGCCTGTAATTGGCTGTCATCCATGCTGCGTTCAATCACTAAAGAAGATGAAATCTGATAAGGCAGGTTACTGACCAGTAAGTAACTGGAACCAAAACTCCAGTCCATGCGTAAAGCATCGCCTTCGATCACATTCAGATTCTGCTGACGCCAAAATTCAGCCAGATGTCGATCTAATTCGATTAACGTCAAATCCTTGTATTTTTCGGCAAGAAGATCTGTCAGAGCGCCACAACCAGGGCCAATTTCAAGAACCTTCTGAGGGCTTTCATCTGCAACGGCATCTAAAATTTTATTGATGACACCATCAGAAACGAGGAAGTTCTGTCCCAATGACTTTTTAGCGATAATCTGCAATTCGGCTAAGCGTTTTTCAAGTCTTTCTAATGCTGTCAACTTTCGCTCCTATTGCAAATCATAAGAAAAATCATTCTCATATAACTGCGGTGATGGCCCCATGCTGAGGTCATTTCTTTCACCACGATTCAGTCGTAAAATACCTGTGTATCCAATCATCGCTGCATTGTCTGTACAGTAACGCAATGGAGGAATGACCACTTGATATTTAGGCTCTAAAGCTTGCGCCCGTGCTCTTAAGCGGCTATTCGCACTCACTCCCCCCGTAATCACAAGACGATTACATTGGTAGCGAGCGGCTGCCTTGGTCGCCTTGCTGATCAAGACATCCACAATGGCTTCCTGAAAAGACGCACAAAGATGGTCCCGCTCGTGTTCAATTTGTTCCTGAGTCATGGTCTGCAAAAGGCGATGCGCGGATGACTTCAGGCCACTAAAACTCATCATCAGATTATCTTCATTCACCAAACTACGAGGAAACTGATACTTTTGAGGATCGCCTTGCTGCGCACACTTATCGACTTGCACTCCCCCCGGATATCCAAGACCGATCATCTTAGCAAATTTATCAAAGGCTTCTCCGGCAGCATCATCTTTGGTAGATCCGATGACAGTGTATTCAGAAAATGACTTCACCCAATATAAACTGCTGTGACCACCGCTGACAGCCAAAGCGATATACGGATAATTAAAGTCAGCTGGTGGAGCATAAGAATCATCTTTTAGAAATGGTGCTAATAGGTGTCCCTCAAGATGATTCACTCCAATTAATGGAATACCATAGGATTGCGAGATCGACTTCAATGTCATGATACCCACAATCAACGAGCCAATTAAACCGGGACGATTGGTCACAACCAAACCCTCGATGTCTTTCCACGAGAGTTCCGATTTGTCTAATACGTGTTGAATTAAAGGCAGTAAAGCCACCGAGTGATTGCGACTGGCAATCTCGGGAACGATTCCTCCATAGGGAGCATGTTCTAAATCTTGATTCGCAGAAACTTGGCGTATGACGTAGCCTTGATCATCCACAATGGCAACAGAAGTGTCATCACAGCTGGTTTCAACGGATAAGACTCTTCTGATCTGGTTCACACAATTACTTTTTCAATTTTGAAAGGCGGGAACGAGCACTCTTCCCCGCTTCGGTTTTAGAGTAATTAGCCACGACTTCTTCATAGAAAGCCATCGCTTCTTCTTTCATTCCTAACTCTTGGAAACTCACACCGATTCTGTATTTAGCATCAGCGATATTCTTACCTTTAGGAGACTCATCAGTATATTTTTGAAAATTTAAAATAGCCTTTTTCCATTCCTTACGAGCAAAGTGATCTTTTGCCACTTCGTAGGAATCTTTTTTCTTAGGTTCCACTACAGTTTCGGCAGATTCGTCTGCTTTCGGTTTTGTAATATCATCTAAGGCTTTATCTTCTGGCTTTGCAATAACAGTCGTGCTCGATAACTCGTGCTCTAACTTTTGTATTTGCAATTCCATTTTAGCCACAGCTTCTTGTAAAAGCGTAACCTTTTGCGCATCTTCAGATGGCGCTGCATTTTCTTTTTCTTGAATTAATGTACTTAATTGGTTTTCTAAAACTTCAACACGCCCATTTAAAGTGCGGATGAGTTCATCTTTATCATCAAGAACCGCAGTGGTTTGTACAGCTTGTTCTCGTTGAATATTAGTGGACTGAATTTGAGCTAACTGATTATCAGCGTGTTTTTGCCCATAAAGATATTCTTGATCCTGTCCTGATAACTCTGAGCGAGTTTTTAAACACGAACTCAAAGCAATTAAAGACACTAACACTAAAATTTTTCGGATCATAAAATCTCTCCGTTGCGTTGACGAATCAATCGTGCAGAGTTTTCTGCTTTCTCGGCTGCTGAGCGGGCTTTATTAAATAGATCTAGCGCTTGATCATATTCCCGTTCTCTGTAAAGGATACGCGCTTGTCTGAAAGCTTCTTCTGCCTCATGCCACAAAGAAGGGGCATAGCGAACGGCCTGAACGGCTCTGGCAGACTTAATGGCCGTGTCGGCCAATGTGTATTCAAGAATAGGTGGAGGGGTATGCACGCAAGCACTCAGTGTGATTGCAAATACTAAAATAACTCCTCTCCACCAACTCATCAGATACCTAAATCAATTACTGTGCTACGAAGTTAGCACGACGGTTTAAAGCTAAATCGCTTTCAGATTCACCACGAGTAAGAGGTCTCTCTTTACCATAGCTCACAGTAGATAAGCGGTTACCAGCGATACCTAAACCAACTAGCATTTGCTTAACTTTGTTAGCGCGTCTTTCACCTAAAGCCAAATTGTACTCAGTAGAGCCTCTTTGGTCACAGTGACCTTCGATAATCAATTGAGCTGAAGAATTTGTTTTCAACCATTGAGCGTTGCCTTCTAACTTTTGTTGTTCGCCATCAGATAGAACATCACTGTCATATTTGAATCTTACAGTTTGAACGCCTGGGATTAAACCCGCGTCACTTCCTGTAGCTGCAAATCCCATTGATGAATCTACTGCAACTGTTCCACCAGATGCTGTTGTTTCTGAAGTCACGCCTGAATCTGTGTTGCTGCTTCTGAACAGCGCACAACCAGAAACCATCGAGACAATCGCTAATGATAACAATAACTTTTTCATGTTTTACTCCTTCGTAAATTAAACTTAAACTTTACTGCTTATCCTGACAAACTTTAATAGACAAGTCACACATTACTAGCCAAAATGTAGGCGAATGAAACTTATTATTTTTCTTAGTGCGCTTGTCTTTGCATTTTTCAATGGCAGCATTTCCCTCGCCCAACGGATAGGACACGCAAACGAAAACTGGAAAATCATTAAAACTGCGCACTTTGACGTCATTGTTTCTGCTAAGCAGCAAGACCTAGGTCTACACTATGCATCAGTAGCCGAAAAAGCCTATCAAAGACTGTCGCAAATCTTCACGCAAAACACTGAACGTATCATCCTTATTGTCAACGATACGACTGATATTACCAATGGATATGCGACTCGTATTCCCTACCCTCACATCATGGCTTTCACTGTACCCGCAAATGATCATGACTCTCTATCCGAGTCCGGAGAATGGGCGCGCGAACTTATCGTACATGAGTTAACCCACATTCTTCAGTTCGAACCCGCCACTGGATTTTACTCTGTCTTACGACCTCTGTTCGGAACCATCATTGCCCCGAATCTCTTGATGCCTCTTTGGTGGAAAGAGGGAATGGCAGTAGAGCTAGAAACCCAGTTGACCCCAAGAGGCCGACTGCGCTCGACCTACCAAGATGCGATGATCCGCAGTTGGACTTTAGATGATAGCCTGTTGCAATTCACCTTACCCCAAGCGAATGAAGCTCTGCCCTCGTGGCCCTATGGCTCACGCCCCTATGTTTTCGGATCGCTCTTCTTCAGTCAGTTAAACTATACAACGAAAGACATTAAGTCTTCTGCCTACCTTGCCAACCGCCAAGGAGAGCGCGTTCCCTATTTTGTTGAAACCCCAATGCAAGAGCTGACCCAAGGTTCTTACGAACAACTTTACAACGCCGCACTTGAAGACAATAAAGCAAATGCCAAGGCGCAAATTCAAATGTTGAACGCGGCCCCGTTAAGCGAACTGCAAGAGGTGCCGCAAAACAACTTAACTTCTCTTCGCCCTACCTACTCGCATCCATTTTCACTTTTAGCATTTATTCAAAGTACTGATGGCAAAGACCGCATACATGTTCAGGCACTTAATGGTGATAGCCTGAATCTTAAACGTCTTCCCTCTGAAGGTATCCAAAGTCTTGAGTTTCACCCGACCGAAAAAAAATTACTCTACACGAAAACTGATCTTGTCGACTCTTACCATAATTTTTCCAATGTCTACGTCTATGATCTGGAAACGCAAAGATCTAAAAAAATCGACAACACCCAAAGAGCACGGGCGGCATCTTACTCGGACGATGGCTCGCAGATCACTTATGTGACAACCTTTGGCGGGCAGACCCAAATCCGAACACTGAACTTGGATACCAATACCTCTCGCTTTGTCATTAACTCGACTGTACACAGTCGCTATGAATCACCGATATTCTGGGACAATAACACTCTGCTAGCGGTGAAGATTTCACGCGATGGTGACAGAAAATTAGTTCGCTTGAATTTACAAAATAATACCGAGTCTGTAGCGACCTTACAAATGCCGCAGATCCGTTTCTTGAAAAAGATCAACAACAGCCTTTACTTCACTTCAACTGCAAATGGCGTTAATAATCTTTATAAATCTACAAACCTAGAAACAGCGCAGCCCATTTCCCACTTGATGACGGGGACATGGAGTTTCGACATTGATCCTACCGAAACACAGGCATGGGTTTCCGTTATGACGAGCTCTGGTTTTAAAGTGCAAAAGCTTACTTTAAAACCAGAAGGCTTAAGTCACCCTCTTCCTAAAATCAGCAATACTATCGCAGATCGCTATACTTTCCAAGAAGCTCAGTATGAACCTATCCGATATTCTTTGAAAGACTATGGAGCTTCTTCGTACCTTTTACCGAGCTATTGGATTCCGTTTGTCTCGACAAGTACGTCCTCTAGAGGAATTTATTTATTGGCCCAAACCTCTGGGCACGACCCTTTAAATCGCCACGTCTATTCATTAGCGGTCGGCTATGAAACTGAACTGAACCGCGCCGACTTTAATGGCGTCTATCGCAACTCAACTACTTCGGTCCCATTTCAAATTAGCTCTTTGGTCTACAGCCGTGCGGTGGGAAATACTCGTAATATCGTACAGACAACAACACATGCGCTGTCGCTTTTACCCGATATGTTTTGGTTCAACAAAAATGTATCGGCTGAAATCGGCGTCCAACTTCAGGAAGTTGACTATACAACTAAGTCAGAACACTGGGGACCATTCCTGCAAGCCTCGTATCAAGATTATGAGCAGACTCTTTTTCAAATCTCTCCGGAAAATGGCTGGGGCGGAATTTTAAAATTTGAAAAGAATTATAAACTAAAAGATGAAAGCCTGAATGGCATAGCCCGTGACTACGAAAAAGCTTCGGCCACACTGATTGGCTTCACTTCCTATGGCCTCCCCGAACATCACGCCATCAAAGCGGCAGCAAGTGGGCTAATGACTTTTTCTGGAGTCGCTGGTCGCTATGGAGCTAGCAGTGCTTCACAATTCCTGATGCATGATGCTCTTGTAGGCTCTCAATTCGTCAATCGCGCTTATGCTCCGGCACAGTTTTATGGGCGCAGTATGTGGGCCGCCAATATTGAATATCGTTTTCCGCTAACAGAAATCAACACGGGTTCAGGTTCAGATCCTTACTTCCTCAAACGACTTTCGGGAGCTGTAGTGGTGGATGGACTCGGAGTCGAAGGTGCTGGGATGGAAGAAGACCTTGTGACTCCTCGAGCTTTATCTTTGAATGAAAGCATCTGGGGAACTGGGGCCGAGATTAAATTGGAAACAACAATCGGATATATTTTACCTATGAATTTTGTACTCGGTTACTACCATCCCCACTCTCCTGTTTTCGCGTCGTCGGGACACCTTGGACTGTCTTTACAGATAGGTGGCTTTTAGTTTGACAAAAAGGACCTTGGTCCGGAAAAATGAACAAGAGTGAGGTGCCATGATGGAAACCAATAGATATGAAAATAAGACGTGGATTCGCGAACTTGTTTCAGCCGATGAGCAAATCGAAAAATCGGTGATGATCGATATGAACCTAGGATTGGATACTCAACGTATTTTAGTTAACGAAACTATCGCTTACCTTTTACGCCTAAAAGGTGACTTTGCGGAAGCCTCTGCCAGCTTTAACGAACTGAAGCCCACCGCTTTAGGCCGTATCAAAATCTATGGGATTGCTAAAACTCATGCTGATTTCATGTTATTCCGCAACGGCTACAAAATGATCTTTTCGATCAAAAATGCAGGCCTGATCAGCATCCGTTTTCACTACGTAGGTAACCTTGCTATCCCACAACCTCAACAAAAAGAAAATGTGACGATCGTAATGGACGAGCAACTGATCGAAGCTAAATGGGGCGCATTTGAAGAAGTTCTATGGACCTACAAGGGCCAAGGATTCAAACCGGAATACCTTGTGCGCCACTACATGACTGTCTTTATCAAAGAAAGCTCACGCTAATTAATGGCCTCACTGTAGGCCGCTTTGTAGACCACTTTGCAGACCACACTGATAAATTTGATCATTTATAAAATATAAAAAAGCCAAAACATAAAACCGCTAAAATATAAAAAAGCCAAGTCTCTGAACTTGGCTTTTTTTTGGCTTTTTTTATGGCTTTTTTGTTTTCTAGTATCGGAAGAAGGGAATTAACTGCGAGGGCAGTTATATTCCACTTTCACTGTTCTACCTGCTGGAATTGCAGGGCTGAACACAACACTGTTATTTTGTAACTGAGTGGCTACTGAAGACATCGATGGAGTAATCGTCACATTGATTTGACCTACAGGAGCACACTCTAGAGGAATCGACGCCAACGAGTTTACGATACGATCTTTAAAGTAGTATAAGTTTGTCGAGTAATCATTAGCACAGATACTTGCAACACCACCACCTGTTAACTGCGACAACTCATTATACTTGTAACCATAGTGTGATTTTGCTGCGCCCGCATCCTGAGCTGCCATACACTGTGAATCGCCCGGTCTTACGATAATAGAGTTGAAAGTCACACGTTTATCCACACCAAACTGCTGTCTGATCTTATTAACAAAGCTTTGTGGTTGATCGTCGGCCTCAAGAGGTTTGTACTCCCCTTGGTAGTACTGTAATGACGAGTTACCACCCACAGATCTTACGTCCTCATCCGAAATCACGATCACAGCTAAAGAAGCATCGTCACGATAACAGCCGTTGTACGGAGCATATTCCACACTCCACCATGCGGCTTTAATACCACGCTCATCATCTGTATTCGCCCAACCAGCCCCGATAGCCGCGATTGTACTTGTAAAGATGCTGTATGGATCTGTAGCTCCGGCCTTCATTAACCATGCTGGCGAACCTAAGTAGCCAACCCAGTTACGAGAAGCTCCCCAATAGAAAGTTCCGTTATTGTAGGCATCCTGTGAGCGCGTTACCGTCGCACACATTTGCCAGTCGACCCCAGAGGCCGTTAAATCTTGTACGAAACCCTGTAGTCTTTGAGCTAATTTTGTATTTTCAGGAGCCATTGAGTTCGAGTCATCCACAACAACCAAGATATCCACTTTGTTGTCTGTCACTTGAACTAATTTTTCGAAGACCACAGGACGAAGTGGATCATTTGCAGTCGCCACTGTCACTTCTAGCGGAGATGGACTCACATACGCATTGTATCCCGGTGCTGAAGCTGTCAAATAGATGAAGTAAGTTCCTAAACCAGCACCAATGAAGTTACCAGTAGAAGAAGCTCCATTTAAGCCTCCGATAGTCACAGCACTTCCCGCTTTGAACACACTCCATGTATGAGTCACTGTTGAAGGGTTACATCCAGAAGTTACCAATGGATTGTTACCGCTCGGAGTAATCGTAACCGCCACAGATGTATTATTTAAACGTGGAGCACAACTCAATGTCTGAGTCGGACCCGTGTTATCTACTGTGATACTCAACGGAGTTGTTGTACTCCAGTTGCTGTGGTTAGGTGCACTTGCTGTTAGATAAATTAAATAAGTACCAGTTCCAAGTCCTAAGAAATTAGGATTTGAATTGGCTCCGCTTAAACCTGGCACTGTTACATTGCTTCCATTTTTAGTAACAGTCCATGTGTACTGAACTGCAGAGGGAGCACAGTTACCGCTAATTAAAGGATTCGGAGAACTTGAAGTCACAGTTAAATTTGTCAATGAACCATTGATACGCGGATTACACTGAATAGCCGCAATCGGTGTTGGATCATCTTGCACTGTCACCACTAATGGTGATGAGCTTTGCCAGTGAGTTGAACCTGTGGCTACCGCATATAAAGAGATACGATAAACACCTGGTCCATAAGATTTAATATTTGGAGTCGAAGAAGCTCCACTCAAACCTGCGATAGTAAAGTTAGAACCATCTTTTGTTGCCGTCCAAATATAGGTAGCAGCAGCAGGAGTACAATTTGCTGTGATCGCAGGGTTGCTATCGCTAGCACGTACCACCACACTTGTCTGAGTTCCATTTAATTTAGGATCACAAGTTAAGCTGTTACCGACTCCAGAACCAGGAACGATAAATTCCAAAGGAGTAGTCGCATTGTAAGGATTTAACCCATTACCCGTTTTACCTGCTGTTAGATATACGTAGTAGTTACCTTGACCCAAAACAGTGAAATTCACATCTGAAGGATTGGCATTTTCTAGGCCTGGGATAGAGTTCGTAATAACAGTGCCATCAGCTTTTTTAACAACCCATGTGTAATCTACATCTGTAGGGGCACAGTTAGATTGAATTGAAGGGTAGTTTGCCGTTAAGGATGTGTACGTAAATGTCGTCAAAGCTCCATTGATCTTAGGATCACAGGCAACCGTTGAAGCAATACAGGCATCACCACTACAATTAGTTGCTACAGAGACATTATCTGAACGTGTAAATTTGACCGGTGCACACGACGAAAGAAATAGAAATACCCCAGCAACCAACAAAGCCATTCTTGTTATCATCATTAAAACTTCCCCTATTTGCCTAGTATCAGAATAAATCAATTCTCATTCTGAGCATAGAGGCCTTTAGTCCGGTTATTAAAATTGAGACACTAGACCACCTTTCATGTCTCAGAATAAGTCGCTAAAATAAAAACTGATAAGGAGTCCCCGTGAACTATTGGTTACTAAGTCTATCTTTATTGAATGTGTTGTTAATTGCTTATATTGCGTTTAATCATCTTACGCAGAACAAGGCGAAGGCTGAAGATCAGCGCCTGACCAAAGGCTTGCAACTTTTACAAAACAAAATTTCGATCTTACAAGACCTCTCTGATAAGACAGATGAGCAAGTGCGTAAGTGGGTTCATCTTATCGAACAAAAGTCTTTGAGTGTACAAACACAACTGAATAAGTCCGATGAAAAAGTAGCACAGATTGAAAATGCTCTATCGAAGGCTTTAGATGTTTCTAAAATTTTCTACGAACAAGTCCCTCATGCCGAGATCGCAGAAAGGCAAAAAACGGGTAAGTACGTACAAGCAGCTAAGCTAGCAAATCAGGGCTTTACTGCAGATCAAATCAGTCAAAAAATCGATCTTTCAAAAGCTGAGATCGAAATGATCAGCAAAATGAATCGCGAAGAACTGCAATTCGCTGAAGAAAGTCTTCCAGCATGGGTAGATGCTGCAGCGAATACGGCTTCGGGTTCATCTGAAACGCGCTCTCAAGAAATAAATGAATTCGCATCTCAACTGCAAAAAATGAATCAAATGGTTTCCTCTACCGCATTTGATATCGCTAAGCCAGACATGAGCAGCATGAATCAGATTCAACAACAATTCAAAAACAGCTTGAATGTATCTGCTGCTGGTTCTATGAACTCTATGACGAATTCTATGTCACACGTTATGGCGAATGCGACAACGAATGCCCTAACCGACACATTGGCACATAACTCGACACAGATTCCTCAGACCTTTTTAGAAGAGCAAAAGCCAGCGCTGGAAACACGCACGGAGTCTGGCAAGATTGTGCGTCCGTTTGAGTTTCGTAAAATCACGAAATAATTTTTTCTTTAATTAACAAATAGCTTTTATAGAAATGGCCTAAGATCTTAGGCCATTTGATTTACTAGGTCACGCATCCGCCTAATCGCTTCCGCCATTCTTTTAGAATCAATAGCAAAACTCAGACGCATAAAGCCCGGATTACCAAACTCTTCGCCAGGGACTGTAGCCACAAAGAACTTTTCCAAAAGGATTTGGCAAAAGTCTTTAGAACTCTGTACCGCTTGACCATTAAACGACCGCCCTAAGGCTGCACGCACATCCACCCATAGGTAAAAAGCCCCTTGAGGCTCAAATACTTTAAACTGAGGCAAAGTCTTAAACTCGTGCATTGCCGCCACTAAACGATCTTTTAGCACCTGATTGGTTTCGCGAATATTGGCTTCGCAGTTGGTGATCGCCTGTACCGCCGCATGCTGGGAAATACTTGAGGGAGCACCCGTCGATTGCGAAGCATAGTCTCCTAAAGCCTGAATCACTTTTTGTGGCCCTAAAGCCCAACCGATTCTCCACCCTGTCATCGAGTAGGCTTTTGAGCCGCCATTGATGATGATCGTGCGCTCGCGCAGCTCTGGCGCCACCTGTAAGATATGAGGAGCACAGTGGGAACCATCAAACATCAGGCGGTTATACATATCATCTGTGATCACTGCTACACGTGGATTCTCTTTTAAAACTTCCGCTAGGGCGGCTAGTTCTTCACGGCTATAGACAAATCCTGTCGGATTCGATGGAGAGCAAAATAAAAACGCTTTTGTTTTCGGCGTGATGTGTTTTCTTAATAAGTCTGCAGTGATTTTGAAGTTCGTCTCTTCCGTACAAGTCACCAGAACAGGTTTTCCTCCAGACAGTTCTACCATTGTGGGATAGCTCACCCAATACGGAGAGTGAATAATCACCTCATCCTGTGGATCACACAAAACTTGTAAGGCAGCAAAAATGGCAAACTTAGCTCCACTGGTCACAGCGACTTCATTGATGGCATACGACTGCCCCAAATCAGACTTAATACGCTCAACAATCGCTTTTCTAAGCTCAACAGTTCCATTGGCAGGAGTGTACTTTGTCATGCCTTTACGAATCGCTTCAATACCCGCTTCACTTGCTGCAGGGTATGTAGCCCAATCCGGCTCACCCACAGTTAAAGAGATCACATCGTGACCTTGCGATTGCAGCTCACGTGCTTTAGCAACTAAGAATAAAGTCGGAGATGTTTTTAAACTCTGAGCTTTCTGCGATAACATAAACTAACCTCTTATTTTTTTCTGTAAACTTTCGATAACAAAATCAGGTACTAACCCATGCAAAGCCCCGCCGTTGCGGGCCACTTCTTTTACTCCGCGCGAAGAAATAAAGTAGTATTCAGGGCGAGAGAAAACCATAAACGTTTCCACTTCCGGAGCCAAACGGCGATTCATACTGGCCAATGTGCCCTCATATTCAAAATCAGCCACCGCGCGCAAGCCTCTAACAATCACATGGGCTTTACGTTTTCTCATGTAGTCCACAGTGAGCCCCTGAAAAACATCGACTTCAATTTTAGAATTTCCTGCCGTTGCATTTTTTAAAAAAGCGGCTCTTTCTTCAGCGCTAAACAAATAGTTTTTCTCGTTTGAATCCGCCACAAGGACAATCACATGATCGAAGATATGTGAAATTCTATCAATGATATCTAAATGACCCGTTGTAATCGGATCAAAACTTCCCGGATAAACTGCTATTTTTGACATGCTCTAATCTTGCGCTTTTTTAGTAAAGAAAGAAAGGACTTTGTCGCCATAATCCCTGAAGTCATAGCGGTACAGATGCTCGTAATTTTCTTCCATACGCTCTTTTTTATGGGACTCAATGGCTATTAAAGTTTCACTATCAAAACATGAACTCTGGTCTAAAGCGACCATCACATCATGGGCCATTTTCTCTGTAAAGGGAGGGTCTGCCAGAATCAAACTATATGGCTTTCCCTGATAGCGCTTTAAGTACTGTAATACATCTTGCTTGTAAATTTTGTACTCGCCATCGTCGAGCTTCAACAGCTCTGCATTTTTCTTTAAGATGTTGATTGATTTCACATTCATTTCAACAAAATCGACATGTAGGGCCCCACGCGATAGGGCTTCAAATCCCAAATTACCCGTACCAGAAAATAAATCTAAAACCTGTGCTCCTTCGACGTCAGACATCCATTTATTAAATAATGTCTCTTTCACACGATCCGTTGTTGGACGGATGTGATCCGCTTGAAATGAACTCAGAACTCTACCTCTAAAACGACCGGATATGATCCTCATGTTTTACTTACCACCAATTTGACTATAGCAAATATATCTTCGAATGGCTTGGTTAGGTACTCAATAACTCTTGGGTCCTTTTGAATAAATCCGATATTGGTATCATCACCTGTAAAAGCCGAGATCACAAAAACCGGAGTGTTCTTTTTCATCTCTAACAAAACTTCATAGCCATTTTTTTCTGGCATAATGACATCTAATAAAACAGCGCGGTAATTATTGGTATTAATTTTTTCTAGAGCTTGTTTACCATTTTCAGCTTCATCACACTGAAAGCCTGCGGCTGCAAATGCCCTAACTAGGGACTTTCGAATAAGCGCTTCATCATCTACAATTAAAAACTTCATAACTTATCAAACACCAATGAAATCTTGGCGCCCTTTTCTTTTGCCGAAGAGACTCTTAAATCGGCTCCCATATTATTCATTAGTTTTTTAGAAAGATATAGTCCTAAACCAGTTCCTTCACCCTGAGCTTTTGTCGTCATAAAAGGCTGAAAGATGTTTTTTAAGATCGCCTCGTCAAAACCATCACCACTGTCTTCTACGTGGAATAAAATCTTATCCCCTTCAACTTCACTATAAACTTTAATGGTACCGGCATCTTTCATGGCCTGACATGAGTTCTTAATCAAATTAAAAAGTACCTGCTGTAAATCATGGGCATTGGCGCGAACGCGATCATCCTTTAAATCAATAAATAGACGATGTGATCGCAATGCGGTTTTTAATAAAACTATTGTGTTCTGAAGAATTTCATCAAAGCTCACTTCTTCTAAAGAAGGTTCTTTCTTCTGACTGAAATCGATAAAGTTCTTAATGATTTTTTGACAGCGCACAGTCGCTTTTAGAATTTCATTTAAGTCCGATGTGGCGGTGTTAGGTAACGACTCCACCACAGCTTTGTCTTCCAGCAAGGTTTGCACGTAGGACTTCACCCCAGTTAAAGGATTATTCAGTTCATGGGCCAAATGATTCCCTAAACGCCCTAGCGTCGACATTTTTTCTGTTTGAATAATCTGCATATGCAGCAAGTTCATTTTTGTAATGTCTTCGTAAATAACAAAGAAGAATTTCTTATGTTGAAATCTGAACTGGGAAAAGTAGGTCTTCATGGTCAGTTCATTTTTAAGAACTAACGTGGTGTTTTTGTTCTTAATGATCGGACAGCTCTCACAGGGAGTTTCGCGGCCTGCTAATAATTTATAGCAGTAGCTTTTTTCTTCAAATGGATAGTTGGCTTGATAAATGCGGAAATCTTCATCCACAACATGCGTAAACCCAGGAAAAGACTTAAATGTATTCTTCCAACGATCGACAACAACTTCTGTTTCTTTTTCAATCATCCAGCGATCAATGTACATGCTGGTGATCGCCAACCGTTCAGCAAAATAATCTTTAATTCTTTGCCAGTTCGTCTGTTGATCTACTGTTTCGATAAAAACAAAGGACTCGCGTGAAATTTCAGGCAATTGCCATGCGGCCACCTTGCCGACGGGGCGTCCCCACACACTGGCTAACTGATTCGATATTTTCTCGGATTTAAAGTCCAAATACGGAGCTAATGTCGTCGACTCAGAAGATCCATCGAAAAACAATATCTTCGATTTACCTGATTGCGTTGTCATTCCTAAACCAATCAGATGAACTCGCCCCATTTTTTTCAGGTCTTTCCAGATAAACCTAAAGAGTTTTTCTAGGAAATCGTAACTGACAGATTCAGATTGAATAAAATCTAAAAAGTGTAAAAGACTCTTTTCATTTCTGTTCTTTTCACTTTCTTCAACATGGGATTTTTCAAGACTTTGAATTTTTTTTTCGTTTTCATTCGAAAGCTGGCTATTGAGTTCCTCTAGCTCTTTTCGCTTTTTCTGAATCTCGGACTTAACTTGACTGATCTGGGATTTCTTTTCAGTCTTAGATTTAATTGTCAGTAAAATATCTTCTAACTGCCCGTCTTCCGGTTCAATAACATAGAGGCGGGATACTTCGGCAATATTCTGTAGTCGATCTACTTGTACATTTTTATCAGCAGAAACTAAAACTCGAATTTGCGAAGGCTCAAATGAAAATCCTTCTAAATAATCCAGATCTCCAATAAAAATCGCCCCTTCAGTTGAAGAGGCGTTCAGTTCGAAAAAACTATTCAATCCAGCTATATTACTTAATATAGTTTTAACATGATTTTGATACTGAGGTTGAACCTGAACTAACACTCCTCAGAAGATATCACATTCCAGCATGATCTTCTAAATTTTTTTTGACCTGCTGAAAGTGACCTTGCGTTGGATTTTCCAAAATCAACTTGTTCACTTCAAAAAAAGCAGGACCATACAATCGCTGATCTCTTAAAACTCGTATGTAACAAGAGCTCATTTCTTCATCAAAGTCATGGCGATCAAGGTAGTACTGAATTTTACCAATAACCTCATCGACTTTTTCCACACTGCGACCGCACCACTGAGCCAATAACTTCAATCCCGTCGCATTTTCAGGGTTAACATCCAAAGCACGCTCTAAATTTGCTAGTGCTAATTCTCGGTCACCCATTTCGTCATGTAAAATAGCTAGGCTCACCCATGCACGATCATTTTGTGCATTGAGTTCAACTGAGCGACGAAACTTATCTAACGCCATATTTTTATCATCTTCGGCCAAAGCGACGAGTCCCATCGCCCAAACAAGAAGCGCATCTTCTTCATGGCCTTTGCTTTGTTCTGCCAACTCGCGAATGCCCTCGTGATCTGAAAACTCAATATAAACACGCACCAAACAGTGTGTTAATGAGCGTTGCTGTACATGAGTCAAATCACGCTCTTGCAAAAATAAGCCTATATCCAAAGCTTCATTCAAACGCCCTTGCGTATAAAGCACATACATCAAATCCAAATAGGCTGCGGAAGAATCTGAAATTTTAGCAGTGGCCGTTAATGTTTTTACCAGCCCTGCATAGTCAGCCAGCGCCGTTTGCGTCTGCGCTAACAAACCTAAGAAATACAAATTGTGACTGTATTCATTTGAAACTTCGACTAGCTTTCGCATAGCGGAAGAATAGCGTTGAGATTGCAGATCACCCTCGATCTGACCAAAGACTTGAGTTTGCGGCATCATGCCCTCCGAAAAAGCGACACATCATATGTCGCATATATTTCGAAAGCAATGATGGTGCCATGCCCAAAACTTATTTATGAAGTTTGATTCTTTTTTCAACCAAGATCTCTGACAGCCAGTCAAAACTCTGACTGGCTCTTCATCAAATCTAGACTAAAATCAAATAGCGCCGTGACCAATGGTCATGCTGACGCTTGCGACTTAAGCAGCTGTGATCTTATATCCACCTAAAGCTTTGCGCGCTTTTTTCACACCTTGTAGTTCTTGGATGATTTGCGACTTCGCGCTGTCAATCAATCCCAAGATAACTAAATCTTGCTCTAAGATGCGTTTTACATAAGCTTCTTTCGTGCGCAACATATCACGGATTTGTGCTTTTTGCTCTTCCGTGTATTGCCCACTTACATCTTTATGTAATTGGTGCGATCTGTGGATTTCATTATCAATGTACTTAATAATTTTAAGTAGATCTTCCCGTTGATGATAAAATGTCTCAAGCTGATCAAACCCTCCAGCTTGCAATCGAGTGATCTCGGACTCATTCAAAGAGAAAAACTTCTCTAGAAAATGGTTTTTCTCGTTCAAAAATTGTATTAAGCGAATCATGCTGCCCCCCCTTTTTGTTCACTTTCCTTTTTCAACTTCTCGACGGCCAGTTTCCAGCCATCATAAAGGTTCTCTAGAATCTTCAGATTTTCTCTGAGAGGTTCCGGATCACCCTTCAAGTTCGCCTGTGTATAGCGTTCCATCATATACACATACAGTTGTTCTAACTGTTGAGCCAATTCGCCTCCAACTTTGTGGTCCAGCGTTGCATTCAGCTCGGCAATAATGTCAAAAGCCCTCATTAAATTATGAGAACGATCTGCTACTTTTTTCTGTTCTGCACCTTGAATGGCAAGTTTAGTGAACTTGATTGCTCCTTCGTAAAGCATAAGCAATATCTGCTCACGGCTTGCACTCAGTACAGATGTCTGTTTGTATTTTTGATACGGATTCGCCACTTAGTTATCCCCCCCCGCCAATTGCTGCCGAAGCACCTTGGGTTTGTAATTTCGACATTGATTCTTCCATTTTCGCAAATTGTCTTCTGAGCTGCTCTTCACGTTTGCTGAGCATTCTTTCTTTTGCATCGATACGACGATCAATTTGTGACATTCGCTCTTGCATAGATTTTTTACGTGTTGTCACTGGTCCACTTTGCGCATCTACAATGCTGCCAAGTCTATTTTTCATTGTCGTAACGAATCCGTTGGTCACAAAATCGCCACGTAAAAACTCCACTACATCTTCTGGGTTTTCCGATACGATTTTATTAAATTTATCCTGATTCAAATTCAATGTACCATTACGATTAAACTCGACACCCAGCTCTAGTATTCTTTTAAATTTACTATTCGTCTGCTGAGGATCTTGAATCATGCTGCGCAGACGGCTTTCCGTCATACGAACCATGCTATCACCACCCAAAGGACCCAAACGCTGATTCCCATCACGATCGGGTGTTAACTTATTCTGATTTTGAATAAAAGCTAATGCTCCATTGTAGGAATCCACAAATGTCTTGAGTTTGTCCGCGATGACTTCGTAGTTCTCAGTCACTTTTAAATTCACGACTTCATTAGGTTTAGCCTTTTTAAGATCTAATACGACCCCTGGGATCAAATCGGTGATTTTATTTTCTGTTGCTTCAAACTCGTGACCATCAATTTTGTATTTGGCATTTTGCGCTTTATTCGTCGCTACAAATTGTAAATCGCGACGACCATCTAATAAATAGACTGTCGGGAATTTAACTTCATTGTCATCACCCGTTTTCAAGCCCGATATTTCTAATTTAAAACTGTCTTCTTTATCACTGCGATCATTCACGACCATCGCTCGCACTCCCGCACCTGAACGATTAATCGCCGCAGCTATCTTTTCAAGAGTTGAGTCGCCCTCAGTGATGTAAACTTCTTTTTCGCCCTCTTCCGTTTGGAATTTAATATATCCTACTCCCAAAGTGGTTTTATCTTTATCAGGGAAGCCATTTGTTACAGCAGATGGTTTTCCCGCCAACTGTACAACCTCTAACGTCCACTCGCCTTTTTCGGCCACGTTAGGATCTAAAGTTCCCGTTATGATATCTGGGAAACTTGATTCAAACTTTCTGTCGACGAAACCTCTGGCTCCGACAATCGATGTTAAATTTTTTGAGATGTCGTTAATTTTAGTTTCAAGATCGGTAACTAATTTTACTTTATCTTCAATTGTATTTTTCTGACCTTGCATCTGCTTAATAGGCATGCGTTCTGCTTCGATCACTTGATCGACCAGATTGGGTGGTAACCCGCTTGCTAAGCCATTAATTCTTACAGACACTTCAGTTCCTCCATGAATTGAAGAGTATTACCTTCTATTATTATTCCAGATAATATAGAAAAACCGTGAGTCAATTGATTGGCTTAGACGAAATACGAGTAGGCAAAAACGACCTGTTTTCCCTAGGAAATTCAGCCCTTGGTCTTAAGTTTTGATGATTTTTAGAGTCTTTAGATCTGTCTTTCGACACTCTTAAGCTGTACGCTTTAAAAGCTGGCCCTTTGTCCCCGCCTGAGCAGGCTCTTCAAAGATGTCCCATAGATCATATTCCGCAATTTTGCGGATCAGTTGTCCTGTAGAATCCTGTACCAAAGCGTATTTCACGTCATTTTCGTAAACCGCTAATACCACCCACTGCATATCTTTGATAAAACTTTTCTCTCGTAACAGAGCCAAAGCTTTTTCAAATTGCTCGCGTGACATTCTTTCTTTTGGTTTTTCTTTTTGATAGGACTGCTGTCCATTGGCATCACGATCATGAGTATTATCCGCTTGAATAGGCTTATCCACTTGCGCAACGTTTTTAACTGTCGCCGTTGTCACAGAAGAAGTAGCAGTATTTCCAAGAAGATTCTTGATATTCATACTGTATTTATCGGCAGATTTTAAAGAAGACTTAAACTGAGATTTTTCTAAAGAAAAGACTGCCAGAAAGACTAGTCCAGAAACGGAAAAACGAAGGTTTGGTGACCCAAACCCTCGACAAGTATTATTTTGGACAGGGCGGAGGTCATCGCCCCGCCCAAAAAACTTAGATTACTAAATTATTATCCAATTAATTTCAGAGCCATTGATGGCATTTGGTTAGCTTGAACCAATGTCGCTGAAGTACCTTGCAACAAGATGTTGTTACGAGCTAAGTCAGAAGTTGATTGAGCTACGTCAGTATCACGGATACGAGAGTTAGCTGCGCTCAAGTTCTCAGACATAGTACCTAATACGTCAACAGTTGATGACAATCTGTTTTGTAAAGCACCCAAGTTAGCACGTGAACCATTCACTGTTGATTGAGCAGAATCTAAAGCTGTTAAACCAGCTCTTGCACCCTCTTTAGAAGAGAAGTCGATGTCATTGATACCCAATTTAGCAACAGTTACATCTGTTTGTGAAGAGTCATAAGAAATCCAGTCAGTAGCTTCGTTAGCACCAGTACCTACGTGGATATCATATACACCACCAGAACCATTTAACAATTTACGATCACCGAATGATGTAGATTCAGCAACACGTTGAATTTCCGATTTTAAAGCATCTACTTCTTTTTGGATGAATCCACGCTCTTTATCACCGATAGAGTCAGAAGCAGCTTGAACACCTAGTTCGCGAAGACGAGTTACAAGGTTTGAAACCTCACCCATACTTTGCTCAGCAGTTTGTAACATTGAGATACCGTCGTTAGCATTACGAGATGCTTGACCGAATGAACGGATTGTTGATTTTAATCCTTCACTGATAGCCAAACCTGCAGCATCGTCACCGGCTTTAGTGATTCTTGAACCAGTTGACAATTGCGCCATACTTTTTTGCATCTCTTTAGAGTTAGTGTTCATAACTCTTTGTGCATTAATCGACGCTACGTTTGTTGAAATTCTCATTCCCATTTTAGACCTCTTTCTTTAAAGCCTTTGTCTTTGCAAAGTGCTTTGTACACGTTGGTGACTTGCTCTCGTCATGCGTGATTCCTACAATCGAAAACTTATTGGCAGTCACACCTTTAAGCCTTCTCGGTACCAAGCCCGTCGAGTCTGGGTCGTTGTTGTTGATGTACCTTTCGGCTAGTCTGTATGGCGCTTTAGTCTCGTCCTGCAAAACTAGACCTTCGTCCAACGGAAACTGGACTAAAGTTTTGAAAAATAGACCATTTTATAGGGTTTTTGCACGATTTAGGGCCTAAAAGGCCTTGGTCCCAACCAGTCTGTATAGGACCTTTCGCTGTCAGACCTCAGTCTTTGCGACCTTTAGTAGATGTCTAGTCGTGATTCTGGATTTTTCACTCTGTAAGCAGAGTGTTTTCAGAGGGAAAATTCACATTTTTCAGAAATAAAAAAGGGTTGCGTGAGCAACCCTTTTACGAATGAAACTTAAGTTTCAACAGCGACGTATTAGTCAGCTTTTTTAAGTAAGAACTTTGTTGCTTCATCACCTAAAGCGTCGATCACAACATTCACTTCTGCACCTTTTGCAGATCTTAAGCTCTCTGCATTCACAGTCGTTACATCAATATTTACTTTCACTTCACTTAATAAATCAGACTGACATTTCATATCTGCAGAAAACTTATTTCCCGCAACACTGTACTTACCTTTACATGCGATTGGCTGTGGTAACTCAGATGTGCTCACTTTAAAATCCACATCGCCACCGGCTTTTAATTCAAAACTAGCTTGAATCGTACCCGTGTCTGCATCTACAGCTTTATACTTTCCTAATTCCACATTACTTGCGAATGCAGATCCTGAAGCGACTAATAATAAAGATACTAAAATTGATTTCATAAGGCCCTCTCTCCTTTTGGTTTTTGGTTTCGGTAAACTATATGCCAATGCTATTCCAGCCCCAAAGGTGTCTAAAATGCTTCTGTGACCATTTCGCTGTATAATTTTCCTAAGCTGAGACACTCTACGCCAAACAATCTAAAATTTGTTTACATATTAACAAAAAGAAAGGGGCACCTAGGTACCCCTTCAAAAGCTTTATATTGATTTAAGCCCTTTTAAGCCTTTCAAGCCTTGAAGGCTTAGTCGTTCTTTTTCAACAAGAACGGAGTCGCTTCGTCACCTAAGGCATCGATAACCACGTTTACACGTACGCCATCTTTGCTTCTTAAGCCTTCAGGAGTCACATTCGTGATGTCGATTTGTACGCTCGCTGTAGGCAAAAGCGGAGTTGGGCAGTTTACGTTAGCAGTGAAAGTGTTACCTTTTACACTGTATTTACCTTCGCAACCCGGAGCTGGCATTGTGAAGTCCGGAGATTTCACTGTGAAGTGAACAGTTCCGTTTGCTCTTAATTGAAAGTCAGCGATGATACTTTTCGTATCTGCATCTACTGCTCTGTATTTTCCTAATTCAACTGTTGCTGCGTTAGCTTGAAAAGCTGCGGCTAAAACTAAAGACATCAATAATGACTTCATGTGTACCCCTTTATGTAATGTGGCATTATTACTACACTGACTTTGAAAAGCCTGTAAAGGGACTTAAGTCTTGACATAGAGCGAAAACTCTAGAAATTTTGCTTACTATTCGAGCGCTTTAAAAGGCTCTCAGACGAAGGCAACGAAGGATCAGAGCCTTTTAAAGTGCTCTGAATAAAAAAGCCCTGATGGCAGTCACCATCAGGGCGGGGTTCTGAAGTTATCTTATTAGGGTGACAACCTCAAAGGATCACCAAAGCACATTAACCCAGCAACTTCATCACAGCATAAGGCTGCTGGTTGGCCTGAGCCAATACTGATAGACCCGCAGATTGTAACATCGTCGCCGATGCCAAGTCCGAAGACTCTTTCGCAATATCCGCATCCGCGATACGCGAGCGGGCCGCACTCATGTTTTCGTACTTCACATCCAACCCATTCACGGTCGATTCTAAGCGCGACTGAATCGCACCAAAACTCGCACGCATGGTGGAAACTTTTTCGAGGGCCTGTTCGGCATTACTTAATAAATCCCTAGCTCCGGACTTACTTGTAATGTCCACAGAATCTAAATTCAATTCGGAAGAGGTCGCATTCCCTTCAATCCTGTAAGTAATAATATTTTCTTTTCCAGAGTCAGATCCCACATGGAAGTCAAATGCAGCATTTGATCCGTCCAGTAACATCTTTTCGCCAAATTTTGTTGTTTTCGCAATACGATCAATCTCGTCGGACAAACTCTTCGCCTCTAACTGTAAGTATTGGCGCTCTTTCTGTCCCACGGAATCGGAAGCCGCTTGCACTCCTAATTCACGTAAACGCGTGATCAAGTTAGAAACCTCGGACAATCCACCCTCACCGACCTGAGTCGCTGAGATCGCATTGAAGGCATTACTTCTGGCTTGCGCTGTCGCTCGAATCTCGGATTTCATATTTTCCGAGATCGCTAAACCGGCCGAGTCATCAGCAGCCCTTACGATACGCGAACCTGTGGATAGTGCCTGCGAGGCATGTTCTAGCTTTTTCGATTGCGCCGCTAACGATCTTTGCGCGGCTATCGAAGCCATATTCGTTGTCACCCTTAAACCCATATACGTCCCCCTTGGATAATTTGTTGTTACTCTTTCTTTTGTTAAAAACTTTAAAATTATTGGCGAAGGACCTACGAAAAACTCAGGGTGACTGACCTGTGAAGTTCGTAGGTACGCCTAAGAAGGGATTTGGGGTCTTATCACAGCTTCAGAGAAATCTTCTGCCGTGGAAAGAGATCCGAGGTCACTTATTAGTTCCGCCAACGTGTACGGATATCTCTTCGGACCTAGGTCTAGGTAACTTTAGCCTTTGGTCTAGTTTTTTTTATGAATTTTAATAAGTATATGATTTTATTGATGATTTATTTTTGAAAAAGCCAGCCCAAGGTCTAGCTTTAAAGCGACTTAGGTCCAGTTCAGATCTTTTTTGCGACAGTTGAATCTACTGAAAAATCAGATTTTATCGTGTTTTTAAAGGCTCGATCGCACTGACTTTACCCGCAGATAAAATCACTCGCTGCTGCGACATGGAAAGCACGTCGTCTTGATCGTGCGTGATCAAATAGACTGGAATTTCCAACTGTGAAATCACATTTTTTACGAGAGAGCGCGCCTCGGCGCGCAGCTCTGGATCTAATGCTGAAAACGGCTCGTCTAAAATCAACAGTCGCGGATTCGACATCAAAGCTCTGAGTAAAGCGATTCTTTGTTTCTCTCCGCCAGAAAGATTTTGTGCCCGAGTTTGCCAACAGGATTCGACAGATAAAGTTTTTTTCAATACCTCTAACTTTTGCATCGCTTCGGAATAGTGATTCCCTCTGTGACGTGAGCGCAAAACCAATAAAACATTTTCTTCTGCACTCAAGTGGGGAAATAAATCGTAAGACTGAAAAACAACTCCGATGCGGCGATCTTCCATACGCATTTTATTCAAGTCTTCACCTTTAAAAGTCCATTGCCAATCTGTATCGGGCTTTAGCAGTCCCACCAGAATATTCAGCAATGTGGTTTTTCCAGCTCCGGAATGCCCGACAATAGCTGTCACACCGGATTCAGGAAGCTGTAATTCGGGAATATCTAAAACAAAATCCTCTGTCTTATAACGCAAATTTTTTATAGACGACATAGATCACCTTCACCGCAGTGTAAACAAGAACCATCACTAAGACCCAAAATACTAAAATGTAAAAGCTAATGAGGTAAGACAGAGCCAAGCGATAGCTACTTAAAAAACCCGCCGAAATCATTCCCAGTGTTTGCGTCTGTATTCCTAAAGACTTCACAATAGCATAATCACTGCTTAGCCATAAAACCAAAAAAGAGGCCCATGCCAGCAGACGTGTTTTGAGCTGACGAAAAATAATTTCAGAAATAATCACTCGTTTGGAAATCCCTAAAGCTTTAGCGATATTTATCTGGTGGCTTAAGTTTTCAATCGGTTTTTGCAAAAATAATTTAAAGAGCGCTGGGAATAACAAAACGCTCATGCCAAAAATTATTTTTGTCTGGTCAAAGTCAGCACTGACCGGAAAAATCAAATAGAAAGCAAACCCTGTCACCACAGTGGACACCGAGATCATGTGCACAGCTGAGTTAAAACGACCACGCTGAATAAAATCCAAAAGCCACAGGATCAGCAGCACCCCATTCATCAGCAAAAATAGCAGCACTGTTTTTAAAGTGAACGATGTGGCTGCAGCTAAATCCCATATGTACATAAAAAGAAATGGGACTTGCGCTAACGAAGTCGTAACACCTCGTAAATAGCCACCAATATAAAGAAGCAAGTAAACCAAAACAAAAACTAAACCTGTGAAAGAGACTAAATAGCGACCTTTAACAAAGACCTCTTTCGGGCGGCGCTGCTCGCGAAAAATCAGCACACTCAGAAAGAAAATAAGTAATGTCTGCAAGAAACCTAAAGTGACGGCCATATTCCAGTTATGCTCCACAAAAATCTTTTCGTAGATAAGCACTTCCAAATTAAGACCACGACCACCACCCACCATCAACGGCACGGAAAAGCTCGAAAAACAGAAAATAAAAATAATAAAGAAATTCACCCAAAGATCTGCCTTCAATGCAGGAAAATAAATACGGCTTAAAAACCTCAATCTTCCTATGCCATAGACTTCGCTGATCAAAGCCATGCGGCCCATTTTGTTTTCTGTCGACCACAATGTCAGCAAGGTTGCAAACCCCAAGTTAATCACACAAAAGACAAGAATGATTCCATAGGTGCCCATCGGAAACGGATTCACCAATGAAAAGATAATTAATATGGAATAAAGAGCCGGAAAAATTTGAGGCAGCATTAAGAGCTTTTCAACCCAAGACCGTGTCTTTGAACCTAGAGCCATAAGGCCTTGGCTCATCGGAATACTTAAGACAGTCACAATAAAAGCGGCGGTTCCCGCCTGCCACGTTGAATTCTTTAACGCGAAAAAGATCTCTTCCGTTGAAATCGTAAACTTCGGAGAAAAATACTTAAACAAAATAAAATAGGGTGCCAAAAAGCAGACAAACAGCCCAAAACTTAGAAATGAAAAATTCGCGAAAAAGTTTTTAGAGCCCTTCATTCTTTCGAATCTCAGACCAAGTGGCTACCCACTTTTCTATTTCAGCCGGTTCATAGAACTTTGCAGGAAGAGTTCTATAGATCTTAATCGCATCAAATAGGGTTCCCTCTTTTGCGTGTTCGATAACTGGCAACATATAGTTTTTGCTCATGATAATTTTTTGAGCCTCAGCCGATAATAAAAAATTCACAAACATCTCGGCCGCTTCACAGTTTTTACATGTAGCTGGAATTCCTGCGAACTCCACTTGCAGTGGAAGAGGCTCTGTCGTTTCAATACTAAAATAGCCCGCATCAGACTCTTCTACTTGATGGTAAATCGGCGACGTCACATACGAAAAAACTAAATCCACTTGTTTGTTAGTGAACAGTCCATAAGAAGCTGACCAGCTTGGGGAAAAACTATGAGCCTGCTTCGCCATTCCTTTTAGGTACTGCAAAGCCTCATCTGGTGATTTACTTAAGAAAACCCACGATAAAAACTGTAATCCCGGAGAACTGGTGCGAGGGTCCTGTAAAGCAATTCGTCTGCTGAATTGGGAATGCAGTAAATCCGATATGCTCGAAACTTCGTAAGTAAAATCTTTGCGAGCGATAAAGCTCATCGGCGCCCAGTCATAGGGAATGAAGTTTTTATCGTTGGCTACAGCCGCAATACTGCTGGCAAACTTAATATTCTGATTACGAGGAATGTCCCGCCACTGTATTTTACTTGCAGCACGAATAGCATCAAACTGATCAATCCCTAAAACCACATCAGCTAAAGAGCTCTCGTTTTCAAAACTGATTTTTTGTAGAGCCATTGCCAAATCTGAAATTTCAATAAACTCAACTTTGAAAATATTTTGTTTTTCGAAAGCTTCTTTCAGAGCTGGGCCCGCACCCCACTTCGCAACAAAGGAAGAAGACGCATACACGTATATTTTTTTATCTTCACTTTTATTAGCACTATTTTCGCTATAAAAATAAATACCCAATAAAGCGACAAAAACAAAAACTATAAAACCAACAAAGTGCTTCATTCACTACCACCAAAGACCACGACGACGTTTATAAAAATAGTAATCGACGCCAAGACAGCGTCCCGCACCCACCCATGCCAACATAATGTGGCAGGCGATTAAAAGCTTAAAGAAAATTTCCTGATCAACGGAATAGAATGTCATGTAGTTTAAGCAAAGCAGAATCGCTAAAGCAGAAACTGGGCGAACCACATAGCCAATGATATAAGACACACCCACAACAAGTTGCAGAGCAATGATAATAAATGCATAAATCTGCCAGTTCGGCACAATTTGCTCGCTTAAAAGTAAGCGATACCATGCAGGAATTTGAGCTTTGTTTAACGCCGCCACAAAGACATCGGAGTATCCGCCGACTTTCATCACAAACTTAGGCCAATCTTGAACAACTAAATCGAGATAATAGTATCCCAAGAAGATGCGAAGAAAAGACATAGGCAGTAAATGCCCGACATATTTGATACTCTCGAAGTAGGCTTGAAGCATGACTAAGCCTACCTAAACTCCACGCTTAGGACAAGCTTCCTGAAGAAAACAGATATCACATTTAGGACTACGTGCTACACAGATTTCCCGACCATGTGCGATCAAATAATGCGACAGCATGATCCAGTCCTTCTGTGGACACATCTTATTGAGTTTCATTTCGATTTTTACCGCATCGGTCATTTTAACCCAGCCAAAACGATTCGACAGTCTTGTGACATGAGTATCCACGACAACACCTGACGCTATACCAAAAGCGTTCCCCAAAACCACATTGGCAGTTTTACGGCCCACACCGGGAAGTGCGTGCAGCTCTTCTAGCGTCTGTGGAACTTCACCCTTGTACTTTTCCACAAGCTCTTGCGCGCACATTTTGATATTGCGAGCCTTATTGCGAAAAAAACCAGTGGATTTAATGATCTCTTCGATTTCTTCAACTGGAGCCTCGCTCATACTGAAACTATCGGGATACGCTTCAAATAGATGCGGAGTCACTTTGTTAACTCGCTCATCAGTGCATTGTGCCGACAGGATCGTGGCCACTAAAAGCTCAAATGGATTCGTGAAGTGCAAAGCACAGTGAGCATAGGGATAATGTTTTTTTAGTTTTTTAAGGACGAAATCAAACTCGACTTTTGTCGCAGATTTTTTAGTAAGCTGCCGAGAAGAACTAACCTTCCGATTCGCCAAAGTCACCGATGGCCTCTACAGGACATCCCTCCATCGCCTCTTTACATGCAGCTTCTTCTTCTGGAGTATCGGGTTGCTTCACCACAAAGGCGTGGCCATCTTCTTCGTGCATGGCAAAGTTTTTCGGCGCTGAAAGAACACAGGCGTCACAGGCAATACAAGACTGATCAACAAACATTTTACCTGGTTTGTTTTCTTTCCATTTCTGATCCAGCTCAGCCATATGCCTCCGAACGACTTCTGTCCCAATTAACTGCCTAATAGATTAGGACCCTATATGTAAAAAACTTCTGGGCCTAAGTCAAATTCATCTCGGCCAGATGTATATCCAAGTGCAGAAAACGGGTAAACTGAGCCTGAATGAGCACGACTGCGCTGCATACTGGAGGAGCTATGGAAGGACCCCGTTCACCCGAGAGCCATGAATGGACTCGCCTTGTAGACTTTTTAAATGCAAATTTAAGGCAAAATGAGCAGTGGCCTATCACGAGCGAGTACCCAACGGCTCTAACTGCTAACAATATTCACAACATGAGCATCATCACCGAAGATGAAAAAATTATAGCCCATGCCGTGCTGAAAACCCTGATCGTTAAGACCCCACATGCCGTTTTTAAAGTGGGGGCCATCGGATCTGTGATCACACACCCCGAACATCGCCAAAAAGGCTACAGCCGAAAAAACATCGAAAAATGCATCGAGCTGGCGCAAAAACAAGAATGTGATCTGGTGATTCTATGGACCGACCAATTTGATTTCTATCGCAAAATGGGCTTTGAATTAGCCGGTTTCGATTACAATTACCTTTTAGAAAAATCAGAACCTGTTAAGAATAATCAACTGCGATTTGTTTCTGGGAACAATGTAGATCCAGAAGCTCTACAGCGTCTTTACTCGCAACACACAGTACATGCCGTGCGCAGCACCGAAGACTTCAGACAGTTTTTAAAAATTCCGAATACTCACCTTTTCACAGCATGGAATCAAAACAATCAATTACTGGCTTATGCTGCTGAAGGAAAAGGAGCCGACCTCACAAACTACGTACACGAGTGGGCTGGACAAGTCGATGTCTTGATGGATCTGTTTCGTTACATCCGCAATCAAAAGAATGAAACTCTAACGGTCATGGTGCCATCACATTCTCAGAATATGCGCCGTCACCTTGAGCAAGGTGCTACATTAGCCCATCAAGGCTTTTTAGGAATGCTAAAGATCGTCAATACGGATGCTCTGTTAGCTAAAATAAAAAAAGCTTTCCGCGCTGAAGGCTTTGATAAAATCGTTCTTGAAAAACAAGAAAGTCATTTTGTGTTCGGCTTTGGCACAGATCTTTATACTCTTGAACATGAATCGGACCTCGTTCAACTTTTATTTGGTCCAATGAATATCAACTCTTTAAGTTTTGTTTCGGACGACACTCGTTACAAACTTTCAGCACTATTGCCTATGCCGCTTTGGGTATGGGGTTGGGACTCTATATGAAAAATTTTTCTACTACATTCCGACTCTTCTCTATTCTACTTTCGCTGGCATTGGTCAGCACAGCCTGTATGAAAAAACAAAATCTGAAAGAAGAGGATCTCGGGGTTGCCTTTAGCAGAGACGAAGTGGCTATTGCTTTATTTAGTGCATTTGGACCTTTTAACTTCAGCGAAATCAGACCATTAGAAAGCTATCGGATCGCCTCAACAGAACGT
The DNA here is from genome assembly GCF_000348725.1 of Pseudobdellovibrio exovorus JSS. NCBI lineage: Bacteria > Pseudomonadati > Bdellovibrionota > Bdellovibrionia > Bdellovibrionales > Pseudobdellovibrionaceae > Pseudobdellovibrio > Pseudobdellovibrio exovorus. The sequence continues at coordinate 2,130,055 of NC_020813.1, forward strand.
GTCCAAGGCGGCTCTACTCAAACTGCATTCGTGCAAGATGTTGTGATTTACGAAATTAATGATGGAGTAATAGATCCAAACAAGCTCTATCTCGATATTGACCTTCTTACGAATACAGGATCTACACCCGGAATCGTCAAATCCGGAATTGTGTCATTTACTAAGCCATCAGGCATAAGTGGTGTCGCCTTTGTAGACGATACTATCCCATTTTTAAGTACTGAAGACCGCCGTCCTCTTTTCTTATTTGAGATCCTACAGCGTATTGCTTTTACTTCATGTATTACCGATGAAGACTACCAAGAAAGCTGCCACAAACTGACAACAAAGGCAGTTCAAAAAAGATTACCCTCTGGATCAGAAGCCCAAAAGGCAACTTGTCCCTCTACTCCTGACAACTGCCTAATCAATGCCACTCAGATTGAATTTGATATTATTCGACACAAACAACCAGATGATGATAACCGACCGGATAGAGTTCATTACACATTTGTCATTAGTCAAGACACTCCCTTTACAGCACGGGTTTTAGAGCTATGCTCAAGAGCCCTTTATCCGACAGAGTCTGGTGGGAAACTGCTAGCTGATGTATGTTATTCCGTTCGGGACTACACTTTCGGAGATCAATAGTTTACAATGCGTAAATGAAGAAAAAAATCGCCTTAGTGTTCGGCGGTCGTTCAGCCGAACATGAAGTTTCAATTAAATCCGCTCGCAATATCTACAAAGCTATCGATACTCAATTATTTACCCCGATTCTAATCGGTGTTTCCAAAGAGGGAAGTTGGTATCATTTCGAAAATGATTCCGTTTTTGAAATGCCCGCTCTGACAGATAACAATTTGAATCCAGATCAAGCGATTTGCCTGCTGAGCCATAATGAAAAGCCTCACATGCTCTTACTTAAAAACGGCGAAAAAGTATCTTTAGATTGTGCCTTCCCTATCATTCACGGAACTATGGGCGAAGATGGAACTCTTCAAGGATATTTTAAAATTCTCAATATCCCATTTGTCGGCTGTAGTGTTCTAAGCAGTGCTGTCGGCATGGATAAAGACTACATGAAACGTCTTCTGACTGAAGCTCAGATTCCCAACTCACGTTATGTTGTTCTGACAAGGTCTCAACCTTTAAGTTACGCGCAAATCACAGAAAAGTTAGGAAGTCCGTTTTTTATTAAACCTGCTAATGCGGGTTCCTCTGTGGGCGTTCACAAAGTGAAAGATGCCACATCGTTTACTACTCTTTTGGCTGACTCTTTTCTATATGATCACAAAGTGATCGCTGAAGAATTTATCGAAGGGCGTGAAGTGGAGTGCGCTGTTTTGGGTTTAAACCAAAATCCAAAAGCCTCTTTGCCAGGTGAGTTGATTGTAAAACATGAATTCTATTCTTACGAAGCGAAGTATTTAGATGCGCAAGGGGCTGAAATTGTTATTCCTGCCAATCTAACAACAGAACAAATTCAAGCCGTGCAAACTCTAGCAAAGCAAACTTACACAGCTTTGGGATGCGATGGTTTAACTCGTGTGGACTTCTTCATTCGAAAAAATGGACAGGTCTATGTGAACGAGATCAACACTCTACCTGGTTTCACTCAAATTTCGATGTATCCAAAGATGTGGGAAGCCAGTGGAATTTCCTATTCACAGCTGATTTCCGATCTGATTCATTTGGCTTTTGAAAAACATCAGCACGACAATAGCCTTAAGATGAGCTTCTAGAAATCGCCTCACACAGCCCGACTTCGGCCTGTGTCTCAACTTTGCATATCTATTCATTTGCTAAAACACGTTTTTTTGGGGAAGCAAATGAAAGACATCAATTATTACGAAAATACGAACTCTGCGAATCAAATGGCCTATTTAAAGCTGCAATGTAACTGCGTGCTCTGCAATACAGCACTTGAGTTAAAGTTTGAGCAACTGAATGAATCCGAAATTAAAGAAGAGGCAACGTGCCCCGAATGTGAAATTCGTACACGTGCCAAAACTCACACACTTCAGTAGTTAAAAAGACAGCTTTTTGACGTTTGAAAAGAAATCGCCAAAACTTTGAAAGTCCTGCTGGCCAAACCCTGACTGCTTGACGCCAGCTACAGGCCCGACAACATCAAATGAAGAACGATTGTAGGTCACTAGACCTACATCGAGAGCCTCAGCCACCTTCTTCAGTTTCTCGGGTTCACCCCAAAGGTGAGCCGCAAATCCAAAATAAGAAACATTCGAATACTTCGCCACATCAAATGGATATTTGACCGCAGATAAAATATAAAACGGAGAATGAATTTGGTCTTGCTGCAAAGTCGAACAGCGAGACATATCTTTAGTGAATACTGGCGGCAAAAAGACTTTCTTTTGTTGCTCACTTAACATGAACTCGGTCAGCAAAAGCTTCGCTTTATCTACGTGGGCCTGTTGTTTGATCTCGTCAAACTTCTCGAAGGAATCTCGCTTCAAACAGGGTGTCCAAACGGATGTGTCTTCAACAGACTCCGATGGTCGCAAAGCGGCTAAATAATTACGAATACGTTCTTCCCAATCGGACTCAAACTTTTCAAGGATAAAAAGACGGGATGAGTTCCAGACCAATTGTCCCTGCCCTAACATAAAAGATTCCATCACCTCTGTAAAAATCTGATCTGTAGGTTCAGCTAAAACTACGGCTGAATTTTTAGAGCCAGAAGATATCTGAACTTTTTTAAATTGCTGCGATAAAAATGTAGCAGAAGATGCCAATACACTTTGGGCTGTCTGAATATTCCCTGCAACCGAAATAGCGCGCACACCCGGATGGGCCAACAGGGCTTTTTTAACTTCTTTGTCTTGGCTGACCAAAACATTCACTAAGCCTTTCACAATACCCGCATTTTGTAGGATCTCGCCCAGAATAGCCGCCGTTACAACAGAATGTGACGAGACCTTTACCACCACCGCATTCCCCGCCAACAATGCAGGAATTAGGCGATCCAATGTTACTCTTAAAGAAAGATTCCACGGAGCTACGATGGCGATAACTCCGACAGGAGCATACTGCGGCAGCTCTGTATTGGCGTCAGTGATAGAGGCCGCCGACGACTTAAATATATTCAGTGTGGACTCTATCGTCTGTAGACTTTTTTGAATCCCATACTTTTGAACAAAATGAAGCGGTAACCCCTGATCCTGAGCCTCTAACAAAGCATAGCGATCGGCATTCTGTTTTAAAGATTCATATATTTTTTCAACAACTTGGATACGTTCGTCATATGAACTTGTACGCCACTGCGCAAACGCACGATTAGCCGCCTGTATGGCCATAACTAAGCCCATCAGGTCACAGGACTTTACTTCATGCTGTGGCTCTAAGGTATAGGGATTTAATGCGGTAAATGACTCACTCGATTGATAGATTTCGTTATCAATAAAACTGGCGATTTGCATTTTTTGAATTTAGGGGATTTAGCTGAAAATACAAGGGAATATGCAAAGAGAGATGATGAGAGATTTGAAAGAAGGTTTTGAAGATGGTGGTTAGGGCATCTTTGGTGCCTCTAACCACCGAAATTACAACTATGACGCTTAAACGGCGGAGGTTTCCAGCCTCTCAGACCGCGTCAGCCTTTGTGTGCGACTAAGGAGTCGGCACCTCCGCCTTTGTTATGTCATATTGTTTACCAATCATAACACCACCTCCTTTCTTGCCGTTAGAACGGCTTATGAAAAGAGAATACAACACCCTCAGCCAGAATGCCTAAGTGAATATTTTAATCTGATCCATAATAAGAACTAATGATTCGGAATGATCTACAAAATGACTTACTTTAAAAAACTCAAAATTTTATTTTGAATATCTGTCATCTCGTCTGCAGATTTTTTTTGTGCTCGCTTGAAGTCCAGATCAGGAATGCTCCATGCTGGAATTAAATGTAAGTGGTAATGAGGAACCTCAAAGCCCGCAACGATAGTGCCAACACGAGGGCAACCTGTCGCCGCCTGAATCGCCTTAGCGATCTTCTGAGCGTTTAATCCTACTTGCGTGTAAACATCGGCTGGCACATCAAACCAATGATTGACCTCTTGTTTTGGAATCACAAGAGTGTGCCCTAAATTCACTTGGTCTAGTGCTAAAAAAGAAAAGGTCTTGTCATCTTCGTGGATTTTATAACAAGGAAGTTCGCCCTGAATGATTTTTGTAAAAATTGACGACATAACTTCCTCCTATTGAATCAGGTGATTTATCTGAATTAACTTATTTACGGCTACTGACGAATTCGCCTTTGTGATTGAAGTGCATAACATGCAGCCCAACACTAGCTGTACCCGACAAAACATAGGGCTCAACAATAAGATTATTAGATGTCCCTTGTTGGTCTGATGTGTACTTAAATTTAATTTTTGCAGTTACAGACTCTTCTGAGTTTGGCTGAAGAGTCATGCTTTTATCAAACTTACCTGAAACCACATCGTCATCGTTAATAACAAGTTTGTAATTAACCTCACCAATTTGGATTGCGTAAGTGTTCGGGTTTTTAAAAGAAAGTTTAATCGTGGCCGCATATTCATTGCCAGCAACTGGTGTAGATTGAAATTCAACCAACGTCAGCTCAGCGTGACGGAAGGTCTCTGAAATCGTTGTACAAGATGACATCGCAAAAAACATCAACAAGCACATTAAATTTGATAGACTTAACTTCATAGTACGGAACATACAGCCTCCAATAGCGGACTATTTATTAAACTTCACTTCGCCTTTTTGCTTAAATGGAATAGAAAAGATTCCCAATTTCGCTGAGCCATCTAATTCATACTCGCGTGTGAATGTATTATTCAACAAGCTCGTCACTAAATTGCCCAAAGAACTGTATTTGAAGCGAAAAGGCACAGTTACATTGTTTTCGCCAGATGCGGGAACATTAACTCCATCATCAAAAACGCCTTCAGTTACTTTTTCGCCAGAAAATTTCAGCGCGTAGTTAACCGCATCCAACTTAAGTGGGATTGGATTTGGATTTTTGATATTCATCTGAACCGCAACAGACACATCTTCTAAGGTCACATTTGTGACCTTGAAGTCGATCACTTTAACTTCAGGATCTTTTAAAAGATCCTTAGTTAAAGACGAACATGATGAGAGCATAAGAACTAATACTGCTGAGATCCAGAATTTCATCGAAATTTCCTATCTTTGCTCAACTGGCTGCCAGTTTAAGCCTTCTTTACCTTGCCATTTGCCACGAGGACGATAGATACGATTTTTTTCGTATTGTTCGTTAGCATGAGCAATCCAACCTGCAATACGAGAAACTGCGAAGATCGGAGTGAAGATATCAGTTGGGATACCCATTGAGTGGTAAACAGTTGCCGAGTAGAAATCTACATTCGGCATCAAACCTTTTTGCTTATTCATCGTATCGTCAATCAAAGCTGACATTTCATACAATTCAGGTTTGCCGATTTTTTTAGTTAACTGCTCAGAGAATTTTCTTAAGATCGCTGCACGAGGATCGCCATCTTTATAAACGCGGTGACCGATACCCATTACTTTTTCTTTAGCACTTAAAGCATCCTGTACAAATTGTTGTGCTTTTTCGATAGTACCGATTTTAGCTAACATCACCATTACTTGTTCATTCGCTCCACCATGTAAAGGTCCTTTTAAAGCACCGATAGCGGATACGATTGCAGAGTGCATATCTGAAAGTGATGACGTTGTTACGCGAGTTGCGAATGCAGAACAGTTTAACTCATGGTCTGCATGCAAGATAAGACATGTATCAAAAAGTTTTACTAAGTCAGCTTCTGGCTCAGCACCTTTTAACATGTACATGAAGTTGTACGCGATAGATTTGTCAGCTTTTGGGGCTAACACTTCACGTTTGTTACGAATCGCTTCAAACGCAGTAACCAGCGCACCCATCTTAGCTGTTAAACGAACCGCTTTGCGGCTGTTAGCTTCAATTGAGTTATCGTTAGCATCTGTATCCCAGTGAGCTAATAATGAAACTGCCGTACGCAACCACGCCATAGGATGAACGTTTGTCGGCAATGTTTTTAACACCGCGATAAACTCAGGCGACAATGCCATGTTTTTATTTAGCTCAGCAGAAAATGCTGTTAACTCTGCTTTATTTGGTAGGCGATTGTTCCAAAGTAGAAATACAACTTCTTCAAATGTTGAATTAGCCGCAAGATCTTCGATCGTGTAGCCGCGATAGTTTAATGTATTTCCTACGATAAATGAAATCGAAGTTGTGCAGGCAACAACTCCTTCAAGACCCTTATCTATTGCACCTTCATAAATATTTACTTCTGCCATAATATTGTCCTTTGCTTTTTAGTATGTAAGAGAACTACCAAAAGCAGGCTTATTTGGCTAGCTTTATCACTCTGTCTTTGACTTCGATAACGACGACAGTCTGGTCGCGAATTGGTTCTTCTGTCCCAGCTTTTCTTTGAGCCTGAAAAAGTAATTCATTGCGTAAGTCATGGACACCATTTTTGGCATTGTCAGTCATGATTCTCACTATGTTTTCAACTCCAAGTACGTTTTCTAGCCCCTCAGTCACTACACAAATGCGCGACTTGGGTTCTAGCTCTAGTGTGGCCAGACTTAATTTTTCTGAAAACTGCACTCCGAATGCGCTGTGCGAAGATTTCAAAACTTGAACCGGTTTGTGTGGAGCTAAATAATACCCGTTCACTTTTCCTGCACTGCAAAACTGCAATGAGAAATCACGCCGATCAATCACCGCATAAAAAGCGCTGGTCAGGTCTTCGCCTTTAGCCGTTTTTTTTATTTCGTCCGCAATTTGTTGTAGAATTTTATCGGGCGCATTTCCCTTTTTAGCTTCCAACACATGTGACACTTTTAAAATTAACGATAGAAAAAGGGCTGACATTGCATAGCCCGACGATGACGCCACCAGAATTCCGAATTTGAACTTATCTTCATGTTCAAATATATCAAAATAGTCTCCGCCATGTTTAGAGCCGAAAACAAACTTTCTGCTGATCTCAAAACCCGGAATTGTGGGAATTTCAGTCGGCATTAAATTTTTTTGAACTTCAGATAAAACTTTTAAATCGTGGGAAATTTGCGACATCAAATAGTCCAACCGCTGAGAGATCTTAATCAACTCTTGGCGGTAAATAACAACTTCTGAATTTTTCTTACTCAGCTCGGACTCTAGCAAAGCTACTTTTTGCTTAAGACGTGCGTTCTCATCGATAGACATGCGTTAAGTCTGATGTGGGGTCAGATTTTGGTCAATCTTAAATTAGCCTCGCGAAGATAGTCGAGTTCTTGACGCAAAACACGATTCACCGGCAAGGACTCGAGTCCAGCATGAGACGCCGTAAGACCCTCTATTTTCTGGACGTTTTCACTGTGCTTCTCAATTTGGATGGGAACTACTTTTTTAAGAATACTTTGTAAATGATAACTCATGCTAAAACGTAAAATCCAATTCGCTGTGGAATAGTATATTGGCAAATCCGCTGGGTCTGTTTTTATTTGGTAATAAAAATGTCCCCATACACATAGAAATACATGTGACAACAAATGAAACAAGAACACGACAGCAAGTAAAAAGCTGCCACGAGTGACAACCAAAGACTCACTGAAAATCGCCTGATTAAACAAATGATTCACCTGCAAGAAATCAAGAGCGATCAAGGACACAACGGCTGTGATAACCCAGACAGAAAACTGCAATGCGTTCACCCATTTCCAAATCTGTTGCGTTTTACTTTTGATATCAATAGCGAGCCACCACACATACAAAACACGGGCAAAGTAGACACCAAGAACACCTGAAACAGCCAAGTGAATATGAAGTTCGGATCTGTTTAGAAAATAAAAAATTAAACCAATCCATAAGTACTCTTTACGCAAAAGCCACTCCATCACAAAAAATACAAAAAAACATGTAACCATAGCGGCCATGTGGCCATTCAACAAAGCCAGCACGATAGAACTTTCATAGCCAAACCAGTGCACCAATGACCAAGAACCTTTAAATGGATCGAGGAAAATGAGTCCGATCAATAAAAACAACGGCCACGCTGCTAAATTTGAAAAACACAATTCCATCAAGTGCGTCCGTGCATTCCCTACTTTAAAGTCATATTTGATCATGGACTCAATCAAACTGCGCGTCGGCATATAAGACAACAGCGCATCTTTAAGCGCCGATAAAATCATTTTCATCATATAAGACCTCCGTAGATATCAAATCGGATTAACTTTCCTGCAATCGAGCTTTGAGGTTTTCTATCCCCTAGCCATGGAGCTTTGATCGGTCGCTTGACCACTATGCGGCGCGCGCCCTGCCTCTGTATCGAAGTTTCCAGCACCTTTGCCGCGTCTTCATCGGCTCCGACCATCTGACGGAAGAACACCATCTCTTGACGAGGCAATGCCGATTTCGTTTTATCTGGAAACATAGGATCAAAATAGATAACAGGAAACTCCTCTTGTGTATTCTGTAAGAACTCTAGAGCTTCCGAAAAAACAAATTTCACATCTAAATCAGAACACTGCTTTTGGGCTTCACTCAGAGCATAATAAATCAATGGGTTTCGCTCTAATGCGGTCACAGAAAACCCCAACTGAGCCAAAAACACAGAGTCGATCCCTAAGCCAGCACTGAGATCTAAAACTTTGTCACCATAGCGCCCTGAACCCATAGCGCGGGCAATGAGTTCTTTTTTCATCGACTGTTTTATCTTTTGGTAATTTTTTTTATCATTTATGAAATCTATTTTAAATTTATTCCCCGACAAATCCTGCATAACAGGAATATCCATCGTAAGATCAATAGATTTAATAGAGCTTAAGTCGCAATTATTCTGTGTTAAAAACTCAAGACACTGGGACGCTTTTACATGGCCCTCTTCCGTGTCTGAATGGATAATAAGATTCTTTACATTCAATTGGCGTCAACCCAAAGGACCCACAAACTCTGTAGGAAAAAGATAAAGACCATAGCTAAAAATGTCTGATGAGCGATGCGCTTAACTAATCGTGGACCAGAACCCATTGGGCTTTTGATGTCAGTGATTTTCATAAACAGTGGGACCGACCAGAAAATCAAAAGCATCGTTCCAAAAATAGTCCAATAGCGACTGCCAAAGTAGTGATGGAATGCCGTCCATAGGACAATGAACGCACCCCACATTAACAGCAAAAATTTCTGAGACAAATCAAATCCCAGCTTGGTTATCGTATTGCTAATTTTAGATTGCGACGAGGTCATAATGTGCGCGAAGTTATTCACCTGCACCAAGTACAAAACAGCAAATCCCCACAATACTCCAAAGCATAAAATCTCGGTGTCAATACCCGCACCAAGTGCCACTTGATATCCAGAAACTAAGCCCGGTCCGGCAAGAAGGAACAAGATCAATTCACCGAAATGCTGATGCTTATAAGAATTCTTTTTTGCAAAACGCCCAACAAAGAAAAGCACTGAAGACACGATCAGGACACGTACCAATTCAGGCTGAAAGACAAAAGCTGGAAATGCCACAACAGCAGAAACCAATATCAAAGCCATCGAAAGCCAAGAGGCCTGACGAGCTGTAATCCACCCCTCACGCAGGGGTTTAGGACTAGAATCGATATTTACACGATCAAAACCCGAGATATGGTCGTGAATATCATTGCGAATGTTTAAACCCGAAAATAAAAACAGCATCCCCACAGAGGCCAACACTATCGAGATCGGATCAAACAGACGATCATCCACATAGTTTTTTGTCAGCACGAAAAAAAGAGGAAATAGAATCAGAATAAAACTACGTAACTTAATTAACGAAGCGATAAACTTAAACAAATTAGGTCTTTGAATTTCGGTAGCTTTTCTTAGCTCAAAAGTCACCGACTCTTCAGGAGTTCCTAAATTGTAGGTCTTAACCGGAACTGCACGTATATCTTTCGAGTTTCGCCCCCAAAGGTACTTTAAAAACTCTGCATTATTGCTGCGTTTTACGGTGACGTACTCTGTTGCCATTAGCTCGAAGGCTTTCTGCGCCAGTAAAGAATTTCTGTCAGTGGCTTCAAATTATTAACTAATTTTTTTTCGTCTCCGTTCAGAAGACTGTCGAGCGTACTTAAATGGTGATTGTATAAATCAATGAGCTTCGTATTCATCTGGTCGAATTCTGCTATCTTTTTATCAAAAATCTCTTTACCTTTTTGCGGGTCCGAAGAAAAAGCTAAATGTAGATCTGCTAAAGAACTGGATTTAATCACCTGATCTAATTGCGTTCGGCTTAAGTCACGGGTCATAAAGGCACCCACAGAGTTTAAATATCCTGATTTCAAATCTCCTAATACCGCTTTGCCCTCGTGATTACGAATATCATAATCCAACAGATCATCGCTACGCTGGAAGAGCTGTCCTAAAATCGCACCCATTTCCCCTAGCACGAAATGTAAGTCTTGAGTGTAGTCTTCACGTGCTATGAACGGCGAGCGCAAGCACCATTTAAAAAGTGACGCGGTTTTAAGATGATGAATGCGATCTAATTGCTCTAGCGTGACAAAATAATCCCCAACCACAGAGTCCTGTAACCACTCGCCTTCCAATAGGTCGGAAATGATCTCAGCCGTGTATTGCACCAGCTTAATATTTCCAAAAGAAGACAGATTCACCATGACTCGCGCTAAAAGATAATCTCCTGCCAGCACGGCATACTCGGGCGTGTATTTAAGCCACGCCGTTTTCTTACCACGACGAAGATGCGAACGATCAATTAAGTCATCATGTAATAACGAGGCGTTATGGATAAATTCAATAGTTTGTGCCAATAGGGTCTGCGTAGAAACTTCGAGCTTTAATGGTTCTGAAACCAAACCTATCAGTTTAGATCGAAACCCCTTCCCACCTGAAAATAAATCATCATACAAAGAATTCAGCTTAGGCAGATAAGCAGGAAAGTCCTGAGGGGAGTAAATTTTGTAATTCATAATAATAAAGCTAGTTTTGTTAATTCTGAGGCTTGAGTCAAGGCGGACTCAGGCATAAGATCAAATCATGTCGGAAAATACAAAGAAAGATTTATTTTATGAGCACGGCCTTAGATTTCAATGCCAAGGTTCGGGCAAATGCTGTACCTCACATGGCGAATTTGGCTTCGTCTTCCTCACTAAGGATGACCGCCGCCGTTTTGCCAAACACTTAAAAGTTACAACTAGCGCCTTTACCAAAAAGTATTGCGATCAAACCAATGGCATCTGGCACTTGAAAGAAGATAAAGGCAATCCTGACTGCATGTTTTTAAAGAACAAAGGTTGCTCTGTTTACGAAGCTCGCCCCAATCAGTGTCGCACGTGGCCTTTTTGGCCAGAAGTGATGAATGCCAAGGCATGGAAGTCAGAAGTCGCCAACTTCTGCCCCGGAGTCGGCAAAGGCCGTCTTTGGAGCAAAGAAGAAATCGAACAGGAAATGAGCAAAGATCGGGAAAATGAACGTAAGCTTTTAGGTGGACTATGAGCCATACGGAAGTGATCATCGCCATCATCGCGGGGATCGCCCTTTCAGCCTGCTGTGGATTCCGTGTTTTTATTCCTTTACTGATCGCGACTTTCGGTGTCCGCTTTGGTTTTATTCCCTCAGAGTGGATCAATGAAGCCTCTGTTCATCTGATTCGCAACGATGTTTTCACGGCCGCAATTACTGTGGCCACTGTTATTGAGATCGCCGCGTACAAAATTCCATTCGTCGATAACTTTCTAGATACTATCGCCACACCGCTAGCCGTTGTCGCCGCCACGTTACTATCGTCTTCTTTTTTCACTTTCGCAGAAGATTCCTATATGCGTTTTATTCTAGGTGCGATCACCGGTGGCCTTGGGGCTGGTATTATCCAAGCCTCCACTTCTGCTGTACGTGCGACCTCGAGCCAGTGGACGGCTGGCCTTGGTAATCCCATCTTCGCTTTGATTGAAACCATCACCGCCTTTGTCGGTTCTTTACTTGCGGTCTTATTCCCTATTCTTGGCATCCTGTTAATTCTGTTGATCTGCTGGGGCTCCCTCTGGTTACTCAAACGATTTTTCAGGACAAAAGAACGATGAAAAAGGTGTGGGGTCTTCTAAAGGAGTATTGGGGGAAGTCGCTTCTGGTGGTTTTACTGGGAGTGAGTTGTTGGGGGTTTTCTAAAGCATCATTTCATTCTATAGATTTTATTATCAGGGACGCTTTACAGCATTTCAATTTTGGATACACAGTCGATAAATCCATAGTATCTGTGAATATTGACATTACAAAAAACAATTTCACACATCCACTCAAAACTAAAGACCTTATTAGTATTATTGATAAAATCTTATTAGGCGCCCCAAAGCATATTATATTAGTTCTTGAACCATCAGAACTATCTCAAAATCCAGAAGAGCGAATTGCTTTTTTTAACTATATTAACTCTCTTGAGAACTTCTCTTTATTTGCTTTAGAAGATTCTTATTTTGCTACGGGATTTGAATCTGATGAGGTATTTAGAAACTATAAAAATCTCTTCTACATCACAACCACAGGGGATCGAATTAGCGCCTCAAAAAATGATGCGAAATTTAGACGCGCTCTTTTGAGTTACGACCAAATTGGGGAATCTCAAACCTCTATCAGTCTTAAAAAAATTGGAGTACAAACAAAAGAGATCTCAGATTTCAAGTATCCTTATAAATTTTGGAGAACTACTCAAGTATATATGAAGACTCCAAGAGTCGGAACATTTACCTTTTTCCAATCACCCAATTTTTTTACCGACAACTATCGGCCCGATTTCTTCAACAACAAGCTTGTTTTTATTGGCTCATTTAACGAGTTCTCATTTTTACATCGACCTTCAGCCCTTAACTTACTAAACAACAAATTAAATAGTAACTTTCAAGATCATTTCTATCCGTTTCAAGAGCTTGTCGCAAATTTAGTAAATTTGCATATCACTGGAGACTACATTAAGTATCTACAAAGCTGGAATGACTTAATCGTATTATTTATAGTTTTAACTTTTCTGATACTTTGCAATTTTAAACCTAAAACAAAGCTAATCTTATTCTTCTCATTGATTCCTATAAATCTGATCTTCATATTTATTTTATATATTACCTCAAGCTACTATATTGACTTTTCTCGCTCCATTTCATTACTTATATTTGCTCAATATATTGTCGTACCACTATTAATGTTCCTAATGATGCGACTTCAGGAACAGCAGAAGCAAACTGAGCTTTTAAATGCTCGTATAGACTCTGTTTTGAGAATTTCCGAAAAAGTTGCTCATGACATTCGCTCCCCACTGTCTGTAGCGAATTTACTAATAAGTAAAGCTAAATTTGATGATCCTGAACATAAAAATCTTATAACCTCTTCACTCAAGCGAATTGATATTATCGCTGCAAATCTGTTAAAAAAATACAGAGCAACTAATTCTGAAATGAAATTAGAAGATGTTAATATCATAAATACTATTTCTGTAATTTTATCCGAAAAAAGATCCCTAAGACCCAACATAGTGTTTAAATTAAGTGTCAAAACTGCTCTTACTCATGCCAAATCATCAGCATCAGAACTAGAACGTGTGATCAGCAATCTAATTGATAACTCCATCGATGCAACCCAGACGCAAGAATCACCCCAAATCACTATTGAACTTAGTGCTCTCTCTAATCAGTTCCTTATTACAATCTCTGACAATGGTGTTGGTATTTCTAGTGATATGCTAGCTTTATTAGGGCAACAAAGAATCACCTCAAAAAAAGATACTGGCGGCAATGGAATTGGTCTTTTACATGCAAAGCAAACAATTGAAATGATGGGTGGTACCCTAGAGATTTCAAGTACAGAAAATATCGGCACGTCCATCGTAATTCGACTAATTCAAATATAATCTGGCTACATATTTGCTAGATTAATCTTTAAATCACTGTACTAGGGATAAAATGGAACTAAAACGATTTAAAGATATTATTGCAATTAGAAAGCCGACAAGTGTTGATTCTTTTGACAGTATCGTTGCGTTTCATGCTTCAAACCTAGAGGTCGCAGAGCTAAGTCTAGAGGCCTTTGAGGCAATGCAAGAAATTTCAATTACTACCGATGAACAACCTCATTTAACACCTCACCCGCTAAGTGATGCGTATAATGCTCTTAACGATTGGAATGAAGAACCGTCATCTACCCAGCTTCGTTCTGGCAGAATAACTTCACAAATCAAAAACTTAACGATAAATGTTAGTCAAATATGCAATCTTAAATGCAACTATTGCTCTGCTGGAGGAGATGGAACATACGGAGCTCCTACTTTACAGATTTCAATAGAAAAAACTCTTCCGCAAATTAGTTTTTTTATATCTCGTCTGCCCCCTCAATCAACATTTTCGATTTCTTTTATCGGCGGTGAGCCACTACTTTACCCACATGCAATAAAAGCAATCTATGACTATACAGTGAACCTATGTCTAGAAAGGGGCATAACTTCTGTTTTTAAGATAGTGACTAATGGCACACTTGTTTCTAATTCAGAAACAATAAGTATATTGCGAACGATGAAATTAGACTTAACGATCAGTATAGATGGCACAAGAGACGTAAATGATTTAGTTCGCCCTTCAAAAGACAACAATAGTACTACAGATAAAATTCTTGAGGGTCTTCGGCTTTTAAATGAAGATCGCGGGAATATCTCTCTTATACATTTCTCCGCTATTACTTCAAAACACAACACGGATATAACAAGTAACTACTTGTTTTTGATGTCCTTAAACCCTGACTCCGTAGACTTTATATTTGATAATGAATCTTTCGATGACTTACTATTGGAAAAATTTATTACTGAAATAAACAATGTTGCCAAAATAGCTTGGCAAAAAGGTGGAGAACGTGAACTCCGCAAAATTCGCACTTTTGACCACTATTTCTCCTTACTAGATGGTCAGCAACGTGTGGAAAATCACTGCGGAGCTGGAAAAACCCACTTAACAATTGATGCAAAAAATCGCCTCTTTAGCTGTGTTTGGGACCCAAATGATCTCAAGACATCTGTAGGGCAACATAGCCAAATAGAAGATTCCGCCATATCTAAGTACTCGAAATCACTGATAGAACTAAACAACTGCAATTCCTGTTGGGCTCGCTATCTATGTGGCGGAGGCTGTATGTACATCAATAATTTGCATACAGGTGATAAACACAATAAGAGTGTTTCTTTCTGCAAAAAGACAAGAAGCTTGATTTTGACAACACTTATATATTACAAAATAGCTCGTATTGAGCAGCAGTGTTCTGATACTGAAGGAGGGATATTATGAAAAAGGCGCAACACATTAAAAAAGTTAAACCGAATCCTAAATCAGCTTCTCCTTTGGTAAAAGGAGCACTGGGGACATCTTGTACTCCAACAAATTAGTTGATAGTACAAAGCCGTAGCTTTTTGTGAAAAATATTTCTTCTAAAACTCTAGCTTTACTACGATCAATCCACTTTTCTTATTATAAAATCGCATTTGCACTTGTTGCTACAATTATCATTAGTTCTTTTAAATTTGAGCTGGTAGAGCTTTTTCTCTTTGATTTAGGTACTACCATCAAAGCAGATCTTGGTCTTTCAAATCCAAAAAACAAAAAGATCACTCTTATTTATATTGATTCAAATACCATTGAATCTTTTAACGGCTATCCATCGTACAAAGATCATAGCACTTTCCTAGAAAAACTCTCTTTATACAAGTCGTCACAGATCGTCTATAATTTTCGCTTTGAAAACAAACAGATTATAGAAATCTCTGGTAGCACTAACGATCAGAAACTCTTTGCTAAAACGGCATCCACCTTTAGCAATCTTTACTTTATAACCGATGACCTTGAGCTTAAAGGCCAAGAAAGTAATTTAAAGCTCGCCGCTCCACTAAATGATTTACAGGTTGTCTCAGGACCACGAACAAAAGATATAAAACTTAATCCAAAAAATAAAATTAGTCGTCGTATATTGATTAGCTATCAGGATCAGCTCTTAATCCATCAAAGACTAGCGAGCATATATAACCCCAGCATCGTAAATGTAGAAAATATCAGAGGTAAATATCACTACATTGGAACAGATCAAGTCTACATTGATTTCCACAAGCCCAACTCATTTGATGCATTTAGATTCGAAGATGTTTTATCTGGCAATGTTCCCCCACAGTACTTAACAGATCGAATTATATTAATTGGTACAAATACAAATAAATTCATTGAAGATTATGTTGCTACTCCTTATTCATCTGAAACACCTGATCTTATTACTATAACGGAACTTCAAGCCAATATGTTCCAAACATTAATTGACAATAGCGCTCCTCAAAAAGTGCCGCCTTATATTAATATTATTGTAACAGCCGCTATTTCAATTTTAACAGTATATGTAGCCCTCTCAATGACACCATCTAAAGGCATTATGCTTTTAGTAAGTACCTTCTTGGGGTATAGTTTTCTTGCTGTTATACTTTTATACTTCAACATCTGGATCGGGATGGCGCATCCGTTGCTTACGATCTTTTTGTGTTATTACTTTTTTATTCCTTATCGTCTGATCATTGAAAATCGGCGCAGTTGGGAGTACCTGCAAAAGAATAAACTTCTACAACAGGTAGAAGAACTCAAAAGTAATTTTATCTCGATGATGTCTCACGATTTGAAAACCCCTATCGCACGCATTCAGGGGATGACGGAGGTTATTCTGAAAGATAACATCTCGTTGAGCTCAAATCAGCGCGAGGCTGTAGACACAATCAAAAGCAGCTCGGATGATCTTTTGCGCTTTATCAATTCAATTCTGCAGTATGGACGTATCGAAAGCCAAGGGATCGAACTCAATCGTCAATCCAAGGATATCAATAAAATCCTACAAGAGATCGTCAAGAAACACGATTTCCTTGCCAAGGTTAAACGTATCAAGCTCACAACAGATCTAGAGCCGATGTTCCCGGTTTCGGTGGATTCAGAGCTTGTTCGCCAAGTTTTTTCTAACCTGATCGAAAACGCTATCAAGTACAGTCCCGAAGAGTCCACAGTCACGATCAAGTCCTATGAAAGTGCGGATAAAGTGATTATTGAAATTCAAGATCAGGGCGTGGGGATTCCTCCGGAAGAGATTTCTAATATCTTTATGAAATTTTACCGCAGCCAAAATGCTAAGACCTCAACTATCAAAGGTACGGGCCTTGGCCTTTACCTAGCCCAATACTTTATTCAGTTACACAAGGGCGAAATCACTGTTACCAGTGAAGTTCAAAAGGGCTCTGTCTTCCGCGTTGAGCTACCGATCAACTCTTAGCAGCCTTCCTCCCCCTCGAATCGTCAAAAGTTTCGACAGTTAAATTTTTCCTGTCAGAAAAATAACAGAGGCAAAAGTGACACCACTTAGTATATCTTTGGCCCCAGTGACGGTAACGACTCTGCTTGGAGGTTCGATTATGCTTAAAGTTCTTGTTGTTGATGACGATCAGGCCCTACGCTTTTCAGTCAGATCAGCTCTTGAAGCTACGAAAAAGTTCTATATTGAAGAGGCCTTCGATGGTGTGAATGCTATTGAAAAAATCAAAGAAAGAACTG
This sequence comes from Pseudobdellovibrio exovorus JSS, assembly GCF_000348725.1. Taxonomy (NCBI): domain Bacteria; kingdom Pseudomonadati; phylum Bdellovibrionota; class Bdellovibrionia; order Bdellovibrionales; family Pseudobdellovibrionaceae; genus Pseudobdellovibrio; species Pseudobdellovibrio exovorus. The sequence goes on from NC_020813.1 coordinate 2,147,635, forward strand.
CAGAAAAGAACAAAACACAACAAGCTGGAGCTCGCGCTTTCGATATCGTTATTTTAGACGTGGATATGCCACGCAAAAATGGTCTGAATACACTTAAAGAAATTAAAGAAATGGACCCCGGCATTATCGTATTAATGCTCACGGCACACGCCACAGTAGAAGTGGCCGTACAAGCAGTTAAAGACGGCGCCTATAACTTCTTATCTAAACCCCTATCTAGTGATGAGCTGATTCAATTAATCGATAAGGCCGTTACGGCACACACTCTGATTTCAACACTGGCTGTATCGTCTCCGGTATTTGTAGATGAAGGCCGTAAAATCATCGGCAACACCTCGCAAATGCAAAAGGTCTTCAATGTTATCCACAAGCTCGCTAAGGTTGATACTCCTGTATTAATTCGTGGCGCTTCAGGTACAGGTAAAGAATTAGTAGCTAAAGCGATTCACTTCAACTCTGCACGCAAAGACGAAAAGTTTGTTGCTATTAACTGCTCAGCTATTCCTGAAAATCTTTTTGAGTCAGAACTTTTTGGTCACGAAAAAGGATCTTTCACTGGAGCCAGTGAACGCAAAATCGGTAAGTTTCAATTTGCCGAAGGTGGAACTCTATTCTTAGACGAAGTCGGTGACATGCCTCAATTGATGCAGGTGAAGATCCTGCGTGTATTACAGGAAAAGCTCTTTATGCCTGTCGGCTCGAATCGCGAAATTCCAACTAATGTTCGTATCATTGCCGCGACAAATCGCCCTTTGGAAGAGATGATGAAAGATGGCCGCTTCCGCGAAGATCTTTTCTATCGTCTGAACGTCGTTCCTATATTCTTACCACAGTTAGCGGATCGTAAAGATGACTTGGAAGTTTTGATTCATATCTTCATTCGCAAGTTCAACCAAATTCATGGAAAGCGTTTAACGGGTATCAGCGCTGAAGCGCTGTCTGTTTTGAAACGCTATGGCTGGCCCGGAAATATTCGTGAACTCGAAAATGTTATTGAGCATTCTTTCGTATTAGAGAGTTCAAATACGATCAGCCTAGGAAGCTTGCCAGAAGCACTTCTTGAGGCTGCCGGTGTGAGTTTAGTCGAAACGATGCAGAATTTAGAGAGTCAATCGGAAACATTAAAAAAATCTGCTCAGGTCTTCAGCTCTACAGAAATTGATTCAGAAAATGATTTTGATATTGACTCAGAAATTGACGACGACAGTCTCGAATCCTGTGCTGACGAAGATATCAGCATCAGCATTTCGGACAGTGCCTCTTTAGACTTCAATGCTCAAAAAGAGGAATTCGAAAAACAGTTTATTATCAAGGCTTTAAAGACGTTTAAAGGCAGAATCAACCAAACAGCACTGCACGCAAATATTCCAAAAAAGACTCTTCTTCGTAAGATTGAAAAGTATGGAATCGTGGCGAAAGAATATGCAGAGCCAAAAAGTTAGCAGTTCATTTCACACTTAAAAATGTGACGAAGACTGTTGCAAAATGATGTTGTTGACTCTAATTAAGGCGCTCGTTAGCGTAGCCATCCCATGACGTTAAACCCATTGCCTCCACAAGCTTATACCAAAGAGACTTTGCAAAAAGCCTACTCTTGGTTATTGACTCAGCCAGCATCTGTAAAAGATATGGCGACGTCACAGGATATTCTTGTGAGTCTTTATCTTAAAGCCCAACGCAATGGTGAAGCTTCACTAGAAGCGCCTAGTATTCAAAACTTCAAGCAAGAGTTAAAGCAATTGGCATCGATGATTGGTGATCTTCAAACACCGGCTCAGTCAGCTCCGGTTGCGGCTCCAACTATGCCAAAAGCTCAGCCTCAAACTACATTGGAAGCTCCAACAGCTCAGACAAGATCTCTTCCTGTAACAGGTCTACCCCTGAGCTTCAAAGAGACTGTCAATCAAGCGGCCCATGCTATGGGAAATATGGGCGGCGGCTCGTCTTCTAGCCTAGGACAGCTGGATATCCAATCGCTACAAGCCCTGAGTGAAGTCCGCCAAACCCTCAATTTAAGCTCTGATATCGAAGCTCTTAGAGCGCTAATTGCCTTAGGATACAAACAGTTCAAGAAAATGTAGTTCTGCACCTGTTTGATTCTGTTTTATACCATGCAAAATCCCCGTTCTTAGGTCTTAAAGGCCTGCCCAAATGTCGCTCGATTTGATAGACTGCTTGCTTATTTCAAGGAGTTTCCACGTGTCGACTACCCCACAAACACCTGACTACAAAAGTACGATCCGTTTGCCGCAAACGCAGTTCCCTATGAAGGGCGATTTGCCAATTAACGAACCTAAAACTATTGCGAAATGGGAACAGGACAAAATCTATCAACGCCTTCTTGAAAAAAATAAGGATGGTCAAGGCTTCACCATGCCGGATGGACCTCCTTACGCCAATGGTTCGATCCATATCGGTCATGCACTGAACAAGTCTTTGAAAGATTTTATTTTGAAATACAAAGGCATGAAGGGTTTCTATGCTCCGTTTGTTCCGGGTTGGGATTGCCATGGTTTGCCTATTGAGCACAAGGTGATGAAAGACCTTGCTGCAAAAAAAGAAATCAAAACAGATCAAGAGATCTTAGCTCTATGCCGTGCGGAAGCAACACACTGGGTGAATCATCAGCGTGAGCAATTTAAACGCCTCGGTATTTTAGCTGATTGGGAAAACCCTTATCTGACAATGTCACGCGCCTATGAAGCTGAAGAAATCCGTGAGTTCGCACGCGCCTACAAACGTGGAGTGATCTATCAAGGTGTTAAACCTGTCTACTGGAATTGGACGCTAAAAACCGCTCTAGCAGATGCGGAAGTCGAGTATCATGATCATAAGTCACCTTCCATCTATGTTAAGTTCGAAGTGACTGATGCCGAGACTCTTAAAAAGCTAGGAAATCCAACTGAAAAAACATCCTTCGTTATCTGGACAACGACTCCGTGGACATTGCCATCAAACACAGGAATCTCCTTACACCCTGATTTTGACTATGCAGTGTTTTCAACTGAGCTTAATGGTCAAAAAGAAAATCTGGTTATCGCGAAAGCTTTAAAAGAATTCTTCGAAAAAGAAATAGGACTGACTTTAACTGAGAAAAATGTCGTTAAAGGCGCGGATCTGGAGCTAGGAAAAGCTCGTCACCCATTTATTGATCGTGACTCTATCATCGTATTAGGTCCTCACGTAACAGCCGATGCTGGTACAGGCGCTGTTCATACAGCCCCGGGCCATGGTGCGGATGACTTCCGCGTGGGACAGAAATATGGATTGCCTGTTCTTAATCCTGTTGATGATGGCGGTCTTTACACAGACGACTTCCCTGAAATGAAAGGTGTTAATATTTTCAAAGCCAATCCTTTGATTGTTGAAAAATTAAAAACCTCAGGTCATCTATTGAAGTTTTCTGAGTTTGTACATAGCTACCCTCATTGCTGGCGTTCGAAAACTCCGTTAATTTTCCGCACGACTGCGCAATGGTTTATCGGTATTGACCAAGAAGAGACTCAAATTCGCAAAAAAACATTAGAAGCTTTAGATAAGATTGAGTTCTTCCCGGAATGGGGTCGCGCTCGCTTCCAAGCGATGATGGAAAATCGTCCTGACTGGTGCGTATCCCGCCAAAGAATCTGGGGCGTACCAATCCCTATTGTTACCTGCATAGCAACTGGTGAGCCTCTAGCAGATTACGACTTAATGATGCGCGCAGCGGACATTGTCGCTGAAGGTGGTATTGAAGCTTATTACAAAGCTGATGCAAATGCCCTTGTCGGCTCGAATTGGAAAAAACCAGCTAACGCGAAACCAGAATTTGGATCTCAAGGGTTCAAACTAGGCCGCGATATTTTGGATGTGTGGTTTGACTCTGGAGTCTGCCATGCTGCCGTTCACTCTGAACACTCAGGCTATGGCTATAAAAATGTCCAAGCCGATATTTACCTTGAAGGCTCGGATCAACATCGTGGTTGGTTTAATACTTCAATGTTGTCATCTATGGCCACAACAGGAAAACCGCCGTTCAAAGCTTTGATCACACACGGCTTCGTCAATGATTCCCAAGGACGTAAAATGAGTAAGTCTTTAGGAAACACAATTGACCCGAATGAAGTCTCTGCAAAAAGCGGATCTGAGATCGTACGCCTTTGGGCTTCGTACGGCGACTATGGTAACGATGTCGGCTGTGGAAAAGAGGAATTAACACGTGTAACTGAAACGTATCGTAAAATTCGTAACACGATGAGATTCCTATTAGGTTCAACTTCTGATTTTGATTTTGCAAAAGACAAAGTCGAACCAAAACAAATGACACAGATTGATCAGTGGATGCTTCACCAATTAAACCAACTGATTATGGATGTAACCAATGCGTATGATAAATACGAGTTCTATCGTGTTTATCATTTATTGAATCATTTCTTTACTGTGACTCTGTCGGCAACCTACATGGACATCTTAAAAGATCGTCTTTACACATGGAAGCACGATGGTTTAGCTCGTCGAAGCGCGCAAACTGTGCTTCACCACACGACTGAGACTTTAATTAAGATGATGGCTCCAATTCTATCGTTCTTAGCAGAAGAGTCTTACTCGTATTTCAAAGGTAAAAATCAGGATTCAGTTTTCTTAGAAAGCTTCCCTGTGGCGCAACCGGCATGGCAAAACAACTCTTTACATGAGCTTTTCACTGCCGTTTTAAATGTACGCAGTGATGTTCAGAAAAAATTGGAAGAGCTACGCACCGCTAAAGTGATCGGAGCCAGCCTTGAAGCCACTGTGGAAATCAAAGCAGAAAAAGAGACCTTAGGGGCGCTTAAAGCTATTCAGGATCTACGCGAAATCTTGATTGTCTCTGAAGTGAAGCTCGTTGATGGCCCGTATGCGATCACCGCACAAAAATCTACTGGTGAAAAATGTGTGCGCTGCTGGGTTTATTCTCACGACATTTCAAAGGCTGAAACCACGTTAGGGGTATGCCCGAAATGTGTTGAGGCCTTAACGTGAGCGCTTACGTGAGCTCCTATTTACAGCGAAAGTATTTATTATTGATGGGTGTTACGGGTCTGATGGTTTCATTAGACCAAGTAACAAAACTACTGGTACATACACAGATGGAACTGCATCAAAGCATTCCCGTTATTCAAAACTTCTTCCATATCACCTACGTTCGTAACTTTGGAGCCGCCTTTGGATTCTTGTCGCAGGCCCCTACTGCTTTTCGCGATATTTTCTTTTTAGCGGTTCCCCCAATAGCCTGCCTCATCATTCTTTTTATCTTAAAGGGCGTTGACGACAAAGACACAAAACAAACGTTAGCCCTGAGTTCTGTCTTTGCCGGAGCTGTAGGGAACTATCTTGATCGCCTACATTTCGGCTTCGTTGTGGATTTTTTTGATTTTCACTATGGAAAATTATCGTGGCCGGCTTTCAATATAGCCGACATGGCGATCGTGGGCGGTGTTTGTTTTCTGCTGTACTTTATGTTCAAAGAAAGTTCTGCAAGTAAAGCATGATACCTTTTATCAACCTCGGCTCTTTACAGATTCCCACGTTTTTTCTGGTTATCAGTGTCAGCCTGAGTTTGATGTTATTTTTGTTGTCTCGCGAAGTGGACCGACAACAAAAAAGTCGAAAGTTAGCTTTTGATTTAGCTCTGACCTTGATGATCGCAGGCTTTGTCGGAGGACGTCTACTGCATGTCTTCTATGAAGAGTGGACGTATTACAGTGCCAATCCCTTACAGGTTCTTTACTTTTGGAATGGTGGATTCGTCTTTTTAGGCGGGTTGCTTCTTTGCCTTATCGCTGGTTACATATTTACCCGTATCCACAAAGTTAATTTTTTAGAATGGGCTGACTTTTTCACTCCGCTTTTTTCTTTGGGCCATGCTCTGGGACGCATCGGTTGCTTCCTATCGGGCTGCTGTTATGGTTCCTATTGCACACTTCCGTGGGCTATCGATGGACGACACCCCACAACCCTCTACCTTTTCTTCAGTGAATTATTGATATTTTTCAGCTTACTTGGGCTACGCCGCTATCGCTTTTTCCAACAAACAACGGGAGCTTTGTTTGTGCTTTGGCTCACCGTCCACAGCAGCGTTCGCTTCTATACAGAGTACTTCCGCGATGATTTCCGTGGTATTTTTATTCGTCTTCCCCTATTTGGATCGCTTTCGATTTCTCAGTTAATCAGTTTGTTTATTATCTTTAATGGCTGTGTTTTTCTTGTGAGATCGCTGATTTCTTTCCGTCGTTCCTCACGCTAATTAGTCCTATTCACTTCGTTTCATTCTGAGACACTTCCTGAAGCACCCCCCTATAGCAGTAAGCGCTAATTGTTAGTGTTTACTATTTTGACAGCTAAAAATTACCTATATCGCTTCTGAAACTGGTATCAGGTTTGTAATACATCCTAGTGACGAAGACTTTTATTAAGGAGTTTTTTATGAAAAAACTATTCTGGGCATCAACTTTATTAGCTGGATTGCTATTAACTGGTTGCGGACCGAATACGAAAACAACAGGTAACGTAGGCGCAACAGCGACAAGTAACTCAATCTGCCCTGTCGGTTACTGGTATTCTAATGGCCAATGTTACAATGGTAACAACGCAACAGGTGCTGGAGACTTTCTGAATAATGGTATGTATTCAGATAATTACTCGAATACAACAACTTTAAGAATTACCAACATTGAGGCAATGAAAAAGTTGTTCAAGCAAGGCATGGGTGTTTGTGACCGCGCTGCCAATAACTACGGCCAAGCGAATTGCGAAGCTTATATTCAAGGTTATACAGATATTATCTTGTTGTTACCTTCAACAACCTCAGGAACAGCCCTGGCAACGATCATAGCTCGTCCAAAGCAAGACCCTTACTTCAACTTCTACGGACAATTACCTAATGGACGTGGATTACTGGGACTTGCTTTAGGATGGATCACTGGTATTTACATCCCAGATTACTCGTACTACCAAGGTGCCTACAGAAATCCATTGCAAATCCAAATGGCGGTTTCACCAATCAACCAAAACCAAGGGTTCCAAGCCACTGGTTACGGTGATGCATGGACAGGTTTGAACCAAACGATGGTAACATTGCAAGTAGCAAACGGCTCTGTTAATAGCACTAATGTGAGCTACACACTTTTCATCGGAAATACCGCTGCAGCTCAAGGTACAATGAAACGTTGCCAAGCAGCTAATTGCGGTCTTTAATTAGATTCATGCAAAATAAACAGATAAAATGCCCGCAGTGCGGGCGTTTTGCTTTTTACTCTCCTGAAAACCCTTTTCGCCCTTTCTGCTCAGAGCGCTGTAAACTTATCGATTTAGGTCAGTGGGCCAGCGGTTCTTACTCGATTCCAGCCGAAAACAACACCCCCTCAGAACCTAACCAAGCATTGGGTGAAACTGGTGAAGATGACGACTCTGAATTCAATTCCTAAAGCCCTTGTTTTCACTAGCTAAAAGAGTATGATGACCTCATATCTTATTTGAGGCTTGAACATGGTTATCTCTAAACTCAGACGTATTCTTATTGGCTCACCTTTGAGTTCTAACAATCAACATCATAACCTGATTCCAAAATGGAAAGCGCTTCCGGTTCTAGCTGCGGATGCCCTGTCATCAGTGGCTTATGCAACGGAAGAAATCGTCATTCCTTTGGCGTTAGCCGCGGCCACCATTCCATTTGCTACTCACTGGCTTTTACCGATTGCGGGAGCCATCGTTGTCTTGATGTTTATCGTTTCCCTGTCTTATCGTGAAACTATTCAAGCGTACCCAGAAGGCGGCGGCGCCTACACCGTCGTTAAAGAAAATTTGGGACAGAATGCCGGCCTTGTCGCTGGAGCAGCCCTTCTGATCGACTACACACTCACTGTTGCCGTGTCTGTTTCTGCCGGAGTTGAAAATTTAGTTTCTGCATTCCCTAGTTTAGCAGGAGTTCAAATATTTTTCTGTATCTGGGTAATTCTGATTCTGATGACATTAAGTCTTCGCGGAGTTTCAGAATCCGCCACAGTCTTCGCTATTCCCACATATTTCTTCGTTATTTCTATCGGAATTCTAATTTTTAAAGGCTTTTGGCAAAACCCCCATGAAAATATCAATCCCATTGTGGATGTGATGCAAACCAACTACCCCGAAATTGGATTGATTCTTGCCTTAAAAGCTTTTGCCTCGGGATGTGCGGCTTTGACAGGTATCGAAGCTGTATCAGATGCGGTGCCTATCTTTAAAAATCCAAAAGCTAAAAATGCTAAAGCCACTTTGATGATGATGGCTTTCCTGCTAGCCAGTTTATTCTTTGGAATCAGTTATCTTGTGTACGCCCACAACTTAACCCACGTTGAAGGGGTGACGCTGGTTTCTCAATTGAATAAATTAATTTTTGGTGGCGGTGTATTCTTCTATGTATTCCAAATCGCAGTTATGCTTATTCTTTTCCTAGCTGCGTCTACAGCGTACGCTGATTTCCCGCGAGTCGCATCGTTACTAGCAAAGGATCGTTATGCTCCCCGTCAGTTGGCCAGTATTGGTGATCGACTCGTATTTTCAAATGGTATTATCGGTCTGTCGGTTGTGGCCATCGGTCTGATTATCTTCTTCCAAGGTCGCACGCATTACTTGATCCCGCTTTATGCCGTTGGTGTGTTCCTTTCATTTACTTTGTCCCAATCCGGTATGGTGATTCACCACTGGAAGAACAGGAAACAAGGCTGGAAGTTTTCTATCGCCTTAAATGGTTTCGGAGCCATTTGTACAGCCGTCGTTCTGTGTATCGTGGCCACATTCAAATTTATGCATGGAGCATGGATTGTGATCTTAGTTATTCCAACCATGGTGTACATCTTCCATCGCATTCACGTGCACTATGTGATGTTTGCCCGCGAGATTTCACAATCGCACTATAACGCCCCAATAAGTGAAAAAGTCACAGAGCACACGGTGATCATTCCCGTATCTGGCTTACATTTAGGTGTGATGAATGCCATTCGCTATGGGATGAGCATCACTCACGATTTGCGTATTTGTTACGTCAAAACAGATGAAGAGTCTTATCAACGTATGCTCACAGCATGGAACGAAAAATTTCCAGAGCTACAACTACATGTCTTAGAGTCGCCTTATCGTTCGATCTCTAGCCCGATTATTAACTTCATTGATAAAGTCAGTCAGGAAAAGCCAACCGAGTTTGTAACGGTGATTTTCCCAGAGTTTGTCACGGCAAAGTGGCATCACCAGCTACTCCACAACCAAACGGCATGGCTCATTCGGCTGTCGCTGCTTTACAAAAAGAACGTGATTGTCACGAGTGTTAAATATCATTTAACAACAACTTAACAATAACTCAGTAATGACGTGAAATCCGCTCACAGCACCACAGAGCGACATATTTTAATTTTGTCCACTTGACGGAAATTTGTTTTTGTTTTCTGATAGGCTCATCAGGGATGATGATCAACAACAGGACGTAACAACAACAACCCTCGCCCTCAAAGCGAGTCGTCTCAAGAAGGAGCACGACAAATGAACAAAGCGCAATTGATCGAAAAGATCGCCGCGGAAACTAAAATGCCAAAAGCTCAATGTGAACACATCGTTGATTGCTTTATGACTAACGTTAAAAAATCTGTTAAAAAAGGTGACGACGTTAAGTTAGTTGGCTTCGGTACTTTCACTAAAGCTAAACGTAAAGCTCGTATGGGTCGCAACCCACAAACTGGCAAAACTATCAAAATCCCTGCAGCATGGACTCCAAAATTCCGCGCTGGCGCTGAATTCAAACACTTAGTTAAGTAATTCCTACTAACTGATAAGTTTGAATGGGATGCGGCAAATAATTTGCCAATTTCTACAAATTCTAAAAAGAGCTTCTTAAGGATTAAGAAGCTCTTTTTTTTTGACCCCCTCTTCTTCTGCATCCATAATCGTCTGCATGACAACTTCTTCACTGAAAAAAATTGGTGTCTACACAAGTGGCGGCGATGCCCCTGGGATGAACCCCGCAATTCGTGCTGCCGTTAGAACAGCTCTTTCTCAAAAAGTAGAAGTCGTTGGAATTCTAAATGGCTATGTGGGCATGATCGAAAACAGAATGATCACCTTACAGATGCGTGACATGGCCAACATCATCCAGCGCGGCGGAACTATTTTAAAAACAGGACGCTCGGCTGAATTCATGAAACCTGAATATCGTGCGACTGCTGCTAATAATTTAAAAGCTCAAGGTATTGATGGCCTTATTTGTATCGGTGGTGATGGCTCTTTTCGCGGAGCTCAGCTTTTAGGTGCTGAACATAAAATTCCAATCATCGGAATCCCTGGAACAATCGACAACGATGTCTATGGAACTGATGACACCATCGGATTTGATACCGCAGTGAACACAGCACTTCAGGCTATCGACAAAATCCGTGACACCGCTGACAGTCACGATCGAATTTTCATTGTGGAAGTGATGGGACGAAATTCTGGTTGGATCGCTAGCCATGTCGGACTTGCCGGCGGAGCCGAGGAAATTCTAACCGCTGAAAATATCATCAGTGTGGACAAAATCGTTGAAAACCTGAAGAACTCACGTGCTCGTGGTAAAACAAGTAGCATTATCATCACCGCCGAAGGACAAAAGCCCGGTCGAGCCTACGATCTATCCGATGCTATTCGCAAAAAGTCAGGATTAGATGCAAAAGTGTGCATCTTAGGCCATCAGCAACGTGGTGGAACTCCGTCTGCACATGATCGTATTTTAGCCTCTCGCCTAGCCAATGCTGCCGTAGAAGCGCTTCTTGCGGGGCGAAATAACACTATGATTGGCGTTCAGGCCGACAAACTGGTTGAAATCCCCCTAGATCTTGTTACTAGTAAAGAAAAACCAGGTGATAAGACCCTGATTCATCTTGCCAGATTGCTCTCGATTTAGTTCAATCTTATCAGCTACTTAAGCCTATTTCAAAAGGAGCTTCTATGAAAAAGCTAGTATCTGTTATTGCCGTTTCTTTATTTGTATTTTCTTGTACAAAAAAAGCTAACGAAAACGAAATCTTAATCGGTTCTTACAGCCCGAATACAGGAGCGACAGCTACCTTCGGACAGTTCCAAATGAACGGAACTCAAATGGCGATTGAAGAGATCAACGCCGCTGGTGGAATCAACGGAAAAAAAATCAGACACATCAATTACGATAACAAGTCTGACAACGATGAAACACTTGCTGTTGTAAATCGCTTGATCAGCCAAGATGGTGTCGTTGCTATTTTAGGTGAAGCGACTTCTGGTCGTTCTAAAATCGGCGCTCAGGTTGCACAACAACACAAAATCCCAATGTTAACTTCATCTGCAACAAATCCAGATGTAACAAAAATTGGTAATTATATTTTCCGCGCTTGCTTCATTGATCCTTTCCAAGGAACTGTGATGGCAAAATTCATGACTGAGAATTTAAAACTTAAAAAAGCTGCTATCTTACGTGACATCAAAAATGACTACTCTGTTGGTCTTTCTGATATCTTCACACAAAAACTTAAAGATGCTGGCGGAGAAATTTTAATCGATGTTTCGTACCAAGAAGGTGACATCGACTTTAAATCTCAGCTAACAGCGATCAAATCTAAAAACGTTGATGCTATCTTTGTTCCTGGTTACTACAACGAAGTGGCTTTAATCGCGAAGCAAGCTAAAGAATTAGGAATCAAACAACCACTTCTTGGTGGTGATGGTTGGTCGTCTCCGAAACTTTACGAAATTGCGAAAAACTCTTTAGATGGCAGTTACTTTTCAAATCACTACACAACTGAATCTACTGATCCTAAAACAATCGCTTTCGTAAAAGCTTACAGAGAAAAATACAAAGAAGATGCAGACGTGATGGCTGCTTTGGCTTATGACGCTGTTTACTTCATGGCGGAAGCTATCAAAAACACAACTGAAGTGACTCCTGAAAATATCCGTGAAGAGTTAACAAAAATTAAAGACTTCCACGGCGTTACTGGAAAAATGTCGATGAATGAAAATCGTGATGCTATTAAGAGCGCGGTTATCGTTCAAATCCAAGGCCCTGAATACAAATACATTACAAGTATTAATCCGTAATCAGGAAGTGTGATAGAAAATGCAAGAATTCCTACAACATACGCTTAATGGTCTTAGTTTCGGTAGCATCTACGCCCTTGTGGCCCTTGGTTACACTATGGTGTACGGGATTCTAACCATGATCAACTTCGCGCACTCTGAAATCTACATGATGGGTGCGTTTGCTACTTATTATCTGGCGCGTTTTCTTCACATTGATACTCCGTCTCCGTTAAATTTCACGATTGGCTTATTAGGTGGGATGATCTGCGCAGCACTTATCGGGTTCTGCGTAGAAAAACTAGCTTATAAGCCACTTCGTAACTCAGCAAAAATGAATGTTCTTATCACTGCAATTGGCGTCAGTATTCTATTCCAATTCGGTGGACAAATTATCTTCGGATCTGCTCCAAAGCCATTTCCAAATCTAATCGAAGATAAAACTCTTTTCACTGTGGCTGACATTTCGATCCGTTTGATCGACATTCTTATCTACTTCGTCAGCTTCGTTTCATTAGGGGTTTTAAGTTATATCATCTATCGTACACAAACAGGTCGTGCGATGAGAGCTGTTAGTACACGCCCAGACATGACTCCGTTAATGGGCATTAACAATAACAAAATTATTTCGACTACATTTATCATCGGTTCAGCTTTAGCGGGTATCGCGGCTGTTCTTGTTTCTATCAAATACCCAAAAATCGATCCTATGATGGGCGTGAAGATCGGTATGAGCTCTTTCGTAGCTGCGGTTTTTGGTGGTATCGGAAGTCTACACGGAGCCGTTATCGGTGGCTTCTTGTTGGGCCTCGGAGAATACTATCTTGTGGGCTACGGCGCTTCGACTTACAAAGAAGCCCTTTCGTTTTCTATTCTGATCGTCATTCTTCTGTATAAGCCAAATGGACTTTTTGGAACTGCAAGAAAAGAGAAAATTTAATATGAAACGCTATTTGATCTTCTTAGTTTGCGTTATCGCATTGGGTTTTGCATTAGAGACATTCTTAAATTCTTACATCCAAGCAGTTTTTATTAGCTTTATGATCAACGCGATCATGGCATTGAGCTTGAACTTTATCACAGGTCTTGCCGATCAATTTTCATTAGGTCATGCCGGCTTAATGGCTATCGGTGCCTACACCGCAGCCTTGATCAATAAAGAGTTCTTAAACAGTGAATGGTACATGATTCCTGTGGGAGTATTAGCGGCAGCTTTTGTTGCGGCTTTCGCGGGTTATCTGATTTCACTTCCCTCTTTCCGCTTAAAAGGGGACTACTTGGCTATCGTCACGATGGGGATGGCAGAGATTGTGCGCGTAGTTCTTTTAAACTGGGACTACGTAGGTGGACCGCGTGGTTACATGGGCATCGCAAAATTCCCTAGCTTTCTTCTGAGCTACGGATTTGCGGCGATCTTATTAACATTCACATTCCTGACTATGTATCGCCTTAAGTTTTCTTGGTTTGGTCGCAATCTTTGGGCCATCAATGAAGACGATATTGCCGCAGAAGTTATGGGATTAAATGTGGCTAAAACTAAACGCCGCGCTTTTGTGATCTCGAGCTTTTTCGCAGGACTTGGCGGTGGTTTCTACGCCCACCACTTAGGTTTCATCAGCCCTGGTTCATTTGGTTTTATTATCTCGGTACAAATTTTGATCTTCGCCGTTTTCGGTGGATTAGGATCATTAACTGGTTCAGTTATTGCCGCCCTTTTCTTGACGTTCTTACCAGAAGCTTTAAGAAGTGTTCAAATTGGGAATCTCGATTTACGTATGATTATTTTTCCAATTCTATTGATTTTGATGATGATCTTAAGACCGCAAGGATTATTGGGTCGTAAAGAGTTTAACCTTGAAAGCTTCAGCTTTAAAAACATCAGAATGGGTAAGCCAAATGAGTAAAATTCTAAACGTCGATAATATCTCGATTCAATTTGGCGGTCTTAAAGCCGTTGATTCTGTAAGCTTTCACATCAACAAGTCAGAACTTTTGGGCCTTATTGGGCCGAATGGGGCCGGAAAAACAACGGTATTTAATATCATCTCGGGCTTCTACACAGCGGATACGGGTTCCATTGTATTCCAAGATCAAGAAATCACACAGTTCAATGCCTCTGCTGTTAACTTAGCTGGTATTGCCCGCACATTTCAAAATATTCGCCTTTTCAAAAAGCTGACTGTTTTAGAAAACGTTTTGATGGCCCTACAGCAACGCAATCACAATGGTAGCTTCGCGGACTGGTTTTCTTCTTTGTTCAATACAAAGTCGCATAAAGCTTTGGAAGCGAACTTAAAAGCAGAAGCGATCGAGCTTTTAAAAATCTTCGAATTAGACAAATTAGCCCATGAAGTTTCAAGTGCTTTGCCTTACGGGGCTCAAAGAAAACTTGAAATCGTGCGCGCCTTAGCGACGAAACCACAGTTGTTAATTCTAGATGAGCCTGCCGCTGGTATGAACCATCAGGAAACAGAAGAACTCAATAAGCTTATCCGTTTCATCAAAGAAAAATTTAACTTAACTGTTTTATTGATCGAACACGACATGAAATTGGTCATGAATATCTGTGACCGTATCGTTGTTTTGAATCGTGGTAAAAAAATCGCTGATGGTAACCCTGCTGATATCAAGAACTCGACAGAAGTGATCGAGGCCTACTTAGGAAAACGCAAACATGACTAATGTTGAAGTAAAAAACTTACATGTAAACTATGGACTTATTAAAGCTGTTAAAGGTATTTCATTCAGCTTTAAATCTGGCGAAATCACATCTTTAATTGGCTCTAATGGCGCGGGGAAGACAACGACGCTTAAAGCGCTTTGTGGTCTTTTACCTCACAAAGGTGAAATTCTATTAAATGGTGAAGACATCGCGACATTGAATGCTCCAGATCGCCTTAGAAAAAAGATCGCTCTATGCCCAGAAGGCCGCGGCATCTTCCCTAACCTAACAGTAACTGAAAACTTAATGTTGGGCGCCTACTTACAAAAATCAAAAGATAAAATCCAGCATTTAATAGAACAACAATTCACTATGTTTTCCCGCTTGGCTGAACGCAAAGACCAATTAGCAGGAACATTATCTGGTGGTGAACAGCAAATGCTGGCTATTTCACGCGCTTTGATGTCTGAGCCCGATATGCTTTTATTAGATGAGCCGTCATTGGGTTTAGCACCCATCATTATCGAGCAGATCTTCCAAAAATTCGTCGACCTGAAAAAAACAGGCCTCGGAGTTTTAGTCATCGAACAAAACGCCAGCTTAGCCTTAGAAGTTTCTGAAAAGGCCTACGTGCTGGAAACAGGAAGCATCACCCTAGAAGGCCGTGGCGAGGATCTGCTGCATGACAAGCGCGTTATTGATGCGTATTTGTCTTAGTTGGATTTCGACGGCAATCTTTGCTCTACAACTTTTGTATACATCTGTAAAACAGAGGATAAAGTACCTAGCAATGGGTGCTGAGCATCGACCTTACGCAACTGTTCTAAATATATATTGGCTTTCTGAGATGGAGTTTTCCAATCTGTCCCCTGCAGCATCTCTGTACTATAAAAAGTAATCAACTCAATCAGACACTCCTTGTTTTCTGAATCAGCATTAATTGATTCTAACAGCAGAGTTTCATAGCTTTGTTTGTCAAATTTTACAGGTGCTGCCATTGCAATTTTCTGAACTCCTACAGATGTCGGCAAGCGAGGATCGATCAAAGGAGGAGCCGGTTTTAATGCAAAAGCTTTTGCTAAGTACGCCTCACTCAAAGTTCTTTTAGCCATACCAAACTCTGTTATAGCTAATGCTTTTTTTTCATACTCTATCACTTTGTCATAATCTTTCTGCATATTGTACAGAATCGCCACATTGTGATACTTCCAGGCATTATTAGGGTCAGTTTTTAACAACTCTTCAGAAAACTTAATCGCTTCTGCTATTTTATTTTGTCCTGTTAAAACATGGGACATACTTCTGTAGAAGCTTTCCTTTTCTTCTTGGGTTTTTGCTATTTTTTCTGAAGCTCGCAACCATTGCTCAGCCAACTCGTAAGCTTCCTGAGCATAAGCTAAGTCTGCAGAAAGGCTATACACAAGAAAGCGATCTTCTTTTTCTGACTCCGACATGACTTTTAAATCTTGTCCTGCCAACTTATATTTTTTTTGCTTAATATGTGTTGAAATACGATTTTGATATATTAGCTTATCATATTTTTTCTGTTTTAAATCATAGGCTTTATCAATTAAAGAAATACTGTCTTCTAAAAATGCTTGGTCATATTTTCTGCCAGAAAGATATCCCAAGTCTGTAATAGCCTGCGCTTTGCGAACTAAGTATTCAGGATTATTCGGCTCTTGCTTTAACTTTAAACTATAATATTTCAGAAGTTTTTTAGGTCCGACAAAAGAGTATTCAGCTCCTTTACTCAATTCACGTATGCGTTTAGCATCTTGTTCCGTCATACTATAAACATCTGGCCCTAAATCTTTTTCTTTTTTTAACTGTTCCTCAGTCTTCAGTGATGGATCTAAAGACAATGTAATTAACATATTTCGCGTACAGTCATGTACCGAATTTAGTTTTTCATTAAAATCTGCATCTGAAGCCTGTTTTTTACTAATAGTTCTTTGCTTTGTTTTTATCGTGTCCGTAACTAAAATATAATCCTCTTTATTTTCAACTACTCTATCGACCTCAAACCACGGAGTTCGCGTGTAGCAGTCCTCTGAATAAGTTTCTACGGCTTGTGCTTTTTCAATTTTTGTAACGACTTTGAAAGTACCTATTTCACCAACATAACTAGCTCTATTGGCTTCAATCGAATGTAACTGCACAAGTGCTGGATGAGGTAAATAGAATTTTTTGTATTTCTTTGTTTCTTCATATATTAAGGATTTCGATACAAATTGAAAATCATATCGAGGAACCTTTTCTATCGCCTCTTTTTTTAAACTCATATCTAATTTTGCACCTGGACTAATAATATAATTTATTACATTTTTAACAAAATCGAGTCCATGAGCTTTTTCAATTAATCCAATAGAGTTATAACTGACTTCGTTTAACAAAATTTTTCCATTGGACTCAACAGAATTGTCAGGATTTAATTTAATTACATATTCAATTGAAGTGTCGTTGGGCATTAGATTCTCGGCAGGCAAAAAGACTACATCTTGGCTTGCCCCATCGAGTATCAGTGAAAAATTTCCTAAAATATCAGATGCAATTGTTCCTGCAATAACTAACGGATTTGTCGGATCAACCCACCAAACCTTGTTATTTTTATCTTTTGCCCAAACAATGGCATGATTGAAAGAGGCAATGTTCGGAACTTCTTTCAATTTCTCTAGATACTCCATACCTAAATACTGTCGCGAACGAAATGTGAGTGCTGGAAAAGCCTCGAATCCTACTTGACGTAAAATTGCTACTAAAGCACTTGAGTAATCCTTGCAGTCACCCATTTTAGATTTAATCAAACTAGAAAATTTTTGAGGTATAAATTTCCCTTCGTTCGATTTCCAATTACCAGAGTACGCAATAATTTTAGATAACTCTAGAGAAGCAACTTCGATTTGCTCTTGTGGAGTCGTAAGGGGAGCAATTTTTTTTACAATATCTTGTAAAGGCTGTGGAAGTCGATCGTTCCAAACTTTTTGATACTGTGAAGAAAAATATTCTCGAATGCTGTTCCAATCAGGGGATGTACTAATGTAGATTATACCCGTTTCATTATTTTTACCAATTGTTGCATAACCTATTTCAGTTGGTCGAAACTCAAGAAAATATTTTTCAGGTTCACCTTTAGAATTTTTTTGAATGTATGTTTTTTCTGAAAAATATGGGGTTACTCCCTGAGAAATAAACTTAATCGGCAAATCTGACTCATATAAATAAAATTCTTCTTTAGCTAAAGAATCATTTGCTAAGGCAAGAACTTCACTTAAATGTCCCGATATAGCAGCGGGAGTAGTTATTTGGTAAGAAATTACGACTCGACTTCCTATTCCGACACCGCTTATCGGAATTACTACCTGCTTCAGATCAGATAGTCCCTCTTGTAATGTTTGGTGCTCTGATACAGTAATAGATCCAGGCGAAACCTTTGACTTCTGTCCCATTGTATCTGAATACGTCTCAAGTAGTCTGAAATTGTCTTTAGAACCAGAAAAATGTACACGATAGTTTGTTAAAGCCGTGCGACCCACTTCAGATTCAACTATGAATTCAATCTCGGTTGTCGCGATCGCCTTACCCGATTTGTCGATCTGAGTTTTAATAATAAATTTATTAGCTTTTACACCCGTAGGAGGTTCTTGCGACCAGACAGATAAAGTAAAAAAGAATGTGACAACAAAATATAAACACGCAGTCCACGCCATAGACACCTCTACAAACTTCAATATCGGACCAACTAAACAATATCTTGAGTAAGACAATAGAGGCTTGGATTTGCTAGACTTTAGACGAGCGAAACGAAGATAACTTTTTCTACATATTCTTCATTTATCTTCAACTCATCAATATTTTCAAAATTATTGAATAACTCGTATTTACTTCGATGATTCATTAATACTTTTTATGACATAACTTCTCGCAAAGCTGTTAATTTATCGTTAAAGATCTTTAACAAAATCTCATCTTAAATCTTACAATCGTATTAACTCGATATTTCCTATAGCAAAATTTTATTTTCCATCAAGATCACCTCTAAACTATCCGCTGTTGTACGTTGAAAGGTGACCTTATGCTACGTTTGATATTTTATTTTAAAATTATTTTGGGAATTGTTTTGTTTTCAATTGGCAGTGTGGCTCAGCAGAGCGCCAGCACTACGATTTTTGGCCCTAAGATATATTTTCACAGTTCGTCCACTCGGCAAGAAACATGGGCACGTACAGAATCTCAGCTTCAGCAGAACTATCGTCTTATCGTCAAAAATGCCGACGGTGGGTTACATTCACAACGTAATTGTAACGGGCTCGGTTTGATTGCCAAATTACTATGCCAAGTGGAAAATGCAGCTCAGCAGTTGTACGTTAATACTCTTCGCGCATCAGCGGTTAGCATTTCTTTAAATGGACAACCTATCCTAACACCATCTGCTTTTAATCGTAATACCGCACAGGTTGAGTTACCTCTATCTGTAGAACTTAATAATCAATTACAAATAAAAGTAACTGGCTCTGTTATCTCATATGTTGAAGTGAGCATTCGAGCTTATGGTGAAGAACTCCCACTGGATCAAACACCGCCAATTTTGACACATAATTCGTCTGGCATGCAGTATGTTTCTACGATTCCATCTTTGTTAAATTTATCCATTACAACAAACGAAGCTCTGCAAAGTTTCGAAGTTGATGGACAAATAATTTCAAGTGATAGCTTTATCTATACATTTCAGAAAAACATCACTGCTATTGAGGGAAATCAGATACACGTTAAAGCTGTAGATTTAGCGGGAAATATGACTGAAGTTAATTATAACTTACAAGTTTCTTTAGATGATATAGCTCCAGTGATTACTTTAGGTTCCACACCTACTTACACGAATGCAGGAAATGTTTTACTACCTGTGAATATACAAGATAGTTCACCGACAAAAACATATATCTTAATTAATCAAAGAGAAATTTCTCAAACTTCTGAAACACAGTTTTCTTATCTTATTGAACTTCCCGAAGATGATAACTATCAAATTGTTGTACGCGCAACGGATGCTGCCGGAAATATTAGCGAGCAATCTTTAGACATTGTTCGCAGCACTGCTCCTTTAAATTTACAAGTTCAAGCTCCTGCGAGTAACACTATTTACGAAAGCAGTTCTTTACTGGTCAAATTCAACACGAATCATCCTTTAAGTTCAGCTTTTGTAAATGGTGTATCCGTTCCCATACAAACTGATGGAAAGTCCGTTGAGTATTTATGGACAAGCCCTTTTGATGGACCTTTTACTTTAGAAATTAAGGTTGTCGATATTTTTTCTAACGAAATAACTCAAAATGTAAGTTCCACAATCCAACTTGGTGGTAGCGCCTTGTGGTCTTATACAGAATGTCCGGTGGAGTAAGAGGAATTTATGAAGTATTTTTTAACACTAGTATTTACTGTTTTTCTATCTTCTAAATCAGAGGCTTTTGATTTTTCGAACAATCCTAATTTTCTCGGTTGCTTAGAGCATCAAAAGCAAGAGTCTCTCTTATATACAGGCTCAGGTGGAAGCGTTTCTGTTACAGGTAGTGTTTTAATAAATCAAGTTGGCCCCAATTTCCTAATTATGAAATATTACTTTTATAACCCTGGGTCCAATACTCCATCATCTTCGCAATGTGGTTATCCACTCATAACTCCAGACCCCCCAGCTCCTGGATCTGGTTGGGGCTCTGGAGGCAATGGAGGGCCAGGAACTGGAGGAAGCAGCGGAGGCCCCGGTAGAGGTGCTAATGGAGACAGTACAGCACCATCATCCAATAATTCATCTAATACTTCAGCTTGCGGTAGTATTATCAACTACGCTCAAAAAACCGTAGATGAGCAAATTCCTCTAGATGGTGTGCCTTTTTATTTGAATTACAGTTCTTTTCATAAAAGTAGAGCTCGCCTTATAGAAGCAGACCATTCGATGGTTCCGCAGATATCTTATACAAAAATACAGGTCACAGTTGCAGAGGAAGAGCCTATTGAAGTTTTTGCTTCATCTAATCCTTATAAAAATTTATGGGATACCGTAACAGGTAACACTTCTTCAAATATATTTACTTCTAAAGTTTCATACGAAGTGTCTTTTATAGACAACGTGCTGATGCCGATTATTGAACCTCCTTTAAGGCTGGACATCCCAACATGGTCTTTCTCTAAAAAATTAACTGTTTACAATCCTGAAGTTTGGGGATTGGGCGGATGGACATTCAGCATACATCATTATTTCGATCACGAAAGTAAAACTCTTTTTCGAGGTGACGGAACTATATCGGAATATGTGCAAGACCAAACACTTCATACCACTACAATACAAGGTGTAACTGCCTACATAGTACCAAACAAGTTGGACCCAAATGAATATTTTATATTTAATGGGTTAGGACAGCATCTTGAAACACGTCTAGCATTGACGAATACAACAAAATATAAGTTCAACTACGCTCAAGGCTATAAGTTAACTTCGATTGAAGGGTTATATGGGAAGACTACTCAATTAATTTACGATACAGAGAACAAATTAACTAAAATCGTCGCACCCTATGGACAAGAAACACTCATTCAGATGCAAAACGATCGCATCGTTACGGTGACGAACTCTCTTCAAAAGAGCCATCATATTAATTATTTTCTGACAACAGGATTAATATCCTCTTTTCAGGACTTAACAGGCGTTATCACTTCTTTTGAATATAATGCCTTTAATGAGTTAACTGCTGAAAATAAAAATACTGGCTTTTATCAAAAGTTACTGACACAGCTTGAAGAAGGCTATCGTGTTTTTAAATTAGAACACCCTTGGGGTATTGCTAAAAAAGTCTTATTTTCATTTGATTCTGGTTATGAGGTCACTTACAGAGCCGACAATTCGGATTCACTTGTTCAATCCGAAGTTTTCAGTAAGGATGCAGAAGGTAATCCTTCTAGCTTTACTACCTATCAAGGGCAAAACAGCGAATCAATTCAGCATAGCCCTCACCCCCTATTTGGATTGAATATACCTTTAACAACACAAACCACAAAAGTGGTAACGGAAGAGGGTATAACCTCTTCCGAAACTCAACATATAAGCACTCAGTACTCTTACATTGGCAATAACCCCCTAGATTTGAATACTATTGTCAAAACGATTAATTATTCTAATGACTCGCATACTGAGCGCTATGTTACGAATGCTCCTGAAAAGTATATTTGGTATCGCTCACCACTAAATCACGATACTTATTGGTATTTTAACGAAGCGGCGCAGATCACACGCATTGAAGCCCCATTTCAAGAAGCAAAACAATTTACATATAATCAAGATGGCCAACTTATTAAAATCGAGACTGGCTCTGATTATGAAAACTATACATATGATACTAAGGGCTATGTAAATCAGATTTCAAATTCTAAAAACCAGATCACTAGTTTTATGCGTGACTCTCAAGGTAAAGTACTAACACAAACCTCAGCTAACGGCGAGCAAACTCATTACGAATATACAGATGCGGGCGATCTAAAAAAAATCACAACGTCTTCAAATCAAGTCCATTATTTTCAAATGGGACTAGGGGACTTTCTGCAAAAATATATAACTCCGAATAACAAGCAAACTGGCTATGTCTATGATACCAGCCATAGATTAATTGAGGTCACAAAGCCAAGTGGTAAGACTTTAGAATATACCTATAGTCCTATTAATGGCCTACTGAGCTCTTTAGGGGTATCCTCGGGAGTATATTCTTATGAATATGATGCCCATCAACGTTTGCAGGCCGTCAATTCTGCCGATGGTATTCGTTTAGAACACAAATGGTTTGGTTCAGAAATTAAACAGCAAAAATGGTATGACACGGACAATTCCGTAATAGCGACTTTGGATTATAATTTTGAAGAAAATCGCTTACGCCACAATCAAATTTTATTAAACTCGAATGAGATCGCTTCACTGAGTTACTTTAATGGATTAATCAATAGAATCAATGAGGTTAACTATTCTTTTAGAGCACAAAATCAATATTTTGAAATAGAATCATGGCAAGGCTCTTTTAGTGCTTATTACCAAAATGGTAAAGATCCTGCCACGGATAAACCTATGCAAACAATTTGGGGGATGGGAAAAGATGGGGATTCCGAGCCGCTACGTATCTACTCTTATCGTCATTATGACAATTTTGGACACGCCAGCTCTGCTTCCTCTTTAACTATAAATAGTAATAATGAGACCTTACAGTCTCACTACGAGCTAAAACCTGAATACGATGCGAATGATCGCTTGATTCAAGTGCAAAGAAATCGTCGTCACTTGGTTAATAATCAAGAGGTCTTAAGTGTCGATCACTATAATCAATATGATTTTCCTATCGGTTCAAACAACAACTTAAAAGAGTTCCGTCAAAAAGTGGATTTAAATTCAACTCCGCAAAAACGTACAATAGCCACTCATAGCAACGATGACCAACTCTTGACTCTACGTGGTTCGATTAATCGTGATTACCTCTATAACGATGATGGTGATTTAAAATCGATGACAAACTGTTACGGCAGCACTCAATATGAATACGACGTCTTCAGTAATTTAAAAAAGGTAACCCTGCCATCCGGAAAAATCATTGAATACAAAGTCGATGGCATGAATCGTCGACTAAAAAAACTCGTCAATGGCGTTACAAGCGAATACTAYTTGTGGTACGATCAGACTCGTATTGCTGCGATCTTGGATGAAAATAAAGAAACTAAGATTGTGTATCTTTATGGTCCCGAAATACAGCACGTACCAAGCTATGTCGTTAAGAATGGTGTCTCATATCGAATCTTACACGACCCAGGACTTGGTTCTATTCGTTATATCATCAATCCCTCTACTCGGGAAATCGTTCAAGAGATAGAATATGATGAATACGGAAATATGATAAAAAACACGAACCCAGAATTTCAACCCTTAACTTTTGCTGGAGGTCTTTGGGACTCGGATACGAGGATAAATAGATGAAAAATATAACTATCTCTTTTATATCTCTATTCTTTATGTTCCAAAGCATAGCATTTGCATTTAATGACAAAAAAACAAATCCACTTTTGACAGATAATTACATAAAAATTTGTTCTTCTGGAACTATGGACCCATTCGTTGCAAAAGACGAAGTTGAACAGCTATTAATCGGATTAATCTCGACTGTAACTAAAGTCGGCCAAATTGAACAGTTAAATAAAGCTCAAGCCCTTAAAGAAAACTTAACGAAAATGTCTTTTTCCGAAAGAATTCTTGCCGCGAATATTTTAATGATGGCTCGCAGTAATAATTTAAAAGAGATACGACAGTTCCTATCTTTTTCATCTGAGAATCGTATTATTGAGAGTTACAGAATGTATTATGATGGAGTCCTAGATTCATATATGGGAAATCTAGAAAATGGATACAAACAGATCGAATTAGCCATCGATAATTTGCCTTTTATTGATGAAGGAATGATTCTGTCTTTAATTAGTCTCGCAATTAAACTACCTGAACCTCCCAACACAATAAATAAATCATTAAGTTTAATAAACAATCTGCAAGACTCTAACCCCATGAAATATCTTCTATTAGCCAATAAAGAGATGTTCTTATATGGCTGGGAAAGTAAATCATCGAAAATCACTGAATTAATCCAGAAAGCATACCAGTTATGCCCAAAAGATATAGCTGTTGTTTTTAGTTTTGCTGCTATTGAAGATAGTCACTTTAAAATAGAGCTTGCTAAAGATTTATACTTAGAAATTTCAAGCGACAATGTGCTTTATTACCCAGAAATCGATGTTAGGTTACTACAGTATTATTACTATGACGCTCAAGATATGACCAACGCTAAAATTTATCTAACAAAATCACAAGCCAGCTGGCCCTATCTTACCATTGAAGATAAAAATATTGTTAAAGAAGTAACAGACTCTCTCGAAGAAAGATCATTTCAAACTCCATATAGCAATGTTTTAGTATACATCTCTGTTCCACTAATTGGCCTCATCCTAGGACTAATAGTCTTTATAAAAAGATTTAAGAAGCATAAAAATACTTAGTTATACTAACTACTTCTAAAAGATTCCAAAGAGCCGCAACATCCCTGACCTATGTCTAAAATCTAATTAATGAAACACCATAGAGTTAAGATAACGCCCTCACATCTTGCGCTTTTTCAAGAAAACCTCGCATGTGAAATAGATCTTGTGCATCGTAAAAATTATTTTCTTCAAAATCAGTAAGAATCATTTCGATAATTGTACTTAGGTGTATTATAAACCCAATCGCCGTACGCATATTATATTCTAAAAAAACTAAGCTTGTGTATCTTTATGGCCCCGAAATACAGCACGTACCAAGCTATGTCGTTAAAAATGGTGTCTCATATCGAATCTTACACGACCCAGTGCTTGGCTCTATTCGCTATGTAATCAATCCCACTACTCGCCAGACAGTTGAAGAGATAGAATATGATGAGTACGGAAATATGATAAAAAACACGAATCCAGAATTTCAACCCTTAACTTTTGCTGGCAGTACCATAGGGATTATATAATGAGCATACCAATATTATGCATATTAAGAACAACTACAAAGATGAATCCAAATAATATCGCCAATGAAGTCTTTTGTTCAGCTCTTAATTTTATGGGTAAGATTATTGTTACTAATGATTTTAACAATAAAAAAATTTCAGAAATCTTGACTACTCTTAGTAAAAATAACTCTAAAATAGCATTACTTGATGTCTGTGTTATACCATCATATTCCGAAAATGAAGTTATTATTAAATATCCTTTAGCTTCAAAAGAGTCTCGAATATTTTATAATATGACTAAGCTAGCTTTTCTGACCCCAGGCTTCAAATACATAGAGCAGCACTGTAACGAATTAACAGTTTTCGATAAGCCTAATATTGGACAATATTGTATGGCTATTGAAGTTAACGAACTTTTATTCTCTGAACCAAAGAATGGATTAGATTCAGAAAATCGAATACAAAAAGCTATGGCAATGTTAACTCAAGCCCTTGAAGTAATCATCAAATCTACTGAAAAAATTTAATACATTACGAGGGTGTTGAACGGCCCAAGACCCCACATACTCAAAAGAAAGGGTCTTTGAAGAAACTTTAATTTTTGCTGACCTCGCAATAACGAAAAAAATTAACGCCATTTAGAATTGACCAAAACTGATTTCCCTGTATGCTTTGGGACTTTTGAAACGAGTTCTGCAAGCTGAAAAATCCTGAACAACATCATCTGCACACACGACAACTTCAGCTTGCAGCTGTCTGAGCTTTCAAAAGCCCCAAAGTACACAGAGATTAGTCCGACCTCAACGCATCAATCGGATTCAACCTCGCCGCTTTCAACGCCGGATAAACTCCGAAGACAACGCCGATAGATGAGGAAAAAACCATGGCAAGGACAACAGACTGAAGAGTGATACTGGTCGCCCAACCGCCGAAGATGTTAATGCCCATCGAGATAATTCCCGCGAGCAATACTCCCATCAATCCACCGGTCACACTGACCACAACGGATTCAGAAAGGAACTGTGACAGGATATCGTTGGCGCGTGCCCCTAAGGCTTTACGCAAACCAATCTCGCGCGTGCGCTCGGTGACCGAAACCAACATAATATTCATAATACCGATACCACCCACCAAAAGTGAAATCGCCGCAATCGACGATAGCAACAACGAGATGGCTCCGATGGTGCTTTCCATTGCCTCTTGAATATCCGCCATATTACGCACTTCAAAAGCAGGCTCTGCGCGCGTATCGGGAATGCGATGGGCGGTGTTCAAGGCAGACACAATCGAATCTTGGGCCTGTACCATATTTTCAGGTTTATCCACTTCCACTTCGATATAACTGACACTGGTTGTTCCCATTAAGCGAAACATCGCCGTCTTCAGTGGCACTAAAATAATATCGTCTTGATCACGCCAGCCCGAAGCCCCTTTTGCCGGAAGTACTCCGATCACATTAAAAATGACCTTGTTGATTTTAATCATTTCACCAAGTGCATTTTGATCACCGAAAAGTTCATTCTTAACCGTGGCCCCAATAACAGCTACGCGGGCCCGTTGATCATCCTCATCTGTGGTAAAGAATCGTCCCACCAACGGAACCGAGCTGTGCATTTCAGCCCAATCCGACGAGTTCCCCTGAACAGTGGTATTCCAGTTTTTAGCAGAAAAAGTAACTTGCGCCCGAGTGCTGACCACAGCCGAAACACGATGGGCCGATTCAATTTTATCTTTAATCACATCGGCATCACTATAAAGTAACCGGTTGGCCGCACCTGTGGACTGAGCAATTCCCCCAACCCGCGTGACTCCGGGACGCACCATCAACAAATTAGTCCCTAGGGACGATAGATTTTCTTTGATCTGAGCCTCGGCTCCTTTGCCTAGTGCTAAGATCGTCACAACCGCCGCCACACCAATCAGAACGCCGAGCATAGAAAGCACTGTGCGCACCTTGTTGGCTAATAGTGTTTTGAAGCCCTGATTGAAATAGACCCAAAAATCCTTGATCGAGTTTTTGGTTTCAATCCATGCTCCCGACGAACTGTTATCAGCCTTTTGATAATCTTCAATTCGTTCATCTGAAAGAATTTGACCATCACGCATACGAATCAGGCGCTTAGCTTGATGCCCGATTTCTTCTTCGTGAGTCACGATAACCACAGTAATTCCCGAAGCATTGAGCTTTTTTAGAATCTCCATGATTTCTTTTTCACTTTTAGAATCTAGATTTCCCGTAGGCTCATCGGCCAAAATCATGCGGGGATTGTTAATCAAAGCACGTGCAATCGCCACACGCTGTTGCTGACCGCCCGAAAGTTCATTGGGTTTATGATCCAAGCGGGACTCTAATCCGACATCCGTTAGAAGTTTGTGAGCTCGCTCAAATCCCACCGCCTGCTTCGAATACAGCAGTGGAAGGGACACGTTTTCAGCGGCGGTCATCCGCGATAACAGATTGAACTGTTGAAAGATAAAGCCAATTTCACGACGGCGAACAATGGCCAATTCGTCTTCGCTCATGTGTGCGGTTTCAATTTCATTAAACTTATACGAACCATCAGAGGGTACATCAAGTAATCCCAGTATATTCATCAAGGTCGATTTACCCGAACCCGACGGGCCCATGATCGCCACAAACTCACCATCGTCAATACGCAAATCAATCCCCTTAAGAATCTCAAGGGTTGAATCGCCCATCACATAGGATTTTTTGATCTGACGTAGTTCAATCATACTTTACCTTCTACGGCCACCAGGGGGACCGCCAAAGCTAATCCCACCACTAGAGGTATTTTTCTTCTCGGCCACGATGGCTTCGACAACGATATCTCCGGCATTTAAGCCAGACAGCACCTCTGTCTGTTTTCCATCGGTAATGCCAAGACGAATGGGACGATTTTCTGGCTCTTTCCCCGTCTTCACTAGAACATAGGGCCGTCCCGCTTCATATTTCACAAAGGCATTGGGAACAACAGTGATATCTTGCTTAGATTCTCCGATAAAGTTCACATTCGCTGTCATACCGCTTCGTAAGAAATCAATTTCTTCCAGTGGCAACACATAGACAGTGTAAGTGGTGACGTTATTCACTGTCTTGGCTTCGTAGGCAATGTGACTCACCACCGCCTCTAGAGGTTTATTTAAGTAAGCATCTAAAACCACTTCGGCTTTTTGCTTCACAAAGATTTGCGCCAGATCCGTTTCATCCACCTGAGCTTGGATCGTCAGACGATCTGCCATCACCAAAATAGCATCGGCAGTAGTAAAGGTCTGTCCTGGTTCAATACTGCGCAGAATAATCGTTCCTGCCAGCGGAGCAATAATCGGTGTGGGTTTATAGATCTCTTCCCATTTGCGGACCTCCGCCTCACCTTGAGCGCGCGCGCCGTCTAATAGCACAGCACGCTCTGTTGAGCTGACCCATGCCAAGATTTCGCCTTTCTTAACTTTTTGGCCTTCGCGTACATTGATACTTTCGGCGCGGCCTGCTAGCGGAGACTTAATTTGCAAGCGGTTCTCGGGCTGTACTGTACCCGTGGCTAAAATTTTTAATGCGATATCGGATTTTTTGATTTCGGCTTCGCGATACTGCGTTGGTTTCGCTTTAAAAAAGAAAAACCACACGCCACCGGCGATCAGAATGGCTAAAACAAGGGAAATAATAACATACTTCTTATTCATGTAAGACTCCAATACCCTGAGCTTGCTCCCACTGTGCTTGCTTGATGATACGATTGCGTTCGCTTGATAAATTTTCTTTTTGTCTGTTGATAAGATCGGTTTCAACAATGTCCCACTCTTCGAAATTGATAAAACCATTTTTATATTTATTACGCGCAACTTCAGCACGCATAATAGCGGCCTTATCGAAATTTCGGTCTATCTTTTCCTTTTGTAGCGCTTGCATATAGTCATAGTAAGACTTTTTGATCTCGCTTGAGACTTTCAAAAATACATTACGCGCACTCAATCTATTACTTTCATAAGTCGACGAAGACGAGCGATAACTGGAATAGGTTCGCAATCCATCAAATAAAGGAATCGACAAAGTCAGTCCCACAGACCACGAGTCTTTTTCTGGAAAAAACCTATTATCCGAATAACCATAGCTGCCTGATAAGTCCAGCTTCGGTAAAAAATCAGCCCGTGTAATTTTAAGGCTATGCAAAGACATCGTTTCATCGTACTGAGCTGTTAAAACATCAGGGTGACGATTCGCTATTTGTTCGAAGTCCACTGATTTAATGTCTTCATTCCCCCGTGGCACATTGCTGTCGACCGTGATCTCTTCAGATGTCGGAAGACCCAAAATACGTTTGAGGTTATCAAGGGCAAGATCCGAGCTATTTTCGGCGCTCATCACATCGTAACTCGCCATCTCAACATAAGACTCAGATAGTAAGAGGGAACCCTTATTTTCACGTCCCATGTTGTACTGTAGCTTTACATTCTCATAGTTTTCTTTACGACGTCTTAAGATGTCAGACGTCAGCCGTTTAAAATCCTGCATGTAATACACTTCAGCGTAGGCCTGCTTCAGTTCACTGCTTAAACGCGATAACGTCGAATCCAAGCTGGCCTTAGCTTGCTGAGTTTTTGTATTTGATAGATAATACGAGTTGATATCGGCAAACCCTGCGAACAGGTTTTGGCTTACTGAAAGTTGAGCGCTATAGCCGTGAGTACTTGGGCTACCGATCACTTGTCCATGTGAAGCCCCCATAGAAGCGCTCACTCGTGGTAGAAACCCACTCATGCCTGCTGTCTGAGCTTCTTTGACTGACTCATAATTTTTTAATGCTGATTGGTATTCAAGACTATTTTGCTTCGCCATCTGAATGGCATCACTCCAATTGAGAGTGCGAGCCTCAAGCGTCATGGTCGCGATCAATACAGTTAAAGCGCTTACTAAAATCCTCATGTTGATTAGTTTAGTGGGGGCCCGACTTAAATTTCAACTCATTAATTTTTTTTAATTTATCTATACAGAGTGGCCTCTCCATATTGTTTCAACATTTGTTTTTTACACTGCTGTAACGACTCTGCTCTGAAATAAAAAAAAGCCCACAGTTTAAAACTGTGGGCTTTTCCGACATGTTGTTTATTATGGAGTTATCTTTAGAGCTATTGAACTAGTTAAATTAACTAGCTCTTACTATCTTTTCATTTGAATGACTTCAGCTAGCAACTCATCAGAAGTTGAAACTGTTTTAGCATTCGCTTGGAAGGCTCTTTGGCTCGTGATCATATTCACGAATTCAGAAGCGATATCCACAGTTGATCTTTCAAGAGACTTCGCCATGATTGTACCGCGACCAGATGAACCTGGAGAACCTACTGAAGGGCTGCCAGAGTCTCTTGATTCTTTAAACATGTTTCCACCTGTTTTGAATAATTTCTCTGGATTTTCAAATTTTGCTACTAGGATTTGACCTAGGCTCAAGATTTGACCGTTCGTGTAAGAAGCTGTTAAAACACCGTCATCATTGAACGCTAAGCTAGTTACTGTACCAGCAGAGTATCCATCTTGATCCCAACGGATAACATCTGACTCTTTACCGTATTGCTTAGTACCTTCACCGCGGCCACCAGTTGCAATAGCATCACCGAAGCTTAAGTTAATTTGTTGGTTTTGTTGTGCACCACCAGCAAAGTTGAAGTTAGATGTCGTTGTTTCTTGAGATTGTAACAATCCATCTTCAGTAAATTGTAGACGACCTTCTATCACTTGAGCCATTTCTTGTCCAAGTGGAGTTCCTTCTACTTCTTTACCATCTACTAAACCGCGGAATGTCCATGTACGATCTTGACCTTTGTTGAAGAACAAGTTCATTACGTGTTTGTTACCTTGAGAGTCAAAGATTTCTACCGCTGTAGCGTAATCTGAAGTTCTGTACGGATCATTAGCATCAAATACTTTTGCATCAGCAACCGCACGAGAGTCTAAGTTTAATTCTAAATTGATTTCTTTAGTCGCAGAAGCATTGATCAACGCGCGAGGGAATTTGATATCGCCAACACGGTTTTCAATTCTACCTTTTTCATCAGCCATGTAACCTTGAACTTTTTGACCGCTTTGAGTTACTAAGTGACCTGATTTATCGAATAAGAAAGAACCATCACGAGTATAGTTAACACCTTGGCTTCCTTTAACTTGGAAGTAGCCATCACCGCTGATAGCAAGGTCAGTACCGCGATCTGTATGATCAATGTTACCTTGTAAAAGGATAGGGTTTACTGCAGCTAAGCGAACACCGCGACCTAATTGGTTACCACCATCGATACCTTTTAAGTTGCGAGACATAATGTCTGTGAATTCTGCGCGAGATGCTTTGAAACCTGTTGTGCCTGAGTTGGCAATGTTATCTGCTACTACACTTAAGCCTTCGCCTTGTGCTTTTAAACCAGATACACCTGTCCACATTGATCCTAGAACGCTCATATGACCTCCATGTCATGTTAGGTCAGCCTGTCGTTAGCTGACACTGTTATGAAGGGCCCCCTCTACGAGGACCAGCCCTAATATTCTTTTTTAAAACTAACTACAGAGATGCAAGTCTACATCACTATAGTGCTGTCGATGTTGGTGAACACATTTTCTTTTAATGCATTCTTATCCATCACCGTCACGACCGTGTTGTTCTTCACACTCACGATCAAGGCTGAATGATCCATTAACACTAATGTATCCTTCGAACCCTTAGCCGCGGCCTTTTGAACCGCTTCACCCAATCTTGTCAGATCCTGAGGCGAGTAGGAAATCCCTCGCGACTGCATCCGCTCGATAGCGTGATTAGAAAACTTAAGCTGAGGCCCGTCTGCTTTCGCGGCACCTGTCTTCAGAGCTGCCGTTTCATTCGCTGAGTTCGCCTCTTTCAAAGCATCTTTGAAGGTGTCCTTAAAAGATACTTCGCCTTCACCACCGGATTTTTTAATTTCCGTCGGCTTGGTCGGGATCAGATTCTGTATTCTATCCAACCCATTCATCAGGGCAGGATTATTCAACTTCATCTTTTCCATGCTACTTTATCTCCTTCTGTAACTGTTCCATTAATTCTGGTGCCATCGCTACATCCGTCATCACGTTGCCCTTCTGAGAGAAGCGGGGCACCGTTGATAAAGTGTCTTCTGCTGTAAGATTAGTTTGCGATGCATCACCTGTGTTTTTCAAGTCAAGGCTAGTAGAGTTTTTTAAATTCTGGTCGTTCTGCTTAGCACTTGAGTCTGTAATCTGACTTACGTCCTTCATTTTTATGCTCTGATTTCCCACCTGAAGTACAGGTCCTTCAGACGAAAAGCTAATACCAGTGATCGTTCCCTTGAACTCAGTACGCACAGGAATACGATTTCCAACATTATTTTTCGCATCTACTTGGAAGAAATATTCACCAGCAGTTTGCGGAGCACCTTTATCATTTTGTCCATTCCAAGTGATTTTATTTTCACCGGCTTTTAAGTTCGTCATGTTAAACTCACGAACTAATTCACCTTGCGCAGAAAATAATTTCACACTGACATCGCCTGCATCTTGTACAAGATTGAAATTGAAATCGTGTTCTTTATCGAATTGTGTTCTAACAACTCGTGAAGAGTCACCAGCAACAGTTTTTCCAATTAAGTTTAAAGCTTGGAAATCCTGCGGCTGTGAGCCACGTGCTTCGATCTTACCAAGAGTCGTATTCATGTTCGTCATTTGCTCTAAGCTCGAGAATTGCGCCAACTGCGCCGCCATCTCGTGATTTTTAAGCGGGTTCATCGGATCTTGATGTTTCAACTGAGTTAACATCAATTTGAAAAATGCATCTTTATCCATTTTTTCATTCCCGTGTCCTGCAACTCGCTTAGAGTTGTCGACCCAATTTTTATCGGCAGCGCGATTCAACAATGCACTTAAATCTTCAGAGCCAATTTTTTGTTTCTGCTCATCAGTTAAAGACTGAACTTCTTTTGGATTGACCATTTCAGTTGACTGATCATTCCAAGTTTTCGTTCCGACTTTCATTCCCATTGTTGACATTCTGTCTCCTCGGTTATTTTGTTAAACCATTACTTAAGCCACTCTGTTCAGAGTTGCGCCTTTAGTTCCACCATAAGTTCTTAAAGCTTGTGCGGATTGCGCACGATTGCCAGCTTGAAGATCTACAGATGACCCTGACCATTCACGTTGCCCTGAAGAGCTACCAGATGAGTTACCAGAAAAACCCTGCTGAGAGTTTTGCTGCATATCATTCCAGAATTCACGCGCTTGGTGTTGCGAGTTACCCTGATTTAAGTTTGACTGATTCTGAGCCGTATTGTCAGCATTTGTCGCACCTACAGTGTCAATTTTAACATGTTCTAAACTTAAACGCTGAGCAGCTAGACCCGACTTTAGATCAGATAAACTCTCTTCAAGAAGCTTTTTTGCTTCATGAGTCTGAGTTTGCATCTCAACATTCAGTTTTCCATTCTGTAGAAGAACTCTTAACTGAACCTCGCCCATACCTTCAGGAGTCATCTTCACGTTAACTTCACCACCACCGCGTCTTACCAAGAACTGTGCTTGATTCATAATTTCGCGGATGCTGGCGTCACCCACATCGGCATTGACATCAGCATTCGCCATTGCTGTCGAAGTGCTTGCTGTCGCTTGCAAATGAGTTTTAAATTCGCCATGAGACTGTCCTGCAGCTTGATGTAATCCATTATTTCCCATCAGGTCAGATCTTAGATCTTTCATCTGCTCGAAACTTTTTTGTTCGAACTGACTTTGTTCTGAAAATCCTTTGCTTTGAGCCTGAGGTACACTAAATGTTTTATCTTGCTGAAGCTTACTTAAAATATCTTGCTCGAATTGCTGCGCTTTCTGAGCCCCTTGTGCTTGCACCTCATTCAAAGGCTTAGCTTGCGCATTCAACCCCTCTGAAACAAGAGATTTAGAACCCTCTGTGAAATCCACAGCCGCTTCTAAGTCAGCTTGTAAAGAAGACGATGACGCCAACTTCGATGACAACGCTTTATCCTGCTGTTGCAAAGCCGCTTCTTCTAAAGCTTGCTCTGGCGACAAAGAGGCCACTTCGCCCTCTAACGTCGGCATCTGGTCTGACAGTTGTGCTAAAGACAGCTCTGCATCTGCAGACACGGTCTGAGCCATAACATCAGATCCCTCTGCCGCAGGCAATGAAGCCTTGGCTAGTAGATCAGCTAATTGAGCATTTTCTGTGATTCCAACTTCGATCTTCGCCAGTCCGTCTATCTTCGACTCTGGAGTTTCAATATTATTCTCGATTGAGGCCATAACATTTGAAACTATCTTGTCTTCATCTTCCGTCACTCTCTTTTTTGTTCCCCCAAGTGACTTTTTATTTTGCCCTTCTGAATCCTTTTCAGCTCTTGACCCTTCTTGCCTTTGTGCTGCGTTTC
Organism: Pseudobdellovibrio exovorus JSS; assembly: GCF_000348725.1. Classification (NCBI taxonomy): domain Bacteria; kingdom Pseudomonadati; phylum Bdellovibrionota; class Bdellovibrionia; order Bdellovibrionales; family Pseudobdellovibrionaceae; genus Pseudobdellovibrio; species Pseudobdellovibrio exovorus. Next base: position 2,182,318 of record NC_020813.1, read on the forward strand.
TTCGTTCTTCTTCCCGTTTCGCCGCCAGATCGTCTTTTCTTTGTTCCAATCGCCGATCTAGTTTGTCTTGTAGTGCTTTTTCGAAGTCTTTTCGATAGTCACCACCGGAAGTATCACGAAACCGCTTGCTCTCTGCAAGTTTGGTTTCTAGAGCCTCTCCCTTTTGTGGGGGGCTGACACCTATCATTTTATCGAGCATTTCCCTCCTTGTTGCCGTTCTTGTTACTCATTTACCGATCCAGCTACTTGCTTGCTGGAGCTCTATATCCCGTATAGCGCTCTGCAAACACCTGAGCTTTCTCAGGAGCAATTAAATTTAAAATATCTGCCGCATTTTTCTTTTTCATGCGACCTAAAATTTCGATAACTAAATCTTCATCCAATGTCTCGAAAACTTTTGCCGCCTGTTGCGGTTTCATGTTCGAGTACATTTGCACCAGCGTATCCACTTTCGTATCGTCGTCGCGAATTTTTTCTTCTAGTGCCGTCGAAATACGTGCACGCGTTTCTTCTAGCTTTTGCAATTTTTCAGCGATCTCTACTTTTTGTTTTTCGATTTTTTCAGCTAGTTTATTCAACTCTTCTTCACGTTGATCTAACTGCTTTTTTCGTTCTGCTAGTTTAAATAGATAATCCGTATCATCTACTTTTTTCGCATCTACAGTCGGAACTTTATCCACTGTTCCGGCAGGAACAACCGGAGTCGCCTCGACAGGCTGGGCATTTGTCGTTTCATTCGCCTGCGCTGTGCCCACACTGATTTCAATTTTTTTAAAATAAGATTCAACCGAGTCAAAGTTTTCTAAAAACAATAATCCGGCAGCGGCAATCAACATAAAACTAAAAAGAGGCATCACTGGAAAAGATTTCTTTTCCTTTCTTCTGTTATTTGCCACAGAAGATGAACTCTTAGTTTTTACCTGAGTAGCAGACGTCTGAGGCGTCTGTTTCATTTTTTTGAAGTGTTGATCATATCCCGTCTTCATGACTTCCTTTTATTAGATTTTCCTTCCTAGAAAACCTCAATACAGCTAACTCATCCATATCCGCTTGTTGTTCGCGATCAGTCTGTGCTTTATGCTCAGCCCGCTGCTTTTCTTCAAGCTTCTCTAATATCTTAACCTCAGAAACGGCTTGTCGCAAAATTTCACGTTTCAACTCGACCAATTTTTCGAATTCCAGTAGACGTAGGTTCTGGTTTTTAATTCTTAAGTCTTGCCCGATTACAAATTCATTAATTTGTTCAACAGAATTAACCCAACCAGAGCCCTGTTGGATCATAGTCGCCCTTTGATCAAGCGAACTATTTTTAACATGAACCATTTCGTCCCTTTTAGCCACTTCCTCGTCATAAGCCGCCTGTGCCTCGGCAAAGCCCTTCTGGGCCATGTCCGCAGCGATTTGGCGCTGTTTGAGTACTTTTTCTAAAGTGAACTTAAACTTCTTCATCTTTTGGCTTCCGTATTATCTTCAGCTTGTTCTGTGGTCTTAGGCACCAGCTACGATTTGGGACAGCTTACGCATACACTGCTCCATATTCGAGTGGTCCTCTGTTCTTTGACGTAAGAACTCATTAATTGGGTCAATGAGCTTAATCGCTTTATCGATCTTAGGGTTAGCTCCAGCTTTATAGGCTCCCACATTGATAAGATCCTCGGCATCACGATAGGTCGCTAGAATCTCGCGTAGTTTTTGCGCCATACGCACGTGATCTGGGTCTGTCACCGCTTTCATTACACGGCTTGCACTTTGTAAGACGTCAATCGCGGGGAAATGCCCTTTATGAGCAATAGCACGGCTTAAAACAATATGCCCGTCCACAATAGAGCGGACTGCATCCCCGATAGGGTCATTCATATCATCACCCTCAACAAGGGTGGTGTAAAAACCTGTAATAGAACCAGAACCTTCAAAGTTTCCGGCGCGCTCTAAAAGCTTTGGTAAAGTTGAAAATACAGAAGGTGTATAACCTTTTGTGCTCGGTGGCTCACCGATACTCAATCCGATTTCACGCATGGCCATGGCAAAACGAGTTACGGAATCCATCACCAGCAACACGCTTTTGCCTGTGTGAGCAAAGTACTCAGCAATAGCTGTTGCGACAAAGGCTCCACGCATACGTAATAGAGGACTTTGATCACTGGTCACGCAAACAACCACTGTTTTGCGCATACCCTCTTCACCCAATTCATTTTCAATAAATTCACGGACCTCGCGGCCCCGCTCGCCGATCAGTGCGATCACATTCACATCGGCTTCGGTCTGTTTCGCCATCATTCCCATCAGAACGGACTTACCCACACCTGAACCGGCCATAATCGCCACACGCTGCCCGCGGCCTGCGGTGATGGCCGCATTGATGGCGCGCACGCCCACATCTAAAGACTCGCGAATTGGAGCCCGCATCAGTGGATTAACGACTTCGCCATATAAAGAAACTTCATTGGTGATTTCGATTTCAGGGCCGTTATCTAACGCTTTTCCCATACCATCAACAACACGTCCAAGTAGTTCTTCACTGACTTTAACTGTCGCTATAGATTTACTAAGAGTAATTTTTGAGCCCATGGAAATACCCTGTTGGCTTCCCAAACTCATCATCAAGACATGGCGATCACGAAATCCTACGACCTCAGCCAACACCGGCTTATCAGAGGCCGCAGTCTGAATTTCACAGATACTGCCGACACTTACACCTGGAATGTAGCCTTTAATAATGAGGCCCGTTACTTCCGTTACCTTACCACTGTCATTAGTAAGGTGAGTGTTGTTAATTAAATTTTGATATTTATCAAAGTTAATAATCATGAGGGCTCGATTGGCGATTTCACCTTAGGTACGGCCTGTTTTAATTCAGCCCATAATTTACTGACCCGTTCTTCAATTCGAGAATCGATCACACCATAGTTAGTTTCGACAACACAGCTACCAACAGAGACACTGTCAGACGCGACAAATTTAATTTTTTTCAAAAAGTCATTTTGACGTCCCGCTGATTGCTGAACATGTTCTAGGAAAGCCAATTGTTCAGGAGCTACCAGAACATTCACATTCTCGTCAGCTTGGGCATCTTCAATTGATTTTTTGATAACTTTTAGAACTAAATCTTGATTTTCATTTACATGGTCAAAAGCTAAACGAGTCGCCACTTCATAGATCATTTTCATGATATGAGCTTCATTTTGGCGAACCATTTCTTCTTTGATCTGCTGCATGTTTTCTAGCAACTGATCTAACATCTGACTTTTTTGTTGCAGCTCTGCCGAAGTGTCTCCGACAGCTTGCTTGCGTCCTTCTTCCAAACCCAATTCATAGGCTTTTTGGTAAGCTTCTTCTTGAAGGACCGAAACTTTTTCAAGAACTTTTAATTCGATAGTCTGTTCTTCAGTTTTACGTTCGATATCTTCAACACCAGTTAAAACACGAAGAACATCATTCATCACGAAATCAGATCCACGCGCTTTTTCCTGCAAGTATTGCAAAGCAGAATCTGGAGTTTGTAGATCGAATTGCTTCGGAACGTAACTCATTACGGTTACGTCCGATTGCTCGATTTCCTCATCATTTGTTTTAACTATACTAGACCATCGCATCTTCTGAACCACCACGTGCTATGATAATTTTACCTTCAGCTTCTAACCTACGAGCCGCATTAACGATCTCTTGCTGAGCGGACTCAACATCTGATAAACGAGCAGGTCCCATATTCGATAAGTCCTCACGCAACATTTCTGCCGCACGAGCCGAGATATTTTTGAAGATTTTTCCACGAATATCTTCGTTTGCTGTTTTAAGAGCCAACAACAATTTATCATTTGGAACTTCTTTAAGAAGAATTTGAATACCACGATCATCAATTTTCGCGATGTCTTCAAATACGAACATCAACTTACGAATCTCTTCCGCTAAAAGAGGATCTTTCTCTTCTAGGCGAGACATAATAGATTGCTCTGTATTTTTATCCATAACGTTCAGCATTTCGGCCACTGGCTGTACACCACCCAATGAAGCTTGCTCAACAGTATGGCTGTTCGACAATTGATTCTTTAACACTTTGTCGATCTCTGAAATCAACTCTGGATCCACGTTATCTAAGTTCGCCATTCTTAGAACCACTTCTGCCTGTAGACTTTCAGGAAGTCTTCTTAAAACTTCACCTTTTTTCTCTGGCTCTAAGTGAGCTAAAATAACAGCTACAGTTTGCGGATGCTCATTCACTAAGAATGTCGACAGTGATTTCGCATCCACCATTTCTAATGACTCTAATGTACGACCAGAACCTGAGTTAATATTCAAACCACCCAAGATTCCACGGGCACGCTCTTCACCCAAAGCATCTACGATATTTTCTTTACTGCCCATTTGTTCAGAGAAAATGAACTCTTCCGACTCGCTTACTAGCTCGTAGTACTCTTCTAGAACGCGTTTAGTAATACTTACAGGAACAATTTTAAACTTCGACATCAAGTGAAGTAACTTACGAATATCGCCATCTTCCATCTTCTGAAAAAGCACCTTAATGGCATCTTTACCCAGATAATTCACCAATATCGCAGCTTTATCCACACCACGTAATTGATCGTAATCTAAGTTTTCAAAGCGACTGATTCTCATTAACTATTCCTTCCTCGCAACCCACATATTGATAGCACTTGACGCTTTTTCTTCATCTTTTTGCATCAAGGCTAAAATTCTATCTTTCAACAGTTCACTTTCTGCTTTTTCAGGGTCTATCGACTCTTGTAAAATCGGTAACACTGAAGAAAGGCCCGGAAGGGAATTATCCACAGAGTGAAGCTCTTCCAGCTCTTCTAAAGTTCTTGGTAACATCTCTTCGACAGAGTCTGTGAATGAATCGGTTATCCATTGCATGAATGGACGTACCACCATGAAGAAGAATAACAATAACGAGAATCCAAGTAAGCCCCATTTCATTAAAGACTGTACTAATTTTTTCTTTTCGATATTTGTTAACAGTCTTTCGCTATCACTGAAGTCTTCAACTTGGAACTGAATCGACTCAATTTTAACACTGTCACCACGTTGAGGCGAAAAGCCCACTGCATTTTTTACTAGTGATTCGTACTTAGCGATTTCTTCTGCTGTGCGAGGAGCCCATGAGTTTGTGCTTGTTCCGTCAGCGTTCGTCACAGTCGTATTAACACCATCAATCAACACAGCTACTGTGATTTTTTCAACAGCACCTGCAGCTTCTTTGATATTTTTTACTGTTTTAGGAACATCGTAGTTTACTGTTTTAAGCTCTTTTTTTACATCTTGCTTAAAGCCAACTTGTCCACTGCCGTCTTCAGCACCAGGGATATTAGAACGAGAACCTGGAATACCCACTGGATTCGTACGCGCTCCGTCTAAAGACTCTTCCTGTGTCGTCTGCGAGCGAATCGCTGTACGATCTGGATCAACGCTTTCTTCAACCGAAGTGATCACTTTGTGATTCACTGTCGCATCCACTTTAGCAACGACTTTGCCGTGACCGACAACCTTAGATAAAATCGACTCGATACGACTTTCGAAATCACGCTCGACTCTAGCTTTGTGTTCCATGATTTCGCTAGAGGCACCTGTCACACCTTCAGATACACGACTGATCATTTTTCCACGATCATCTAAAATGGTAACACGCTCAGCATCCATACCTTCCACTGCATTCGCCACTAAATAACGAATACCGCGAACTTGATCCTGAGATAACTCTTTACCTGCATGCAATTCAACAACCACCGAAGCCGATGGTGGAGCCGATTCTTCCAACATTGTTTTCTTTGCTGGTAAAGCCAAGATAACTTTTGACTGCTTAACTGCAGAAAGAGTGTTGATCGCACGGATCAACTCACCTTGTAGGGCACGTTGATAATTGATTTTTTGAGTGTAAGAGTTCACACCGAACTCTTGCTTATCAAAAATCTCAAGTCCCATACTGCCCATTTTTGATGAGCCCACTTCTGACATCAACTGCATTTGAGTTGCATGTAAGAAGTCTTTTGGGACTGTTACTGTTTTTCCATCATCACGCAATTGATACGGGATGTTTTTTGAATTTAATTTCTCGATGATAACTGGAACTTGCTCTGGAGGGACATTCGTCAACAATACAGCGTAGTCTTTGCCTGACGCCATAAATACAACTGCACCAATAGCAATAATACCGATGAAAACCGATGTAACCAAAGCCATACGCTTGGTCGGACCAAGCGATTTATAGAACTCTTGAAATTGACCAACAATCCCGCCAAAGAACTTATTCACATTACACCTGCATTCTCATGATTTCTTGGTAAGCATCGATAATTTTATTGCGGACTTGAACCATAGTTCTTAAAGCGATGTCCGCTTTTTCCGTCGCAATCATGACACCCGCGATGTCATCTGTTTTACCTGTTGCTAACTCTTGCGCTTTGCGATCTGCATCGAGGTGCAATTGGTTCACATTGCCCACAGCTTCTTTCAAAGTGTCTGCGAAAGACGGTCCAGATGTTCCCGCTGTAGGGGCTGAATCAATCTTGATTGATTTTGAATCCAGACTTCCTGTTTCTAGAAATCTGTTTGCATTTGAGATTGTTAAACCGTCCATGGTCTATACTCCTCTTAAAAATGTACCAAATGATTCTTACTCTTAATTATCTACCAATTTCCAGTGCACTTAAAGCCATATCTTTGGTTGCCTGCACGGCCTGTACGTTAGCCTCGTAAGCCCGCGTAGCCTGTATCATATTCGTCATTTCTTCCATGATGTTGATATTCGGGTAAGCCACATAGCCTTCCTCGTTTGCATCTGGATGCCCTGGCTCATATTTCAAGATAGGCGCTTTCGTGTCGTGAACAATATCCGTGACCTGAACTCGATTAAAGTCTGCCTTCGGATCATTGACACCCATGATATCTCCAAAAGATTTAGCATCGGGCATGGCCTCGAAAACCACATCCTTACGACGATACGGCCCCCCTTCAGGAGTACGCGTTGTATTGATGTTGGCAATATTAGACGAAATCGTGTTTTGACGAGCTCTTTGAGCCGCCATACCACTTGAGCCGATTCTGAAACCAGATAAAAAGTCACTCATTCCCTATACTCCTTATTTCGTTTCGCTGATGGCGTATTTCATCGCTGCCATTTTTTTGTTAATCAACTGCAGAGCCGCTTTGTACATAATCGAGTTTTCAGCCAAAGCTGCCATTTCTTTATCACGATCCACTGTGTTTCCGTCATTGCTGACCGCCACATCTGGGTTTTCATAAATTCCTGGTGTCACTTCCATTTTTCCACCGACGGCATAGTGATCCATGTGAGAAGTCGTCAAAGAATTATTACCATCCATGTCCAGAGCGCGAGACAAAGCATCTTCAAAGTCGACCTTTTTAGCGTGATAATTCGGCGTATCTGCATTGGCGATGTTAGCAGCAGTCACATTGTGACGGATCTGCCTCATGGCCAACGATGTTGCTAGAGCGGCCGTTGTTTTATCAAATAGGTTACTGCTCATAAGTACCCCTCTTCTCTGTATTGGTTGATTTTATTTCTTAATGTCCGGATAGAGATTCCCAAAATCTCAGCGGCGCGCGTGCGATTTTGGTGTACGAAGTAAAGCGTCTGCAAGATGTACTTACGTTCGATTTCATCCAGCTTTTGTCCAATAGTGAATTCCAGCTCTTTGGTTTGTAAGTTCAGCTCGATGTGTTCTGGCTCAACGACCGATTTGGCTTCAACTCCGTTTAGTGCGTTAAAAAATGCTTTCTCCAGCGTTGACTCCAACTCATGAAAGTTCCCCGGCCAATTGTACTGTAAGAGCTTTTCCGCTGCCTTTTCGGTTAATTTAACCGCTGTACTGTTGTTCATAAGCCCTAAAACCTCAGTGAAGAAGTTCGCAAAGCCTACAATATCAGCTTTTCTGTCCTCTAAATTCGGTAACTCGACCACGCACGTTTTCTGGCGATCAAACATCTTCATCACATCATAGGCCATCTCTTTAGACGTCACGACAATAGCTGAATCCAAACCTGCAGGTGGCATCACTTCATCAAAAAGATTCTCTTGCACATTACCAAACGCTACGCGGTTTATATAATTCATCATCGTGGTTTTTCCAGAACCATCTTGACCAACGATGATGAAAAAAGATTTGTCCAACTGAGCGTGCAATGATTCCAGAACATTGAGCATCACTGGGCTTGTAATTTCAAATGAGCCGTACTGATATTTCATTATTGTTGCTCCCCGAATTGAGACATTGCAGGAATACGTTTCAGATGTTTTTTATAGTCCACATCCCAAGACGCCTGCTTCATTTTCTCGTCAGCTAATTGTTTCCAAACGCCGCCTTTATCCGCTTCGATAAAGCTCCATGCATTTTCAGCCTTTTTGATTTCACCGGCTTTGAAATGCAAATCACCGAGTAAATAACGCTCTTGATTCATGCCGTATTTCGCCCCGTGCTTTTTCAAAAGCGAAGAGAGCATATCAATAGCTTGTGCACTTTTTCCTTGGGAAATCAGCAATTGCGAGTACTCATTCGCCAATTTTACTAAATCTGATTTCTGAGGATTTTCATCAGCTAACAAAGCCGTACGACACTTTTCATATGTACCAATAGCTTCATTGAACTCGCTTTTGCCCACTTGCATTTCAGCCAGTTTAAAATTCACTGGTAATGCTAAGCTGGCATTGCCTTGCCATAATCCTGATAAATCCTTCAGATAACGAGCCGATGTAGAACTGTCGCCACGCTGTTCATATAAATGCGATGCTAATTGCACACGCTCCACTTGCTCGCTTTCAGAAAGTTTTAAAGGATTCTGAATTTTATCTAAAAAGTGATACGCATCTTGGTAGGCTACATTGTTGTAGCTTCCATTCGCTAACTTCAAATAAAGGCTATCAAAAGATGGCAAATATTGATTTACGCGGGCCACTTTCTCTTCCGGTTTACCTGAAATTTGATTTAAGTTTCCTAAAACTTTGCGATACTTTTCTAAAGCCACTTCGTAGGCTCCAGCGCTGTCATACGCTAAACCTAAGAAATAATCGGTATCAATGCGGCTATGAGTTTTTAGCCATGTATCTGCATATTGTCTGTATGTCTTTAACAGCGAGTGAAACTGTTGGTTATCTGCCAACTGCTTGATTTCATCACTGATGTTTTTAGCAATTCTGTTCGTAACTTGTTTAACATCTGGTCTGTTGGGATTCTGCTGATAGAATTTTGACAAAATATCAATAGCTTTTAAGTAGTTCTGTCTTCTGGCAAAACCATCCGCCACCATAACCACTTTAAATTGATCGATATTAGGTAAATCACTTTTTTCAGCTAGCTCATCCATTTTTTTCAATGTAGGTTCTAGCTCTTCATTCTTCATAGACTTCATCTTGGTACTTAATAGATGCAATCTTGCTACGATAGTTTTAGGGCTATCACCATAGCGGAAGTGAGTTTCTAAATAAGCACCCACAGATTTTGTCTGTTCTGCCCCCATAATGTCTAAAAGCTCACCGACACGAGTTAAAGCATACGGAGCAAAATCATGTGTTGGGAAATTTTGGGCAAAATCCAAAGCTGACTGATGAGATTCGCGATACTTTTCCTTCCAAAATTGCGCTTCCATTTTATTAAAATATGCACTTGGAAATAACTGTGAAACGAGCGGATGCTTTTTGATCGCTTGATCGTAAGCACCTGTGGCCTCATCAAACTTCTTACCAAAGAAGTTAAAGTCACCGCGTCTAACAGCGACTTCAGCTAAAACTAATTTATCTTTTGTGTTTTTTTCAACTTCGTTCAGTACCGCTAAGGCATCTGGCAGCTTATTAATTCTAGAATAGCCATAAGACAACCCCAACTGAGCGTACAATTTAGAAATTTTATTCGCATATTTTTTATTTTCGATATGCAAATTCAATCGTCTAATCGCTGACATATAATCAGCTTTATCAATAGCTAACATTCCCGTTAATAACGACGTGCGCTCACTCAATTGAGACTCTGGATACTGTGTTAGCGCTTCACGATATGCATTTTGCGCTTGCTCGTAAAAAGCATCATTTTGTTCTTCTTTCCACAACTCGACAAAGGCATCACCTTTCATAAAGGCCACCATTTCGTGATAGCGCGATTGTGGATATTTTTGAGCAAACCAGTCTGCTGTCTGTAAAAATACTAAGTATTTTTTTCTATTAAATAATGTGCGCAGAAGCCTAGCCTGTTTATTTTCTTCTGTTTTTTCTGGCTGAACTTCGTAAACCGGTGGATTTTCTTTCATTTTCTTCCAAAAAGAAAATTCAGACTCTAAAATTGGAAACTTTAAATAGTAGTTGCTGCGACTTTTGATAATCGCATCTTCATTATATTCCGATTCTTTCATCGCAAAACGGGCAAACTTCGCATCACCCGCATCGTATAATCCCGCTTTGGCTAAAACAGAGGTCTCGATTCCTGCTGGATCATCAATTCTTAAAATATCAACGTCAGCAGGGCGGCGATCTGCGGCTTTGTCTGTAGCTTCTGACTTAGTCGTTGCTGCCGTCTTCGCTGTGGCCTTTGGTTTTTCTTCCTGAGCTGCTATCGGAGCCTCTGACTTATAGAAATCTACTATTAACTTAGAGGGTTGATCTGTTAAGTAATCAAAAGTTTCAACGCGGTCATTTTTTAAGATGAATTCAACAAGCCATTTTTTCTTATCTGGGCTTTCCGCAATCTGTATAGATTCAACAAATGGATTTTTGACGTTACGAATCTGCTCTAAGGCTTGCTGGTCGGCACTTTTGACCTCTAGCTGGACTTTAGTTTGTCCCTTAGATTTTACACGTTTTAAATCATAGTCCCAACTTTGCTGACCAGAAAGCTCAAAGCTTAAAGTTTCACCTTCAAAGTTAACGGCTCCTTTTACGTTAGAAGCACTAGACTCAGAGACATCAACCAATAAAAAACAGACTGCTAAAAAAAAGATCTTTTTCATCGGAGTATTCAAAAAGCATTTCAAGTGCCAGAAAATATCGAGGCTCAGATGCCTTTATTTTTTAGGCTAGGAAAAAAAATCCAACTTTTTTGGCTCGTCCAGCCAAATCAATGACAGTCGAGTCCAGTGTCCTCAGTTTAATTTGAACTAGACTCGACTGAGTTAATAAGTCCCGACATACTTAAAAAACATCATGCAAAAACAACTTGTTGCCACCATTCTTATTGTGTTCATGCCATTTCTATTTGTGTCTTGTGTTTCTTCTATATTAAAGGACAAGCCGCCGACTTTTAGTTCTGAGATCACTTTAAAAGATCCGTCGTCTCCTTTTACAAGAACACGCACCTCTGTTTTTCCTTCTTGGAAAAGCAGTCAATCAGGCAATGTTATTTCTATCGTATCTGACTGTAATGAAAACTCTCCGGCAACACTTTCGTCATTACATCAACTTATTGAAAGCAGCTTAGAAAGCCCTCAAATCATCTCTGAAGAAAATATCACGATCCAAGATCGCCCCTCTTTATTAAAAGTAGTGAACGCACAATTAGATGGCTATCCAATCGAAGTTCGATCTGTATCATTCAGAAAAAAATCTTGTGGTTACGTCAGTTCTTTATCTGGAAAAAAAGGAACTCTTGAAGCCGATCGTGCCTCTTTCGAGCAGTTTTTAAATAATTTGAGTTTTAAATGATCAGACAGACCGCCTTGCCCCTTAAAGACTGGATCGAAGAGCAGCTTTATTTCTTAGGCGGAATCACTCTTTTAATGCGCGATTGTATACGTGAAGGGTTTAAGCGCCCTTTCTATGGCAATCTCTTAGTTGAACAAATTTATCAAATCGGTGTCCGCTCATTTCCTCTTATATTAGTGACTTCAGGGACTATTGGGATGGTGATGGCTTTGCAGTTTGGTTTCGGTCTGGAAAAGTTTGGTGGCAAACCCTATGTTCCCCGCCTTGTGGCTTCGACTATTTTTCGCGAAATTGGTCCGATGTTCACCAGCCTGATGCTAGCAGCCCGCGTGGGAGCCGGTATGGCCAGTGAAATTGGATCTATGGTGGTCACACAACAAATTGATGCTATTCGCGCCTTAGGGACCTCACCGATAAAAAAGATTGTCCTTCCCCGTATCTTAGCCTGCTTAATTATTCTTCCGCTTTTAGCGGCTATGGCCAATGTTATCGGTAATGCCGGTGGATGGCTGATCGGTGTCTCTGAATTAGGATTAGATCCTCAGTTTTATTATCGTCGTATCTTAGATACAGCCAATATTCGTGACTACCTTTCTGGTTTCGGAAAGACATTCTTCTTTGCTTTATTTATCGCGGTTCCTTCCTGTTATTTCGGACTCAATGTGAAGAATGGTACTCAAGAAGTAGGAATGGCGACTCGTAAAGCCGTGGTGACCTCTTCTTTATTGATCTTATTGGGTGACTTCTTCTTAGCTAAACTATTCTGGATATTAGAAAAATGGCTGTAATTGAAGTAAAAGACTTTCGTAAATCCTTTGGTCCCAAAGTCGTCCATGACGGCGTGAGTTTTTACGTCCGAAAAGGTGAATGCCTTGGCCTTGTCGGCGGCTCTGGAACTGGGAAATCTGTTTTACTACGCAGTTTGATCGGACTTGAAATACCTAACTCAGGTAGTATCGCCATCAACGGAGAAGAAATCACAAAATTCAATGAGTCGCAGTGGCTTCGACTACGTAAAAAAGTCGCCTATGCTTTTCAAGGCGGCGCCCTATTCGATTCAATGACCGTTTTTCAAAATCTTTCTTATCCTCTAGCTGAACACACGAAAATGTCCAAAGAGGAAATCAAACAGCGCATTGCCAATCAGTTGGCTGATTTCGGTCTTGCGGGAACAGAATCCCTGTATCCCAATGAGCTTTCAGGTGGAATGCAAAAGCGCGTAGGGTTAGCGCGCGCTATGATGCTAGAGCCAGAAGTTCTTCTGTATGATGAACCCACAGCTGGCTTAGATCCTTACAATACAAAACGCATTCAGGAGCTTATCCTGAATTTAAAAACTAAAGGTGTAACATCCATCCTTGTAACTCACGATATGCCAACGGCGTTGGCTGTCTGTGACAAGTTCGCTTTCTTGAAAGATAAAGTGATTAAAGAGCAAGGTACAATTGATCAGTTAAAAAACCGAACTGACAGTTTGATTCATCAATTCATCGAAGGAAATATCTTATGACACAAATCAAAGTCGGAGCCTTTCTATTTGCTGGTATCATGATTTTACTGGTAACCGTTTTCACAATCGGTTCTAACAGTTCACTTTTTCAAGAAGTTATTGAAGTACAAAGCTATTTTGACTCTGTTCAAGGCCTCAATAAAGGAGCTGTTGTTTCTTTAGCCGGAGTAAAAATTGGCAACGTAGAAAATATTGCTTTTGATGAAAATCGCAATTTGGTGCGTGTCACCTCTGTTATTGACAGTTCTTTCCGTAGCAAATTACGCACAGACAGCCGTGTAGAAATCAGAACGCAAGGAGCTTTAGGAGATAAATATCTGTACGTTACACCGGGAAGTAGTGAAGAGTTCGTAACCAATGACTCAGAACTTGTTGCCGACTACGGCAATGATATTTTGTCGGTGATCTCAAAACGTGGAAATGAAAGTGAACATATCTTTGATATCCTCAAAGACTTAAAGACAATCACTCACGCACTTGCTGAAAACAACAAGGTCGGTCACGTTACAAATAACTTAGAAAAGGCGTCTGCTAATCTTGTGCAATTGACAGAGCAACTGAACAAAACTGTTAAATCTGGAAGTCTAGATCGCTCGGCTGCTAAACTAGAAAAAATCTTAGATAAAGTCGATCGTGGTGAAGGCACTTTAGGCGCCTTGATCAATGACAATTCTGTACACGAAAGAATTAAGAGCATTCTAGGAGCTGGACAAAAAAGTCAGCAAGTCCGCAGCATCTTAAAATCATCCGTTGAAGAGTAGTTTTATTATTACTTAATATATTACTTAATAAATTTTTTCAGATTGGTTTTGAACTTTTCGTCATTCGTTGATGGCGTCATTTTACGATCCAAAGTCAATCGCACTTCTTTAACAAAACCCGCACGAAACTTCTGATTTACCGAGTGTTTAATTGGCTCTAGCATGAAGCTCATCTGCTGCATCCATACGGAGTTACGCACCCACAGCCACAGGACACCTTGGTGATACGAAATCGGCTCTGCATGTTCAGATACAGTGGGACCCACCACATCCTTCCAGCTTAGCCACAACTTCCAGCGCAAGTATTGATCCGAAACAGGCCCAGCTTTATCCTCTAAGAGCTTGTGTAGCACTTCAGCGCTGGTATTGAATTTAGATTTAAAATCCTGTTCGGAAGACATACCTACAAGTACCACAAAGCCTTGCTTTTTTCATTAATAAAGTCTACTGATAACCCGATGATATCTGAATCTACGTCTAAAAACATTACAGTGGTTGGAGCCGGCCTGGCTGGCAGCGAATGTGCTTTACAGTTAGCTCAGTTTGGCTTTGACGTGGTTCTTTATGAAATGCGCGGAGTAAAAAATACACCGGCCCATAAGACAGATCATTTTGCTGAGCTCGTCTGCTCGAACTCGTTCGGTAGCCTTTCTGAAGTTTCAGCACCAGGTCAGTTGAAGTGGGAAGCAGAACACCTCGGATCATTCATCTTAAAGGCAGCTAAAGAATTCGCCGTTCCCGCAGGGCAAGCTCTGGGAATTGACCGCGAACGCTTTGCCGCAAAAGTTACAGAGCTCGTCAATAGTCATCCTAAAATTACAGTCAAACGAGATGTCGTAACTTCGCTAGATCAAATTCCGCGCCCTGCTGTTATTGCCACCGGTCCATTAACTGACGAGGGCTTAGCTGCCAGTTTACAACAACACTTCGGGGATGAGTTTCTTTACTTCTTCGATGCCATTGCCCCAATCATTGATGCAGACTCGATCAACACAGATATTGCGTGGAAGGCCGATCGTTACGATAAAGGGACTCCTGATTACTACAATTGTCCCCTTGATAAAGAACAGTACTTCAATTTCATTAACGAAATCAAAGCGGCGCGAAAAATTGAACCGAAGCATTTCGAAAGCACCGAGTTCTTTGAAGGCTGTATGCCCATCGAGGCCATGATTGATCGCGGAGATCAAACCCTACGCTTCGGTCCCATGAAGCCTGTGGGACTTACTAATCCAAAGACAGGACGCTATCCATTTGCCGCTGTTCAATTACGTCAGGACAATAAAGAGGGCACCGCCTATAACATCGTGGGATTTCAAACCCGAATGGCTTACGGCGAACAAACACGTATCTTCCGTATGATTCCAGGTCTTGAAAATGCGGAGTTCCTAAAACTCGGTAGCATCCATCGCAATATGTATATTAATTCCCCGAAGCGATTGAATCGTGATCTTTCGAGTAAGAATGACCCTTGGTTGTTTTTTGCAGGTCAAATCACTGGCGTCGAAGGTTATTTTGAATCCACTTGTATCGGTCTGTTAGTGGCTCGCTTCCTGCGTCAAAAGTTACAGGACCAAAGCTTCAGTCCGCCACCGCGCACCAGTGCTATGGGATCGCTGTTAGAAGCCATAACTGATCCATTTCGAGAAAAAAACTTTCAGCCGACCAATATCAACTTTGGACTGCTGCCCCCGTTAGCTGACTCGATTAAAGACAAAAAAGAAAAAAAGACGCAACAAGTTCGTTTAGCACAAGAAGCTTTGCGGTCTTGGTCTAACTGATTATAATATCTGAGATATGTCATCGAATGCATCAGGTGGAATTAGCGAATTTTTAAATGAGCTTGGGGAATCAGAATCTCTGGCGGCTTTACGAGAAGCTCACAGCCAGCAATCCCCTTTTGTCTTCAAGATTGATGAGTTTCCCACTCCGCAAAAAGTCAGCATTGCTAACTTCCTCGATAAGCGCGCTATTTTGGATGCGGAAACTTCAAAAATTCAACTGCCTGAAAATCGCGAGATTTCATTTAAGTTCAACATCGGAACCGAAGTTTACTTTGTTAAGACCGCATTGAAGTCACACCTGAATCGCTACTATTTCGATATGTCGTCGAAAGTGATTCAGCTTAAAAGACGTAAAGAGCCTCGCTTTATGATTCCTAAAAAATGGAATCAGACCGCTTCGATTGTGAACTTACAAATCAAGGGCACCTCTTTTAAATGCCTAGTGCATGATATCTCGTTATCAGGTATCCGCTTTGAGATGCTTGAAGGCGTTTGCTCTTACAAACGCGATGACATTATTCATATCAAATTCCAAATCTATAAACGCGGCGAAGTGAGCACCTCGGCCATCGTGAGATTTGTATTAGTTCGCCCCAATGCGAATCCTCTTTTAGGAATTGAATTTGCACAGATTTCTGATGTGAACAGTCAGCGTGTGGCGGATATCATCGAAGATATCCGCATCTATCACGCAACCACCAAGTAAAACCAAGTAAATCAATTAGATAGTCAAAGTCATTTCAGCGCGAGATGACTCATCTAACGCTTCGACCACAGGTCTGAAGTGAAGACGGCAACGGGCTTCATAGAACTGTTGTGATCCCACTTCAATTTGTGAGTCTGCAGAACCACCAATTTTTTGTGTGTAGGTGGCTAGCTCACCACACTTAGTGCAAATCGCACGATGTTTTGTCACATCTTCTGCAATCGCCATCAATGTTGGAATGGGCTCAAAGGGTTGACCTTTCCAGTCCATATCCAATCCCGAGATGATCACACGCACTCCACGCGCCGCTAAGTCACGGCAAACAGGTACAAGCTCCATTGTGAAGAATTGTCCTTCGTCAAAAGCGACAACTTTCGTGTCATCTGCCAAATGATCCCAAACATCATGGATATTCGCCAAAGGAGTGGCTTCCACTTGGTTTTGATTATGAGATGTCACATTCGTTTGGTGATAGCGCTGATCGATAATAGGTTTAAAAACTTGTACTTTTAATTTAGCGTATTGAGCGCGACGCACACGTCTGATCAGCTCTTCTGTTTTTCCACTGTACATAGAACCCGCTACAACTTCGATCCAACCGCTCATCTATTCCCCCTCCGAAATGCAGTCTGCGCGCCACTCTTAACCAAAATGGCACTACTAAATGATGTTCAGATTTTGGACCTTTGTCTTGAAAAAAATTTCACGCTACGCAGAATTTTACACTTCGATAGCCGCTATATTCGAGTACAAAAAAAAGCCGTCCCTTTTTTAATGACCCAGACAAAAGCCTATACTACAGAAACTCCAGCCATGAGGAAAAAGACAGCACTGGTGCTTTTTTTAGCACTTTTATCATCTTCAGTTTCTGGCACGCCGGAAAAGACTTCAGAGTCTATGTTTCGTCCTGTATTTGTTCGGGATGGGCATATGAATGCCTATGAATTTAGGAAGTTCCAAGATCACACCTTGGATCGTCTGCCTAGTTATAAAAAGATCTTTAAAAAGTACTCTCAAAAATATAACGTGCCGTGGACTCTGTTAGCCGCAGTGGCTTACCAAGAGTCGAAGTGGGATGAAAAAGCCGTCAGCTATACGGGCGTTAAAGGCCTGATGCAGTTAACCCTACAAACAGCCCTCCACGTTGGTATATCGGACCGTGAAGACCCTTATGAAAGCATCCGTGGTGGTGCCTATTATCTTCAATACCTCTATGGGAAGACCTCTAAGAAGCTAAAACCACACCAGCGCTGGACACAGGCTCTAGCCGCTTACAATATCGGCTGGGGACATTTACGAGACGCCCACCGCCTAGCAGCCAAGCTTAAAAAGAATCCTTACCAATGGAATGATCTAAAAGAAGTTTTACCTTTCCTAGAAGACGAAACTTACGCCTTAGATCTACGCTACGGCATGGCCCGTGGAAATGAGACTGTCGATTTTGTCGATAATGTTTTTAGATATTATAAAATTCTGAACACCACATTCAGTGTGGAAACAACTATCGCCGGCCTGTAATCACAAACCGGCAACTTCTAATAAAATAACTACTCAACTGTTACTGACTTCGCCAAGTTACGTGGTTGATCCACGTCATAACCTAAACTGTCGGCTAAGTGATATGCCATTAGCTGCAATGGCACCACTGATAGAAGTGGACTTGTCATCCAGCTTGTTGCCGGAATCGAAAGATAGTACTCACTCATAGATTTCAACGATGGATTTTCATCTGTACCGATTGAGATAATCTTTCCGCCGCGAGCCTTAGCTTCCTGTAAATTACTGATCGTCTTTTCAATCAACTCATCTGTTGGCGCCACCACAACAATCGCCATACGGGCATCAATCAACGCTAAAGGCCCATGCTTCATTTCCCCTGCGGCATAACCTTCTGCGTGCATATAGGCTAATTCTTTCAGTTTTAAAGCGCCCTCAAGGGCAATCGGATAGCTAACACCACGGCCAAGATATAAGAACCCTTTGAAATCCTGTAACTTCTTAGAAGCCTCAGAGAAATACTTATCGAAGGCCAAAACCACTTCGATCTGACTTGGAATGGCTAAAAGACTTTTCACATACTCTTGCTCTTGAGCGCGGCTTAAAGTTCCGCGAGCTTTTGCAATTTGCAAAGCTAATAAGTTGGCTAAAGCCAAGGTGCTAGTAAACGCTTTCGTACTCGCCACACCGACTTCCACACCTGAGTTCATGTAAAGATGCCCGTGCGCCTCGCGGTCAATTGAAGAGCGCTGAACATTTGTAATACTTAAAGTCAGCGCGCCTTTTTCTTTCGCCATACGAATAGCGGCTAAGGTATCAGCTGTTTCACCACTTTGTGAAATCGTGATCACTAAAGTATTTTTAGGGATAATCGGCTTACGGTAGCGGAACTCACTGGCAATATCCACTTGTACAGGAATACCACTCACTTGTTCGATCAAGTACTGAGCCACATTTCCGGCATAGAAACTGGTACCACATGCCACGAAAATAATACGCTCGATAGATTTAAAAACTTCATCTACTGGCTTATCGAAACCCAAGTTCTTTAAGTTTACTTCATGTTTATCAGTATCTATGTGTGGCTGAATCGCCATCGCCACTGCACGCGGCTGCTCGTAGATTTCTTTTAACATGAAGTGTTTGAAACCCATCTTCTCGATCTGTTCAGGGTTCCAATCCAATGTGACCACTTGTTTTTTTAGCGGAGCTCCTAAGGCAGAATAGTACTTCACATCTTTATTTTGGATATGAACCACTTCGCGATCTTCAAGATAGACATAGTCTTTCGTGTGCTGAAGAGCCGCTTGCACGTCACTGACAACAAAGTATTCATTTTTATCAGCATTAAGTCCCACGATTAATGGTGGACCATCTTTAAAAGCTACTAACTCATCCGGAGATTTTTCCCACATCACCACAACCGAGAACGCACCGATCAATTTTGACAAGGTTGTCTGTACCGCTTGCAAAAGGTTTTGTGTTTTTTTAATTTCTTCATTGATCAAGTGAGCCACTAATTCAGAATCTGTATCGGAGCTGATGTCAGCACCACGTGATAAAAGCTCTTGTTTGATCTCAAGGTAGTTTTCGATGATACCATTATGGACAATACTGATTTCACCCACTTGGTGAGGATGCGCATTTCTTTCCACCGCCGCACCATGAGTCGCCCAACGTGTGTGTCCAATACCTAGATGTCCATTGAATTTTTCGCCAGCTAGTTTTTCTTCTAGATTTTTTAATTTACCTTCGGCGCGAACTCGTTTTGTTTTGCCATCATTCAAGATAGCTACTCCCGCGCTGTCGTAACCGCGATATTCTAATTTTTTTAGACCTTCAACAATAATATTTTTAGGATCTTGCGGCCCTAAGTAACCTACGATTCCACACATAAATTAAGACTCCGATTTTTTTTGAAATTTTTTAGCGTAACCTTCTTTGTTCACTTGCGGAGATCTAGACAGAGCCAGTGCTCCCGCCGGAACATTTTTCGTAACTGTCGTACCCGACGCAATTAACGAATCACTTTCAACTGTTACAGGTGCGACCAACTGAGTATCACTTCCCACAAACACACGATCACCGATAACTGTTTTATATTTCTTTTTATCAGCTGCGTAGTTGCAGGTGATTGTGCCACAGCCGATGTTTACATCTTCGCCAATCTCAGCATCACCTAAGTAAGTTAAATGCCCTGCTTTAGACTTATTGCCGAAATTTACTTTTTTCATTTCAACAAAGTTACCCACATGAGCTGATTCACCAATAGTGGTTTCAGGACGTAAGCGTGCGTAAGGACCAACACTTGCTTTGTTCTTGATGATGACTTGTTCAATGTAACTGCCCGCTTTCATGTGAACACTGTCGCCAATGATTGAATCTGAAATAAAACAATTTGGTTCAATCACAGTAAAGGCGCCGATAGCTGTTTTTCCACGAATAAAAGCACCGGGGTAGATCACACTACCAGCGCCGATGATCACACCTTCTTCAACATGAGTCGCTTGCGGATCAATAAAGATCACTCCGTTTTCCATCAATTTTTTAGTCTTACTTTGGAAAACTTTTTTTGTAGCCTCTGCTAGCTCCGCTTGATTGTTCACACCATGAGCCACATCAGTATTTTTGCTTAATAGCGCTTGTACTTTTAGGCGATCCGTCAGTGCTAGGTCGATCAAGTCAGTTAGGTAGAATTCTTTCTTCGAATTGTTATTTTTAATCAATGGAATATATTTTTTCAGAACTGAAGCTTTTGCTAAATAGATACCCGTATTCACTTCACGAATTTTCAGAGTTTCCATAGAGGCGTCTTTCGCTTCCACAATAGAAACCAACTGATCGTGCTTTCTAACGATACGTCCAAACTCTGCAGGATTGTCTAGCTCGACAGTGATAACAGCTAAGTCCAATTGTTGTTCTTTGAAATCAGAAATAAAATTTTTCAAATCCTGATCTGTAATCAAAGGGTGATCACCATTCATAATGATGACGTCTGTTTCTAATGATTCCAGATTTGCAGATTGCACAGCATTTGCTGTTCCCAATTGTTGCTCTTGGACATGTGTTGAAACATTCAGAGGTTCTAAAACAGTTTTAACCAAACTCTGTCCGTGCCCCACAACAACACGCACTTGTGTGATCCCTGCTTGACGACAAGTACCGATCACACGGGCAATCATCGGCTGACCAGCAACTGGATGTAAAACTTTTGGCAAAGGACTCTTCATACGGGTGCCTTGCCCGCCTGCAAGTATAATAGCTGTAAATTCCATGCTCTGATAGTAATCAAACTAGAGGTTTTTCGTCAGTTGTTTTCTTTTTAAGTCTGGTCAAATTGTGACTTTAGCGGCACACTAAAAACATGATAAAAGCTATCGCTCTTGATCTTGATGACACCCTTTTGGACACCTCGGGCCTTTTAGCCCCAAAGGCCACACTGGATGCATTCAATCACTTGATTAAGAATGGACTCAACCTTTCGGTAGACCAGTGCGAAGAAATGCGCCTACAGCTGATTCAAAGCATGTCCCATCGCGATGTTTTCGAAAAGTTAGCCACCGAGCATGGCACAGAACAGACGCTAGCTCATCTACCTGAAACCATCCGCCTTTTCTATCATCCTGAAATTCCGCAAAAGCTGCCTTTGATGGAAGGGGCCAGACAAAACCTAGATTACCTCAAGGGAAAGTACCCTCTATTCTTGGTTACGGCGGGCACAGAAAAGGCGCAATTACAGAAAGCTCAGGCTTTGGGCATCCAGTCTGATTTTCAAAAAATTTATATCGTCGACAGTATTTCTAAAAAACGCAAAAAAGATGTTTTTTTAGATATTGTTCAGAATCTCTCTATTCCACCAGAGTCGCTTCTATGTGTAGGCAACTCTATTCTTTCAGAAATTTCGGATGCATTACAAGTTGGAGCCATCGCGTGCTATTTTGAGTTTGGCGAAAGTCGCGGAACTGTTGAGCAGCTTCCAAGACCTCCTCACTACCACATCCATCATCATTCTGAGTTGATCCCGACATGCCAATTATAAAATCACAGCTCGCTATTCTGTCAGCAGATCAAAATTTGATTCTGAATTTGGCCGAGCATGACCCCGTGGTTCTTTCTGCAGAAGATCTAACTTCACACACATTTGACGTACATATTTTAGTTTATGACAGCCGATTAGAGTTAGCTGCTGATCAACTCAGCGCTTTATCCAATAAGAAGAATCGCGAATTTAAAAAGACGCTATTGCTTCTAGAAAAAGGCAGCTCGCTTCCTGCGCGTGTCCTGAGTCAGGCCAAAAGTGATCAGTACCTTTATATTGAAGATTTGCAGCCCTCTATTCTTCATCAAATTTGGCAAGATATCTCACAGAAAGAACAAGAAGAAGTCTATCTGAATTTATCAAGCGAACTGAATCAACAATACGAAATTATTAAAAACGAATTGCAGCGAAAACTAAAAGAAGAGTCAAAAAATCTTCAAGAAAGTCGCCGACAAATTTCAGAAATCACCACGCGTGTAGAAGTACTACGAAAATCACTATTCGCAACGACAGAGGTCAAAAGCCTACAGGAAGCTGAAGTCGCCTTGAATAAACTGTTAATTGGTTTCGATATGGTGTCTTGGCTTAAGATTGTGCCGGAAGAACAAGTGGCGGCCTTCGAAATAGATTTAGATAAATCGCAAGAATCCCATTGCTATAACAACCAACTGACCATTGGCGAAGACTCTTATACTTTGTATTTTTATAAAAAAGACCGACGGGCTTTTAAAAAACAAGATTTGAACTATTTCGACAAACTCGCCGAAGCTCTTGAGATCAATTTGAATCGCTACAACAATTTACTGTCGCTGCAGCAGAACGAGCGTCTGTTTGACTTAGCCTTTCACTCGTCACCTTACCCTATTATTATTATCAATAGCGATTACACTGTTTCACAAGCCAATCTGGCGGCGGAAAAGAAAGCCAGTACAGATTCGGATAAATGTTACCAGTTGTTATTTGGACGCAATAAACCATGTGCCGGTTGCCAGTTAGGTTCGCGCTTTGAAGTGCAGCACGATGTGCGCACTTACGCGGTACAATCCAGTAAATTCAACAATTTGTTAGACAGTGAACGAAACTATTGGATTCACATGTACGAAGATATCTCGGAACAAAAAGCGCTGGAAAGTAAGTTCCAGCAGACCGCACGTCTTTCTGAGTTAGGCCTTATTTCAAGCTCTATCGCCCACGAGTTAAATAATCCGCTCGGTGGAATTATTTCGTATCTACAGATTATGAAAATGGAATTACCTGCAGATCATCCTTTTCAAAGTGACTTACAGTTTTTGATGGATGCAGCCAACCGCATGAAAAAACATATCGAAGATCTTCTGTTCTTTTCACGCAAAGATGATCCTATTAAATTAGAGACAGTAAATTTAGCCGAAGTCTTTCGCAAAAACCTTGATCTTTTACAGATGCAGTTAAAGAAAGAACATCTGATGGTTTCTTTCCAAGAACCCGCAACACCAGTACCACACGCGGTTTCCGTGTTGCATTTTAGAAACATCATCCACTTAGCTTTTCAATTCTTTCTGTACAAACTTAAGTTCAGACGTCAAAGCAAACCCAGCTTCAACGGCCTAGTCGAGGTTAAAATTTCCCAAGACCAAATCAGTTCTTATTTAAGTCTTGCCGCTAATTTGGGCCCACACGATTTAAAACTGAATACTAATGATCTGAGTCTGATCACTTTAGAAAAGAGTATTTTAGATCAAGGATTTCAACTTGTTATCTCGGAACCGCAAGCTCAATGGATTCAACTTTTAATCAAAATTCCCCGCTAAATAATTCATTTATTTAATTAACCATCTAAGGTCCTGAAATCGTCTGAACTATGCAGATTTTTTGACACCTCCGTCAAAAATTAGGGTAATCTTAAGACAAAGGTCATTTGGTATAAAACGACCGGAACTTACCATGGAAGGAAGGTTCATGAAGCCTACACGCGTACTTATTTTAGACGATGAGTCAACCCTGAGAACAGCCCTATTTCGCTTACTCGATCGCAAAGGCTACCAAGTTGTAACCGCTCAACGTCTAGATGAAGCTCGCAGCTTTATGTCTCCTGAAAAACCTTTTGATATCGCCATCATTGATATGAATCTTCCAGATGGTAATGGTTTAGATTTTCTAACTGAAATTAAACGTGTATCCCCTGCGACTCAAGTGATCGTGCTGACTGGCTTTGCTTCTATTGATAGCGCTGTTCAAGCAACACAAAAAGGGGCTTACCACTTTTTAACAAAACCTTTCAACGTAGAAGAGTTAATGAGCTTACTTGATAAAGCCCTTACGCAAAAAAATCTAGAGCAGGAAAATAAGCAACTGCGTACAGAGTTGGGCTCTCGCTATCAATTCAACCAAATCATTGGTGAAAGTGAAGGAATCAAGCATTGTCTTTCTTTAGTAGAGCGAGTGGCTGACTCAGATTCAACAGTCCTTATTATGGGCGAATCCGGCACAGGGAAAGAGTTGATCGCACGCGCGATTCACTACAACTCAAACCGCGCTAAAGGCCCCTTCATTGCTATCAACTGTGGAGCTATCCCAAGTGAACTTCTAGAAAGTGAACTTTTTGGTCACGTAAAAGGAGCTTTTACAGGAGCGATCTCTAATCGTATTGGCCGTTTTGAAATGGCCGATGAAGGCACATTATTCCTAGATGAAATCGGCGATCTTGACCCAAGTATGCAAGTTAAAATTTTACGTGCATTGCAAGAGCGTATTTTCGAACCCGTGGGTTCAACAAAATCAGTACAGGTTAATGTCCGTGTCATCACTGCAACCAATGTCGATTTAGACAAAGCAGTAAAAGATGGACGGTTCCGTGAAGATCTTTACTATCGCCTGAACGTTATTCCAATTCAAATTCCAGCTCTTCGCGAAAGAAGAACTGACATCCCGCTTTTATTGAATCACTTTATGACTCAATTCAACCGCAACAAATCTAAAACCCTTACAGGTTTTTCTCACGATGCTATGAAATGCTTAGTGGGATACTCTTGGCCGGGAAATATCCGCGAATTGGAAAATCTGATCGAGCGTTTGAGTATTTTAAAAGGCTCTGGCTCTATCGACGTAAATGACCTTCCAGCCAAATACAGATCTGCTGTGGCTAACTTTGCAGAAACCGGAGCCGTTGAAATCCCTGAAAATGGTTTAGATTTTAATTCAGCTGTCGATCAATTCGAAAATGCTTTGATCCTAAAAGCCCTAGAAAAAACTAGCTGGAATAAAAACCAAGCCGCACAGCTTTTACGCTTAAATCGTACGACTCTAGTGGAAAAGATGAAGAAAAAGGGCCTTAAATCGTCACTTCCTGAAGCTGAACTGTAGACAATCCGGTAAAAACTATAGTCCGCGTAGAATCCTAACAGATCCCTAACACAAAACGAGCTCGCTTCTGTTATATTGCCCAGCAAATAGCAGAGGAGCTCTTTATGAAAAAACTTGCCGTTTTCGCCCTACTTCTTTCCCCTTTTGGACTAGCTCAAGCCAACTGCCTTGGTGAAGCCCAAATCATTGCAAAAGTTTCTGAAGTGACTAACTACTCAATCACGACATGTAAAGTGGCTATTGATTCATCATCAATTAAGCACTACAGCTCTAGCATGACTTGCCCCCTAGATATCGACGAAGTTTTAGCTAATGGTATTAGTGTAGGCTATATCAACGGACACGACTGCCCAGTGGGACGTGGTGATTCAATTTCGGGTATCGTAGTAAAAGATGCTCGCGGCAACTTGTATCTTGAGTAAAGATGCTCTGCTGTGAAGACGCTTGAAGACTTCATTGCAAAATATCAAAGTTATCAAGACCTTGCCACTGTACGTGTGCATTCGCATGTACAGTATGGCGAACAGAGTTTTCCTTTAGTTTCACTCCATTATGGAAATCCCGAAGCTCCGACACTTTTATTTGTCGGAGGCATTCACGGACTCGAACGCATCGGCGCCCAATTGAGTCTATCTTTACTGAATAGCTTCCACCAACGTCTGACATGGGACCAACCTTTAAAAGACATGCTTCAACATGTTCAGGTTGTTTTTATTCCTTTAGCTAATCCCTATGGTTATTTTGAAGTGATTCGTGGAAATGGTAACGGAGTAGATCTTATGCGAAATTCTCCGGTAGAAGCCGATGAAAAAGTTAATTTTCTTTTAGGTGGCCACCGCCTCAGTCGTAAAATTCATTGGTATCGTGGCAGCGAAATGCAACAGGAAACTCGCTTCATCACCGATACCGTTCAAGATATTTTAAAAAAATCTAACTGCCTGATTTCAATCGACGCTCACTCTGGGTTTGGGTTCCGTGATCAGCTTTGGTTTCCCTTTGCAGGCAGCCGAAAAGAATTTCCCTTGCTGAATGAACTCTATCTTTTCTTTGAGCTTTTTCGTCAAAGCCATCCGTATCACATTTACAAGATTGAACCTCAATCTAAAAACTATCTAACTCACGGAGACATCTGGGATCATTGTTTCCTCAATATACGCCAGCCTCACCAAATCTTTCTGCCGCTGACTCTTGAAATGGGCTCTTGGATTTGGGTAAAGAAAAATCCTCTACAGCTTTTTTCTAAAACCGGATTATTTAATCCCATCAAAGAACATCGCTTAAATCGAACTTTACGTCGCCATCGTCCTTTTTTTGATTTTGTACTTCATAGCTTGGCCTCTAGCGATGTATGGACCTCACGCTCTGTTGCCCAGAGCTTTTTAACCAATGAACGTGCACGAATGAAATACTATGGCTCAAACAAATAATCCTCATCATGCTCCGCAAATTTTTCCTCGTAAATGGGTTCTATTACGAGGACTGATGCGCAGCCAGTTTCACTGGTTGGATTTTGCAGAAAAAATTCAAACAGAACTTCAGCTTGAAGATGTTGTCAGTGTTGAACTCGCTGGAAATGGATTCCTTCATACAGAAGAAACACCCCACAGGATTGAGGTCGCCGTTGAACAGTTGCGCTCGCAGGTTTCTTTTCTGCAGCAAAAAATTTCAACCCAACAGCAAATGTCAGCAAGCCCCGAGATTGGGTTAATCGGCATTTCAATGGGCGGCATGATCGCTACGCGCTGGGCACAGATGTACCCACAAGAGGTAAGTTCATTAGTGCTGATCAACTCAAGTTCTTCGTTAAGTCCGTTTTACCAGCGCCTGCTTCCTCGTAACTATTTTCCCTTGTTGAGGCAACTTTTAATCGGAGGAGCCGATGCCGCCGCGATTGAACACTTTGTTCTATCCCATACATCCAATGATTCAACTAAGTGGTCTACGATACTTTCCAAATATATTGAATTTCAAAAACAGCATCCCGCTTCCTTTAAAAATTTCATTCGTCAACTGCGCCTGACATCGCAAGTAGATTTTAAAATTGTTCCCAATGGCAAAAAGTTGGTCTTAGCCGCGAAGGAAGATCGCTTTGTCAGTGTTCAATGCAGTCAAAAAATAGCCGCGGCATGGAACTGCCCTGTCGCCTATCATACCACAGCAGGACACGATTTGCCCCTAGATGCTCCTGATTGGATTATTCAACAAATAAAGAAATGGTCACAAATCACATAGCCTGAACTGCGAAAGTACAACTAATAGTTATTACTGTCTTAGCGAGTGTGATAGGCCTGCTCAAAATCCACTGGCGATTTAGGTCTATATTTCTTCGTCTGCTGCGACATCAACAGATCCGATTCCGCTTGGGTCACCGTCAGCAAATCATCCCATGCTTTTTTTCGTGGTGCGGATTTAAAATCTTTTTGTGATTTCCAATTGGTATAAATCACCTCGTAATTTTCATTGACGAGGACAATACACCCTTGAATACCGACGTAGGCACCGAACTCCTGTATACGTTGCAAACGAGACTTTAGATTTTTTAAATAGACGTCTGAAGCTAACGATGCACGACGTGTTCTGATTTCGACATAATTGACCCCTTGAGCCCAATTAATAGGTGTGGGTAACACCTCATAGGCCGTGTTCGAAATCAGTGTCTCTTCCGCTTTCAAATCAGCGAGCTTAACGAAAGGTGCACTTTTCGAATTTGCACGATTGAAGACATCCCAATGGGCATCGCTGTACGACTTTCCCTCGGCCGTTTCGCGGATACGTCTGTAATCCGATTCACTGCTTAAGGCCACTAAGGCCAATTCATGTGGTATGTAGCTAGGACTTTCTTTAGGCGGAATAATGACGATGTAATTACTCAAAGCTTTATTCTTTACGTACAAATCGACAGTGCCTGTCATAAATACAGGTAAAGCCGACAGCATCTGCTCGGGAGTGTCTTTTGAAAACCCCTGCCAAACTCGAAAGTAATTCGCTTTAAAATATTTCTGAGTATTCCCAGTTCCTTGGGCTTGTGCGCACACACTGCCAAACAAAACGAAAAGAGTCCAAAATAGTGGTGATATTTTCATCTCTTTATTTTCGGCATTTTAATTCTATAAATTGAATTTTTTCACAAGCTTCTGATCTAAATTCTGGCGTTCCAAAATGGTTACAAAATCCAGACACTTGAAATCATTATCTAATGCTGGATAACTGGCTACTTTCGCACCCGACTTAATATAGGATTTAAGCAAAGAGGGAATCAAGTCTTCAGCCTCTTGCATTTGCTCTGGATTAAGACCTTTAGCGAAAGCCATCAGCCAAAATAGTAAATCCGGCATTTGATACTTTTCATGGGGATAAAAAATCTCTGCAGAAAGCATCTGCTGAGCTTCAAAATATTTAAATAGTAGCGCCGCAGAACGGGCATCCGTCACTTTAACACTCGAACAACCGATGAGCTTTGCCGCTCCCATGAGTTTCATATAATCGGCAATACCTCGCCACAATAAACTTAGTACCACGCCACGGCGATGTTCCCGATGAATACAAGCTCGGCCTAGCTCTACAAATGAATCCCGTTGATTCGATAGCCACTCGGTCAACTCAAACTCGGACTCGGTGTAAAGACTTTCTGATGTTTCAGAAAAATTCATACGATAAGTTCCGATCACCTTTTGTGTCGGCTGATGAATAATAATTAAGTGATCACAATAGTGATCATATTTATCGAAATCCAATCCGCTTTTTTTAGGGAGGCCAGCCATTTCATGGCAAAAAACTTCATAGCGTAAGCGAAAGCACTCTAGAACCTGCGATTGGTTTTGCGCGACTTGTAGTTTATAAGGTCCGACTTCAATGTTCAGCTCGGCCTTACTCTTCCAATTGGAAAGACCGGTGTAATAAACGCGTCCCTTTTTCACTAATTGATCGATCATTGAAACCATGAATTGCCCCCTGTGTTTTGTACCCATTTAAAATTTCTTTAAATAACTCGATGCCGATTTGTGCTGTGGCCATCACGTCGTGGGCCTGTTGAAAAATCTGTGGATTGAGTTCGACATACTCGTAACTGACGATTTGTGACTGAGATTGCACCTGACATATTAAATCGCGTACCACTTGATACTGTAATCCCTGCGCCACAGGAACTCCTGTCGACGGAGCAATCATCGGATCAAAGCCATCGCAATCAACACTGAAATGCACCTTGGCTCCTTTAACTGCACAGGAAACTTTTTGTATGATGGTCTCTGGAGTCTTATGAATCTGCTCGGCGGTATAATACGTGATGCCCTGCTGATCTAGATACTCTTGTTCCGCCTGATCTAAATCACGCACTCCAAAATAAATTAGATTTTGTGGTTTCAGGCGCTCTGTGAACCACGGTAGATGATCTGCATTTTCTGCCCCTAACAAATACGCCAATGGCATTCCGTGATAGGACCCTGTCATGGAACTGGCACGGGTGTTGACATCCCCATGGGCATCCACCCAAATCACTTTTAAATCGGGCTCTGCTCGTAGCAGCCCTTGCACAGAACCAATCGACAGCGAATGGTCCCCACCAGCAATAAAGATCGGATTCGCGCGACGTAACTCACGTTCCGTCAACCAACTCAGTTCTTCATAAATGGAAAATGGCATGTGCTTCTGAGATTGAGATACTTGCACGGAGTACGTGTTAAATTGAAATCCCTGATCCAGCAATGACTGCCGTAGAAAGGCAGGTCCCAGTGCTGTGCCAAAATTCTTCTGACCTTGATAAACCGGAGCCTCTATGTACGAAAAGCGGTGATCTAACATTGAATCCAGTTAAACATCAAACCGAACCAGACCGAAGTCAGGATTCGGTTAAGGGGCCCATCTTGACAGAATCCTGTTAGTTGCCATTTAGTCTTTGATCTAGTTTCTTATTTTCCTATTTAAAGCCGTTGATCTTCACTTTAATTTACATATTATATACATATATAAGTTATATGTAATTTTATAGCTTATAAAATCAAAATATATAGAGGGGTCTATATGAAGTCCATCATCAGCTCGAGGGGTTTTGTTTCTAAAAAAAGAAATTATTTCGATAAGTTAAACCTTATTATCTGGTTCGCCCAGCTTCTTTTAAGTCTGGCTGTGGCCATGAGCTGATTGTCATTTCAAGATAGCCCGCATCGCTCCTCCCTTAAACTTTCTGTGGGATCTGTCTATATGATTTTGTCCACTCTACTTTTATGCTAACTTGGGCTTCCATGAAGTCCATACTGATTGATCACGATGATTCTTTTACCTACAACCTTCGGCATTGGCTTAAACCCTTAAGCTCTGAAGTGACTATTGTGAATCATCGCGAACTATCTTCCGCACCCGATCTGCGTGCGGATTTTTTTATTCTGTCACCGGGACCCAAGAAGCCAGAGGACTATACCGACGTACTTCACTTTTTAGGACGTCTTTCCAGTAAGACTCCTGTGTTCGGAGTTTGCCTTGGACTACAACTGATGGTGCACAGTCATGGTGGAAAGGTGCAGCCGTATTCTCCTCCACTTCATGGAAAGAAATCAAAACTCAAAGTTCTTTCGGAAGAGCTTCACCTGCTACAGGGCAAAGAAGTCGCTCGTTATCATTCCCTATATTGCACGGACTATCCAGCAGAAGAGTTTGAAACTTTAGCTGTGGCTGAAGAGGATCAGTGCCCTATGTGGTTACGTCATCGTCAGAAAAAATGGCTCGGAGTTCAGTTTCACCCCGAATCGTTTCTAACGGAAAAACCCGAACTGCATTTGCAAATTGTGAAAGACTGGCTGAACGCATGAAACCAGTGGTTTGCTTTTATCAGGACGATGTCTTTATCTACAGCCAGAACTACAATCTGTTCCGCTGCCCACCAGAAAAAAGTATTTCTGACTTTTTGAATGAAATAGAACATTCCTTTAAAACTGATCTTAAAGTCGTGCAAGTTAACTTTGAATATGAAAACCAAGAGCTGTTCAAACATCAAAAAAATCTGTATCCCAGTGATAAGTGTTCGGTTTTTATTTTAACCCAACACGAAATGCTGTCGACCGACAAGCTCTTAGAAAAACTACGCAGCCATCAATCCGAATCAGCATTTGAACCACCGCTTTTAAAAAGTTTAGAATCGCAAGCTGATTACGAACGCAAAGTCCACTTTATTAAAGAGCAGATAGCACAGGGTCGGTTGTATCAGGTCAACTTAACGGCTCCACTGGCAGGCTCTACGACTGCTAATGGTGCAGATATTTTTAGTCTTTATCAGAATCGGTTTTCGGCTCCCTATGCCGCGCTTCTACCTTTAGCAGAGTATGATCTGATTAGTTTTTCTCCGGAGCTGTTTTTAAAAAAGACTGGTACTAAATTAAAAACTCAGCCCATCAAAGGCAGTGCTTCGCTGGAAGATCCATCAGCCAAAGATCTGATCACAAGCAAAAAAGAAGAGGCCGAACTTTCCATGATCGTTGATCTTCTTCGCAATGATTTTAATCGCATCGAAGAAGATCATTCGGCTAAGGTTACGTCTCACCGCGCGCTGCTGAAACTCAAATACATCCAACACACCTATTCTGAAATCGAAATCGAAACCTCAAAAGGACTGGCAGAAATTCTGGAAGCCACAGCACCTGGGGGTTCTATTTCTGGTTGTCCTAAAATAGAAAGCCTGAACCTGATAGCAGAACTAGAACCCTATCGCCGTCAGGCCTATACAGGATGCCTTGGTTGGTGGGCCCATAACAGCTTCTGCTTAAACCTCAGTATCCGCTCTTTTATGAAGTATCAAGATCAGCTTTTCTATCATTCAGGTGGTGGAATTGTTTACGATTCTTCCCCAGAAAAAGAGTGGCAAGAATTTCTTTTAAAAACAGGAAGCCTGACAACCCATGAGTAAGGTGTCTTCTGCTTTCGATATTTTAGATACGTTCAAAATTGAGCGACAGAAAATCGCTTTAAAAGAATTCCATATCGAACGCAGTTGGGACGCCCTGAACTTCTTAAACTCAGCCGTAGCCTCTGAGAAAACAAAACAGCTTGAACACATCTATTCAGAAATAGAAAAACAGAATCCAGAAGGCTGCTACCGCCTGATTTTTCACACACAAGGCCATCCAAAGCAGCACCTGCAATACACATTAGAGCCACGCGAGCTGGACCCATTGCCTTCCACAATTCGCCTGTATCCGTGGACAGATCAACGGCCACCGGAAGCTCTGGACCAATTTAAATGGAGCTCACGGGAGCGCTGGGCTGATCTGACAAGGCACCTGCCGGACTCAGCCGATGATCTTTTACTGGTAACACCGACCGGACACATTAAGGAAACGAGCCGTTTCAATGTATTTTGTTTTTCCCCAGCCGAGAGCTGCTTTTATACTCCCACCTTACAGGTCGGCTGTCTGAATGGAGTCTTTCGCCGAGCTGTATTGAAAAATAAAGTACTTCCATACCCTACCTACGAAAAAGATCTGACCTTATCCAGCACCTCAGAAATGCAGATTTTTGTGGGGAATGCCGTTCGCGGATTAATACCTGCAAAAATTCTTTAGTTATTTTCTAAAAAAATGCCAATGACCTATTAAGTTTTTTCAGAATAATCCGAAAACAACTTTATGATTATCAAATACTTTTCAGCACTTTTTTTGGCGTACATGTTAATTTTTGCGACGATTTCAGCTAATGCACATCTTTGGCAGTAGTCGCCATTAGATTTTGTGGACGCACCCGAGTGGCATCCAGATTCATTTCTGGGCGAAAGGGTTCAAATTTAGCACTGACCATTCCATGCAACATCTTCGCTAGCTCTGATCGATCATCTTCTGCTTTTGGATACACCATCGGTAAAAATTCAATTTCACATGTGACCGAATCTAATTTCAACGACCGCCAAATAGCAGGTAAGAACGTTTCACTTCCATACCAACAAACAGAATCACGATGTTCAAATAGGACTGGTTGGTGATTGATTTGTCTGAAGTTAAAAACAAATGGACGAATTGGCTTTTCCGCCAATCCAGCCGCCATGATCAACGTTTTTTTAAATGGCAAAACTTGTTCGCCATCAGAAGCCACCGACTCAGCATAAAGCACAACACGGAAGCCCTCTTTTAAAACATTCACAATGTCTTGAAGTTCATGTTGAATCGACATTCTGTTCTTACGATTGACATAGGCGCAGCCACCAAGTTCAGCAATTTGCCCTAAGACAGGAGTCTGCTTCATTTCTAATGACGTAATAAAAACATTACTTCTTAAAGCACATAGACAAACGATATCAATAAAACCCATGTGATTTCCGACCAATAAAGCGGACTCATCTTCTGAAATATTTTCGCGGCAGATTAGCTCCACATTGAATGCCTTGATAATTTTTTTGCAGGTCATGTGAGCTTTGTTCGTTAACTGACGTCGGCGCTCGACAGGGTTCGGTGTTCTTTTGTAAATAATGGCGGCCTTTGCAAAGAAGACCAGTACCACAAAGGCAAATCGCAACAGGCGAAAAGCCGCTCGAATATTAAGGTAAAAAGAATGAAACACCTGCATGTATCTAGTCTAAAATTAAAGAGGCGGCTTTGTACAGCCTATCAAAGACACTTTCCCACATTTCACCCTGATGATGGGGCATTTGAATGAAACAAAGGGCATCTGGCATGCGCTGGCTGGCTGCTCGCAACTGCGAATACAGCTCGCGCGCGGCCTGTGCAGGGTCGTCGGAAAGCTTAAGAAACTCAATCTTGCTTATAGGCTGCTTGGGTTTAACAATTTTAACCCCTTCCACCTCGTCCGGTAACTCTTTTAACTTTTGATTCAAATGGGATGTCAAATCTGAAAGCTTCATGCGAGAGTTACGACAAACCACCAAAGGTACCTGTGGCATATAATGATGTTTCATATGACCAGGGGATTCTTTTTTATCCACTGATTCTACCCATTGATATGTCAAATCACTATCGGCTAAAGCTTGCTCGATTTGGGATTGTAGGATTGCACCCTTACGCAAGATAGAAAGTTCGTAGCGGGCGTCGATATTTTTTACCAAAAGCACTGTCGACTCGATACCAATCTGACTGGAATCCCCATCTAGAACAAAGACCTTATTTTGGAACTCATCGCGCACGTGCTGAGCTGCTGTCGGACTAGTTCGCCCAAATAGATTCGCACTCGGTGCCGCTAAAGGAACACCCACACGGCTGATCAAGCTCTGAGCCACTGGATGTGCTGGCCAACGTAATCCCACATTAGGAAGTCCCGATGTAATCAGATCCGATATCAACGGCGACTTCGGCATCACTAAAGTCAAAGGGCCGGGCCAAAATTTTTTCACTAACAAATCACACATAGCATGCCACTGTTGCACACAACTTTGCGCTTGTTGAACTGAGGACACATGTACAATTAAGGGATCAAAAAAAGGACGCTTTTTAACACTGAAGATTTTTTTTATGGCGACTTCAGAGTCAATACGAGCTGCCAGTCCATAAACAGTTTCTGTCGGCATAGCCACAACCTCATTCTTCAGAATAAGGTTAACAGCCTGATCTAATTGTTCTGACATCTCTTTTTTCATATTTGTCTTATCAAATCCATCGGATTTAATTTTTTCAGTGGTTTAAGGCCAATGTAAAGAGCCAAAGCACACACAGGAATCAAAATCGCCCCTAACAAAAGCAGATATTGAATATCATAAACAGTTGTCAGATCAAAAGAAACTGTGATTACAATCCATGCCATTACAAGTCCTAATATGACACCAAAAACAATAGAAGTGGTCATCAACAGCACAAATTGAGTCAACACCACCTTCAAAACTTGCGCATTAGTGGAGCCCATAATCTGCAACAGGTTCATCTCTTGTAGGCGCTCTTTAATTTGTGTGTTGAGCAAAACAACGAAAACAAAGAGTCCCACAAGCACCGCTAACCATGCCATGAACTGCAAACCAATCGACATCTGCTCAATGTACTTTAGCGAATTTTCAACAGTAGACGTCACATCTATGATCGAGACATTTTTGTAGTTCGTCGCCACCCGTCTTTGAAATTCTTTCACCACAGATCTTTGTTCACTCGAGATAGACGTTAGAAATATCTGAGGAGCCTCTTCTAAAACCCCTTTAGGGAATAAAATAAAGAAGTTAGGTTGAAAGCTCGTCCAGCGCACTTGGCGCAAAGAAGACACGATAGCTTTTAGTTCTACGCCCTGAACATCAAAGGTGACAATATCACCTATATCGATACCCACTCGTCCAGCGTAGCGTTTTTCTAAAGATATCTGTGGTAGCGATTCTGGATTTTCTTCAGAAAAGTCCGTTTGAAATTTACCTTTGATCAGATCTTCAGAGGCTTGCAAGTGATCACGATACGTTAGGTTGATACCGCGATTTCTAAATCGCGCCTCATCATCGGCTTCACGTGTTTGAATTTCACCCGTCTGCACAGCACGTTCGTAGTTCTCTTCGTTCACTTTTAAAATACGAGATCGGACCAGAGGACTTAACTCAAGATCTTGTTTCAATAGCTCTTGTGATATTGCCTGCAAACCCTGAACTTGCTCTGGCTGAATATCAAATAAAAACAAACTCGGTATCTGTGACGAAACATCCGGTCTGATTTCATTTATAATCGACGATTTCACATGAGGTAAAAGACTTAACACCAGAGTTGCAAGACTCATCGTGGTAAATACCAATCCCGCTGACGCTGGCTTACGCGTAAGTCCCCGCACCGAGTAGCGAGTCAACCAACCAAAACGAGAGCTCATCTTTTCAAGGAAGTATAAAATCACGCGATTGATAACTTGGAAGAAAATGATCAACCCCACTAAAGCGATCGAAAACAGACTGCCGACCTTGAACGAATTGCTCTGCCAAACAGACAATCCCCAAAAGACTAAAACAGAGGAAACCAACCAGAAAAAATAAGCCCAGCTTTTTTTAACTCGCGTTTCGACATTTTGGAACAACATCAAAGGGCGTAAATCCACAATCTGAATGATTTGAGGAACCACCATCAGCATTGGCCCCAGTACGGCAATTAAGCAGGTCACAATCAGAGCTTTCAAACTGAAGACTAAGTTAATCGGCAGATTAAACTCTTCTGTGATCACCCGTTGTAAGATAGGTAAGACGCCCTGAACTAGTAAATATCCCAGAAAGCATGCCAGTAAAGACAGAATAAAGTTTTGCAATAAATAGATCCCAACGATCTTTTCATCGCTTAATCCTAGAGTTTTATATATGGCGATACTTTTTTTCTTATTTAAGAACGTCCACTGCAAAAGATAGCTTCCACACAAAAAGCAAAGACCTAAAGCGACTAAGGCCACCAGTCCCAGATAATCTGTGAAGTACTTTAAAACACGATTAGAATCCTGCGCGCTGTCTTTGGTGTTTTCAAT
This sequence comes from Pseudobdellovibrio exovorus JSS, assembly GCF_000348725.1. Lineage (NCBI taxonomy): Bacteria > Pseudomonadati > Bdellovibrionota > Bdellovibrionia > Bdellovibrionales > Pseudobdellovibrionaceae > Pseudobdellovibrio > Pseudobdellovibrio exovorus. Next base: position 2,219,013 of record NC_020813.1, read on the forward strand.
TCGAACAACAGGGTCCACGATCAATTTTTCTAAATTAGACTTAGCTGAAACCACATCATAAGTCGGCGCTGTTTTGTAGGACCAATACTCAGTGAATGTACTTCCTGGCTTTAGCAAACCCGCGTCTATCAAGAAGTTCTTGTGAATTAAAACCCGCGGAGCAAATCCCGTCCCACGAAACAGACGGCTCGGGTCCTCAACAATCACACCGGAATAGGCAAAACTGCTTTCACCAATTTCGACTAAGTCCCCGATTTTAAGATCTAACATCTCTTGAATTTCAGGATCTACCCAAACACGAGCGCGATCACTAGCAAACGGCCCGTCGGATAATTTAAATTGTCCATACAATGGGTAGTTGTCATCGAACACTCCGACGCTAGTCAGTTTTGAATCGGTCGGCGTTCGCAGCATCGAAAACATACTGTAAAAATGTGAACTCTTTTCGAATTGAATCTGTGATTCCCACGCCTGTCGTTCTTGCTCACCAAACGCTCGTCGCGCGCTGATAGAAAGGTCTCCGCCTAGAATAACCTGAGCCTTTTCGGCTGACTGCTGTAAAAGGCTTTGTTGGAATATCTGAAGTAAAAAGAATCCCACAATCCCTAAAGCTAAGTTCAGCACTAGAAATAAACTGATATTGCGATAGCGAGCTAATTCCAAGAAAGCTAAGCGCAGTAGATTTTTTAAACTCATGCTAAGCTCTGATCAAAGTTTCCATTTTTCAGAACAACAAGGCGATCACATCGCTTAGCTAATTCCATATCATGGGTAACAAGTACTGTAGTTGTTTTTGTCGATCTGACTTGTTCGAAAAACAGATTCATCACTTTTGCGCCAGTTTCACTATCTAAGTTTCCTGATGGTTCATCCGCCAACAATAAGCTAGGACGAGCGATCAAACCTCGCGCTAACGCCAAACGCTGACACTCTCCACCACTCATTTCCGTTGGTTTATGAGTCACACGATGAGCTAATCCCACGTTATCTAATGCTGTTAAAATTTCTTCTTTATTAAAATCACGATCTAAAATTTCTAACGGCAGGCAAAGATTTTCGTAAGCTGTTAAATGGGAAACAAGATGAAATTGCTGAAAGACGAAACCTATATTCTGCGCGCGAAAGTGAGTCATCTGTACGCGATTTAATTTTTTGATCGACTGGTTATTAATCACGATATCACCATCATCAAAATAATCTAATCCTGCAACTAGGCTTAGAAAGGTCGACTTACCGCTACCTGAGGCTCCAACGACCGCTACGATTTCAGATGTTTTCACCTCTAAGTTAAGATGGCTTAAAATTGTTAGACTCTCTTGCCCTTGGCGATAGGTTTTCTTTAGATCATTAATTAATAAACTCATTTCAACCTCGGTAATTCTTTCTTTAAGAACTTATAGATATTATCAGCGATGATCTGATGCCCTTTTTCATTCGGGTGAATTCCGTCCGGCTGATTCAGTTTAGCTTGTCCTGCAACATCATTTAATAAGAAAGGTGCTAAAAGCACCTTATGCTTCTTTGCTAGTTTTGGAAAAATAGCGGCGAACTGAGTGTCATAGTTCTTGCCGTAGTTCGGAGGAACATGAAGTTGCCCCAGAATGATTTTGATTTTTTGTTCTGCGGCCCAATCTAAAGCCACACTCAGATTCTTTTCAGTTTCTTCAACCTTTAATCCGCGCAGGCCATCGTTACTGCCCATAAGAATAAAGACGACATCCGGCTTTTCACGATTGATCCACTTGAGGCGACTCAGTGTTGAGGCACTGGTAGAACCACTGGAGCCTGAGGCTGTGATTTGCCATTCTGATTTATCCTCTTTGAACTTCTTCTGAATGATTTGCGGAAACGAAGCTTCTTGAGCCACGCCATAACCTTCAGTTAATGAATCCCCTAAGAAGATCAACTTCTTTGCGAGGCCCACTGAACTTTGTAAAATCAAAAATAGAAAAAGAGAGATTTTAAGAGGAGTTAAAAACTTATCACGACGATAAAAAAATAAGATCCTAAGCATAGCCTAGGATCTTATTAGATTTTGTAGATAAAATCAGTAAACTTTGCCGTAATTACACGGCTAATCGACTAGTAGTTACCACCGCCGAAGCCACCGCCGTCACGACGAGGACCACGACCGCCACCACCGAAACCACCGCCATCACGACGAGGTCCACGAGGACGATCTTCTTGAGGCTTAGCTTCAGAAACACGCACTGGACGACCAGCGATTGTTTGACCGTTCATTTTGTTTACTGCTTCGTCAGCTTGAGAATCGTCTTCGATTTCTACGAATCCGAAACCTTTGCTACGACCAGTCATACGATCCATAACTACGCGTGCAGACGCGATGTTACCGAAAGATGTGAATGCCTGCATTAATTCATCATCAGTTACAGAGAATGCTAAGTTCCCTACATAAAGTTTTTTTGCCATTTCGTTCCTCCGAAGGCTGTTTTAGTTAAAACCCCGGACACGACGCAAGAAAGGTAACTCACTTACATAAAGACGGGATCTGAATATTAGGCTAATTTGGGCCCAATCTTCAGACAAGAACTTGTCACAAAGCTGGACCAAGATCAAGAGGCCAATTTGGGCCTATTTTGGAACTAGTGATGGTGGGCGTGGCCATGCAACCCATGGGCATGACCATGCTGAATTTCTTCCGCCGTAGCTAGTCGAATCAGCATAACTTCCACATCAAACACTAAATCCACACCTGCTAACGGGTGGTTACCATCTAGCGTCACGTGCGTATCACCAATTTTAGTCACTTTAACCACTTTAACTTGATTCTGAAGTTGGAGTTGCAAATGGCTCCCCACATCAATTTTAAGGTGGGCTAGCTCTTCTTTTGGCACTTCCATGATCATATCTTGGCGGAAATCACCATAAGCATCTTTGGCAGCCAGAGTTACCTGTTGCTTATCACCCTCAGTCATTTTAACCAAAACCGCTTCTAAAGCTGGAATGATCTGCTGTTTGCCTTCTAAAAATGGCATCGGCTGATTCGGCTCTGACGCATCAATAAGCTCACCCTGAGCATTTTTAAGTACATAATTAAAAGCAATAACACGAGTTTCTGACATGATTTCTCCGATTTGTATTTCGAGCCTAAGCTGTAGCGTGTATCAGCGACGGGTACAAGAAAAAATAACAAATACTGATGGCTAAGTTCCACAACGATCAAAGCTGATGCTCGATTGGGCTGTATCAAATTGTACAGTTGCCGTTCCACAACCTGTTAGCTGAATCGAACTACTATTTCCATCTGAACAACTTCCTGTCCACGTCCCCATTGTCGGACAATTACAATCTGCTACCCAAGTAATTGCACTTGGAACATAAGTACAAGAAATCGAGCTGCGGTTATTCACTACACGCAACTCTCCCCCATTCAGGACACGACCGGGACGATCTGCTCCTGTAACCGTAATCGCAGAAGTCGTTTGTGAGGTTAAATCCATCAGAACAACCGCACTTGCACCCGTGAATTTACGATTGATGCCATCGCTTGATAAAGAAAAAACTTTTGGTGCTGCAGCAGAAACAAGCGTCAATCTTTGCCCGACAGCTCCTGTTTTTGTAATACTAAGTGTAGCCCCCAAACGCCCCGTAGCTGTTATGCTAGGAACACTCGTAATAGTTTCTGATGCCGTCGCAAGCAAACAAGCTGAAGCCGATGCCCATTGCAAAGTGGATGTGCCTCCAAAAGTCATGCTACCAATTGTACAACCACTAAAATTTTTTCTTCGGGCATTCGCCGCCGTAGTTCCGCAGTTGGAAAAACTCATTGTTGAACAAGAGGCTGCCCATGCTTCAGGTAAAAGTAGGCGTGCAATTAACGTCGGCTCAATGTCCGCCGGTGAATACTGGCGAAAATGACGTTCTACAGATTTTTCAATAGAAGATATACTTGGAGTACCCGCTCCAAACTCATCTACGGATGCCATGAAGTCCCCGACTTGCTGAGCCACTTCTAAACCATCAGGACTAATAAACTTGTCGGATGATGAATTACTGCAAGAAACAAAAAAAATCATCACGATGATTCCACTTATCATCATCTTCATAAGCAACTCCTATGCTTGCGTTTACCCATTGCCTGCCGTATTTACAGAGCGCGAATTCTTTTATCCTATAGAATGATTGAGTGGCATAAAAGCCCCTTGGACCTAGGGCGATTTTATCTCAAAACGAAACAGTTGTTTTTTAGATTTCCCTAGACCTTTATACAGGGGCTGAAATCATATCTGCTTGAAAAATAATCACATTAAAACTTATACTTATATATATGATGACGGCTGACGGTGTCCTCTCTATAAGCCTAAAAGCTCTGGTTCTAAATGCCAGCTACGAGCCCCTGCGAATCATCTCATGGCAAAAAGCGCTGCTGATGTGGTTCCAAGAAAAAGTAGAAATCTTAGAATATCACACGGCTATGGCTCGTTCTGTGACTAACTCTTTTCAATTGCCTAGCGTGCTCCGATTGAAAGCCTATGTGAAACCTAAAAAATTAGATGGCGTTCGTTTTTGCCGCGAAAATGTTTACATTCGTGATAACTACACCTGTCAGTATTGCGCCGTGAAGTTCACTTACAAAGAGCTAACCATTGATCACGTATTACCGGCATCACAAGGTGGTCCGAAGACATGGACCAATATTGTGACCGCCTGTCGTTGTTGCAATCAAACTAAGGCCAATCGCACCCCAGAAAAAGCTAAAATGCCTCTGCTGAAACAGCCCAAAGCGCCCCAATGGCTACCCGTCATTGACTTTCATTTGGATGAAGAAAAAGAGGCTAAGGCACCTCCGACATGGAAAGATTATTTGAGATTCAAAACAAATTAATTTGTGCTATCACTAAGTGATGGGCACAACTGAATCTTATAAAACTCTACTTATCAGCACCGAACAAACATACGACTTACGCGACCGCGTTTTAAGAGGACCGCGTCCACCAGAATCTATCTATTACCCAGGTGACGAGGTGGAAACCACATTCCATGTAGGCGTTGTGCAAGGTGATCGTGTTTTAAGTAATGGAACTTTCATGAAACAATCCCACCCTCACTTCCCCGATTCTAAATCTACTTATCGTCTACGAGGAATGGCCACTGATCCTGAATTCCAAGGACAAGGCTTCGGGCAATTGGTCATCAACGCCGCTTTAGAAGAGTTGAAACTGCGCAAAGCTGACTTAATTTGGTTTAATGGCCGCACAAGTGCGGAAGCTTTCTATCGCAAATTAGGATTTCTAGTGGAAGATGAAATTTTCGATATCCCTGGAGCCGGCCCACACAAAGTCATGTATAAATCGTTGGTGTAATTTATTTATTTCTTGTCACTTCGTTCTGAGGCTTTTGCGGTTTTGTATAAAACTGAACTTTTTTAAACCAAAGCCTCAGAGCTTGATAGTGAATCCGCAAAACCACCAATGGAGTCATCCATCCATAGCGAAGCAACAGTTGCAAACGACTTAAACTTTCAAGCGATTTTTTTTCACCTTTGATCCACGTATTCAGTCTTAATTTCCCATCGTGCTGCAACAGCTTGATGTGGGATGAAATACGCTGTTTATCTAAAACAAAACAGAATTCATAGATCCCCTGAACATCAAAAAATGGGGAAACATGAAATTCTTTTTGCGCCTTTAATTTTTCTTTATTTAGGTCCGCGCCTTGCTGATGCAACCAATAATAGTGTTTTTCACCGAAGGTGTTATTCACTTCACACAAAACGGCATCCAGCTTTTGCCCACGAAAGAAATACCAAAAACTTACGGGATTAAAAACATAACCCCACATTCGAGGTAGAGTTTGCAAATAAACCGACTCGGCTTCGTAATCGAAACGACTTTTTACAAACTGATGAATTTCTTCCGCTAAACTCTGAGGTGATTTTTTATCCAGCGACAAGTAATCTGAGGATTTAAAACTCAGTAGCCATCCAAACTGATGTTTAAGCTTCTGTTTTAGTTCGGCTTCACGTGTAACATCAAAAAGAATATTTAAAACCGGATACTGAAAGCTGTTGGGCTGAGTCTCTTGTCTTGAGTGATAAACAAGGCTCTCTAAAAAAAATATCTGCTCCTGCACGGAACTCATGAAACCATCCACGGCGGGTTTACTTCTAAACGCTCGGCCACTTTAACGGCGCTCAGTAATCCATCTTCATGAAATCCATAGCGCGTCCATGCTCCTGCAAAATAAACGTCGTGCAATCCTTGTATATCACCAATATTGGCTTGAGCGTCTATAGCCGCTTGATCAAATATCGGGTGATGATAGGTAGCTTCTAACAGGTTAGCGTCTGGATTTCGCATTGGATTCAGTGTTAGCAAAATATTATCTTTGGTCTTGAGCTCTTGTAAGCGATTCAGAAAATAGGTCAATGCCACTTTAGCATGGGGTGCGGATTTTAAGTTAGCCTGCACATTCCACGACGACCAACATTTTTTTGAGCTTGGCATGAATTGTTGATCTTTGTGTAAAACAGCTCTGTTCTTTTCAGACTTGAATGCACTCAGAATCTTTTCTGTTGCAGAACTTTCTGACTGATACATCTTTTGTGTCATCTGCGGTTGGGTCGCAAAAATAACTTTATCAAAAGTGTAAGTGTTGCGATTCGAAATAAGCTCTAACTGACCCGCACGGCGTTTAACACTGACAACTGGCTCACTCAGATGAATGTTTCGAATTTTCTGCGCTATTTTTTGCACATAGTTCACAGAACCATTTTTGACAGTCCTCCAAACAGGGCGATCATTCACTTGCAGCAATTTGTGATTGATAAAAAATGTCAGAAAGGTCTCGGCCGGAAAATCCAACATCGCCTTTTCTGGCGTGGACCAAATTGCTGCGAGCATTGGCAGGATGTACCACTCCTGAAGCTCAGGGGAATAGCGTTGCTGCCGAAATAGCTCTTGCACTGTCCAGCGATGGCGACGGGCTAAATCCCGATTGGGTTCCGCCTGACGATGAAACCTGAGGATATCGTAGACCAATCTATAAAAACGAGGGTTGAAAATGTTTTTTCTTTGAGCAAAGACCGTATTGAGGTTATCCCCCGCCCACTCTAAGCCCACATTGGGCTCTTGAATCGACAAAGACATATCCGAAGGAATCGTTTCAACGTCTAAATACTTAAAAAGCGATTTCAAGTGTGGATAAGTCAGATCATTGTAGACCAAAAATCCTGTATCGACATTAAAGCTTTCACCTTGGTTCTGAATAGACGAAGTGTGCGCATGCCCACCTAAGCGGTTGTCCGCTTCGAACAAATGCACTTCGTATTTTTGCTCGAGCATCAAGGCACAGCCTAACCCGCTAATCCCCGAACCAACCACAGCTACTTTCATGAAAAACCCTCAAAACTGCTCTCAGATTAGTTATTTTTTTTAAGATTTCAATCGAGATGAGCGACTGCGTCTGCGTGCATAAAAAATATATACATCGTTCGCAAGTAGCGCTAGCGTGGAATGAGCCACACAGAGGGAAATCCATGACTACAACCTCCACTCATAATTTATTAGTTAAAGAATTTATAGAAATTGTATCTGAGACCAACGGCATAGCGCTGATTGACACTTTAGATCTGATGCTTTCATCTTCGCTTAAAGCAAAAAGTGCCGAAGCTTACAGATGTATTGCTGAATACCGCGAGCTTCTAGATAGTTTTATTATCAACAAAATCAGTATCAATGTTTTAAAGAAGCATGAATTCAACTTAGTTCTGGAAGAGTTCTTTCGCCGCTTCCCTTTAAAGTTTAAAGAAGAACACATCCATCTTTCAGGCTCATTGACTGCGGAATTTATCTGGAAAAAAATCCAGCCTCTTTTAAGCGGTCCTCATAAAGAGATCTACGAGAAAAAAATCAAGCGTGTCTATGGCGAGCAAGCATGGCCCATTCAATCCGCTGAAGATGTGGATAAATTAATCCGCTTGCAGGAAGACGAAGGGTTCACCACTTATTTGCGCATTCTTTTCTTAGCTAGCTTGATTTTTATTTCAAAAGAAGCCCACGCTGAGGCCGCTTATCATATGGCCAGTGAACTTTACTTGAAGCACAACGTGGGTTCTATTCGTCTGAAGTTTATGTTAAATCGTGCCACTTCAAAATCTGACGATCAAATTCCTGGTTTAGATCAGGTGACTTCAGAAGATGTTCTACTAGGCCTATTTGAAGGCTTCAAAAAATTCCAAAAGGAATACCCAGACTTCAAATTTATTCTGTCACCATCTTTCCGTAAAGAGAGTAACTACTTCGATAATTCACGATTTAATCACCGCAAAGAACATTTCATGCAACAGATCGATGAAATTCTGGGATTAATCGATAAATATCCATTCTTAGCTGAGCACGTAAACGAAGTGGATACAGTGGGCGATGAAAAAGAGATGTACCGCAAAGAGCACTTCTTTGAATTGCAACACGGATTTCGTCGTCTGCAGTATCGTGGATTTAAAATTAAATCCCATCATGGCGAAACATGGCACACCTTAAAAAAGGGGATTCAAGCCGTCGACAATGCCATGAATATTTGGAATATCGATGCCTTAGAGCATGGGATCAGCTTAGGGATAAATCCTAACTTGTATTTTCACCAACTTTACCAACGCGTTGTTTTAAATAACCTATCAGGAATTCCTGTAGAGGTTGGAACTACGGATTACAAAGAACTTGTGGACCTACAGTGGAATCACAGCGCCCACGTCTTACAGAAAATCCTAAACGGAGAACTTCTGAGTGAAGCCGACCGCACATTGTTCTTAAAAACAAAATTCCATGCGGCCCGCGAGATTGAACAATATCAACATGATGTTTTAAATCGTCTGATCCAAAAAGGTGTTTCACTTATCACCCTGCCGTCTTCGAATAACAAGCTGACAGGTAAGTTTAAAGATTACAAAGATCACCCTTTTTCTTGGTGGGAGAAAAAGAACATCCACCTTGGAGTCGGTACTGACAATTACATCACATTGAATACAAACTATGTTCAAGAAATGTTGATCTTATTGCTAACTGACCCTCATAATTTAAAGATAACGAAGCTGTTAATGGTCACAACAGGGGAAACTCGCCGACCATTTATCAGTCAATTGCTTTGGAAAATGCGAAAGGACGTCAATTCCCATGTTTAACCAGCTTAGCAACTTACGTAGCACTCCTGCATGGAGGCTTACTATCATCTTGATTCTGGGTTTTGCCAGCGGCCTTCCTTTAGCCTTAACAGGACAAAGTCTTCAGGCATGGCTAACTGTCGATAACATCGATATCGCCACTATCGGGTTCTTTAGCTTAGTGGGTTTACCTTACACGTTTAAATTCTTATGGGCGCCGTTGATGGATCGCTTCGAGCCACCATGGCTAGGACGCCGTCGTGGTTGGTTACTGCTGACTCAATTAGCTTTGGCGGGAACTTTGGCGTTAATGTCTGGCCTGTCACCAAGTGCTCAGACTCAAGCTTTCGCTCTTGTTGCCGTTTTGATCGCGTTTCTATCCGCGTCTCAAGACGTGGTGATTGATGCCTACCGCACAGATGTTCTAGATCCAAAAGAACGCGGTATCGGAGCGTCTTTAACGGTATTTGGTTATCGTATGGCCATGATTATTTCCGGTGGTATTGCTTTCGTTTGGGCTGACCCCGTTAATGGCTATGGCTGGAGCTGGTCAAAAATTTATATGATCATGGCTGTGATTATGTTAATTGCTGCTGCGATTTCATTAGTCTTCTTACCTTCTGTACCAAAAAGTATGACGGCACCCAAAACCAATGCCAAGAATGACCTTATTGGTTTCTTTGCCTTAGTTATTGCCGTGGCTGTGGGTTACCAGTTCACTGTGCATATTGCGACTCCATTGGCAGAAAATTCGTTATTAAGCCTCTTCCCACCTGATGCAGATGGGGCCGCTAGCTCTAATGTTAAAAAGTGGGCTGATCTGATTTCATTACTTTTGGGAATCGGTTTTACTGTGCCTCTGGCATGGTGGGCTTCTAAAAAAGCAAAATTTGAAACACTTCATACCTCACTAGCCAACTACTTCAGTATGAAAGGGGCTATCAGCTTCTTAGCCCTGATTATCTTGTACAAACTTGGCGATGCCTTCGCCGGTTCACTGTTAACTCCGTTCTTGATCAAAGGTGCCGGTTACGCTCAGGCTGAAATTGGCGTCGTCAATAAAGTGATCGGAATGTGGTTAACGATTTTCGGAGCCATCTTTGGCGGGGCTTTAATGATGAAGCTCGGCCTCTATCGCTCGCTGTTCTTATTCGGTGTCCTTCAACTGCTTTCAAACTTAAGCTTCTGGTTAGTCGCTGTCTTAGGCAAAGGCTCTTGGGGTTCATTCCAACTACCCGCTTTTGATATTATGATTGTGGCTTTGAAAGAAGCGACCGAAGTGGATTGGCTACTTCTATTTGCTATCGGAAGTGAAAATGTGACCGGAGGAATGGGAACAGCTGCTTTTGTGGCCTTCTTGATGGCTCTGTGTAATCAAAAGTTCACAGCAACTCAGTACGCTCTTCTATCGGCCTTTTCGGCTGTGGGACGCGTGTGGGTGGGCCCATTAGCGGGAGTTCTGACAGGGACTATCGGATGGCCTATGTTCTTTATCTTTTCAACACTGATGGCACTTCCCGGTTTATTCATTCTTTACAAATTAAAGGATGTTATTAAACAGTTGGAAGCACCGAAGATATCACTAGCTGACGCTGACGACTAAGTTCAAACTACGTTCCTAATGGAATTCGACAATTGTATCCCGGCTTCAAGTAACTTGTTTTTTCCTGCGAAGCCGGCTTACGAAACTTAAATCCACTCATATCGTCTGTAAAATTTTGCAGACATTTATCTAAGTCTTTAAGCTCTGCCGCATTCACACGATCATTTTCTACATTGTATGTAATATATAGATAGGTCACATCAGGAGCCTGCGGGTTTACCACTTGTGATACATCACGTGCATCCTCGACACGTACACCGGCTTTCAATTCGGTTTCATTGATGATCGCAAATAGCTGAATCAACTGAGCCTGAGAACTGTTTTTATGAATCTGCTGGAACCAATAGTTCATGTGCTGGTGAAATGGTTGCTTACTTTCATCCGCTAGGCGATTCAGTAACTCGACCAGAACATACTCACCTTGCGCGGTCTTTTCGAAAGACAGTTCATGGGAAAACTTCAAGATGGCTCCACGACTAGCTAGATAACCCAAGAAGTCCCGTGAAAATTGAAAACGAGAAACTTCTTTTCTTTCAGGTAAACTTTGTAAAACAGAGACAAACTTCTGCGAATCTGGAAATTCGTAATCTGTTTTAACAATACTTCTTCCCAAATACTCCGCAACGGATGCATTACATGGCAACTGCGTTTGGAAAGAGACCTTGCCATGATTTTCGAATTTCACAAATTGAATCGAAATCGTCAAAGCATCGTCTAGATCTTTTTGAATTTTAACGTCTGCCGTATCACCCCGTTTTATTTCAATCACATGGATGCGCGACAATAGCTCAGGACGTCTACGGAACTCATTTAAATAAATAGAAAGCTTTGAAGACCAAAGAGGCTCTTCTGAACGGCGACATTTTGAATCGATCTCTGTTTTTTCAAATTCACGTGTCGTGGACTCAGGAACATGAACGACTACCCCATTTTGAGCTAAAAGACTCAAGGCCTGTCTGACATCATTGTTGGAATAAACCTGATTCGCCGAGCTTGGCAAACGCACATAACTGGTCGTGCAACCTGAAATCAATAGAATTGCTAGAGCCATAAAGCCCAAACATTGTTTCATGTGTGTCCTCCCCGAGCTTCCAGTTTAAAATAAACTGTACTCATAATCCATCGCCATCTTTTCTGATAAAAAATACTAACCTCATATTAAGACCATCAGTCAGTATTTTATTTTTGTTTAGCTCCCTCAGGTTGAGTTTGCGCTGGCATACGTGATGGCGTAGATCCATACAAAGGTGCGAACTCAATTCTTTGTCCTACAGATTTACCTTGAGCTTTAGTATTCCAATCTAAAGCTGCGGCAACCCGAAAAAACTGTTGTGCTTTATCTTGTATATTAGCAGCTGCATATACCTTAGCCAAGGCTCTTGCATAAAAAGCATCCTGTGGATTTTGATCGTATACATCTTCCATCAAAGCCACAGCTTTGTCTGTGTGATTCTGCTGCAGCAAAAGCCACGCTAACATTGGTTTTAAATTTTTATTCTGAGACTTATATTCCAAAGCTTTTGTCAGCAAGTAGGTCGTATCTTCTATTTTTTTGCCATCTTGATACCAAAGCTCTGCTAATAGAGCGTACATTCCTGCACTTTCAGGATTAAGCTTTTCTACAGTGCGAATTTGCTGATTAAAATTATCAAACTGACCTAGCTTGTAATACGAATAGGCCGCGTTTAAACGCAGTTCTTCATTGTATGGAAATTCCTTTAGACCTGTTTCTGCCACTTTTGCTGCTGTCACATATTTCTGCTCTTTCACTAAGAGTTCAGAGTAAGTGCGCGCAATCGACTCTTGATCTGGACGCAACTCATAGGCCTGCGCCATGATAGCTAACGCTTTTTCACTGTTATCTTTTCTAAGTTCTTCAAATGCTAAAGCCGATCTGGCATCGCCAAAGTATTCCGAAGAATAAGGAACTTTTTCAAAGAGCTTAAACGCCGATCTTCTGTTTTTCTGTTCAAGTAAAATTTGCGCTAAATGATATTGCGCCTCTGAAGACTCTGTATAATTTAAAATCTCGCGATAGTTTTTTTCTGCGTTTTTCTGATCGCCTTTAACGAAGTATGTCCCCGCTATGCGAAGATCTAACTTTAGGGGCTCTTCATCACCTTGATTTTTAATTTTATTGTATTCGACTAAAGCGCGATCATAAAGACCCGCTTGATAGGCTCGATCCGCAATTTGCCATGAAATCTCGCGATCATAATCCTGTGTTTCGGCGTAACGACTTAGAGCCTCCGTCGCACGAATATAGCGATACTGACTAGCTGACCAATTTGCATAGGCCTGAGTGATCTGACGATCACGCGGGTTTGCACTGTAGGCTTTCTGAATAAACTCATCAAACTTATCTTGATTCTTTAGCTGTTGGAAAAGCTGTGCCTGCTCGAAAAATACTTGGGCCCTATTTTCTTGTGTAAGCTCGATATCTTCTAGCTCATCCAAAGCACCTTGATAGTTATTTTCAAATTTATAAATTTCAACTAAAGCCCATTTTGCAGGATCGTACTGAGGCTGTAAGTTAAGAATGTGCGCATAGACTTCACGGGCTTTCGAGTAAACCCGAGTTTCCACATAAAGTTCTCCAAGTCGACTCAGAGCTAATAAACTATCTGGCTTTTGTTCTAAGACTTGGTTGTACTCAACCAACGCCAAATGTGTACGGGAACTATTTCGATACTCGTCGGCTAAGCCAATACGGGCCTCTAAAGAGCGAGGATTGTGGAGCAAAGCCAGTCGATAGTTTTCAATAGACTGAGCTGTGTTGCCTTCTTGCCCATAAGAAACCGCCAGTTGTCGGTAGTATTCGGAGCGGGACAAATCGTCCGTTGAAAAATCTGTACTTCGTGTGGCTACAGGCTTAACCGCAACTGTCTGTAGACTTGAACATCCGGCCAAATACGAACCCAATAAAATTAGAAATACGATTTTTGCTTTCACCTTGTTCTTATCGGAATTTTGGGGCCTTCCTTAACTAGACTGGACAAAGATACGGGTTCTTCGCATACTGGCATCTATGAGTTCAGAATATCGTGCCCTATTAAAAAAGCTGAAACTGACTGGCCCGTTAGCCTTTGTGGATCTACACAAATTTGATCGCAATGCAAAAAAGATGGCGGATCTGGTTCGCCCCTCTGGACTTCATATCCGCGTTGCAACGAAATCGCTACGTGTACCCGAGCTGATTCAACGAGTTCTTAACTCTGATCCTATCTATCGTGGGCTTATGTGCTTCAGTGCTCAAGAGGCGTTATTTTTATCAGAGCAGGGTTTTAATGATTTTCTGATTGCCTATCCGACAGTCTGTCCACAGGATCTTTCGGCCCTTAAGAAAATTCACGATCAAGGCAAAGAGGTCTACCTTGTTGTCGATAGCATCGCACACTTAGAAGCTCTGTCCTCAATTTTTCAAAATAGCTCGCGGCCTTTCCGCGTACTTTTTGAAGTTGATCTTTCTTTAAGACTTGGACCTTTAGTTGTCGGTGTGCGCCGTAGTCCACTCAGAACTACAGAACAAGTTTTGGAACTGGTTCGCCATATTCAAAGCATTTCCTCTTTAAAGTTCAGTGGTTTTATGGCTTATGAAGCGCAAGTGGCCGGAGTCGGGGACCGCAACCCGTTCAAACCTTTACTCAGTAAGTTGCTCAAACCACTTCGCCATTTCTCGGCAAAGAAAATTGCGCAGAAACGTGAACAACTCAAGTCACGCATCCTAGCTGAGTTCCCACAAACAGAATTTCTGTTCAACGGAGGAGGCACAGGAAGTTTAAGTTTTAATCTTCCTGAAAATCAAACTCTGACAGAGCTTACTGCTGGCAGTGGTTTTTACTGTCCCCATCTTTTTGATTACTACAGCAATTTCAATCTAGAGGCGGCTGCCTTTTTTGCACTGCAAGTTGTGCGACAACCGGAACCCCATTGGTTCACCTGCCTCGGCGGCGGATTCATCGCCTCGGGCGAGCCTAACTGGGACCGCATTCCCCGTCCTGAAGCGAATATGAAGCTTTCTGGCTTTGAAGCCGCAGGAGAAGTGCAAACACCTGTGTACAGCCGCACTGAAAATTTAGCCATTGGGGACTCTGTTATTTTTCGCCATGCTAAAGCCGGCGAACTGATGGAGCGTTTTAACGATGTGGTGTTAATTCAAGATGGCAAAGTCACAGCCAATGCCAAAACCTATCGAGGGTTTGGACAGTGTTACTTCTAGCACACTAGATTTATTCGCGCGCTGGCTAGCGATTCATCTGAACGTGATATCCCACCACATCCACCGGAGTCTGAGTCACTTGCGACTTGGCTCCTTTTAAACCCGAATAATATAAAGAAAAAATAATCCCTCGAAGTCCAAAGCGAACCATACGAATCAATGTTCCCACTTCGCCGTTCATATCCGCTTTCGCTTCAATAAAATTCATCATGGCACGTAAAACAAAAGACGGCATGAAACCTAACAATAACAGCAACAGTTTTAAATCAGCCAAATCACTCGGCGGAATTTCTTCTAATAATAAATCCACATGCTCCACTGCTCCCAAGTTCGAAAACGAGGGGAACTCTTCGTTCGCTGGACACATGACATCACCTAGGCGATTCAGTGCGCTTATTTGTAATCCATTTAAAATACGTGACATTACATAGCTCCCTTCAGAATGTGGGGAACAGCCTGATGACTTAAAGCCATCACAGTTAAGGAAGGATTAATCCCCGGAGCCGATGGGAAGACACTTGAGTCCGCAATAAAAATTCTTTTATTGGCGTGCATAGAAAATTCTGGATTCACCACGGATTTTCTAGGATCAGTTCCCAGCGCACAGCCTCCCATCAGATGAAGGCCAAATGCTTGCTTACAGCGAATGATTTCTTTCGCTTCCACGCTTTCAAACATGTCCGCAATCATTTCCATTCCCTGATTCATGCGATGTTGGTCACGGGATGTAAGTGACTTGCGGACGACCATCTTGCCTTTTTTATCTAAGCTCATCTGCCCCGTGGCTTCATCGCGAATGGCCACTTCCATCGAAGCCATATAGCGGAACTTCTTCATGTTGCCTTGATGTTGCTTTCCGAAACCATTGAATAGCATCGATGTGGCTATCGGTGGGGCAAAGACATTTTCAAATTTAAAACCAGCCTCGCGTAATTTAGGATCGTAAGACTTCACCGCTTGAAACGCTCCTTTGAAAGCATCAATCGGTTGGTCAAACAAAGCATAAGTCATGTATTGCGGATGACAGCTAATATTTTTTCCCAATGCCTGCGACTTTTCACCATATCCTGATTGTAAT
The DNA here is from genome assembly GCF_000348725.1 of Pseudobdellovibrio exovorus JSS. Taxonomy (NCBI): domain Bacteria; kingdom Pseudomonadati; phylum Bdellovibrionota; class Bdellovibrionia; order Bdellovibrionales; family Pseudobdellovibrionaceae; genus Pseudobdellovibrio; species Pseudobdellovibrio exovorus. The sequence goes on from NC_020813.1 coordinate 2,235,031, forward strand.
AAAATTTTCGTTGTACCAAAACTTCCACCCGCTAAAACGACGGCTTTAGTTTTCAAATGAATCGTCTGTTGGCTTTTTTGCTGGTTGCCTTTCTGGCGATTTTTAACATGCGCTGTGATGACAAAGTCTTGATTCGGTTTTTCTGAAACCTCTGCAACTTCACAGTTAGCCAGTAAAGCGAGTCCCTGCTGTAATGCGGGTTCTACGGAAGTGACTAATGAACTCTGCTTAGAGTCACGAGCACAGCCCCCAAGACAATTAATACAGTCATTGCCATTATCCAGATCGCAGCTCTTCTGACCGCGTCTTAAGGGGGCCCATCCTAGACCCTTTTTTTCAAATGCTTTTACAAATAATTGAGTATTACGACCGAAGTGTTTTTCAGAAAGCGTTTGTATGGAAAGACTACTTTCGACCTCTTCGTATAATTTTTTAAATGATTCGTCAGAAAAATTCAACCCCGTAATTTCATTCCACTCGCTCCAAACATGTTCGTCGAAGCGATCGAATAGCGCCTGATTCACAACTGATGTCCCGCCAACGCATTTAGCACGCAAAAATCCTAGACGCGCATCGTGATTAAGTTCGACGCCCCCACCCCAAAACATCTGCGATGAAGACTGTATCTCTGGTTTTGGAAAATCGGCCTTTTTTAAATGAGGTCCCGCTTCTAAAAGAAGAACTTTAGCCCCAGCTTTAATGAGGTCAAACGCGATTCGCCCTCCAGAGGGACCTGAGCCAACTACGATGAAATCCCATTGAGTTTTTTCAATTGTTTCTAACATCAAGACCTCATTTTAAATATTAAGCTAACGGCACCCATCCACCGAATTTTTCTTCCAGCGGTTTACACGTTGAAAGTGTTAAATGATCCATACCCGCACGCGCTACAACTTGTACCGATAGCGGCAATCCATCCTGAGATAAGCCCATGGGAACAATGGTTCCTGGGTAACCTAAAGCATTAAAGACCGCTGTGTACGCAAAGTTAAATGGAGTAAAAATCGTGCTCCCAATCGCTGGAGCCTTTTTTGGATGTGGTGGCAAAATTAAAATACTATCCCCATCCAAGAAGCTGTCGACCTCGGCTTGAAAAGCTTTTAACTTTTCAACTAACTTCGGCAATTTGTGTCTTTGGGAAAATTTATCATCAAAGAATGCAGTTAATAATGCAGGGAATGTGTAACGACGTGTCCCGCGGGCCACATCAAAAAACTCTTTCATGTAAGAAAGCTTTTGCCCATTAGTCATGTAGCTGACGAAATCTCGCCCTTCCATCGTCCATGCCCGTGTTGACCAGTGATCAAACCCTTTAAAAAGTAATTTTCTTGGAGCCTCTTGCACCTGCGCGCCAAGACTTTCTAAATAACGACCCGCTTGTATAACCGACTCGGATAGGTCCGATTGTGTTGGTGTCGTTAGAAACATGCTCGGGTCTGGCATCAAATAGACTTTTACTTTTGTCCAATCCTGAATAAGAGGTTTCAACTTAAACTGTGGGTCAATATTTTTATCAATTCCATCTGGGCCAAGAATCATATTAAATAAAGTTAACAGATCATCTGCCTTACGCGCCATCGGGCCAACTACAGAAAAAGGATAATAACTTCCAACAAAACTTTCCGCCACATCTAGTGTCATCGGAAAGTGTCCTGTTAATGGAACGATTTTTTCACTTGGTTTGTGTCCGAAAATACCACAGAACGCAGCCGGCATACGAATCGACCCACCAATATCACTGCCAATTCCAAATGGCGATCCACCAGCGGCAATGATAGCCGCTTCACCACCAGAGCTTCCCCCCGGTGTGTGTTTTGTATTGTAAGGATTTTTTGCAGGGCCATAGACCACATTATCGCACTCGAACCACATAGCCGCTTCCGGCACATTGGTCGTTCCAATCAGAATAGCACCTTCTTGGCGAATACGCTGCAAAGCTGTGCTATCAAAATCAGATACGACATCTTTGCGATGAATCGAGCCAATCGTACAGCGCATCCCTTTAACCGCCATAAGTTCTTTGATGGTATGAGGAACTCCGAAGTATTTGTACTTCGAAAAATCTACCTGACCTTTCGCGATTTTCTCATCGGCAGCGCGGGCTTCATTTAAAGCCTGTTGATAACACTCTTCTACAATAGCATTGATTTGCGGATTGATTTTTTTTGCACGTTCAATATGGGTTGATACCACTTCATACGAGCTGATTTTTTTTTCGCGAATCAACTGCGCAAGGGTAAGACCCGAAGCTTCTAAAAGATTAATATTTTGCATTTGCGGTAGAATACCACCATACTTGCCCCATGCCTATCTCTATTATATTTTCATTTTTTCTAATGATCACGCCCACTTCCGCACATGCTACTGACCTGAATTATTTTAAAAATACCTACGAAGAATCTGAGCAAGACTTTGATAGAATTTTTAAGCAGATCAAACAGAAAAACCCAAAGTCCGATGTTCTTGAATTTCAATATTCACAGGGGACTATCAAATCCTATTTGATCCCAGCGGCGACTCCCGAAAACCTCTTGATTATGATTTCAGGAACGCACGGAGTGGAAGGTTTTACCGGATCAGCCGTACAAAGAAACCTGTTAGCACAGCTCCCAGAGCTAAAAAAAACGTCGGTACTGATGATTCACGGATTTAATCTTTACGGCTTTAAAAACAAACGCCGCGTTAACGAACACAACATCGATCTTAACCGCAACTTTATTATCGACCGCAAAGGTTTTACCTCTGACGACCAAGCTTACACGGGCCTTAATTCTTTTTTAAATCCCAATGAGGCTCCCTCGTTAAATTTATTTAGCCGCCCACTTTTTGTTTTACGCTCTGTAGCCAATATAGCGCAGCATTCGATGGAATCCCTACGACGCTCTATTTTACAGGGACAATATTCCGTTCCGCAGGGAATTTTCTATGGTGGAGCACAAATCGAACCACAGGCCGGCTTGATTGAGGCGGTGATCGCAGAATTTATTGGGAAAAAATATCAGAAGATTTTTATTGTTGATCTGCACACTGGATACGGCGAAAGAGGTCGCCTGCATTTGATGTCAGGAAAATCCACAGATGCCAATTCTATCGAGCTGCTGAAGATATTTGAAAAATCTGAAATTGATTTTGCCGATGCCAAGAATTTTTATGCTGTCCAAGGTGAACTTTTACACTATTTCATCAATCGTTTAAAAATCCGCTCAGCATTCAACACTTCTGGAGTGACTTTCGAGTATGGAACTTTAGACAGCCAAAAGACTTTCGGCTCCATTGAATCTTTACGCCGTATGATTCTAGAAAATCAAAACTTCCACTTCCCCGCAGACAGTAAAACATCTACCGACATCCAAAATATGTTTGTCGAAATGTTTTACCCCTCTGACCCCTCATGGCGGTCAGAGGTTCTTCGTCAGTCAGACGAAAAGATGAAAAAGGTATTTCACTACCTCGAAAACTAAGCCCGCGCGAATTTAATTCAGTTGAATTAAATCGCGTCTAGCTGAGCTTTCAGCTTTTGAATTTGTGGCAAGTGCGGCAGCACATCCAAATTTTCTTTTAATTGCTCGACACGGCTGGCACCCAAAATCACTGTGCTGACGTGTGGATTCAACACACACCATCCCAAAGCTAGATGAGTCATCGAAATTCCACTTTGTTTTGAAATTTCATGCAATGCTTGCGATTTCTTTTTATTCATTGGGTTCTCGATTTCATCACGGATCCAACTCAGTGATGGCATGCTAGCGCGTGTTCCTTCAGGGATTCCGTTTAAGTATTTTCCTGTCAATAAACCAGAAGCCAGCGGACTCCAAGTCGTCAGACCTAATTTCATTTTTTTGTACAGCGGAGCAAATTCTTTTTCGACCTTATCTTTGTGAATCATATTGTACTGCGGTTGCTCGACGATTGGACGATGCAATCCATTAGCCACGGCAAAGTCAAAGGCCTGATCAATCGCTGTCGCCGGCCATTCACTGGTTCCCCAGTAAAGAGCCTTACCATCACGAATCATCTGATCCATCGCAAAACAAATTTCATGTATCGGGGTTTCTGGATCGTAACGATGGCAATAGGCCACATCCACAAAGTCCGTCTGCAGGCGACGTAAAGAATTATCTATTGCCTGCATTAAATATTTTCTGTTCAAAGTATTCTTAAAATTAATCCGGTTTTCAATTCCCCAGAAAAATTTTGTCGTCAGCACATACTCATTCCGCCCAAGTCCCAAAGACTTGAACGCTTCCGCCATCAATTCTTCGGATTTGCCATTGGCATAAACTTCGGCGTTATCGAAGAAGTTCACTCCGTGATCGAAAGCATATTTGATACAGTCTTTCGCCAGATTATTATCTAACTGTTTACCGAAGGTCACCCATGAACCGAATGACAAGGCACTGACCGAAATTCCTGAATCCCCTAATTTACGATATGGCATATCTGACATAGAAACTCCCTTTGAATAGAAACGCAAAAAACCGCTGACTCACTGGGAGTCAACGGCTTTCATTTCTATCATAATTTCAATTAAGACTGTAACAACTTCAACGCTAATTGTTGTTGTGTGTTAGCTTGGCTTAGAACCGAAGTCGCCGCATTCATTAAGATGTTATTCTTAGCTAATGCTGTCGACTCTGCTGCGATATCAGTATCACGGATACGAGAGTTAGCTGCTGCGAAGTTTTCTTCTGCTGTCGCTAATCCTTGTGATGTCGCTACAAGTCTATTTTGTAAAGCACCTAAGTTCGCACGAGATGCACCTACGTTACTTAATGCCTCATCTAGGAAAGATAAGCTTTGTTGCGCCTGCTCTTTAGTTAAAACCGAGATGTCCTGAATCATTAAGTTCTGTAAAGTCGCACTGTTTTGTCCAGCGTCGAAACTGATGCGATCATTCAAAGCATCATTTTGTACACCGATTTGGAAGTCTAACGTTCCACCCATACCATTCAACAGTGGCGTCCCGTTGAATTGTGTCGTGTTCGCGATACGCTCGATCTCTTCTTTTAATTGTTGGTACTCAACATCTACTAAAGCTCTTTCACGATCACCGATAGTGTCAGAAGCTGCTTGGATTGATAACTCACGTAAACGAACTAACATATTTGAAACTTCGTTTAATCCACCCTCAGCGATTTGCACTAACGAGATACCATCATTAGCATTTCTGTTAGCTTGTTTGAATCCACGAATCTGTGCCTTTAAACTTTCTGAAATCGCCAGACCGGCAGCATCGTCTGATGATCTATTAATTCTATAACCTGATGACAAGCGAGCCATTGTAGTCGAGATATCATTGCTTAAACCGTAAAGGTTTTTTTGTGCGTTGATTGCCTGTACGTTTGTTGCGATTCTTAATCCCATAAATCCTCCCTGTTCTTTCTTCCTTGAAGCGCGCTATCCGTAGCTCGCTTTTGTTAACGCTGAAAGTCCTTTTTTCAGCGATTGTTTAAAAATCCATTTTGTGGGTCCGGCCTTTTGGGGACCGGACCCCCGTTCTTCCTCGCAGGAATTACGTTTCACATCAGCGTCGTCACTTGCACTGGCAAGAGTCCCTCAACATCATTACCCCTTATTTAAAAGAGCTAAGGCCTGTCCAGGTTGCTGGTTTGCTTGAGCCAAGATCGAAGTCGCGGCTTGTAGCATTATGTTATTTTTAGCTAACATCGAGCTTTCCTCTGCGATGTCCGTATCACGAACGCGAGAGTTAGCTGCAGCGATGTTCTCTATATTACTAGTCATGTTTTCAGCCGTTGTGATTAGACGGCTTTGGATCGCGCCGATACCAGCTCTTAAACTGCTGATTGCAGTCATAGCTTCATCAAGGCGACCGATTGCATCTTGTGCCATGTATTTATCAGACACATCGGTATGAGCGATTCCTAAGGCACTTGTACGAACATCTGCTTCTGAAGAATCAAAAGAGATGCGATCTACTGATGCTTGGTTACGTGTATTGATTTGAAAATCAATCGTTCCACCAGTACCAGTTAACAATTTAGTTCCGTTATAAACAGTTGTGTTGGCAATACGATCAACTTCTTGCAACATCTGACTATATTCACGACCGATCAAAGCGCGATCGCTATCAGATACAGTGTCGGAAGCCGCTTGTAAGCTCAGCTCACGTAAGCGAGAGATAATATTTCCGATTTGATTTAAACTACCTTCTGCAATCTGAGTTAATGAAATACCATCTTGAGTGTTGCGATCGATTTGTTGTAAACCGCGGATATTCGCTTTCATTAATTCAGAAGAAGCTAAACCGGCAGCATCGTCAGACGCACGGTTAATGCGGTGACCAGAGGACAAACGCTCCATCGCTGTGGCTACACCTTTAGTGTTAGCGCGCAGTTGGTACTGAGCATTTAAGGCAGCAGTATTTGTATTGATTCTCAATCCCATTGCCTTTCCTCCTTGAAAGTTGCTTTACAGCTATTGGTAAAAATCCTATTTACCAACTCGGGCCATCCTGGACCGACTCACTGGGTTTTGTCTCAAACTTGTACAACTGATCGGCTCAATATGAGAAAACCTGAGGGGTCATCTGCATTTTTTTTAAATTCCGGTCTAAGGGCTTATAAATTTTGACTTTTACCCGACCAATGGGTAGTTAATGGGCATGGAAATCAGGGATCCCATACATGGTTCTATTCATCTTAATGATGGCGAAGTAGCCATTATCGAATCCGTTGAGTTCCAACGCCTGCGCGAGATCAAACAGTTGGGCTTTTCTGAGTTCAGCTTTCCGGGGGCGACCCATAACCGCTTTCTACATTCCATTGGAGTCAGCTACGTCGCCGGTCAGATTTTCGATAGCATCTTTCGCGCGTATCCTTTTTCAAAGCTCACCACAAAAAATCGTTTACGCCAGACCGTTAAACTTGCGGCTCTATTGCATGACATTGGCCACGGACCTCTGAGCCACACCACAGAACAGGTCATGCCTCAGGTCGATAAGCTCAATGTACGCATTTATAATGAACAAAATGTGAACCAAAATCGTCAGGCTAACCACGAAGACTATACGATTAAGTTTGTAACGGACTCTGAGATCGCCAAAATCATCACGGAGCATTTTCCTGAGATCACGGCACAGCATGTGGCCTGCTTGATCGATAAAAGTCTAGCCTGCGACGAAAGCTATTTTACAGATGGCACGATTAACTTCCGCCCTCTTCTAAGTCAGATCGTCAGTTCAGAATTAGACGCTGACCGCATGGATTACTTAGAACGCGATTCTTATTTTTGTGGGATCAACTACGGTAAGATCGACAAAGACTGGTTACAGCAAAACCTGACCTTGCATATTCAAAACAACAAAGCTTACTTGGCCTTGAATCGTCGTGCCCTGTATGCCTTCGATGACTTTTTGATTTCACGACATCACATGCACTTGATGGTTTACTTCCATCATAAAAGCATCGTGTATGAAGAGATGCTGAATCGCTATTTAACATCTAAAGACTGCAAGTTCTTTATCCCTGCAGACTATAAAGACTATATCAGTTACACTGACTATAAACTTTACGAGCATTTAGACACCGTGGATAACGAGTGGGCGCAAAGAATCGCGCAACGTCGCCCTTATCGCGTGGCTTTAGAGTTACACAATCAAGATCACGACCGCATTGAAGCCATTCAATCTATTTTCCAGAAGCATGAGATTGAAAGCATTTATGCCAGCTCGAAAGTGCGTCTTTCCAAATATCACTCAGGTAATCCTGAGGACCGCATGAATATCTATGTGCTCGATCAATATGATCGTTGGGACAAGCCATCTCCGGTGGATCAAGCGACTCAAATTTTCCAGAAATACGAAGGAGCCCGCGTCATTGATCGTTTCTACGTGGCCCCTGAAAATTATGATCGTGCTAAGAAAATCTTCAAAGAAGAAAAGTACTAGAACTTATCAACAGAGATTTCAACGTCCCCTGATACAGATTTAAGTTTCACCTGTCCAACGCCTTGTCCAAGTAAGTGTTCTTTTACATTACCTTGTAGGCGTTGATTGATGGACTTCATACTCCCGCTTGTCGTTTCAAAACTGACATTTATATTTGGCTCTATTTTTTTGAATTCCACTTCCATGTCACCAGAAGTTGTTGAAAATTCAACCTGTGGTGAGGCCAATTCCGATTTAAACTCTAAATCGCCAGAAACACTTTTTCCTTTTAATTGATGTATTTGGCCTTCTACATCCACATCACCACTCACAGTCGTGGCCTCTAAGCTCTGCAACTTAATATCTTCTGTTTTGAAATCTCCGGATACACTCTTGAATTGCACTTTTAGAATTGATGGCGGTAGCTTGATCTCGGCTTTGGCATCGTCAGCACGGAATCCCAACTTAACTAATTCTGCTAGTTTGGCTTTCCATGATCTTTCATCGCCAGCAGATTGATCTAACTGGAACCGAGCTTCACTGCCCTCTGGTTTCCAGATAATCCCCAAAATCTCTTCACGTGTTTTAGGCACATCAAACGTTTTATAGGAATAGCGTAAATGAATCTTACCATCAGTCGAAGGTGTTATGCGGATATCCGTTGTGATACTCGTGATGGCAAGTTCTTTAAAGTTTTCCGCCGCAAAACTTTCTTCAATCGTGTAAGATTGAACTTCGGACTTACCCGTGCTTCCACTTTTTGAGTATTTAGCCTCTGCTGCTTGAGCTAAACGTATGAAGCCCGCCTCGCCTGCTAAACCTGCAAATCCTACTGATAAAACTGAACTGGCCAATGTTGCGATGAAAACACCTAATGCTATTTTTCCCATATTATCCCTTTCTTTCTAAACTCGTGATTTAATGAAGTTCAAATTCCATTTAAAATAAGACAAAATCATCTTGATCAGCCATTGCGTAATAAAATACATCCATAGAATTCCCAGCAGTGAAATCCCAATAACACTGAAAATTCCAAAGAAAAGTGACAAATTCACCCAGAGCCCCGCCCCTAAACTGAGAGCCTCCGTAAAAAATAATCCCAATAGCCCTATGGCTCCAAGTCCTATGGCCGTAGCTAAAATCCACCCAGAAAAAACCACCCCTAAAACAAGAAGGAATGGTCCCAGAATAAATATCAAATTAAATGGAGCCAGTACGAGTAGCGCCCCCAAAGCTCCGAAGACTCCTTTGAGTTTTTTCGAAAGCTGACGCTCTTCCACAGCTTGATCAATTCGAAGTTCAGCTTTCAGTGTACGCGCCAGCTCCGTTGCCGACCCCATGGCCTGAATCACAGATTCCTCACTACGCCCCGAACTGATAGCATCAGTTATCATCTCTTCTTGATCACGGATAATATCGTCGATCTCGAACTGGGGAAGTCCATTGAGTGCCGTTCGCAACTGCTTGATATATTCCTGTCGATTCATATTAACTACCACCTGTCATATCCTGTTTAGGATCTATAATAGAGTTCACATCTTTCGAAAACTTCTTCCATGCAGACAACATGGTTTCAGTTTGCTGGCGACCTAAGGTCGTCATTTTATAGTACTTTCGCGGAGGACCTTCGCTGGACTCTTTCAGATAGGTTTCAAAGAACTTTTCTGAGGTCAGGCGGCGTAAGATCGGATAGATCGTGCCTTCCGAGATCTCGATTTTCTTAGAGATGGTCTCGACCAGTTCGTAGCCATAGTGGTCCCTTTGACTGACTAAGGCCAACACACACATTTCGATCACACCCTTGTTAAATTGCGTATTCATATAGATATATATACTACACAGTACCATGTATTGCAAGGTACTGAATAACGCAAGCTAGCTGTAGGTCGATAGTTTTGATTTAAGCGAATAGTTTCATACCTTTATGCTTATTATTTTGCTGTAATAGATTTCTTATTCAACAACGATAAAGGAGTCTTTGTATGAAAATGAAAGCGATTTTAGGCCTCACTCTTCTTTCTTTAACTTTAAGCGCCTGTAAGTCTTCAGATGAACAAATTCAAAAATGGGTTGAAAACAATCCTGATAAAATTTTGCAAGTATTGATGGATTATCAACGTAAGCAACAAGAAGCTAACATGCCAAAACCAGAAGACGTGACAAACAATGCTGCCGCATTATTTGAACATGCAGAAAGCCCAACTCGTGGGTCTGGCGCTATCAAAATCGCTTACTTCTTTGATTTCAATTGTGGCCACTGCGCTCGTCAAAGTGAAACTATCAAAGCTGTTTTAGCGAAGAATTCAAATGTTCAAATCATTTATAAAAACTTAGCAGTTCTTGGACCTAGCTCTGAATTGGCTGCACGTGCCGCTTTAGCAGCTCACCAACAAGGTAAATATAACGAATACTACACTGAGCTTTACAAAATCCGTGAAAAGAACGAAACAACTCTTAAAGATCTAGCTCGTAAATTAAAACTAGATGTTGCTAAATGGGAAAAAGACATTAATGGCGAAGCAGTTGAAAAAGAAATCCAACACGTAAAAGAGCTAGCTGGAAAAATGAAAATCAGCGGAACTCCAGCGTTAGCGATTGCTCCAGATAAAATCTTTGCTGGCCGTGTAGACCACTTGCAACAGATCGTGGATTCTATCAAGTAATCTATTGATTCAAAAATCGAACAACACAACCAAAAAAGCCCGTAGAAATACGGGCTTTTTTATTTTGAAATTAGCTTTAAATTTATTCAGCGTTCTTAACGGCAACCAGCTTGAACTGCTTGACCAGAAATTCTTTGTAAACTCGCGCGATCGGCAGCACTAATAGGAGTACGTCCTTCACCTAGAACAAGATTCGTCGAAAAATTCGTCGACGAAGTTCCTGATACTTCTACTAACATCAATGTCTGACTTAATGTAGACGCAGAAACCACCCCTTGAGCTGCCTTACGTATCCATTTTTCACAGGCTTCACCCAATGTCGCCATGATCATACGTTCATTCCCTGAGGCGATATTATCGCCGACGTGACTCATACGAATAGAGGCCGGATCAATTTCACGGGACAACGCCTCGGCAATTTCGCGGCGCACTTCCGTTGGAATTGCTGTTGTCGGACGCACCACCATATCATCACCACTGGCCACAATATCCGCCTGAATCCGATGACGGGCCAAGACTTCGCGAACTGTACTTTCAACCCGATCTTTTCTTTCGCGGAATAAATCCGTCACACGACGTTCACTATTACGCGCATTTAAAACTGCATTTCTAATATTAGTCGAGTTTGCTAACGCATCCGCAGTTGCCTGCCCGTTAAATGATCCCAAACCAGCAAAGTCGATACTGAATCCTCCGGCTGGTGAGTCTGCCAATGAAGCCACCTCACGCTGAGCCACATGAATCCCCGGTGAAAATTCATCCACTAGATTTGTATAACGACGAATATCTTCTGCTTGTTGAACTGTAACTTCTTGTCCTGTCGTTCGGCGAATAAACTCACGCAGCTCATCTGTATTTTTTGTCTTCCTAGCCGCATCAAAGACTTCACGGCGCGGAATCATTTTGCCTGCAACTGATGACGGCTCCATCAATCCGGAACTTGCAAGCGAAGTTTGAAGACCACTGCGATAGCGCTCACCCTCAGAACGGATATTTTCTAAATTTTGTCGTAAATCATCATCTGAAAAACGACGCATACGATTGGCATCCGCTCCATCGCTTCGTGCATAACGAGAGGTCAACGTCGCCTCATCAGCAGAACTTGCAAAACCTGAACGGAACCATGTCGAAGGGTTTTCTCCGGCAGGAGTTAAACCCGATGCCGATAATCGACTAGCAAAACGTTCATTTGTCGTCGTAAACAATTGTGCCAAATCATCTTCTAAGCCAGCTGGCAACTGAGTTGCTGGTGGACGAGGCCTTAAAGCATAGCGCATGGCTTTGAAATCACTGTAAGGCAAGAACTCAACTGTTGGATAACGTCTGATAAGAGTTTCCATTCCCTCAGACAGCATCTCTTTGTGTAAGTTAGTTAAAGACGTCACTAAGTTTTTATCCAAAAGTGTATCATTCAAATGCTTCATCGCTGCATTTTCCACATCGAAAAAGCGCATACTTGTTCCTGAAGGAGTATCACCAGCGACATCAATCCATCTTTGATTTTGTGTACTGCTGGCGTAAGTACGATTCACATATTCATCAGAGAATTGCTCGCGTGTTTGTGTGGTACGAGCTGTTGCACCAACTCCGCCAGTAGAAGTCGTTTCGGCATCCGCACGACCCGCAACAGGAGGTTCTGCTCTACCCGCAGCACCACGGCTTGGTCTGACTGTTGAACCAGAACCACGCGATCCTGATGCTGTAGCCACATCACCTGAACCCGAAGAGGCCGCACGTGATCGACGAGGAGCTGTCACAACAATCTCTTCCACTGTGATAATCGGAGCCTCTATTGCTTGGCTCGCCATACGTGTATTTTTTAATGCTAAATAACCACGACGAGCCTGCATCAAGCCCGGAGCCGCTGCGAATAGAATATTAGCGGCACACTCAGCATTGCTGGCCTCTTGTAGCATTCCATTTAAACGCCCACGCGGATTACATGTATTGTTAGGTGCCGACTGCCCTGACATCAAAACTGTGGGCCCATTACAACTGCGAACCACATCTTGAATAACTGCCGCGGCCACCGCTCCATTGAGGGCTAAAAGTGAAAACTCCGCACCAAGATATGTTAGTCGTGCGGCCGCACTCGCCGCTGATAAAGCTGCTGCACCGGCACGAATTGGAATGACCACTTCTGCTGCTAATATCGTGGCACCAGCGAGAGCAATCATTTTAAACATTTCAGTGATTTGATGGCCTTTACGATAACGACTATCAATACGGCATTGAAGTCCATCCGAAAAAGCCTCGCGATCATTCATAGATTCAAATGCCGCATCTACTTGTCCAGAGTTCGCAAAACTGATCTTCATATCTTTATCGACAACATACGTACCATTCGAATTACGATTACGATCAAAATACTCTACCGAGCGACGGATACTACGACGTAAACCTGAAAGTTCATCGCTATACTTTCGCAGGAACGTCTCGTCTGAAACCGGATCTCTTTTAACTAGGTCCTCTAAGGACTCACTGACATCTTTATGATTTCCCAGTGGAACTTTGGCGGATAAAGATTTAATCGCTAAATTTAAGTTATAAACTTCGCTTTCAAGTTCCATCACTCTCTGACGGCTTAAAACTTGCGCTCTTGAATAATCCATTTTATCGAAAGTCATTCGGCGCGCGGCAATCTCACTCTTAAGTTCAGCCTTTCTTTGAACATAATATCTTAGTTCATCTTCGATCACACGAAAGGCACTTAACGACCACTGATTAAAGCGCTCATGTTCTGCTTGATTCGTTGCATACGAATTCAAAGCATCCAAATGACAACGACTCGAGTTATGACTGCGTTCTGTAATACTTTGAAAGAAAATTTCTTCAGCTAAATGATCGGCTTGATCCGGAAATTGGGAAACATCACCACGAAAGTTATAATTATTTATATTACAATCCAACTGTTGGACTTCGGCAATACTCGCCGGAGTACAGCGCGATTCGCCCCCCAATGAGCCTTGTAAATGCGTGAACCAGCCTGCCTCTTCAACTTGAGCAAATGCAGTATTCAGAAATAGAATTAGATAGAGGGACCAGCTCATATAACTTCATCGGTTATATGGTGTGTAATCTGAAAGGTTACACCAGTTAAAAGACAAAGCCCCATCTTGATCAAATGGGGCTTTATTTAACTTTTATCTAAAATAGGCTTATTTTCTAAAGACAATCCCAAAGTCTAGCGAAGTGTGACTTTTTCAACACCACCATTTTGTGTGAATAGATTCATCCACGCCTGCACTTCGATACGCGTGAAACCTACACGTGAAGTCGTGTAGAAATTCATTTCGCCTTCAACTGATTTCATAATATCAAAAGACTCTTCAGAAAAAGTCTGGTTCTTTATATTCGTCGGGTAACGAATCACCATTCGTCCGCCTTGGCTTGCACTCAGTTGTCTTGATTTGATACTGACCATCGTTACGCCGTTGTGACTGAATAATCCCATACCATTTAATAAGATAGGAATATTAAACAGTCTTAGATTCGCTTCATCAATCGCACCATTATAGCGACTTCTTTCCACAAGCACGCCTGCGAACTGGCCATTGCGCTCTTGCACGATGGACACCGTCACCACCAGGCCTGACATCACATTGTTCGTAATGCGCACAGCTCTTTTTAAATTTCCATTTGCACGTAAGCGAGCGATCGCCGCTTTTTGGCTTGCAGAAAATCGTGCTGTTAATGCTGGATCATTAATAAAACCATTTTGATTGAAGCGCTGTTTATTCTCAGCGCGGATTTGCGCCATGATTTGTGTCGCTTCTTGGGCAAACGCCTGTACACCTAAACTCATCAACAATACGAAAATTACGGACTTCATAGGCCTCTCTCTTTTTGAAAGATCCTTTATCGTCGAATTCTCTAAATTCGTCAAAAATGATACTGTGTTTTGCTAAAGTTACAGAAGCGAAAAAAGTCTGTACAGTTTTCAGCTAACCTATTGAATCTATGATATGTTTTTTAAGTTTTATCGCCCCGTCGCAGCTGGCGCGGGACGATCTCCGGCACCACCACCTGAACCCGCTGGCGTTACTAAAGGAAGTGTTTGAGCTCCACTGATAGCATTATGAACCCCGATTTGATTTCCTACTCGCGCCCCATCGGCAGAAACAGCGGCAGCACAATCTCGACAGTCCGGAGATAAAAATGTCGCTTCCGCCGCATGAGTCACAGACACACCTAGAAAAGAAATCACACTCATTAATAAACTCATCCACTTTTTCATTTGCGTTCCTTTCTATCTGTAGAGCACACGTGTAACAGGATTAAGAAGATTCATCGCTTTTTCGTAAGCACTAGAAACTTTTAGTGCCATCGAATTTCCCTGCGGACTTTGGATCGATGTGATTTGTCCGTTAGGCCCATAGGCCACTGTGACACTTCCCAATCCCGTCGCCGTGACCTTTGAAGGCAGATTATGACGATCGCTGTATTCCACATTGTATCGCACTTTATCTTGATCCACCACTTGAACCACTCGGGCGCGTTCGTCATAAGACAAATTGATTTTTTTACCTTCGGAGTTTTCTACAGAGGAAACCTGTCCGCGCGTATTGTACTGGGCTGTACTCTGAACCGCTTTTGTGACCTCACCTTTACCATTGTACTCTGTTAACTTCACTGTTTTGACAGCTCCATTTTTTGTATCATAGGTGTATTCAGCCAATAAGCGTGACGAGCGGCGGGACTTCAACTGGGCATTGTCATAATATTCAAAATAAATCGTATCTTCTTTGGTTTTTAACTGAGTTTTATTTCCTGTTGTCGCATCGTAGGTGACATCCTCGAAGTCAGCACCGGACTCAATGCGTGCACGCACCATGACCTCTTGGCCTGTTGAGCGGCGATCATACCAAAACTCATATTTAGCATTTGTGCTGTCTGTCTTTTTTCCACACATACGATTGACCACAGCCACATGATGCAATTTAGTAGTCCCCGAATCTTTATAAGTGTACGTTTCGCGGCATTGATCCCGCCCTGTGAATTGTGTTACCCAATCTTTTTGCGTGTCATAAGCTAAACTCACCTGAGTCTTGTCCGGCCAAACAGCGCGAGTCAAATTGTTATAGGCATCATATTCGTAGGAGTAAGTTTCGACACTTTTAGCTTTTGAACTAGCCTCTGGGCTCGCGATCTGAACAGCAGAAAGGTTCTGCCCGCGATTGCTGTAAGAATAGGTTATCCGCAATTTATTTACGCCGCTGATTTCCTTAATCTTTTTTTGTTCGTTGTAGCTGATATTAAGAAATCGAGACCCACCATCATCCACGCGCACTAAAAGATCATTATTATAACTGTACTTTGTGAAAACGCCTGTCGGTTCCTGCTGCTGAATCAAACGACCTAAAGAATCAAAGCGTTGGATTCGTCCATCGGCACCTGTACGGACAAATTGTTTTTTTGCTTTTTCCCAAATTACTGATTCCACCTGAACCGCATTCGCTTTATAAGCCACCTTGTCAGCTAGCTCAGGAATCAATTTGTATTTTTGTGCTAACTGAATCCGTTTATCTTCGTCTTCCAACAAAGAGGTCTTTTGTTGATTCCAATAACTTGTCGAAACAACCTTTAACGACGGATCTTTTTTCATCTGTTCAATAATTTTATCAATGCTGGCATCCACACTGGCACGGCTAACTGGCTTTACGGAATAAAGAACGGATTGCCCACTACCACACTCGGATATCTTAATCACATCTTCTGGCAACACTTTCAAACTTGTTTCAAATGCAGAACACCAACCGAAACCAAACAGGCCATTATAGATACTTCGACTTTTATAGACACGCGCCACTTTAATTTCAGCACCAGAGCTTGGAAGTGTGTAATCCACCCATGTATGCGAATAGCCCGCGCTTCCCATATCCACAACCGCTAAGGCCGACAACGGTCCCAGAAAAAGGGTAATAACCAGCTTCAAATTCAGGATTTTACTCAACCAATTCACGTGCTTATTATCGTCAGATCCCCAGCACTCTTAAAGGCCAGATCTGGCCCATTACTTGAATACCAACAGACAGAAGCTTCGATTTAAGCTCATCTGAACTTAAATCGAAGTTCGTAGATATAGATCCAACCTGAAGTGGTCAATGTTTAGACGATGTCGCCAAGAAAGGACGTAAAGGTTATGAAGTTTATTGCCCTGATCTTTTTTGTCTTTTCTTCGATAGCATCCGCTAAAAGCAACGAGACTCAGCAATGGACTCAGCTTCGCCATACGCAGGAAGGTCCCAACGAACCCGAAGTCTTTCAACGCGAATACATCGTAACTTCATCCGAATTACATTCCGCTGTACAAACCTATGGTGTCTACACCTGTGTTGCCTTAGTCATTTACGACCCTCAAACAAAACAAGGTCTGCTTGCCCATCTTGATTCCGGAGTGGACTTGAATAGCCTCCGTTTTTTAGCGCGAGATTTCGATTTAAAGCGTATGAAAATTTCAATTTTAGGCGGACAACCGACAGACTCTTTTAACCTACACCAAAAAATCAAAAATAAAATTCAAGAGCTGGGAGGCCATGTCCAACTGAGCCTTTTCAATCGCGCCGGTTCTGATATGAGTCTTCGATTAAACTTAGAGACTGGTGAAGTGAGTTTCTACGCAGAACGCCTTCCGTCGACCCCACCTGATATGGCTTTGGCAAAAATTCAACGACTTAAATATGAGTCGCGACTTTACCGCCATCCGGAATCTATTGGCGGAGGTGACTTGATAGATCCCATCACCCTGCCTATCGAATCCGGATTTCCTTTGCCGTACTGATTAAATTCTTTCGATAATAACAGCGATCCCTTGACCACCACCGATGCAGGCACTACCCAAAGCATAGCGACCTTGACGACGATGTAATTCATAGACCAAGTGATTCATAATACGCGTACCTGAAGCTCCTAATGGATGACCTACAGCAATCGCACCACCATTCACATTAGTGCGAGCAGGATCTAATCCTAGCTCTTTCTGTACAGATAAGAATTGCGGAGCAAAAGCTTCATTCACTTCTACTAAATCCATCTGTTCCAGCTTTAATCCCGCTTTTTCTAAAGCGCGACGAGCCGCCGGTGCAGGTCCGATTCCCATAATTTTAGGATCACAACCCACAAACGCCCAAGACACGATACGCGCCAATGGCTTTAATCCTTTTTCTTTTGCAAAGCTTTCGCTTGCCAATAAAGAACAAGCTGCGCCGTCCACAATTCCAGAAGCTGTTGCTGGAGTCACTAAACCATCTTTTTTAAACATGGATTTCATCGCTTGCAGTTTTTCTAACGTGACGGCTGGTTTTGGATGTTCATCCTTATCAACAATCACCTCGCCTTTTTTCGTGCTGATTTTCACAGGTGTGATTTCGTCTGCAAAATAATTTTTATCAAAAGCAGCTTTGTAGCGCTGCTGTGTTTGAAACGAGTACTCATCACACTGTTGACGAGTGATTCCATATTGTTCACCTAAATTTTCTGCGGTGATCGCCATTGGAATACCAGCGTAAGCGTCTGTTAATGCCGAAGTCATGGCATCTTCTAATTCAAAATTACCCATGCGCATGCCATCGAAACGCACCTTGCGTGCAACATAAGGAATCTGTGACATCTGCTCAACACCGCCAGCCAAAATACAGCGAGCATCACCTGAGCGAATCGCTTCCGCTGCATTAATCCACGATTGAAATCCTGAACCACACAGACGATTGACGATGTAAGCACCCACATTCACAGGTATATTCAATTTCAAACCTGTATGACGAGCTAAGTACGCTGCATCCGCACCACTTTGTACAACATTACCAATAATGACTTGCCCGATGTCAGCAGGATTCACTCCGGCAGCAGCGATTGTAGCAGCACCAGCAGTTACAGTTAAATCAGTAGCCGAGACATCTTTCAGTGATCCACCAAAAGCGCCAAAGGCCGTTCTTTTTCCAGATAGATATACGATATTTTCCATAGGTTGTTAGATTATGAATAGAACCTGCAGATAGCAAGTCCTGACTGGACGCTTTCAGTGAAGCAAACTTACTAGAGGAAAAGCACTACCAGTTCCAGCGCAAAGAAAGCTGAGATTTGTTTTCACTGCCACGCATAGAGTGCGTAATCACCAAGTCTTTGCCGTTATCTAGATTTTCGAAAACTTCGGCTTCTGTTTTTGAAGAGCGCGCGTCATAGTTCAGTGCTGCTTTAAACCAACCACTGTATTCTATTTTAGCCAACGCCTGCGTTGCTAGAACTTTGAAACTTAATTTATGATCTATTTTATTTTCGCCGGAACCTTCGCTGCCTAGGTCCACTTCAGCTTTCATCTTCTGTTCGATTTGAGTGGCGGCTCTGCCCACAGATGAATTTTTAATACTTGAGTTATCCCACCAATAAGCAAATGAGTTATCTACAATTTTAGCTAAAACCGCAGACGAAGAATCATTTTCATTTACGTTATGAGGTAATATTTTTTCAGTGATCACTTCAGCAAAACTACCTTCTTCCAATGGCAGCTCTGCTACTGCTACGGGGATCTCGAGTTTGGGTTTTGCTTTTTGCTTTTGTGCTTTTCCTTTAATGTGAGTGCCACGAGTACCTGCCTGAGCGCTCTTTGCACTTTGAGCCGAGGCTATGCTCGACAAACACATAAAACAAAATAATGCCATGATCCATCTGAACATATTGCCTCCTCTCTCGAATACATACTTATTCAAGAGTGAGGCCAAAAAAGGCT
Organism: Pseudobdellovibrio exovorus JSS; assembly: GCF_000348725.1. NCBI lineage: Bacteria > Pseudomonadati > Bdellovibrionota > Bdellovibrionia > Bdellovibrionales > Pseudobdellovibrionaceae > Pseudobdellovibrio > Pseudobdellovibrio exovorus. The sequence continues at coordinate 2,254,304 of NC_020813.1, forward strand.
TCTATATTGGCTCTGAGCGCGCCAATACGAGACACTACAGAAAATACTGTCTAAAAGTTAGAGAGCTGTCGAAGGGAAGCTAACAGAAGGCTAAAACTATTCGTCTAGAATGTAATTCAGAGGATTCACAGGAATGCCGTTAACACGCACCTCATAGTGCAAGTGAGGCCCCGTTGAACGCCCCGTGCTGCCTGTGGCTGAGATCACATCATAGCGTGAAACTTTTTGTCCCACTTGCACATAGATCTGAGAGTTATGAGCAAAACGAGTTAAAACGCCATAGCCATGATCAATCGAAACTAACTTACCATAGAAGTCATCCCAACCTGCGAAACTCACAACGCCATCTGCTGGAGCGCGCACCGGAGTTCCCGGCGATACCACGATATCCAATCCCGCATGCATTTTCATGCTGCCGTTAATAGGATCCACGCGATAACCAAAACGTGAACCAATCGGTCCACGGGTCGGACGAATACTCGGAGTCGCTGCCAACAAACTTTGACGAGCAGATAAAGACTCCCATAGCTCAATGACCGATTGATCTTTTAATAATGAGTCTTTTACAGCTTCGTCGATCTTAATAACTAATGTCGCATAGTTCGCACTGGATTTTTCTGTGGCCAATTCACCGCGCAGAGTATTCACAGGATTTTCTACTGCAACCGATGGATCTTGTTCGTAAAACTCTTCCATCGACATACGATCCGCACCTTGAGTGCTCGCCGTGCTATCAGAAGCCGTGTTGATCTGAGCTGGAAAGCTTAAGCGCTCAGAGCGATCTTTCATATGAGTATCAGTGATTAGTTTCAACTTGTTGGTGATAACACCCACGCGATCTAATCCCGATTGCAACGAAGCTAACTTACCTTCCACCACTTGGAATTGTTTTTGTAAGTTCTGATTTTCAATTTTCAATTTTTTATTTTCAATGGATTGCGCCAAAAGACCAAAGTAATCAATGAAACCCGCAAAAAGTGAAATCAACACAAAGGCCACCATAAAAGCCGCTAATTTCAGATAGCTTAAGGGCATGGTGATTTTACGTGTTTGTTTTTCGTCGTTAGTTACAAAGTAGATACTGACGTTTTTTTTAGGATCGCTCATATAGCTCTCCTACACTACACATCATGAAAGTTCAACACCAACACTGTCACGTTATCATCACCACCGTGATCCAACGCTTTTTTGATCATAATAGGAACAACTTTATCAACAGGGTTGAGATTAAAAATACTGCAAAGTTCATTGTCCGGCACCATTCCACTGAGCCCATCCGAGCAAAACAGAAAAATGTCGCCACTGGAAATTTCACGCTCAATAACATCTGGAAAAACATCTCGTTCAAAACCCACACTGCGAGTAATGACATTTTTTCCGATCATTTTCTTCGCTTGCTCTTCAGTCATCATTCCGAGACGAACTTGTTCGTTGATTAAAGAATGATCTTCTGTCAACTGCCACAGGAAGGGTTTGCGATACAAATAGCAACGACTGTCACCCACATTGGCAATATAGATTTTGTTATCACGCACATAGGACATCACCATCGTGGTTCCCATGCCGTTTAATTTAGGTTCTTGTGTCGCCCGATCAAAAATGCGATGACTGGCTTCTTCGTAGGCCTGTGCTAAAACTTCACGCGGACGAAACTCTGCCGCTTTAGGATGATTAACAACTTCGCGAACAGTTTCAACAGCTAACGCTGAAGCCACTTCTCCACCGAAATGTCCACCGACGCCATCGGCAACAATGAAAACTCCTAAGCGATCATCAATCAGGTACGAATCCTGATTTCCTTCGCGCTTCAATCCCTTATCTGATGATCCCCAAGCTTGCATTCTCATAAAGATACATTTTGACTTTGTCAGAAGCCTTAGTCAAACCGACCCGCACTAGACCTCTGTCTAATTCTGCAAATGATCCCACCAAAGCTTCACCGAAGACTTCATTCACAGTGTCTAACCTCCGATAGTCGAGGAGGACTAAGAAGATGTCCTGAGGTATTATGCGCTCTAAACAACAGCACTTTCCCTTTTTCATTTTAGCTTCATTCGCAGTGCATGCTGGTATTTTAGTGGCTCTTGTATTCACTTCGTTTTCATCTCAGCCACAAGTTCAAAAAAGCGACGTTATTGAAATCAGTTTTGATGAAGTGACAACTCTTCCTGTCGCTACAGAAAAGAAAAAAATCAAACTGCCCGAGCCTAAACAAGTGGTGGAATCTGATGTCGCGAATGCCAACAACCAACTTTCAGAAAAATCACGTTTTTTAAGTGATCGCAGCAATACAGTAGTCAAAGAAACTCGCGCGGCCACTGGCACTCAGTTTAAAAACATTCAGGCACCAAATCGTGCCGCAACAGCTCCGACTCAGGCAAAAGCAGAAACACAAAAGGATGCAACAAAACGCACCGCTGAACAAAAGCTTTTTGGGGACAGTTTCAATGCCTATAAAGCTGTGTCGCAGCAACAGGACGTTCAACAGCAAAAAGCGGCTCAGCGCGCTTTGGCTTCGGTCGGTTCTACAACTAACGATAATTTAGAAGGTTTGTCTGATGACTTGATCACGCGATTGAATACGCGTGAATACAAATATGCAGGCTACTATCACCGCATCAAAGAACAGTTAAATAGCTGGTGGGTTCCTGGAGTGCAGGAAAAATTTACCAAAATGATGCAGCAGGGCCGTACGATTGCCTCCGAAGAAAATAAGGTCACAAAACTTATTATTGTTCTAAATCCGCAAGGAAACCTTGTAAACGTGCAGGTTTTAGCCGAATCCGGCGTCCGTGACCTCGATGACGCTGCCGTAGATGCCTTTCGCTCAGCCGCGCCGTTCCCAAATCCGCCCAAAGGAATGATCGATAGCGACGGAACCGTGAAAATAAGATGGGATTGCGTCGTCGAGAGCTAATAATCATTGAAAATTTCATTCCCCGAGACTAGAGTTTTCACTCTTGTAAAAACCATTGAAAAAGGAGATTTTGTGTCTACAAAAACCACCACTCCCCCTGCTCTAAAAGACGTCTCTCGTGAGACTTTGGATAGTATTGCTCGCCGCGCGCATTACCTTGCGACGCAAATGATTTTTCAAGCGAACAATCGCGATGACAAAGAAAAAGGCGATCCAAAAATCGGCGGTCACGTTGCCGCCTGCGCCAGTGCTCTTCACATCATGGGTGCGTTGCACTTGTTGGTAAAATCAGGTTTCGATCACATTGCCAATAAACCGCATGCCTCGCCTGTGGATCACTCTTACAATTATCTTTTGGATCTTTTATTAAATCCAGATTTATCAAAATACTCTCAAGCTGAAAAAGACACGGCGATGATGGGATTGCGTAAGTATTCTAAAAACGGCGAACCTGTTTTTCAATCTTATCACTCAGCTTACGATTCTGATCACCACAACTTCTTCCCATCGGGAACAGTGGGCATTCCACCAGTTAAAGCCGGTTACTTGGCCTTAGCTTATCGTTTTGCACGTGAACACAATTACAACGTACCGGAAGCTCACTTCTGGGCCCTAACCGGAGACTCTGAATTCCGTGAAGGTTCCATGTACGAAGCTGTGCCGGATTTCGCCGATCGTGAAATCGGCAACCTAACTTGGATTGTCGATTACAACCGTCAGTCGCTAGATGGCCACCGCATTATCAACGAACAACAAATGCAAGGTACAGATGCTGATCGTATCGAGCGCACGATGGCAGCGAACGGCTGGGAAGTGATTCAAGTTCGCCACGGTTCTAAACGTCAGGCTCTTTTCAAAAAAGCTGGTGGCGACACCTTCAAAAACTTCTTAGAAAAAGAATTAAAAGATTACGAATTACAAGCGCTTCTTCTTGTACAAGACATGAAAGCCCTGAAAAAAGGAATCGCCAAAGAATATCCAAATATGAAAAAATTCTTGGATAATGTCAGCGATCAAGAGCTTTATGAAGCTTTCCGTGATTTCGGCGGACACGACATGATCTTGTTAGCAGAAGCGATGTTGAAATCAAAACAATCCACTCGTAAGCCGACGATCATCATTGCCCACACACTTAAAGGTTGGGGCTTAAAAATGGCGGCAGCTCCGGGTAATCACTCGGCGCTACTAAGCGCTGAAGAGATGGAAGAACTTCGTCAGAAGCAAGGTCTAAAAGGCGAAACTCTTTTTGCAGGCTTCGATGCAAAGTCTAACGAAACACAGTTTTTAAAAACTCGTGGTGAAAAACTTTACACCGATATCAAAGCTCAAAATGATCTGAAAGCAAAGAATGAAAAATTATTCTTAAGCGAGATCGAAAAAATGGGATCTATTCCTGAAAAGCTGGATATCAACACGAAAATGGCCAGCTACCCTCATACACAGTGGATGTTAGGTCAGTTGACAGCGAAGTTGACTCGTATCGCGAATGCAGACAGCAGCAAATTAAACGATACAGAAAAACGCTGGAAATTACCGGGCGAGCTATTTATGACTATGGCTCCGGACGTGGGAACATCGACAAATCTAAATCCGGCAATGGATGGTAAGATCTTCGGTGCCCCAGTAGTACAAGACGTCGAAACAGAATTAGGCGTTAAAGATACAAAGTTACCGGATCTTATTCCTGGCGAAGAAGTTTCAGATCGTTTCTTACGTTTTGAAATCGCCGAAGGTAACGTGATGTCATGTGTAGGTGCTTTCGGGAAAATGCGCGATATTCTCGGTGTACCTATTATGCCGTTGATGACTGTTTATGACTTCTTTATCAAACGTGCCCTAGATCAGTACTTCTACAACTTATACTGGAAATCGAGCTTTATCTGCGTGGGAACTCCATCGGGTGTGACTCTGTCTCCGGAAGGGGCTCAGCACGGTTGGAAATCAGACTTCCAAATTCCGAATCAAATCACGTGGGAACCCTACTTCTGCGTCGAGGTTGACTGGATTCTGTCAGATACGTTCAAACGTCACTTGTTGAACGACAACACTGGCCGCCAAGGAACTCTATTGCGTCTAGTAACTCGCGGAGTTGAGCAAAAAGACCTCATGAAGTTTATGACTAAACAGGCTCGCTTTAAACAGGACTCTTCAGCTCGCCTACACCGCGCAGAGTTCCCAATTCAAGGTGCTGTAAATGAAGAAGAGATCGCAGCTTTATCAGAACAGGAAATTCTAACTGTTATGCGTGAAGAAGTGCTAAAAGGCGCTTACCGCTTGATCGACTACCGCGGTTACGCAGGTTATGAGCCAGGTGACAATGTGGTGAATATCTTCGCTATGGGCGCCATGGTTGGGGAAGCGATTAAAGCTTCTGAAAATCTTTTAGCCCGTGGTATCTACGCTAACGTCATCGCCGTGACATCTCCGGATCTACTGTGTGGTATCTTAGCGCATGAAAATGACTATCACTACCTACGCAATGAATTAGAAATCAATAGCAACTTATACCTGAACAAATCAGGTGATGTCGGTTCCGCTGATCTGATCACTGTATCTGGTCGCCGTGTACCTGTTGTCAGCGTCCACGATGGTGAAGCTGGTCTATTAGATAACTTGGGATCTATCGTCGGCGTACGTCACGAAAGCTGTGCAGTTCGCAAACACTCTAAATGTGGTCGTCCAAGTGAAATCTATCACTTCCACCACATTGACGAAGAGGCGATTGTTGAAGCGTGCGGAAAAGTATTGTCTGAATCTGCTTTAGAAAAAGTGATCATCAGCAAAAACTCTTCTGATGAACTCACTCAAGCGGCGGATGTACAGGCACAAGGAACGACTCCACATTGGACCGAACTTTGGCCAACTAAAAACCAAACACATAAACACTAAATATGATCTACCCTGACGAAGGCGAATTATTTAAAGCCCAACAAAGAAAATCAGACCATCTGGTTTTCTTTGTTCACTTCTTTCAGGGACATAAAAAAGCACTTAGACGTCATGTTGAGCTTGTTAACGAACTCGGCTATGACGCCTACGTCTTTAATTTAAAAGATGACTTAAAAGATCATTTCTTCGTTCCGTATTCTCATATTTCAAAGAAGTATGGCATGAAGCACGCTTTAGCGGACCAAATTGAAGAGCATTTAAATTTACTTCCAGAATATAAAACAAAAATTATGTTTGCGTTTTCAAACGTTGCTGGAGCGGCTATCGAAGCCATGGCTCGACGTCAAAGTCATGATATGGTGGCACTGGTGTGCGATAGCGGGCCGGGAATCGCAGTACTGAAATCATCATTTCAACTGCTTGAGCATCAAATGAAGGTGACATTCTTACCATTAAAGTTGGCTCTGACTCCGGCTGTCTGGTTGAACTGGAGTCCTTCTCGTCACCTTGATATCCCGAAAGATCTTGAAACATTCCCAAAAGGGTTTCCGATCCTGAGTATTCGCGGCTGGAAAGATCCGATGATTTCCCCACAGGACATAGATCAAATCTTTGAACCTGCTTATCAGTTAAATTGGCGCAAGTTAGCTTTACCAGAAGCTGGCCATCTGAATGGATTAAAAGATTTCCCTCACGAGTATCGCGAGGGCCTAGTCGACTTTTTACAAAGCCTACCTCAGTAGGCCGATCTCACTTATTTAATAGAACTATTGATTGATATAGGCCGCAAGAGCCATCAAAACTTTTTCGCGCGGATATGGATTCAAACGTCCATCTCGCATAGCGTTCACTGAGCGTAAAGCCGCACCCCAGTGATGCGTTTGCATAACACCTAAGGCTTCAATATTTAGCCCCGCATTCTTAGAATTCAATTGCGTAATAAGTCCCGGTAAGAAAAGACTTTGATGAACAGCCACTTGCGAGTCATTCATCGCTACACCACTGACTTGTTCGTAAGTGCGCTTATTACCCAAAAGACTCTTATCATCTAATGAATCATTGTAACCGTTTTGCGAGTTAAAAATAATTTTTTCAAATTCGTTCTTGTCAGGATCCACCATAGAAGCGGTTAAGGCCATATAACGAATGCCTCTTGGCAATGTATTGTTCTGCCACCATGTCTGCATGCTCTGCGACTTTAATCCATCCACAGCATACAGAACCTCTTGGATCAAGGATTTGAAGCGATCGACGTGCCCGTTAAAGTCCATGAGCGACTTTAATCCTAGCTCTGTACCAATTTTTGCAATTAAGGCGGCTGCGGTTTTAAAGTCTCCTGAGCGCGCCGTTGTCAGCATCTCTTCATGGTTAAGCTCTTGTGAACCACCCATAAGAGTATTTAAAAACTCCCCAAAGGCCTCGGCATTCTGTCTTCGTTTATCCATGCGATCAAGCAATGAATTACTGTACTGCAAAGAGCCCATTAGCTTTTTAGCTGCTACCAATAATCGACCACTTTCACTGGTTTCATCTTCTGTTACATCTGCCAAGGCCGAACCCATAATAACTCCGGCATAGGCCACAACATTTTTCACGCTTCTTAAATAGCTTAAGTTTTCACGCTGAGCTTGCACCACCATCTCGAGTGCCAACTGCGTCCCGCGTGAATATCCTAATAGAACAAGATTTTGATCGCCCGTTAACTCATAATACTTTTGTAGACGACGATTAAAAATGGCCGCTTTATCTGGATTCTTACCCACAGACTCTAAAGAACCAAACGGAGTCTTCAAAATGATAATTTTATAAATAGTATTTCCCTGAGCATCTTCAACACTAGCCGCGTTGATCAGCTCAGAAAGAGGATAACGTTCATCCGCATAAGCACTTAGATTAAATCGAACATCGTTCGCGCGTGAACGATCGGCTAACTGCTGCCACTCATGTTTATAGTTAGACTCACGTTCGAAAATTTCTTCAAATGCACGGCCATTGATAAACTCACCTAGGACACCAGGAACAACCACGAATGTCAGAGGCGCTTTCTTCGCCATATCAATAATTTTCTGATCGCCTAAGTAAGGATGCCTTTGTGTGGCGGCAATCGCTTCACGTGTCACCTGTTGACGGCTCATAATCTGACGAGCTTCTTCTAATGTGCGAGCCTGATTCAAGGCGTCCAGCGCAGGAACTTCCGTTATAATATGGGGCTGATTGGATGTCAGAGACCTTAAAATTTCAATATAAGAAAGAGGCTGGGCTTCCGCTCGAACAACTGACCCTAAAACCACTGATCCCAATAGACCTGCCGTGACAGCAAAATGACGGGCTCTATTCCACATACGTACTCCTGACATTATCCCAATAAGATTAAATTCAGAATGTCCGTAGCATTTTGCGTTCCAAAGAAACTTTTAGCTCATAAGGGATTTAAGGCTTAGGCGGTGGGGAGGGGGTGTTAGGGAATTCGACAGATTCAAATAAACCCTGTAAATCCTTCAGAACTGGCCCCCTTTACTGTTGATAACAAAAATCTAATCTCTCTAAGGGGTCAATATCCGATTATGATAATCAATATAGATATCCAGTTGATCCCTTAACCGATCCAGTCTCTTCGTTGTACACCACGTCTTCCTAACCAACCGCCCCAGCCCATCTCGAATCATCGCGGCACTATGATTTAGCGCAAATAAAGGATCTAAGCCCCCAGCTTTCAACTCTCCTTGGCCAACCACACAGCCCTTTCTTCCTTTAAACTGCTCATGCGTAGAATCAGGAAAATATTTCTTTAGAGCATCTCGATACAATGGATACTCATCCGATTTAAAATGAGCTTTCTTATCTACAAATTTCTGATTTCTAGCAAACAACGTCTCCCATCCACTGCGGCGATAGTCTTTTCGTTTTCCATACTTTTTGCGAGATATTTCTGCGAGTCGCCCATTCGCGGCTATGGCAGACACTTCAAAATCTAAAATCTTTCTACTTTTTTCTTCAACCAAAATACTAATCGCTACAGGTTTACACTTCGTATGCTCAAACGTAATCATGTCATCGAATTGAACTTTCTGAGCTTTTACTTTTTGATACTTCTTCAAGTAACGGAAGCGTGAAAGACGATGTTTATGCCCTAGAAAAATAACTTTTCTAGCTACAGTCTTGCGATTGATATTTAAAAATACCGAGATACGTCTTTGTGAAACTTTTCCGATTAGATACTGCTGTATAAGAGGGTTGAGCCTTCTTTTCTTCTGAGCAAAGCACAGGCTGTTAGTTGCTGTTGAAAATGTTCGGAGGCACGCTGGGCATTTCCAGCGCTGAATATATTTACTATCCGATTTACGGAAGAAGAATCCTGTTTTGACGGCTTTTGAATCACAGCTACATGTTTTGGCTTTATTTGCTCTCATGCAGAGGGGGTAAAGCAAAGTTCTAGCCTATTATTTCTGATATCTGATCAACAGCTTAAGGGACCAGTTTAAGCATTTTGGCTGTTAATGTGTCCATCCAACTCACCGGAATCAACTTCGTCAGATAGTAATTTCTAATCTTCCGCGGCACTGGCGAATACCGAAGCTTCGGAGTTTCAGAACTGAGTGCATGTAAAATATCGCGGCTGACATCCGAAGGGTGTAAGCCATTTTGTTCTTCGTTACGTGCCATCTGGATAAAAAGCTGGAACGACTCATCGTATTCAGTCTCTTGATAGCGCTGACGTATCGAATGAAATCCTTTATCCCAAATAGGTGTCTTAATCGATCCCGGAGCCACCACGATCACTTTTGTTTTGAATAGCATCAATTCACGACGGAGCCCCTCTGAAAAGCCCTCCACTGCAAATTTGCTTGCAGAATAGATCGACAGAAATGGCATGGCCCCTTCACCAGAAACAGAGCTGATATTGATAATACGTCCCTCGTGTTTACTGTTAGGTACGGCCCCCAATAACGGCAACAGTACTTGTGTGATGCGCATCAGACCCAAGACATTAACTTGAAACGTCTGCTGCACTTCTGTGAAGTTCATATACTTAAACGGTCCCGCATTGGCCACACCTGCATTGTTTACCAGACCATCCAATTGCGTGATATTAAAACGCTTTTTCAAAACCTGAGGTAACTCAGCTATGGCCGCTTCGTCTGTCACGTCCATTTTGACGATGTGAATTTTTTTGTTATAAAGCTGATTCAGGCGATCTTCATCCACGTCTTTTCTGACTGTGGCTACGACATTATAGCCTTCTGTAAAAAGAGCTCTGACTGTTTCTAGTCCAATTCCACTACTGGCACCTGTAACTAAGACAGTTTTTTGCATACTAACATTCCTTCCTCGGTCGGGATGATAACAGAACTCAATGACTTATTTTGGAAAGCCATACGATTCATCTGATTTAAAACAGAGATTTGCTTTTCACTGAACTTCTGTGCGCTCATGTCGCCCCATACAGAACCCGCCAGAAACACGTTATCTGCAATGATAACACCGCCGACTTTTGTGTTTTTCAACGCCCATTCAAAGTAGTTCAAATAGGCCGCTTTGTTGCCATCAATAAAAACGGCATCAAATGGCCCCTCAGCGGAAAGACCTTCTAAAGCTTTTTGCGCATCATCTACAACGATCTGACAACGGCCCGCTTTTATTTCTGTATCTAGTACATCCTCGGCAAGCTCTGCGTGTTGAGGTGATTTTTCTATGGTCCACAACTTACCATCTTGCGGTAGCGCTTCCAAAATATACGAGGCTGACAAACCGGTTAGCGTTCCGATTTCTACGACTTTTTTGGCAGATACACTTTGCAACTGAAACTGAATCAAACGTGCTTCCACCACAGACAGTGAAATGGCATCTAAACCAATTTGCTGCGAATGATTGCGGGCTTTTTCTTTTGTTTTATCTTCAGGCTCTGATAAGCTTTCGATGTAACTGTATCGGTCCGATTTAACTTTTCTCATACACGGATTAGCTTATGACGAACAAAAAAAATTTACCACTGTTGATTTTCGATCTGGATGGCACTTTGATTGATTCTGCGGCTGACATTCACATCGCCTTAAACTTAGTTCTAAAAAAATATAATCGTGCACAGGTTTCACTTCCCACTTTGATCACTCATATCGGCGATGGTTTAATTAAACTGGTAAATGATTTCTTTCCAGAATTTGAATTGGACTCTCCAGAATTAGAAAATCTTGTAAATGAATTTTTAGATCTTTATCGCGATGACTATCTAACAAATCACACCTCATTGTATCCTGGTGTCTATGAGTTTCTGAGTACCTACGAAGGCCCAAAAGCTCTGGTGACGAATAAAAATATTCACCCCACTCGTCGTATTTTTGAGCACTTCAAACTCGATCAGCTCCCATGGATTGATATCATTGGTGGAGATTCTTTACCCGAACGCAAGCCCTCAGCTTTACCTCTGCTGACAGTGATGCAGAAAATTGGCTATGCGCCTGAAAATACGTGGATGATTGGCGATGGACGCCCTGATATGAAATCAGCCATTGCTGCCGGCTGCAAAAAAGCAGCAGTTCATTACGGCTACTCACGTGAGGACGAACTGGCGCCATATAAGCCGGACTTGATTTTGCAGACCTTTCTAGACGTAAAAAAATTACTCGGCTGATGTGTAAAACATAAGTAAAAGGTGAATATTATTGGCCTTTTTACGTGATTTTGTCTTGCTGAATCCATCACCAGCCAGTAGGATGCCCCGTTATGACAGACACTCTTTTAGAAGTTAAAAATTTACGCACAAAGTATACAACTGAAGATGGTGTGATTTATCCAGTAGACGATGTCAGTTTTCGTGTTAAAAAAGGACAGACTCTAGGAATCGTGGGTGAATCTGGTTGCGGGAAATCGCAAACTGCATTGTCGATCATGCGCCTGATTCAAAAACCTGGTTTAATTGAATCTGGTGATATCTCTTTTAAAGGCGATAGTTTGCTGAAAAAAAGCGATTCTCAAATGCGCCAAATTCTTGGAAACCAAATGGCGATGATTTTCCAAGAGCCGATGACATCTTTAAATCCTGTTTTCACTGTTGGAAACCAAGTTGAAGAAAGCATTCGTCTTCACAAAAAAGATTTAACTAAAGAACAAGTCAAAGAGCGTGCAATTGAAATGTTACGCCTTGTTGGTATTCCGGCTCCAGAAAAGCGCTACGAAGAATACCCACACCAATTATCAGGTGGTATGCGCCAACGTGTGATGATCGCCATGGCAATGAGCTGTAATCCACAGTTATTGATCGCGGATGAGCCAACAACTGCTTTGGACGTAACTATCCAAGCACAGATCTTAGATTTAATGCGTAAGGTTCAAAAAGAATTCGAAGCCGGCATGATCTTGATCACGCATGACTTAGGCGTTGTGGCAGAAATGTGCCAAGACGTTCTTGTGATGTATGCAGGAAAAGTTGTGGAGTATGGAACTGTAGAAGATATTTTCTATCGTCCTCGTCATCCATACACTAAAGGTCTATTGAACTCTATTCCGCACTTCGAAACAGGGTCACGTCTGAAGTCACTTCAAACTATCCCTGGCTTAGTACCAAGTTTATATAACTTACCAAAGGGTTGTCGCTTCCAAGAGCGCTGCGCTTTTGTTTCTGATGTTTGTCGTCAGAAAGAACCTCTACTAGAAAATCTACGCGCTTCACACCGCGTGGCTTGCTTTAACTCTGACTCAACTTCGACAACAACTGCGAGGACTTTATGAGCGAAGTTTTATTACGTGCCGAAAATGTTGTAAAAAAATTCCCTATTTACGGCGGACTTTTCTCTCGTGAAGTGGCTGCGGTTAAAGCCGTGCAAAATGTCTCTTTCGAAATTAAAAAAGGGGAAACCTTAGGCCTTGTGGGTGAATCTGGCTGTGGAAAGTCAACGCTAGGTCGTTGCTTGATCCGCTTGATCGAGCCAACAGAAGGCAAAGTCTACTTCAAAGGACAAGATATTACACAAGCTGATAGCAATGCTTTACGTGAGTTACGTAAAAAAATGCAAATCATCTTCCAAGATCCCTACGCCTCTTTGAATCCACGTATGACTATTGGGGCTATTCTTGAAGAGCCACTTTTAATTCATAATCTTTTCGATTCGGCTAAAGACCGCGCTGATCGCATTCGTGAACTCATCACGCTTGTTGGTTTACGCCCAGAACATCTTAATCGCTATCCACATGAGTTTTCTGGTGGACAAAGACAGCGTGTGGGTATTGCCCGCGCCTTAGCGGTAAACCCAGAGCTTATTATCTGTGACGAACCTGTATCTGCCTTGGACGTTTCAATCCAAGCACAGGTCATCAACTTGTTGATGGAGTTACAACAGAAGCTGGGTCTAACTTATGTATTTATCGCCCATGATCTAAAAGTTGTAGAGCACGTTTCCCATCGCGTAGCAGTTATGTACTTAGGTAAAATCGTCGAAATGGCCGAATCAGACGAACTGTATCGCAATCCACAACATCCTTATACAAAAGCGTTGTTGTCAGCGATTCCGATTCCAGATCCAAAACCACGTGCTGAACGCATCATCTTAACTGGTGATGTTCCCTCGCCTTTGAATCCTCCGCCAGGCTGTCACTTTAACCCTCGTTGCCCTATCGCTTCAGAGGAGTGTACGAAAATCACGCCTGAGTTACGCGAGATCACTGGCGGGCACTACGCACGCTGTATCAAAGTCTAGTTATTTCACTTCTGTTTAGTCCAGATCTGGCTTCTACGGCCGATCTGGACAGATTTCGACTTCATAAATCCCCCTGTTGCTCCGAATAGTTTTTCATGTCGAGTAAAGTCTATTGGGTTTTCTATGATTCACTTTCAAAGTTTCAATCTAATCCTGTTTCTACGGAAGAAGCCCAAATCATGATTTTTAAAATGCGCCCTCCGCAAATGGCGCGTTTTTACGTTTGGACAACAGGGTGGCAAAGTTGGCAGCCCCTACGCTCGTATCTTGAGAGCGATCAGAAAAATTTTGTTTCTACATTTACAGTTCCGGTTCCTGCTTTACCCGGTGAAGACACGATTAAAGCCACTGTAAAAGAAGTTTTAGAAAACACTCAGACAAAAACGAATTTTAAAATTTCAAAAGATGATACGAAATCATTTTCAAGTATTCGCTTAGATGAAGAAACTGTTAGCCGTATCGTCCGCCAAGAAAGTGCAGACAAGCACAGCACTTTCAATGGTGAAGAGATCACATGGTCGAATATTCAAAAACCTGACTTAGACTTTTCAAATCTGCAACAAAACAAACAGATGTCACGCCGTGAACCACGTCATGAGTTAAAAATTGAAGTTCTATTGATCTCTTCTAAAGGAAAAACTTTCCGCAGTCGCTCGAAGAATATTTCTCTTTCTGGAAGCCTGTTGGAAGATACGATCCCATTTGACTACTACGATATTGCTTTCGATGTAATTGTGATCAACAACCACACGGCAGATCCTTCAAAATCCCGCGTAAAAATGCAGGCACGCACTGTGGGTGATGGCTTAACACAAAGAATTCACTATCAAAATCCAACTGAACAACAAAAGAAGTCTTTGCAATCACTCTTAGAAGACTATCTAGAAGTACAAAAAAGAAGTCTGTCGAAAACCGGCTAAGCCGAACTCTGACAGACTCAAAAGTATTTAATCAATTATTCTAAAAAGTATTCTTATTTAGGTTGAGACAACAAGTCCGCAACAACCTGTTTTAACTTTTCGATATCAAAAGGTTTTTTGATATAATCAGCGGCTCCCACTTCACGAGCACGCGCAAAGTCTTCTGGCTCAGCCTGAGCTGACAAGAATACCAATGGTAATTTTCGTAAGTCTGGATGTTGTTTCATCATTTCTGCTAGCTCAAAACCATTGATCCAAGGAAGACCGATATCCATTAGAATCAAATGAACATCGCGCTCTTCATCCAAAATAGCTGTGAGTTCAGCAGAATCTGCGGCTAACAAAGTTGTATACCCTTCCGCCTCTAAAATTCTTTTCAATGATAGACGCTGAGTTTCGTCATCCTCGATAACAAGAATATGCTGAGGGTTCATTTTTTTATGAGCATCACGAAATTGATCTAAGCTCACAACGGGCTGTTCTGACATTCGTTGCTTAGTCAATTTTTCAATTTTACTGATCAAATCACTGGTAATAAATTTTTTCGCCATAAAAAGATTAATGCCCTTCGTTTGCTTCTAACCAACGCTCGCTATCAATCGAAGCCATACAGCCTGATCCCGCAGCGGTAATCGCCTGACGATAGATCGGGTCTTGTACGTCTCCGGCAGCAAAAACACCATCCACATTCGTGTATGTCGAACCTGCTTTTGTTACAAGATAACCCGCTTCGTTCATATCAAGGATACCTTCAAATAATTTCGTATTCGGTCTGTGTCCAATGGCAATGAAAAGACCTTGCAATTTCTTTTCATTAACTTCATTTGTGCGTGTGTCACGCATCTTAACTGCGTTAATAGATTTTCCGTCGCCTAAAACCTCTTCCACAACTGAATGCTCAATGAATTCAATTTTTGGATTCTTCTTAGCACGATCTAACATAATTTTAGATGCACGGAAGTTATCAGAACGATGAATGATATAAACTTTACTCGCAAAACGAGTCAGGAAATTAGCTTCTTCCATCGCCGTATCACCACCACCCACAACGCCAACTTCCATATTACGGAAGAAAGCACCATCACAGGTCGCACAAGCAGAAACTCCACGGCTCATGTACTGCTTTTCACTTGGTAAACCTAAAAGCTTCGCACTCGCACCCGTTGAAATAATCACAGTTTTCGCTTCGTAAAGATCATTGCCCACGTAAACCTTAAAAGGACGTGAACTGAAATCCACTTTTGTCACGTTACGTGTGATAAAACGTGTTCCAAATCTTTCTGCCTGCTTACGCATAACCGAGATCAAATCCGGTCCTGTAATTCCATGTTCAAAACCTGGGTAGTTTTCAACTTCTGTTGTGATCATCAACTGACCGCCAGCCTCTTCACCTTCGATCATCAAAGGTTCTAAATTAGCCCGGGCTGAATATACAGCTGAAGTTAAACCAGCAGGGCCAGAGCCAATAATAATGACGTTTTCGATTTTTTTATCTGACATAAACAACCACCCATTGATTAGGAATTATACTTATTTGCGGCTCTGTTTAATATAGTCGATAAGTCTTTTTGCCACAACATCGGGGTTTTCGGCTCTATCATTTAATCGAGGCTCGCTATGAGACAACAAGAGGCCATCTGCATATATCATAGGCTAAAAATAGCACCTCTAGCCTGAGCATCTGTATAGGCCGCCCAAAAGGATGAACTTTTCCCCACACGGAATTTAGACTATCCTGAATACAGAAATGCCAAAAGTAATCATTCCGCAGAAAAATATGACCCTTGATGTTGAAGTCGGCAGCAACCTGATGCAGGTGCTTCTACAGGCAGGACTTCCTGTGGCCTCTTCCTGCGATGGCGATGGTATCTGCAGCATGTGCCGCATGAAAATCAGCGGAGATGTCAACCCACCAGAGCTCTATGAAATGGACAGCTTAAAACGCAATAAGTGCGAAGAGGGCGATCGCCTGAGCTGCCAAATCTCCATCACCCAAGACATCACAGTGCACACCAAATATTGGTAATGCCCTGTTATAATTTTCCTGAACTTCAATGTCAGATACTTATTTGATTAAGCGGATGTAATTGATTTCAATTCCCTGCTTGACGAAAATCTTTTCAAAGCTTGTTTGAAAATTTTCTTCGAAGTACTTTCCACCCTCGCCGTATAAGTTCAAAGTTTGAAATTCTACCTTGTAAGGAGTTTCTTTGATTTCATCCAAAGCCCATAGGAAGTATTCGCGAGAATCTGTTTTAAACTCTAAGAAGCTACCTTCACGCTGCATATCGTAGAGCCATTTAAGGATCACACGATTCACCACGCGATTGCGCGGTTTGCGTGGAGTCACCCACGGATCAGGAAAGTGAATGTAGATATTATTCACTTCATTTTTTGCAAACAACTTATCAATATTAAACGCGTGATAACGGCAAATCGCTGAATTGCGTAGCCCCAGAGCCTGCGCACGGCGAATGGATTGGATCAATGGTTTATATTTCAATTCAAGACCCACCAAAAATCGCTCAGGATACTTATTCGCATGATGAGCAAAGTGCATACCTGCGCCTGTTCCGATTTCCACATCGAGGGCGCGATCTTCAGTCGTATGAAAGATTTCGGATCTCCATTTACCTTGATTGAGCGGGGCGCGTTCTTCATTAAAAGCATGAAGACGATATTCATTATCAAGTGCCAAGGTGTAGGCATTTTGTCGTGGTAACAAGCGAGTCAAATTAATGCGAGGGCGTTTAACAGTGTCTTCCATATTTTCCATACTTAACTTAAGGCTTTTAACGATATCTAAAGGGTGGATATGCCACTAAATGACTAAGCTGTCTTTCTTTTTTTATCAAAAATGTTCATCACCGCAGACTTTTCTAAGCGACGTTGATTATCTGTTTGCTCGCTGTACGCCACAACACGATTACGGCCTTGGCGTTTAGCTTCGTACAAAGCCGCATCGGCATGGCGAACCAGCTCTTTTGCCGAGATACTTTCACCAGATTTGGTGCTGGCAAAACCAATCGACAGCGTCAGTTGAATCGAGTCAGCCCCTTGCTGAAACGTGGTTTGTTCGATGCGTTTACGTAGACGTTCACAAAATAGTTCGACTCCGGCTAATGGTGTCTCTGATAGCACGATCAAGAATTCGTCTCCGCCGTAGCGGGCTGGAATATCCACAGAACGGGTTGAGCTTTTAATAATTTTTCCCACTTCTGAAAGCACGTAACTACCAAACAAATGGTCATGTCCGTCATTCACCGTTTTAAAATAATCCATGTCGATCATCACCACTGTTACAGGGCGATCGAAGCGCTTTCCGCGCTCCATTTCAAATTCTAGCTTTTGAAAAATCGAGCGCATATTGAAAAGACCTGTTAAATCATCAATCTCAACTAGCTCTTGCAGCTTTTGATTGGCTTCTTGCAATAGCTCTTTCGCATCCAAGACACGAAGCTGAGCACGCACGCGCGCTAAAAACTCTAAAGGAGCAAATGGCGAAAGAATATAATCTCCTGCCCCCATATCGAGGCATTGGGCAATGCGTTCCGTCGAATTATTAGCTGAAACAACGATCAACGAGGTGTTCTCTAAGTGACCTTGCAATGAGTTCAAATACTCTAAGCCATCCCCTGCAGCAAAATCAGGGTCCACAATAATCATCTGCGGCTTCCAGTAGTTCAGAAATTCACTGGCCTCTTTCAGCGAGGTCAAACCGCGCACGTCATAGCCTTCCCACTTCAGGGGCTCAAGGAGCAACTGCAATGTCTCCGGATCTTCGTCGAGAACCAGAATCGGCCTATGGCGCGGATCTTTTTTCATCACTCTACTTATCGGAAAATAGAGGAAAAAATAAAGATCAGTGTAAAAGATTTTTACACTTCTGGGTTTGATTTAAACCCCCTCTCCCATTAAGATGGCGTCTTATGAAACACACTGAAATTGAATCAAAATGGCAAAAAGTCTGGGCTGACAAACAGGCCTATAAATCCGAGAACAACTCTACTCGACCAAAATACTATGCACTGGATATGTTCCCTTATCCATCAGGTTCGGGCTTGCACATGGGGCACATCGCTTCTTACACGCCGACCGATATTATTTCACGCTACAAACGCACCAAGGGTTTCAATGTTTTACATCCTATGGGCTACGACGCTTTCGGTTTGCCTGCTGAGCAATACGCCATTCAAACTGGTGTACACCCTGCGATCACCACGGAAAAATCAATCGCCAGCTTCCGCGCGACATTACAACGCTATGGTTTCAGCTTTGATTGGTCCCGCGAAATTTCTACCTGTGAACCTGATTATTACAAATGGACTCAATTTATTTTTCTGAAGCTTTTTGAAAAAGGTTTAGCTTATCAAAAAGAAGTTCCAGTGAACTGGTGTCCAGCTTTGAAAACTGTTTTAGCCAACGACGAAGTCATTGACGGAAAATCAGAGCGCGGTGGCCACCCTGTTATCCGCGTTCCGATGAAACAGTGGATGCTGAAAATCACTGACTATGCAGAACGCCTGTTACAGGATCTGGACAAAATCGATTGGCCTGAGCGCACGAAAGAGGCGCAACGCAACTGGATCGGCAAATCTGAAGGGGCCACTGTTCGCTTCAACATTAAAAACTTCCCTGAAGATTCATTCGAGATTTTCACCACTCGTCCCGACACGATTTTTGGTGTCAGCTTTATGGTATTAGCACCTGAGCACCCACTCGTAAAAAAAATCTGCACACCCGATCAAAGTTCACGTGTCAGCGACTATATCGCCAGCACAGCTGGAAAATCGGAAGTGGATCGCAAAGCCAACACAGAAAAAACAGGCGTGTTCACTGGAGCCTACGCGCTAAATCCTGTGAGCCAAAAAGAAATCCCGATCTGGATTGCCGACTACGTGATGATGGATTACGGCAGCGGCGCGATCATGGCTGTTCCTGGGCATGATGAACGTGATTTTGAATTCGCTCAGAAGTTCGATCTTCCTGTGGTCCGCGTTTTAGAGTCAGAAACTGATTTACCATTCACTGGTGAAGGCAAATTGTGCAACTCAGACTTCCTGAATGGTCTAACGAAGACAGATGCCATCCAAAAGATGTTCACATTCTTAGAAGAAAAAAATCTAGGTAAAAAACAAATTCAGTATAAGTTGCGTGACTGGCTTTTCAGCCGTCAGCGCTACTGGGGTGAGCCGTTCCCGATTCTGCAAACTCAAGATGGAAAACTACAAGCTGTTCCTGAAAATGAACTGCCTGTGCTCCTACCTGAAGTGGCGAACTACGAGCCTTCAGATTCAGGTGAAGCTCCTCTTGCCAACAATAAGGAATGGGTCAATTACTCGGCGGATTTAAAACGTGAAACCGACACCATGCCTGGCGCTGCCGGTTCCTCATGGTATTTCTTACGTTACACAGATCCTCGTAACAGTTCCGCTCCGTTTTCAACAGAGGCGGCACAGTACTGGATGCCTGTGGATCTTTATGTCGGTGGAGCCGAACACACAGTAGGACATTTGTTGTATTCGCGCTTTTGGACAAAGGTGCTTTTCGATGTGGGATTGTCTCCGGTAGATGAACCCTTCCAGAAGCTGGCTCACCAAGGGATGATCTTAGGCCCTGACGGAGAAAAAATGTCGAAGTCCCGCGGGAACGTAATTCCTGCTGACGAAGTGGCGAAAGATTCCGGTGTAGATGCTTTACGCTGCTACATTTGCTTCTTAGGCCCAATGGACAAAGACAAACCTTGGAACTCAAGCGGTATTGACGGAGTCAAACGCTTCCTCGATCGCTTGACCCGTTTAGCAATTAACGAAACTACGGGTGAAAGCATCGCCACCGACAGTGAGCTTCCTGCCGAGGTCGAGAAGTTATTACACAAAACTATCAAAAAAGTTTCAGAGGACATTGAAGCCATGAGCTTCAACACGTGCATCAGCCAAATGATGATTCTAGTAAATGAACTCTACAAACACGATTGTAAATCTAAAAAAGTTTTACTGCCGCTGGCTCAATTACTTCAGCCGTTTGCACCTCACACAGCCGAAGAGCTGTGGAGCAAACTTGGCGGAGACGGCCTTGTCGTAACAGCCGCATGGCCTCAATTCAAACCTGAGCTGTGCACTGACGACACGGTGACTTTAGGTGTTCAAGTTAATGGCAAAATGCGGGGAACAATCGAAATCTCTGTCACTGCGGACGAGGCCGAAGCGGTCGCCGCCGCAATGAAAGTGGCGACAGTGACTTCTGCTTTGGCTCAACAAACTCCAACTAAGGTGATCTACAAAGCTGGGAAAATTCTGAACCTCATTGCTCCAGCAAAATAGACCAAAGGATACTGCCAGCAAAACCGCTTGCAACCCCCCTCATTAGACTGTAAACGAATATCATAAATAAAATGTTACAGTTTTCTGGGGGAGGGCCCATGAGTTTATCTAACAACACATCGACTCATCTATCAAAAGTACCAACTCACGCTTTTGCAAAACTCCCTGAAGCTGAATGGACAGTTGAAAACAGTTCTCAACTTTATGGAATCAACAACTGGGGCAATGGTTACTTCCGTATCAATAAAGATGGAAATGTGGCGGTCACCCCAAAAGGAGAAAAAGGTCCTTCTGTTGACCTTTACGAACTGACTCAAGAATTACAAGATCGCGGTATTCGCATTCCGATCATGATTCGTTTTCCTGACATTATTCGTGAACGCGTTCACTTACTTCATGCCTGCTTCCAAAAAGCGATTGCAGACCACAGCTACAAAGGTTCGTATCGTGGCGTTTATCCCATCAAGGTGAATCAACAACGCCATCTTGTACAGGAACTTGTAAAATTCGGCAAAGAAGTTCACTTGGGCCTTGAATGTGGTTCTAAACCAGAGCTTTTAGTTGTCCTTTCTTTGATGAACACTCCAGACGGCGTGATTATCTGTAACGGCTTCAAAGATGCGGAGTACATCGAGACTGCTTTATTAGCAAAAAAGATCGGCCGCGAAATCATCATCGTCGTTGATCGTAAAGACGAGCTTAAACTGATCACAGACGCGGCAAAAAAACTGAGCATCAAACCTAAAATCGGCTTCCGTGCAAAATTAAACACGCAAGGTGCTGGTAAATGGGTAGACTCAGCAGGTGCCCGTTCAAAATTCGGGTTAACAGCTGTGGAAATCGTGGAAGGTGTCGAGTTCCTGAAGAAACAAGACATGTTAGACTGTCTTGAATTACTTCACTACCACATCGGTTCACAGGTTCCTTCTATCCAAAGTATCAAGTCCTCACTAAAAGAAGCGGCTCGTTTCTATACAGAGCTACACTCTTTAGGTGCAAAACTAAAATACATCGATGTTGGTGGCGGTTTAGGCGTCGACTACGATGGAACAGGTTGGTCTGATTCGTCGATCAATTACTCTGAGCAAGAGTACGCCAACGACGTGGTTTCAACTCTACAAACTCTTTGCGATGAAAAAGGTGTTCCACACCCAAATATCGTAACTGAATCTGGTCGCGCTCTTGTCGCTCACCACTCGGTTTTGATTTTTAATGTGATGGGCGTGAACAATCTTTTCAAACAAGATCCTCCGGCTCCGGCAACAAAGCAAGATCCTGCGATCATGCAAGAGCTTCAGTACATCTATGAAAAATTGACTCCTGAAAATATCAACGAGTGCTTCAACGACTTGATGCAATCGAAATCTGAAACTCTGAACTTATTCACTTACGGCGTGTTGAACTTAACTCAACGTGCATGGTGTGAAAGTATGTTCTTTGCGATTGCAACGAAAATGCTTTCAACAGCTCAGAAGACTCCAGACTGTGAAGACATCGTGGCCTCACTACGTGAAACACTTTGTGACACTTATTTCTGTAATTTCTCGGTCTTCCAATCTGTTCCAGATTCATGGGCCGTGGGACAGTTATTCCCAGTCATGCCAATTCACAATCTGAAAAATGAACCATGCCACGAAGCCACTTTAGCCGATCTGACATGTGACTCTGATGGAAAAATCGAAAAATTCATCGACTCAGAATCAGGCGAAGTGAAAAAGACTTTACGCGTTCACCCCTTCAAAGAAGGCGATGCCCCTTACTACCTAGGTGTCTTCTTAACAGGTGCTTACCAAGAAATCTTAGGCGACTTACACAACCTATTCGGTGACACCGATGCCGTTCACATTTCACTACGCGACTCTGGTTATACAGTAGATCACTACGTTCCAGGTGACACAGTAACGGAAGTTTTAACTTACGTTCAGTACGGCCGCGCCGAAATGGTCGACAGTGTCCGCCAATTCACAGAAGAAAGTATTGCCAATGGCAATCTGACGAAGCAAGAGGCGAAGGCGTTGATTAAGCATTATGAAGAGGGGTTGTCGGGGTATACGTATTTGGAAGAAATGGAATAATTTCTAAACTGGCCCCTAAAAATGTTGTTAGAGTGGAAGCAAACTACGACTTTAACAACACAAAATTATGATACCAAGTATACAAAGCCATGTGCCACTCAAGACACATGGCTTTTTTCGTTGTATTCCATGTCCGCCTAAAYAAACGATTCACATTAGCYCTYAACATCGCTGCCGTATGATTKAGYGCATACAAAGGATCAAAKCCTCCCGCCTTCAAYTCACCTTGYCCCACCACACAGCCTCTTCTTCCCTTATATGTTAAATGCTCKCCCTCKGGRAAATATCTGAGKAYATCMGAAGCATAATGTGGGTTYTGATCTGACTTAATCACCACACTCTTSAGTCACTAYYRGCTTTAACTGATKAAATARCTCCTGMCGCATCTTCTTTCTTTGATCTARMCGYYTWCCATATTTYTCWAAWGCTCTYTTYGCTAAAGSWCCCTTAGCTGGCATCTCAGCTATCCGAAAACCTAAGATAAACCTTGTTTTATCCTCTACAGCCAAGCTGATCGATAGAGGTTTAAACTTTGTGGATTCAAAGGTTTCCATATCATCGAATACGATCGTATCGATTGGTTTGTTTGGAATGTGGCTATTTTGCCTTAGATTCCACAAAGCCCACTGTCCAAGGAACATGAACTTACGAACGATGGTCTTTCTATTGGTTTTTAGAAGCCTTGCCATTCTTCTTTGAGAAACTCCACTTACAAGGTGTTCAAATACTGGAAAGTTCAGATGAGGTTTCTTTTGATACTTACAGGGATGGTAAGTGTTATCTGAGAAGTTCTTATTACAGATAAGGCATTTATACCTTTGAATCCATGTTTGATCATGTTGACGGAGATATTTCCCTGCAAGAATAAATCGTAAAGGACGAGGTTCGGATGGGGTTTGATTGGAGTTTAATTTAAAACATCGTGGACACTGCATGGCCTCAAATAGCGCAACTTTGAGGCCAAATGCATCTTAAGGGGCCAGTTTACAGGGCTTTAGAGTCAAACGCATCCCTCACCGCCAACCCAATATTAATCAACAACGTCAACGTCAATACCAACGCTCCTGCCGGATACCACACCAACCACTCGGCGGATGTAATATACTTCTGAGCTTGATCTAACAACTCACCCCAACTTGGCGTCGGAGCCTGCAATCCCAAACCTAAGTAGTCCAAGAAAGCCAGTGTTGAAATATTCGCAGCAATATCAAACGGAGAGAACGTCACGATCGGAGTTAAAGCATTCGGTAAAATATGACCGAAGATGATCTTGCGATCGGAAGCTCCTAGCGCGCGGGCCGCTTCAACGTATTCACGCTTACGCAATTGTAAAAACTGACCACGCATATACAAAGCGATCTTTGTCCAATCAAATAACGACAACAATATAATCAGGACAAATAAGTTCGGAGTGAAGATCGAAATGATCGTGATCAAAATCAGCGTGACCGGCATGGTCTGAATGATTTCAACCAAGCGCATACCGAATAAGTCAAACTTACCACCGAAGTAACCTGTTACAGAACCGATCACAACACCAAGTAAATACGCGGCCATCCACGCACCTACCGCAAAGACTAACGAATAGCGAAGACCATATAAGAGACGTGTTAAAACATCACGGCCACGATCATCTGTCCCCATCAAGTTATAACGAGTTGGAGGCGATGGATATGTGTCCACAATAGAATTACTTTCGTAGGCATCCCACTGCACTAGGGGCCATGCCGCCCAGTCACCTTCACCAAACTCTAACGATCTGTAATCCATGACGAAGATGTCGTCACGATTAAATGCGGTTGGGTGATATGTAAAAATAATCGGAGCATATATTTTGCCCTGATACTTCATCACGATAGGTTTGCTATTCGCCCAGAACTCAGCGGTTAAGCTTAAGAAAACAAGTGCCAGCAACATCCAAGAGCACACAACCGCTAGACGATTGCGTTTAAAACGACGATATCGTTTAAGGGTCAGTTCGTTTTTAATTCGTTTTTCAATAAATCCCACAAACTCCCCCTCTCTATTTAAAGTCAATTCTTGGATCTACCAAGACGTAGATGATGTCGCTGATAATATTTCCGGCTAGTAATAATAATGCAGAAATAAATGTGATCCCCATGATCACATTGTAATCGCGCGATAAAATTGAGTTGTAACTCAATAGACCGATACCATCTAAGTTAAAGATTCTTTCGATGATCAAGGAGCCCGCTAAGAAAACACGTAAGAAACCACCAAGACCTGTCGCTACAGGAATCAAAGCATTTCTAAGAGCGTGTTTGAAATAAACGACATTGTCAGCTAACCCCTTCGAGCGCGCTGTACGGATGTAGTCTGATTTGGTCACATCTAACATCGAACTGCGCACTAACATAGTCAGCTCAGTGAAGTTACCCAACATGTAACATGTTAATGGTAAGATAAAGTGATGAATACGATCTGTAAATTTACCCCATGTGCTCAAAGTGTCGTAATCGTCAGAGTAAAGATTTCCAATAGGGAATAAGTCAAAATGCGATCCGCCCGCGAACCAAACGATCAAAAGAATACCCGAAACTAACACAGGAACTGAATAGAGTCCGTAGAGCACGATACCACTGATATGATCAAAGCGACTTCCCACATTGATCGCTTTTTTAACCCCCAGCGGAATACACACAAGGTAAGTTAAAAATAAAGAGGCCAAACCGAAAGATAAGGAAACTGGAAACTTCTGTGTGATCACATCGATCACAGGCTCTTGATAGGTGAAGCTTTCACCAAAATCTAAGCGTGAAATATTCTTTAACCAAATCCAGTAACGCTCGTATACTGGCTTATCAAAACCATATTGCTTAGATAAATTATCTAAAATCTCTTGAGAAATAACGACACTACTTCCCCCATCACCACCACCGCCCATGCGGATCTGTTGCAATTTCTGCTCGATCGGTCCACCTGGAGCTGCATTGATAATAAGGAAAGTCAGTAAAGTGATCCCCAGAAAAGTGGGGATCGCCAACAAAAGACGTCTTAGGATATAAACTAACATTTAGACTACAACCTCAGATTAAGGTTGAGCACTCCACCATGCTCTGTAACCAAAGTCATACTTGAATGTATCACCTGGAGTTCCAACGCGATCAGAAACTGCATAGTATTCATATTTTCTATTGAATAAGAAAACATAAGGAACATCATCAGCAATCAATGTGTAAGCGCGTTTGAAGATTGCATTACGTTTATTTTGATCTAACTCTGAACGGCCTTGATCGATCAATTTATCTACTTCAGCATTTTTGTAAGAACCGAAGTTAGATCCACCTGTACCGATTGAAGAT
The DNA here is from genome assembly GCF_000348725.1 of Pseudobdellovibrio exovorus JSS. Classification (NCBI taxonomy): domain Bacteria; kingdom Pseudomonadati; phylum Bdellovibrionota; class Bdellovibrionia; order Bdellovibrionales; family Pseudobdellovibrionaceae; genus Pseudobdellovibrio; species Pseudobdellovibrio exovorus. Next base: position 2,280,442 of record NC_020813.1, read on the forward strand.
GAGTGCCAGATTTGCTTAGGATCGCTCTCCACGTCACCTGCGCCCCAGCCCATTGCCCACAATTGCATTTTCTTTTCATCAATTGTTTTGATGAAGCTGTTCCACTCTAACAATTTCAAATCTAAGATAATACCTGCTTTACGGCAGTCTTCTTTAACGATTGTCCATTGTTTTTCAGAGTCTTTGTTTGCGTAGATCATAGTTAAACGCAACTCTGTCTTTTTACCATCGATTGTTTTTTCTAAAACACCATTTTTATCAGCATCAGCCCAACCAGCTTTTGTTAATAGCTCTTTTGCTTTCGCAGGACTGAATTCGATAGGTTTACGATCTGGCGACTGTTTTGTTCCCACTGGAACTGGGCTCGTTGCTAAGTTATTTAAGTTTTCTGCAAACTTTTGGTTAATCTCAGCGCGATTCACTAAGTGAGCAAAAGCCAAACGTACACTTTTGTCTTTTAGGATTGGATCAACAAAGTTGAAACCGATATAGCCATAAGACTTCGGCATTTCATTTTGTACAGCTTTCGTTGTGAACTTACCTGATTTGAAAACTGGCTTGAATGGTTTTCCCGTGATTTTCAATAACGCATCAGTTGATTTGATCTCTGCGTAATCTAAGTCACCTTTTTTCAGTCTTTCATTCAAGATATTATCGTCTTTAGTTACCTTCATGTTGATTTGAGCGAAGTTAAAGTAACCTTTTAACGCTGGCACATCTTTACCATACCAATTGTCGAATTTTTTGATCACGATCATTTGACCACGGTCATAACGCACGAACTGGTAAGGACCTGCACCCACAGAGCTTCTTAGTAATTTAATTGATTTATTGATATCTCCGTAAACTGATTTAGGGATGATGTAGAAACCGCATAAAGAACCTAAGTTTTGGAAGTATTTCTCTTTAGCAGTAAACTTGATTGTATGTGTATCAATCACATCAATTTTCGTGAATGTTTCGAAGTATGGAATTGCACTTAAAGCCTCATGTTTTGGATCACGAATAGCTTCTAATGAAAACTTCACATCTGCAGCTGTTACTGGGTCACCATTATGGAACGTGGCACCTTTTCTTAATTTAAAAGTGAACTCTAAACCATTCGGAGAAACAGTCCATGACTCAGCTAAACGAGGAGTATAGGCCCATGTATTGTAGTCATTATCGCACAGGCTATCTTGAACATAGCGATTGTAGTAACGAGTCGACATATCACCCTTCATAATGGGGTGAATACTTTCAGGTTCGAAATCCAAGTGATAGTTCAGCACTCCGCCCTGTGGGGCTTTTGCATTCACTTCAACAGCAGAAGCCGTCGATGCGATGACGCTGAAACCGACAAGAATCGCTAATATACATTTTGCAGTTGCAAACATAGTTTTCCTCCTTCAAGTGGGTCCTTTTTCTTTATGGGCAACATGAGGGATAGAGTCCGTTATTTCAACTTTTTATTGAAATTCCAGACTCATGATGCGATAAGTTAAAAAATTGAAATCATTTATTTTTTCGGGTTTATCCTCTAACTAAATGGTGCTGATTTTTATAACTAATTGATATTACTTTTGTTCAACAAAACACAAGAGAGTTTTATGAGCCAACCTACGACAAATAAGAAATTTGATCCCACAACCACAATATCTTCTGATTTCGGTATCTTCGGTATTCCTTACAGTGAAGCGGAAAGCCGTCTTGTCCTTTTGCCTGTTCCTTGGGAAGTGACTACATCTTACGGAAAAGGAGCTTCGAACGGCCCACGCATCATTCGCCAAGCCTCTGAGCAAATTGATCTTTTCGACTTCGAAACAAAGAATGCCTACGAACAAGGCTACTTCATGCGTGAAATCTCTGAGCAAGTTTTAAGCAACAGCCAAAAGTACAAAGCTTTGGCCCAAGAGGTAATTTCTCTTAGAACAGAGCGATCTGAAGACACCGCTAAAATTGACTCTCTTGTTAACCAAGTCAATACCGCTTCTCGCGAACTGACAGAGTGGGTTTATCAACAAACTAAAGGTATTTTAGACTCAGGTAAGCTTTTTGGCCTTGTCGGAGGCGATCACTCCACTCCGCTGGGAGCCATCAAAGCTATTTGCGAAAAGCACAGCGCTAACGGACAAAGTGAAGTGGGCGTTCTTCATATTGATGCACACTCAGACACGCGCAAAGCCTACCAAGGCTTCGAACAATCTCACGCTTCTATCATGTACAACGTCATGAACTTAGCCACTAAGCCTAAAAAGCTTGTACAAGTCGGCATCCGTGACTTCTGTGAAGAAGAGTACGATTTCGTACAATCTAGACCAGATGTGAAGACATTCTTTGATATCGCTCTTAAACAGCGTCTTTTAAAAGGCGAAAGTTGGGCTTCAGTGGCTACAGATATCATTCAAGAGCTTCCACAAAAAGTTTATATCTCGTTTGATATTGATGGTTTAGACCCTCGCTTCTGCCCATCAACCGGAACTCCGGTGATCGGCGGCTTGTCTGCAGATGAAGTCTTCTTCCTATTTAATTTATTAGCTCAATCTGGACGTCAAATCGTCGGTTTCGATTTAAATGAAGTTTCATCTGGTGAAGCGGAAGAATCTGAATGGGACGGAAATGTTGGCGCTCGTATGCTGTACAAACTTTGTAACTGGACCGTAGTTACAAATAAATAGGTAAAACCGCAAAGCCTCTGCTATTCTGGATTCTACACAAAAAACATGGAGGTTTTTTGCGTCAGCTCAGTCTTTTTTCTATTCTTTTTATTTTGATTAACAGCTTGGCTTTATCTGCATTCGCCAAAATCGACTTCGCCAGCTTGATTCAATCCACAACCGAAGAGCAAAATATCACGGCCACAGAAGTGCATCGTTTTGCTGGTGTGAATACTGATCAAACCCCTGCTAACTACGATATCGTCGTCAGCAGTGAAGCTTCTGAATTTCAAGTGAAGCTAAAACCGTTGAAGTACCAACCAAAAACAAAAAACTCGGTTTCTTCCCGCGCTGTAGCTTCAGAAAAAAAACGAGTTTTACAAAAGAAATTAAAAAATAATACATCTACTGTTGCCAACTGATTTCGAACTGAGCTTAACGGGTTTAAGATCTCAGTTCGTTGACAACGACGTCGCCTTAGCGAGCGTAACGACGATTCACAGATTCGCGGATCTCAGCACCTTCGATGCTTAGGCGAGTCCAAGGAATAGCGCGAAGTCTTTCCACTTCGATTTGCTCTTCAGTCTCTTCACACATACCGAAAGCACCACTTTCAATGCGACCTAATGCACTTTCGATCTCGAATAATTGAGATCTTAGGCGATCATTTAAGTTCAACATTTCTTGCTCAGCTAGAAGACGCATTGTTTGATCGGCTTCGTCTCCGCCTTTTTCACCCAAGTCTAATTTTTCACGAGCTTCTTTTACGCGATTCAAAAGGTCCATTTTGGTTTTTAAAAGCTTTTCTTTGCACTCTTTAACCAATTGGTCTGTCAACTTCTCGGTTCCGTGTTTAGCAGCGCCTTTTGCCATGTTACCCCTCCAGTGAGTGATCTGAGCGATCCAGTTTTAAGTTTTTAAATATCGGCATTATCTGCCTAAAACTTAAGTTCCAAATTGGAACCGCCTTATCTAAATGTATTCTTGTAATTTTTGCAATCAAAAATCTTACAAAAAATTAAATGGTGTAACATATTGTAATTACTAATATAAAATTAAAACTCACATCTTAATGCAATGTGCTAAATTGCATAAAAAAGAGTAAAAAATGACGTAACCTTAAATAACTGGAGCTTTTAATCTAATTTAAGATTTTTTTAGCGGTTGAATTCCAAGAAAGTGTACGGCATCTGTACCCCATGAGAATCTTCTTTTTTGCTCTTTCACTGTTAACCACAGCTCCCGTTTGGGCCCAAATTCCAGATGGGCTTTGGCTCACTCCCTGCCAGCATGGTCTTCAACGAAAACAAGTTTACAAAGATGCCTTAAGCACAACAACCGAGTTCTTCCACCATGAAGCCAACTGCCATGATCTGGCTTTGAGCTTCACCACGATTGGCCCCGTTCACTTCAATCTGGATAGTGCGAATCCCCACTTTATTGAATTCACCTACGACAGTATCGCCCTGACCCTACACAAACAGAGTCTTGTAGATAATTTTAACCAAAGACAGGTCTGCGGAATTCAAAGTTGGCAAATCAATCAACCACAGGTCATTACCGGCTTGCAGTGCGCTCTTTTCACCGCAGACTCATTGGTGCAAGTGCCCCATGTGGGACAAAGACGCTATGGAATTTATGAAATCGTTGGACCCCATCTTTATTATGGCCAACTGACACAGGAAACGGACGGATCCTCAGTTGAACGACGTCCAACTGAGTTCAATCGGTCTATTGAATATACTTTTCAAAAGTAGCGCGAATCTCTCCGCTTAAATAAGGAGTCAACATACGCATAATGTGGCGTTTTGCCTTTTCGACAGTACGTTGATTAGGAGCGCGATCCACGGTTTCAAAGAACTGCATGAAGCTGTTTGAAGCCACGAAAAGTAATTCGCCCACAAATTCCAACTCGTTCTTAGACTTAATTGGCTCCATATAGCCTGAACGCACCCAGTGCTTGTGCAAGATAATCATGTGGCGGCCTAATTTTTTAAGGTGGGCTCTCCACAATTTTGAAAGCTCAGGATCTTTTTTACGAAGGGTGTACAGCTCGCGATGGAAAAAGCGGTACTTCCAGTACAACTCAAGGTTTTTATCAATGAAATCGATCAACTGCATCTGTTGATTTTTCTTTGCTAACTTGGTCTGAGGCTGCCAAATTTCCGTGGTCTCAGCAGCTAGCCTTTTGAACAGCTCTCGAATGATTTGTTCTTTGTTTTTATAGTGAAAATAAAGATTACCGGGGCTCATCTTCAGATCACGAGCGATATCGTTAGTCGTTACCTCGCTTGCGGCATGTGTATTAAATAGATCCAAAGCACCCAGTAGAATTCTCTCTTTAGTTTTCATTCGAATATCATAAAACTATCCTTAAGGGGTTGAGAACATTTTTCTTATAGTGTTATAATAAAATCTTTGAACAACGTTAAACAGGAAGTGTAACAATGTTTCAGAGTCGATTTCATAGCTTAAATAATCTATTTAACAGATATCGCCGATTAGCTGCTTTGATTTTAGTTCCTATCGGTTTACTTGTTAGTGCCTTTGCTATCTATGATGATATCCAATCCTACACTTCCGAAAACTCATCTGCTTACTCTGTATCTCGCCAAATGCTCTCTGAAGCTCTTGGTGGTCAAATCACTCAAAATGTTTTCCCTGAAAAAATCGCACTCCCCCTATCTAAAGGGGATGATCCTGCCGAATATCGTGTCAATTACACTTTAGCTTCTGACTTACAAAACCATGCAGAAGCACTTCTAAGACGTTACAAACCTGACTATGGCGCTATCGTGATGATGGATGCTCGCACAGGTGAAATCTTAGCGATGACCAGCTTTGAAAAGAATAATAGCGAAAACGATGACAACTTGGCTTTGAAGTCAGGCTATCCCGCAGCCAGCGTTTTCAAAGTGATCACAGCTGCTGCTGCCGTAGACAAAGCTGGTATTACACCTGAACACCGTATCGCTTTTAATGGTGGCAATTACACTCTTTATAAAAAGAATGTCCTTTCTGATAACGTCAATCGCTGGACACGCTTTATCACACTCAAAGAAGCCTTCGCGATGTCGATCAACACCGCCTTTGGACGTCTGACTTTAGAGTCTTTAGAGCCAGAAGATCTTTCTGAGTACGCCCGCAAGTTCTTCTTTAATAAAGAAATCCCTTCCGACTTCCCTGTGGAAACCAGCTCTATTTTTGTTCCTGATGAAAAAGGTTATGCTCTGGCGCAGGTAGCCTCTGGCTATAATCGCTTCAACACATTAAGCCCTGTACACGGCGCGATGATCGCTTCGGCTATTGTCAACGAAGGGCAAATACCGGCTCCTTATTTAGTTAAAAGTATCGAAAACGATCAACACGAAGTGATCTATTCTGCCCAACCTCAGATATCAGGACAGGCTATTTCTGCCAAATCTGCAAATAAAGTAAAGCAAATGATGGAGCAAACGGTCCTCACTGGAACTTCACGCAAAACATTCCGTCGTATTGTGCGTGAACGTCAATTTAAAGAAGTTGAAATGGGTGGAAAAACAGGTCACTTCACAGGCACAAACCCACGCGGCAGAACAGACTGGTTTGTGGGTTATGCTTCTGACGAAGACAGCCGCATTGCTATCGCAGCTATCACAGTGAATGTAAAATACTGGACAGTTAAATCTTCGGCTTTAAGCGAGATGATGTTCAGACGCTACTTTAAAAATAAACTGGAAGAAGCCAAAATGCTTTCGGATACGGACGAGCATGATGGTGAAGCCGAACGCCCTGCGCGCAAGACAGCACGCGCACGCAAACACCGCTCTTAATAAGCTCTCGCAGAACTCTTACCAAGTTCTGCACTTTTTAAATTTAAATTAAAATTCGAATGTGGCCACAACGGGGCAGTGATCTGACCCCTCTTGCTGCATCAGTACATCACAGCTTCTAAGATGCGGCACCAGTGCGGGTGTCACGCAGATATGATCAATACGCCATCCGTTGTTTTTAGGACGAGCTAGCTCGCGATAAGACCACCACGAATAGACATTCTTAGTGTCAGGCGAAAACTGGCGAAAGGCATCTACAAAACCTGCCTGTAAGAAAGTTTGAAACCATTCGCGCTCTTCAGGTAGGAATCCAGACTCTCTTGAAAGAAAGACCGGATCGTACACATCGTGCTCAAGGTAAGCGATGTTGTAATCGCCCACCACCACGATTTCACGACCCTTACGCATTTCAAATTTTAAATGAGCCAAAAGTTCTTTTAAGAAAACCTGTTTGAAGTCATGACGCTCTTGACCTGAGCCTCCGTTAGGAAAATAGATATTATACAAGTCGAAGTGTTCATGGCGCGTCCAAACAATGCGGCCCTCTTTTGTGTACGCAGGTTTATCAATAGACGTGAGGATTTTTTCTGGCTCTTGTTTACAAAATGTCGCTACGCCAGAATATCCTTTTCGCTCTGCCGACGACCAATAGCTGTGTGGGTAACCCAATGTCTGCAAAACAGGTTCAACTTGATCACGATGTGCTTTTGTTTCTTGTAAACACAGAATATCCGCAGACTGGTCCTCTACAAATTGTCTTAAGCCCTTGTCATAACTTGCGCGAATCCCATTCACATTCCAGGTGATCAGCTTGATGGTTTTCATTGTTAAAATCCCCCAGTTGTGGCAACAATAGTTGAGCATGAATATGAAGGCAAGTTTCGTCTGTTATTTAAAAGAAAAATATCCAGAATTTGACTTACCTCAATTGAATGAATTGGTTTCGGAACAGCTTCTTTCTCCGTTTCAAATTCCCCTGAGCACTTCTCAAATCCAACAAATTCGCACGGAAATTCAACAGTACTGGAAACTCCGTCAATGGGGGACATCAAATTTAGCAGCAGAGTATGATCAGCTTCAGCTTCGCCGCCCCGAAAATTTCTCGGCTTGTATGAGCTATGATTTTCATATCGGAGCCAATGGCAACCCCGAGCTTATCGAGATCAACACCAACGCTTCATTTTTAGCTTTAGGACTCGATCTTTACTCGTTTCTGAATTTGCCCAATGTGGGCAATCCTCAATTCGACAAGAATGCACTGACGAAAATGTTTCAAGATGAAATGAGCCTGTCCCAAACTGATGGACGGACGTTGTCGATCATAGATGAAAAACCTACTGAACAAAGATTGTATTTAGAGTTTTTAATTTATGAATCTCTGTTTAAAAAACAGGGCCTTCATTGCGACATTTTAGATATCAGTGAGTCTGAACAAATACTTAAAGATGTCTTTGTCTACAATCGCCATACCGATTTCTATCTGCAAGAGGAAAAGTCCAAAGCTCTCAGACAGCTATTTAATGAATCGAAGATTCAACTGTCACCGAATCCCTATGAATACTTTCTTCTGGCAGATAAAAAAAGATTGCTGGATTGGAACCAACAATCGGATGTTCCGTGCCCCACTAGCCTTTTAAAAGTTTATGACCTCGGCAAAGAAGATAAAGAGTTTATCTGGTCCGAAAGAAAAAACCTATTCTTCAAACCAAAGCAATCTTTCGGTGGCAAACAGGCCTACAAAGGAGCTTCCATCAGTCGTAAAGTTTTTGAAAGTGTCATGACAACAGACTTTATCGCTCAGCAGTACTCGGCGGCTCCAAATATCACTTTTGATTACTTAGAAACACCAACTGAATACAAGTATGATTTACGCTGCTTCGCCTATAAAGATGAGCTTCAAATGATTGTGGCGCGAATATACCAAGGCCAGACAACCAATCTGCGCACTACAGGCGGTGGCTTTGCTGCCATCACATTGGCTTAATTTCTTCACATGAATACAAATATTAAGAGTTAGTTGATCGAGTGAGCTTTTTGCTCTGCCAATGAAGAGGACCATGGCTGCACGCAGCCTAGATGTTGAACAGCAGTTGCCAAATAACTGTCTTCAGAGTTTGAAGTCCCTTTTAAAGTCCCAACTGAATCGCATGCAGGATACGAATACGCTCTGACTTTTTCTCGTTCAGCAAGGCCCGCGTAAAGGTTTTCTTCCGCCTTCAGTGGATTAAGATATAAGTTTTCTTCTCGCCGAGCATGTTCATTATCCTCTATCACTACATCTGGAACGACACCACGCAACTGAGTCGAATTACGACTTGGCAGTAAGTAAAAACCTTGGGTTTTATATAAAGTCACTTTTGGATTAAGCTTCCATGATTCGGGCTCTTGAAAAGTTCCCTTTCCAAAGCTTCTTTCCCCAACGATTAAGGCACGTCCATACTCTTGCAAAGCTCCAGCTAAAAGCTCAGAAGAGCTAGCAGAAGATGAATTGATCAACACCACTAATGGTCCGTCATAAAGTTGCTCTTCAGAAGTTAAAGCCACTTCGTTTGGCTGCTCCGGAGAGAAATACTCAACATAGTAAGCTTTTTTATTTTTGCCCAAGAACAATCCCGCAATACAAGCAGCCTGCTCCATTTGCCCACCAGCATTGTCACGCAGATCCAAAATCATACCGCCCACTTTTTCTTCGCGTGCTGTTTGAATAGCACGGGCGATTTCAAGGCAGGCTCCGCTACCAAATTTAGTGAAGTTCACGTAGGCATAGTTTTTATTACTCTTAATTAAACTGTATTGAACATGGTTCAATTGGCGATAGGTTCTTTGCAGTTTCAAATTCAGAGTTTGCTCGCCTCGCTGTACGACAAATACAAATCCGGTTTTTTCTTCATTCGTCATCAAGTCAGAAAATTCAGAGTAACTCAGGCCCTTTAAATCGATGGAATCCACCGACAGCACTTTATCCCCAACTCGTATCCCAGCTAGCTCGGCATCTGAGTTTTTCGATACACGTCTGATATAAAAATCACCTTGTAGTTTTTCGTAAGAAATTCCCACAAAAAACTTAGAGCGGTCCATTTTAGATCCCACATTGCTATAGAAATTTAGAGGCAATACATACGTGTGAGGATCTGCATATACAGATAAAAACGCATTGATCATGCGCCCATAGAATGAAGATTTTAGTTCGTCTTTTTTAGCGCCTTGGATTAACTCTTGTAGCTCTTTTTCAAAATCTAGGCGCGAAGTCAAATTTTCGGCATACAGGCTCATCAGATCTTTTTCATTTTTTTCAACTAAGTAATCCGATTCCACCACATCCACTAAGCGACCTGATTGCAGATCCACTTGCTTTTGTAAAAGCAGCGCACTTTGTGATAAAGCCGCAAGGCAAGCTTTGTAATAGCCTGCCGAACTATTGCACTTTTGATTGTTAATGATCTCAGACACTTCAGAAAAACCAAGAGCTGTTTTATCCCAGTAGGCCTCGATTTTTTGTTTCTCGGAGCTATCTGTCTGATCAAAGAAATATATGGTCTTAGCCGACAATCCCCCGATACCGGCTAAGACCATACCCAGAAGTACTCCCAGAAAACTGATAAAAATCGCTAATAAAACTCTCAACGTCCAACTCCAACAGCAATAGTACCGGAAGACTCCGATGCACCAGTAAATACCGAAGCAACCTATGTGCCGATTTGAGACATATCTAAACCCAATTTAAGGCCCCTAGAGGCCCAGTTGGGGCGTTTGATCGCGCAAAATGGGGTATTATTTTCAAAACTGACCAAAACCAACACACCTAAAAGAACTTGCGAACATTGCGAGTCATACAAGATACTAGCCGCATGATTATCGTAACTGGAGCTAACGGATTTATAGGCAGTGCCATGGTATGGCAACTTAACCAAAATGGTCTAACGGATATTATCGCCGTGGATAGTGTTTCTTTGGATAAACGTGATCTTTTAAAGAAAAGAACTTACACACGTTTTTACGAAGCCAATGAGCTTTGGTCATTCTTGCAAACAGAAGAAGCCCGCAAAAATGTTTCATGGATTATTCACATGGGAGCTTGCTCTTCGACGACTGAAACTAACTGGGACTTCTTGTACTCAAATAATTTTCAATACTCACAACGACTTTTCGAATGGTGTGCACAGAATAAAAAAAGTTTAATTTACGCCAGTAGTGCCGCAACTTATGGTGCCGGAGAGAATGGCTTCAATGACGTATTCGATTCTGAAAAATTGAAGCCACTAAATCTTTATGGTGAATCAAAAGTGATCATGGATCGTTGGGCTGTAAAACAAAAGGCCACTCCTGAACATTGGTACGCTTTGAAGTTTTTCAATGTCTTTGGCCCGAATGAATATGAAAAAGGTTCTATGGCCAGCGTTGCGTACAAAGCTTATCACCAAATTCAAGACACTTCTGAATTAGGACTTTTTAAATCTTACGATTCTCAGTACGAAGATGGAAAACAACTGCGTGATTTTGTTTACGTCAAAGATGTTGTCCGTTGGATGCAAGAGCTTATGGATAAAAAACCAGAAAGCGGTATCTACAATATGGGTTTTGGAAAAGCTCGTACATGGTTAGATATGGCTCACCCTTTATTTGAATCTATGGATAAGGAACTCAAAATCAAGTGGCTTGAAATGCCCGAAAATATTCGCAACCAATATCAGTACTTCACAGAAGCGAATATGAATAAATGGCAACAAGCAGGACTATCACATCCACAGTGGCCGCTAGAAACAGCCATCAAGGATTATGTTACGAATTATCTGAGCCAACAGGATCCTTGGTTATAATAATGGAGCGTCTTCCGTCACATCTTCAGAAGTATATCGTTAAGCAAGACTACGAAAAGTACACAGCCCTTGATCACGCTGTCTGGAGATACATTCTACGCCAACTTAAATCTTACTTAAGTGTACATGCCCACGCGAGTTACTTAGAGGGGCTTGAAAAAACTGGCATTGATATCGAACAAATACCACGCATTGAAAATATCAGTGCCCATCTTGAAAAGTTCGGCTGGCGCGCACTTCCTGTCAGCGGATTCATCCCACCAGCAGCGTTTATGGAGTTGCAGTCTTTAAGTGTTCTACCTATTGCTTCTGATATGCGCTCTTTAGATCATCTGCTGTACACACCGGCTCCGGACATTGTGCACGAAGCTGCAGGACACGCTCCTATCATCGCTGATCCGGAATATGCTGAGTATCTAAAACAATATGCTCAAGTCGCAAAGAAAGCGATTATCAGCAAAGAGGATTTAGAGCTCTATGAAGCTATTCGCGAACTTTCAGATGTTAAAGAAAATCCAGCATCAACACCGGAAGAGATCAAAGCTTCCGATGAAAAGCTTGTGCGTGTTTCGAAGTCTATTTCATTTACCTCTGAAGCCTCTGAGCTATCTCGCATGAATTGGTGGACGGCTGAGTATGGTTTGATCGGGGACATCAAGAAGCCAAAAATATTTGGCGCAGGTCTTTTATCCTCTGTCGGTGAATCGCAGTGGTGCCTATCAGATAATGTTAAAAAGATCCCATTAAGTCTTGCTTGTATTCATCAGTCTTACGATATCACCGAGCCACAACCACAGCTCTATGTCGCACGCGACTTTAAACATCTTTCAGAAGTTCTGGAAGAGCTGTCAGAAACGATGGCCTACAAACTAGGTGGACGCCAAGGCCTAGATAAAGCCGTCCAAGCGGAAAGCGTGAATACAGTAGAACTCAATACCGGACTACAGATCTCTGGCACATTGAAAAAATACCTTACGGATGCAAAGGGACAACCCGCTTACTTACAGTTTGTCGGACCAACCCAGTTATGTTTTGCTGATCGTGAGATTGAAGGGCACGCTAATACGTATCACAAAGACGGATACGGCACCCCTGTCGGAAACATTTTAAATTTTTCACTCGAGTCCTTACAAATCGGACAGATTGCATCTTTGAACTATGAATCGGGAGTGCAAGTTAGCGGACGATTGACTCAGATACAAAAAGTCAGCGAAACGTCAAAGGCTGTGGTTCTGTCATTTGAAAATGCCACGGCTCAGTTTAAAGATGAAATTCTTTTCCGTCCAGAATGGGGAATTTACGATATCGTATTAGGTGAAGACGTTAGTTCTGTTTTTGGTGGCCCAGCAGACCGCGTGGCCTATGGGGAATTTGATGACTTCGTCGCAAAGCGAGTGCCTCCACCACAGTATTCCGAGAATCAGAAAAAGCTTTTCTCTTTCTACCAAAAGTTACGTGACCTCAGAGCTGACTTTAAAAAAAGTGGCTCTATTTCAGCGTCAACATTGCAAGAGCAGTTTCAAACATTTAAAGCTCATTCGGCGAATGAATGGCTTTTATTTGTTGAACTACTTGAAATGGCCATTAAAGCTGGTCTTGCTGAAGATGATTTCAAAAATCATCTTCAATCATTAGCAGCTCAAAATACCAAGCACCGTCCTTTAATCGAAGAAGGAATAAAGTTAGCCTATGAGAAATTTTGATCTACGTGTTGTGTTGGTGCGCTCTTTGTACGAGCGCAATGTGGGCTCTGTTTCACGTGCTATGGCAAACATGGGTGTTAGTAAGCTTATTCTGATCGACCCGAAATGTGAATTCACTATCGAATCCAATAAGGCGGCGGCTTCAGGACAAGCAGCATTACAAAATCGCGTCACCTACCCGAGCTGGGACGAGTTCTATAAAACTGAACCGCGAGGACTACAAATCGCAACAACCGCACGGGATGGACGTGGTCGTCTAGTCGAAGACCTACCCGTCACACTGAACCGATTAAAAGAAAGCCACCCCGCCTTACAAAAAGAAAGCGATGAGCCTTTTATCATTCATTTACTTTTTGGACCTGAGGATTGGGGATTAAGTGGTGAAGATATTCAGTATGCGAATCACTGCTGTACAATTCCCACCTATGGTGACAATTCCAGCTTAAACTTAGCTCAAGCCGTGCTTTTAGCTCTGTATACTTTTCGTAATATTTTTGGTGGGGAACGTACGCGCTTAGACGGCCAACAAAAACCCCGAGAGCAACAAAAGAAACCGCTGATCTTCCCAGATGAAACTTTGAAGCAATGGCTGTTAGAAATGAATATGGATTTGAGCAAACGCCGTATTAACGTTTTCACTGTATTACGCCGGATGCTTTTGCAAAATGCTCCATCTGAAAAAGAGTTCCGTATGCTCGAGATTGTATTGCAACAAAGCTTACGCCGGATGCGAGAAGGAAAAGAAAACGCGCAAGCGTCTAAAGCTCTGAGCGCTACTGATACTGCTGATAACAGCACGACAAATAAAAACGGCGACCTGTAAGTCGCCGTTAATTAAGCCGTTTCTTAGGCCATTAAATCTTGTAATTCGTGTAACTTTTTAATTTTTTGATCCAAGACAATGATCTCTTCAGAGATTTGCTCACCTTCATTGTTGAGCATGTTAATCTCTTTCACCAAACCTGTCGTATCTGAACCCACTAATTCAAGGTTATCGACCACATTACTCATCTGTTCGATCTTGCTTTTAAGTTTTTCAATAGACTGGTTCATTTTCTTTCTTTTAGAGCTGAGATCTTTTCTCATGCCCTTGATCTGATCCAAAGTCAGAGGAGAAGCTTTCATCTGTGTGATCATCTCGTCTGATTTTTTAGCCTCAGAGCTATCATCAAGAAAGGTGTGTAATAATAAAGACCATTCGTCGCGGAGCCCTTTCGGGCTAATTATACCATCATTCATACGTGGACCTAGTATAACACGGGTTTCGACATTCTCTGAAACTTCTGTCGTGCGCTATTTTTGCGCATCGTAAGTCACTGAAAGTATTGAGTTAATTTTTGTGATTTTTACAGAGCTGGACCTTTGACAGGGTTGACAGGTGTTTTCAACGCGCAGCGCACGGGAAGAATGACCCGTGCGTTAAAATCAGTGATTTTCAGAGGGAAAATAGCGTTTCCGATCTATTTCTTCATCCATGATTGCCAGTAGTTCACTAGCTCCACTTCATTCAAACCAATATCAACTTGTAGTGGTTTAACTGAGTCAATCATCACCGCCACTTCGTCTGTAAACGTCTTCTTCCCCTGAGCAGCAAAGGCTTTCGGGTGCGGGCCATGGGGGAATCCCGCAGGATGCAATGTCATCATATTCGCATGCAGGTTATCACGACTGAAGAAGTTTCCAGCGTGATAAAATAACACTTCATCATAGTCGATATTCTGATGATAGAACGGGACCTTCAAGGCATCAGCATCTGTTTCGATTGGACGAGGCAAGAATGTGCAGACAACAAAACCATTGGCAGCAAATGTCGTGTGAGCCGATGGCGGCAAGTGCACACGATGGGACATCATCGGCATCATATCATCGATGTGTAATGTGAATGGGAAGTAATCCCCTTTCCATCCCACAGTATCGTAAACACAGCTATCATAAGAAAATTCAGTCATGACATCTAAGCGCTTCACGCTGATCTCTGTTGAGGTCACACGTTTTTCTTTTTTCAATTGATGCATCTCTTCTAAATCCGGTTTTCCAAAACTTGCAGGATCGTAGAAGGCATTGCGACCAACCATTCCGCGCTCAGGCTCACGATACAAACCTGTCATAGACTCGATAATAATAAACTGAGTTTTTTCATGGAATACAAATGTATGATGTAAAGACTTTGGAACATTGATGTAAGAACCAGTTTTAAATTTCAACAAACCATACTCAGTTAGAACAACACCCGAACCGGCGTGACAGAAGTAAAGTGTTTCCCCATCGGCATTACGTAGCGAAGGCAACACGTTACTAGCATGGCTTAGATCTGTGACTTCATTCCAACATGAATAAATAGCGACGTCTGAATTAAAGAACAGACGATGCCATTTACCCAATTGATATTTCATTTCGACTAAGTCGTAAAGATGAGGTCTTAATGGACCTTCAATGTTAGTCCATTTCGTAGAAGCCTCGGGCTTGATCAGATGAGACACAGGGCCAAAGAAACCTTTTCGCCCTTGTTCTTCTTCGTAGCAACCCTCAGGAATAGCTTTATGTCCTTGAGTATTATGTTTGCCTTGTGAGTACTGATACATACGAGTGCTCCTTCAAATGGATTTTACTAATAGTGATTAGAGGTAACCGCGCGCTCTTTGATCGGCTTCAATCGCATCAAATAGGGCTTGGAAGTTACCATCACCAAAACCATCATGTCCTTTACGTTGAATAACTTCGTAGAAAACAGGACCGATCACATTTTTTGTGAAGATCTGCAAAAGGTAACCATGTTGGTCGCCATCGACTAAGATAGCTTGTCCTTTTAGTTTATCAATATCTTCACTGACCTGTGGCAAACGATCTTTCAACATGCCGTAATATGTATCCGGTGGAGCTGCTAAGAACTCAATTCCCTGCGCACGCAAACGCTCTAATGTAGGGATCACTTGTTGTGTCGTCATCGCAATGTGCTGAATTCCAGAACCTTTGTATTCGTTCAGGTATTCTTGAATTTGAGATTTAGCATCCTTCGGCTCGTTGATAGGAACTGAAAACAATCCACATGGTGAACGCATAGCTTTTGATAACAAACCCGTCGCTTTACCTTTGATATCGAAGTACTTCGCTTCGTGGAAGTTGAAAATGTTTTCATAAAAGTCAGCCCACTTCTTCATTTCCCCTACAGGCACGTTATTGGTGAAGTGATCTACAATCTCTAAACCTAAGCCCACTGGGTGATTGGTGGCGTTATTAGCGACTTTAAATTGTTTTTCATAAAGATCGTTGTGAGTCGTTTCATCAATGAAGTAAACCAACGAATCGCCGATACCATAGATCGCTAAATATGGAGTAGCCCCGCGAGCAGATTGACTGCCATCATACGGACGCGCACCACGTTTCACCGCTTCTTCAAAAGCGCGTGTCGCATTTTCAACACGGAAGCCAGTTGAAGAAACAGATGGACCATGTAACTTCGCAAAGTCTGTGGCAAATGTGTCTGGCTCACAGTTGATGATAAAATTGATATCACCTTGACGATATAAGCGAATCTCTTTGTTTTCGATTTTAGCTAATTCTGTGAAGCCTAATTTCGTGAATAGTTTTTGAAAGTGAGCGGCATCACTGCCTGCATATTCAATAAAATCAACTCCGTATAATCCGATTGGATTTTGTTCGGTCATTTTCGCTTTTGACCAATTAACAGCCAATGACATAAAGCCTCCATTTGTAATGAGGCCTTAATCTAGCAACCGCCAAGGTCAGGGTCAAAAAATCACTGTCATGGTGCTGATAGCCAAGATGCCGTTAGCGGCAATAGGCGCTGTATTCAGCGATAAGCTGTTTATTATCATCTTTTGTCGGCATTTCACCCGCAGTGATCTTACGTTGTAAGTCGCGAATAAGAACCGTTTTCAACTGCTGTAAACGCAGTCTTTTTTGCTCGTCACTACGCGGCCAGCACTCATCAGAACCAATCACCGAGCGCAATGGACCGAACATGGCGTGCTCGTCAGAGAAAGTCCATGTATCAGGATCGTGCTTCATACCAAAATCGCGGCTTTCCACATAAGCACGCATGTGAAATGGCATTCCCTCATAGGCGAGGGCTTCGTAAATAGCTCCCTTACTGCCCGTTACAAATACAGCCACCGCATCTGCGTACAATTCACTGTAGGGCCCTACTTGACGTGCAATTTTAAGTAACGCTGGGTTTTGCACCACTGAGTCTTCAAGTGCCTTCATCTGTTGGCGCATTTGCTCGAGCGTTTCGGTATCGGGATCATCACGTAAAGCCTGCAAGCTCAATTCAGACGACTGTGATTTAATTCGTTTTAATTCGGCATAGTCCGCAGAGGCATCAGCTAAAAAAGTTCCAAAGATCGCATGGGCATATTCGTGTGCGAAGACTGCTAAAATGTCATAGATTGATTTTGAATAGGTTCCACCATACTGACCTGAATGCTCAAAAGTTCTAGGAATATACACAATAGATCCGTAATCAAAAGAGGCACCGCCACTGCGACGCTCAACCACGATGTTGATCGGATTATCAGCTAACCTCAGGTTATCGACCTGATCCACCACTCGCTGAATGTGGTCAGTGAAAAAGGCCTCGTTTTCAGCGCGTTTACCACCGGCACCTAATGTATAAAACTCAATGACCTCGGCCGTGGCTGTTAAACCAACTGTTAAAGTTAAAACCATTGCCGCCGCTGAAATTACCCGCTGAATTGCCATCTGTTCCACCCTATTCCATTTAGTCTTATGATTCCTAGTTCTAGATTGCTAAAGACGTTCCGGCCCAAGGTGCCGCAGACCTCTTTTTATTTGAGCTGATCAAGGGATACTGTCTAAAATATCGACGTTGACCCGAAATTGTCTTACAGCCCTTGCTACAGGAAAGGACTCCTATGTCATCGTCTCGCAGAACAGAAAAATGGTTAAATCGTGGCCTTTGGCTGATTTCGGTGATCTTCGCTTCTTTTCTGATTGGACTCGGTGGCCTTGTTGTTCACGACTTGCCAAAGACACAAAAAACTTCTGAATTAAAAGATTTTGTCGAGCCTCTTCGCCATGAATCGCTACTAAATCAAGTCAAAGCTCGCGACTACGAAATCCGCCAAGTTGAAAAAGAATTGGCGGATGCCAATGTGATTATTCAGCAACAAGAGCGCGCCTACGCTAACTCAAAAGAAGTTTTCAACAACTGGCTTGCCACCCGTTATACAACAAAAGATCTGACTCAAAACGAAGAGGTCTTAGCTAAAACACGCGAACTGGAACAACAGCAGCTCTCTATCCGCAAACAGTCTGAAAAAATAGATGCCCTACAAGAAAAGCAGACGGAGCTTTATCAACTGCGCACCAAAGAGCAAGATCAACTGAGTGACTTCCAAAGTGAAGGTTACAAACTGATGCACAAAGCTGAACGCACACAGGAAATTCAAGTTTTTCTATTGCGTCTGGCTCTGACGCTACCACTTCTACTCATTGGAGCATGGCTTTTTGCACGTAAACGTCACAGCACCTATTGGCCATTTGTTTGGGGATTTATTTTCTTTGCTCTATTCGCTTTCTTTGTTGAGCTTGTTCCTTATCTGCCGAGTTATGGCGGCTATGTTCGCTACATTGTCGGCATCGTCGTTACCTTTTTCATAGGACATTACTCGATTAAGGCTCTGCAAAAGTACCTCGAAAACCAGAAAAAAGCAGAGTCTATGCCCAGCACAGAATTAAAAGAAAAACTGAACTACGATTTAGCTCACCAAAGACTAGCGCGCAGCATTTGTCCGGGATGTGAACGTCCGATTGATTTGAAAGATCCCGCGCGCAACTTCTGCGTCCACTGCGGAACATGTGTTTACAATAACTGCACGCAATGCCAAACGCGTAAGAATGCTTTTGCAAAACACTGCCACAGTTGCGGAGCTACGGCGTAATAGTAGATTTATTTTTTCGTAGCTTTAAGTCGGTTTAAAAATATCTGAAACTTTTCGGTTGATTTTTCTTTTTCAGACCAACGCTTTACCTTTGTTAAATTGATATTGTTATCAGTGGCAACCATGACGGCCTGATCAAGGCACTGGCGGTCATTATTGTGGTAAAACCACGCCAACCGATCCATTACACATTGAGTGGGCGAAAGAAGTGTAACTTTGCCATATTTGGTTTTAATTTGTCCTTCCGGTTTTACAGGAACATCATCGCCTATTGCTAACGGACCTGTTGGAAACTCAATCGTAAAGTGAGTCGATGGATGCTCAAAACTTCTTCCTGCTCTGGAAAATCCTAAATCAATCATAGCTTCTATGATTTTTTGATGATCGTTGGGGCTTATAAAATCTAAATCATGTGATTGATATTCGTTTTGAGTGTAAATTGAAACAACTGCTCCCCCGACAAGAGTGGCGCTGATATTATGTTTTTGTAAACCCGCAGTCACTATGCCTGCAAGCTCAGCCACAGTCGTTTTCTGTGTTATCAAAGTTTTTTACCTTTTCTTCTTGGACGCATCCGTTTTCGGTAAAATTTCTGTAATTCCTCTTTTGATAAAAGATTCAATTGTTTTTCAAGAAGTGCCGCCAACTCGACCTTATACCCAAGACGCGGGTTTATCGTGAACATTCTAGCGTTACCTCTTGTCGTGCTCACTAGAATCCCAGCTTCTTCCAATCGGTTCACTTGTTTTTCAACTTGGCTAGGTGCAATTTCAAAAGTCTTGGCGATGCCATTGATATGGCCTTCTCCGTAGTTAGCTATGTACAGTAAAGTTTTTTCGGCAACATTGTTGCCATAGATAGAAAATGACATCTTTATCCATCCTATTTAGTAGGATAATTATACTATTTAGTAGGATAATGTCAAATTAACGAATAACCTCTAAGCACGGCATAGGACTTTCAACCTGAATGCAGGGAGCCCTATTCCCCGTAAAAGCGCTTCACTTCAGGATCAATAATGAACGAGCGTTGGTGCCAACGCACAATGTGCAATCCAGCAGGATCACGTAGACGCGACAAGGCCACATAGGCATGGCCCGGTTCCCACAACGAGCCAAGGTCACACCAAAGTTCGTCTAAAGTGGCCCCTTGAGACTTATGAATCGTCGTCGCATAGGCCAGTGTTACAGGAAACTGAATCACACTGGCTTTTGAATTTCCATCGGCATCCAACAGTGAAAATGACATCTTATCCACTTTCACTTCGCGGCCGCCATCCTTGCGAACAACAAGGTGATCGGATTCATAGTGCACCAATGTACCTCGCGTTCCATTCACCCAGCGTTTCTGCACATCATTTTTCAAAAACATCACGCGGCAGCCCACTTTTAACTTAAGCTGCGGTGGTACCGGTGCTGATTTTGTCAGAATATCGACGTATTTTTGTTCTCCTAGAAAAATAGAGTCCACTAAAATTTCGTCTTCACGAATTTCTGCTAATTTTTTTTGATTGTATAAATCAGATTGATCGCGACGCGGAAATAGACGTGTCCCCGGATGATCTTCATCGTGGGGCTTTGTTCTATCTTGTAAAAAATCTTTAACACGCTCAGTGAACTTACCGGAACGAATGTCTTCTAAGACATGTAAGAACTCATTATTCTGAATGCGCTGATTCAACTGTAACTTACAAATTTGAAATCCCGAGCGTTGCCATACTTCATTCAAAAAACACCAATCGCGTTTTTGTCCTGAACGTGTCACAGGTGGCAGCTGACCAAAGTCGCCGACGGCAATCACACGCATTCCGCCCCATGGCAGTGACGACTCACGCGCCTGACTGGCCAGAGCTTCTGCGATCATTAAGGCATCGCCGGGGATCATCGAAATTTCATCGATAATGATCCCTTCGACTTGCCGAATTCTTTTGATCGCTCGTTTATCATTAAGCACACGCTGAAGTGTGGCCTGCGGGCCGCCCTCCATAATACCTAAACCAAAGAAGCTATGAAATGTACGCCCGCCCAGAAGCACGGCTGCAGCTCCGGTACTCGCTAAGATCGGCAAAGACTTCGGATCTTTATCTTTCATGAATTCACGAATCACAAAGCTTTTACCCGAGCCAGCTCCGCCCGTTAGGAAAATATTTTCTCCGGACTCGCACATCTCTAAAGCAAAGCGCTGTTCTTCGGACAGGAGATCTAAACTGGGGGTTAAGGACTTAGGGCTGCTCATAAGAACCCCCAGTTTATACGCTCAACCCGCTCAGTCAAAGATATAGAGGGCTTTAGGCGCATCTTATTGCAAACGCGGACAGATTTACTTGCTGTGACACTCAGCATTCGTGTAAACTGATCCACCTATGTTATACGAATTTAAAAACAAATCTACTAATCCGCATTTTACTGAAGTTGAAGACGTCACTCCACAGGAAGTCTTTGAAAGTACCGAAAAAGTTAAATTAGTCGATGTACGTGAAATCTCTGAGTTCACTGGCGAATTGGGACATGCTCCACAGTCAGAACTTGTTGTTCTTTCGACGTTACCAGAAAAATTAAAATCATTACCGCAGGATAAAACTATCGTTTTCATTTGCCGTTCTGGCGGAAGATCTGCTCAAGCGGCAGCCTATGCAAAACAGCAGGGCTATCAAAACGTCCACAACATGCTAGGTGGCATGTTGTTATGGAATCAATTGCAATTACCGACAGAGAAATAGTTCCTCTGTCTTCATCACATCGGAGACATTAAAAATGCCTAGCAAAGTTTACGTGAATCGCACGTTAAATCTAAAACGCATCAAATATATCGGGCTAGATATGGATCACACGTTGATCCGTTACAATACTGAAAACTTTGAACGACTTTCACACACAAAAATTATCGAAAAACTGATCACGAAAAAGGGCTACCCTGAAGTCATCAAGAAATTACAATTTGATTTCCATTTTGCATTACGTGGCCTAGTGGTCGACCGCAAAAAAGGAAACTTGTTGAAACTGAATCGCTATACGGCCATCCGTAATAGCTTTCATGGTCTAAAACCTTTAGATTTTAAAACACACCAAAAAGTGTACAAATCGACTTACATTGATCTGAGCAAATCGGACTATTTGGCTATCGACACCAGCTTTTCTTATTCATTAGCTTATGCTTTTTCTCAACTTGTAGATTTGAAAGATTCAGATCCTAGCTTGAACTTGCCGGATTATGCTCAGCTATCGGACGACGTCTTAGATGCTTTGGACGAAGCTCATCGTGATGGTTCGTTGAAAGACGAAGTTCGTAAAAACTTAGCTCACTACATTGTGAAAGATGCCGAATTGGTCAAAGGACTTAAAAAGTTCAAGCAACATGGAAAGAAAATTTTCGTCCTGACGAACTCTGATTTTTCATATTCTAAATTATTGTTAGACTACGCGATCAATCCTTTCCTTGATGAAGGCGAATCATGGATTGACCTATTTGAATTGATCATCACGTTTGCTCAGAAGCCAAAGTTCTTCTATGAAAACACGAAGTTTTTAAAAGTGAATCCAGATGATGGAACAATGACAAACTTTGATGAAAAACTAGTTCCTGGTGTTTACCAAGGGGGAACGGCTCGTAAATTCACAGAGGATTTAGGTCTGGACGGAGACGACATCCTTTATGTTGGGGATCATATCTACGGCGATATCTTACGTCTTAAAAAAGAATGTAACTGGCGTACAGCGATGATCATCGAGGAATTAGAAGAAGAGATTCGCCAAAACCAACTGGCTGAACCCATCATGCAAGAAATCGATACGTTGATGAAACGCAAAGAGCCGTATGAAGATGAACTGACAGATTTGATGACGAAGCGAATTGAAAAAGACGCAACGATTGATGAAAAGCGCATTTCAGAATTGCAAGAACTGATCACTAACATTGATACACAGATCAGCCAGCTCATCAAAAAACAGCAGGCTCTGTACAATCCAAATTGGGGACAGTTAATGCGTGCAGGGAATGAGGAAAGCTACTTTGCTTATCAGATGGAACGCTATGCTTGCGTTTACATGAGCAAAATCAGTGACCTGTTTGACCTCTCGCCACGAACTTACTTCAGAGCTCCGCGCCGCCCGCTGAGCCATGAAGTGATTTAAGATCAAACTCGAGACAATACGAATTAAATTTTAGTTAAAACTAGAATAAAATCTGAAGGCCCTGAACTGTCGATAAATGCAGTCCAGGGTTTTTCTTTATCTTCGATAAATTGTTTACGCACAAAGCGTGATTTGTTCACAATACTACAACCCCATTGAGCTGTTCCTGTGTGATCATCCGCAGTTTTACAAGGGAAGACCATATCTTTTTCTGATTCAGAACTCAGTGGGAAATAGGCCAAGGACAAAGTCAGTGGATTTAAACCATATTGCTTTTTCACAATATCAATCGGATTTTTTTCTAAAATAGATGTACTGTAAATAGCTGCGGTCACCAAAATATATGAAACTTTTTCTTGTTCTAATTTCTGTAACTTTTCACCAATGTCATAAAGGTGCTCTTTTAAACTGATCACATCACTGGGTTGAAGCAGAGCTAACTCTTCTTTAGATAGACGCAATTCAAAGTCGACGATGATATGGGCGACAGGATGTTGCTTTTTAATTTGCGCTACTACTTGTGTCACTACAGGAATCTGTTCCGACTTTCCTGGCTCTATCCCAATCCAATACGCCGTGCTCGTTTGCAGAGGACCTGCAATATGCCCCATTAGTGTATCAGTCAGTTCGACTTCGCTCGTAAAGGCCCGCATCGGCACCTGTGATTTCAAATCTGGGCTATCCGTCTTGATCAAATAAACAAATATAGCGATAGCGCTTAAAAAAACGGCCCCAACCCAAATAAAAGCTGCATTTAATTTCATTTGGCCGTTTTACCACCTTGCTTTTTAAATAAAAAGTGATAATTTTCCGCCTAGAGCGTATACTCTATATGATTGGACTTGATTGCGTGTTTGATGCGCGACAGGTACCGGAGGAAATTATGACTACCATCTCACCCGTTCTACTGGTGGGGGCCGGACGACTCGCGCGGCACCTTCAGCACTGGAACACACTGATTAAAACCCCTTTGTCTTTACGGCAATGGGACCGATCACAAAGCCCTGATTTACTTCAACATCATCTCGAAAATGTCTCTACTGTTTGGCTGGCTATTTCTGACAATGCCATCATTCCCTTTTATGAAAACTATTTGGCCACGAAAAATTTAACAGCCGTTCACTTTAGTGGAGCTCTTAATGATTCACGACTTCTGAGTGCCCATCCTCTTATGAGCTTTCCGCAAGAGCTTTTACCCAACGAAGTTTATCCTAAAATTCACTTTTCTATTAGCGGCTTTACTGACTTGCAAATGGCATTGCCAAACTTTGAAAATAACTACACTGTTTTGCCAGCCGAACAAAAGGCCTTTTACCATGCACTTTGTGTTTTAGCGGGTAACTTTCCTCAGATGATTTGGTCCGAGGTTTCTGCGCAGATGCACCACTTGCAGTTACCAGATGCCGCTGTAGATTTGTACATTCAGCAGATAACGAATAACTACCTTAGACTGAAAGAACAAGCCCTCACCGGTCCTCTAGTTCGCCGTGACCACGAGACCATCTCTCGCAATTTGCACGCTCTACACGAGCAACCCAAGCTTCAACACATCTACGAAACTTTTCGTAAGGAGTTTACAAAATGAAATCTATCCTCGACTTCCAAAAACGAAAAAAGTCTGGCGAAAAAATTACGATGCTCACTTGCTACGACTATAGCTTTGCCAAAATTCTTTCCGCTAGTTCAGTAGATGTATTGTTGATCGGAGACTCAGCCGCTCAGGTGATGCATGGTCACAGCACCACCTTGAATGCGTCGACTGCCGTCTTGGCTTTACATACAGAAGCCGTAGCCCGCGCTGCTAGTAATAAATTTATTGTGGCGGACATGCCGTTCCTCAGCACGCGCAAGGGACTTAAGAACACGATGGATCACGTGCAAAAACTAATGCAGGCCGGAGCCCACGCTATTAAAATTGAAAATGCCGACGGCCACCTTGAACTGATCCGTCATATTGTAGAATCTGGCGTCCCTGTTATGGGGCACTTAGGATTGACTCCACAATTCATTCATCAATTAGGTGGACCTAAAGTTCAGGGCAAGTCCACAGAGGCCGCAGAAAAAATTCTGCAAGATGCTTTGGCTTTAGAAAAAGCAGGCTGCTTCAGTCTTGTCCTCGAATGTGTTCCAAGCGAGTTAGCCAAAAAAATTACGCAATCGTTAAATATTCCTACAATTGGCATCGGTGCCGGAGCTCATACCGATGGACAGGTTTTAGTTTTACAAGATCTATTGGGCATGAATAAAGAGTTTCGCCCTAAGTTTCTTAAAAAATATATGAATGGCTACGACCTCATTAGCGAAGCTGTTCAAAACTATGTGGATGAAGTGAAAAAATCTGAATTTCCAGACAAAGAGCACAGCTATGACGGAAATTAAGACGTTTAACTCTATCCAAGAATTTATCACGTATCGGGATGCCTTAGGCCAAGATACACGTGTGGGTTTTGTTCCCACTATGGGAGCACTACACCAAGGACACGCCAGCCTTATCCGAAAAGCCTCTGATGAAAATGATATTTGTGTCTTAAGTATTTATGTGAATCCCACACAGTTCAATAATGCTGAGGACTTACAAAAATATCCTAAAACATGGGATGCCGATATCGAATTAGCCCGTGCAAATGGCGCCCACATTGTCATTGCACCCCAATACGGCGAAATCTACGCTGATGGCTATCGCTACAAAGTGATGGAAACTGACTTTTCTAAACAGCTTTGCGGAGCCCATCGCGCGGGCCACTTTGATGGCGTGCTGACTGTTGTGATGAAGCTTTTGCAAATCGTGCAGCCACATAAGGCCTACTTTGGCGAAAAAGATTATCAGCAACTTCAGTTGATTCGAGATATGACAAAAACTTTCTTTCTACGCACTGAAATCATCGGACTTCCAACTATTCGTGAACAGGATGGTCTTGCCATGAGCTCACGCAATACGCGTCTATCAGAAGAAGGACGTAAGAAAGCCCCTTTGATTTACAAAGCTTTGACTGAGTCTCGTGATCCACAAGTCGTACGCCAGACATTGCAAGCAGCAGGAGTTGAAGTGGAGTATTTGGAAGACCACGGACAGCGCCGCTTTATTGCGGCTTTTATAGATAACGTGAGGTTAATCGACAATGTCGCCATCTAATAAGAGTAAAAACATTCTAATTGTCATGACCGGTTCTATCGCCTGCTACAAAGTGTGCACGGTGATGTCGCGCCTCAAGCAAGCTCAGCATCACGTTAAAGTGGTGATGTCACCCAGCAGTTTAGCCTTTGTTGGTGCAGCCACTGTGGAAGGACTCACCGGAGAAATGCCGATAACAGATATGTATGCTCGCGGAAACGTGATGGATCATATCAATTTAGTTCGCTGGGCTGATTTAATTTTAGTAGCTCCAGCCACGGCAAATTACATCAATAAAATCGCCTATGGCTTAGGTGATGATTTATTAACAACCTTGTTTTTGGCCCATGATTTTGCAAAACCATTTTTGTTGGCGCCGGCGATGAATACGAAAATGTATCAGCACCCTACAACACAGGACTCAATTAAAAAACTACGCGCCATGGGTGTTGAAATTTTAGAAACGGCTTCAGGCGTTTTAGCCTGCGGCGAAGTGGGCTCTGGTCGCTTACTAGAACCAGATCTGATTTTAGAGGAAGTTTATCAGCGCGTAGGAAGTACAACCTCGGTCACTGATAAATCCTCGGGCTCAGAATCAAAAACTCCAGCTACGGCTCGTAAAGTCTTGATTACGGCTGGTGGTACCTCTGAGGCGATTGATGATGTGCGTGTGATTACGAATCGCAGTACAGGACGAACAGCAGCTCACTTAGCTGATATTTTGATTGAGTCTGGATTTAAGGTTACTTATCTGCACAGCACACAGTCCATTCTGCCACAGAATACTTGCAACAAAATCAGCTACGATAGTTTTACCGATTTGCAAACAGCTTTGAAAGCAACTCTTCAACAAGAATTGTTTCATGTGGTGATCCATGCCGCTGCCGTCAGTGATTACTCAGTCCAACGACAAGGAGGAAAAATCAGCAGTCAGGCTGATGAAATCACATTGACGTTGAAGAAAAATCCTAAAATCATCGACGAGATTAAAAAACTTTCCCCACAGACTCTTTTGTTCGGCTTTAAACTAACTTCGAAAATAACAGGCGACGACGTTAAACAAAAAGTACAAAGCCTATTAAAATCGGCAGACTGTGATTTTGTTGTTCAAAACGATTGGGATGAAGTCAGTCAAAAGAAAGAGCATTATCATGTCTATAATCGTGATCTTCAATCGACAGAAGTCACTGGCCTCACCGAACTCGGCCAATTTATTTTTCAAAAAACCATAGCTTTATTACCAGAATTAAAAATGGAGACTTTATGATCTTATCACTAGATGTGGGTAACACACAGATTTACGGCGGTGTCTTTAGCGGCCCCGCAGGACAGGAAAAAATGCTGGCCTCTTTCCGACGCAACTCAAAGCAGGGATTTTCCTCTGACGAAGTCGGAGTCTTCCTTCGTATGGTTATCCGAGAAAATGGCATTGATCCCACAGGCATCAAACAGATTGTGTTGTGCTCAGTCGTTCCTGAAGTGATCTACTCGCTAAAAGGGGCCTGCCAAAAGTATTTCAATATCACACCTTTTATTTTACAGGCGGGAGTCAAAACAGGTCTGCGCATCAAGTATCGTAACCCCTTAGAGGTCGGAGCCGATCGCATCGCTAATTCTATTGCTGCATCTCAGATGTATCCATCACGCAATATGATCTTAGTTGATTTGGGAACAGCGACGACCTTTTGTGCAGTCACTCACGACCGCGATTACTTAGGCGGCTCTATTATCGCAGGTCTTAAACTTTCCATGGAAGCCTTAGAAGCTCAAACGGCGAAGCTGCCTTCAGTAGAAATCACAGCGAAGAACGAAGCCCTTGGACAATCGACAATTGAAAGTCTTCAGTCAGGGCTCTATTACGGACACTTGGGTGCTATGCGCGAAATCATCACTCGTCTTACCCAAGAGTGTTTCAAAGGAGAAAAGCCTTTTGTTATCGGGACTGGCGGATTCGCAGGTCTATTTGAAAAAGAAAAAATATTCGACAGTGTTATTCCTGATCTTGTTCTAAAAGGAAACCTGATCGCTTTGCAGATGAATACAAATCACAAATCCAACTTCGCGGGAGCTGAAAAATGAAAATAGATGTATTGTACTCAAAAATCCACCGTGCCACGGTTACCGACGCGGACTTAAACTATGAAGGTTCCGTTTCTATTGATCCTGCTTTACTTAAAAAAGCAAAAATGTTTTTAAATCAAAAGGTCGATATCGTGAATTGCAATAACGGGGCACGTTTTTCTACTTACATTATCGAAGGAAAAAAAGGCGAGGTCTGTTTAAATGGGGCGGCGGCTCGCTTAGTACAACGCGGGGACAAAGTGATTATCATTGCCTACGCTCAAATCGACATTGCTAATGCCAAAACCCACGAGCCCACAGTGGTCTTTGTCGATGACAAAAATAAGTTCAAAGAGATCCGCAAAGAAAAAAAGCACTAAATCTTTAGTGCTTTTAGGATTGAACTTTAAATTTGAAAAACCGAACTTACAGATAGAAGTCGACTAAACTACGACTTCTGCTGTTTTTAACAAAACTTGCCATTTCTTTTTCATCGACTCGATTTCAATATTCATCAATTCGATTTCGGCTCTGAGATCAGCCATCTTTTGATCTTTCGCAATCGCATATTCTTTTTTTAATCTTTCAAACTGCGCTTGTGCTTCGATTAATCTAGCCGCTAAAGGCTCCATTTTTTCTTTGTAAAAATGAGAACTCTTAAACTTTTCAGACTCCACTTCCATTTTCGCGCGTAGAATTTCAGAGAACTGAACTGTTTTTAATTTGTTAGCTAAACCCAGTACTGCAGCTAATTGAATACTCCACTTAGTTGGGTCCCAGTGATACCACTTAATTCCATTGCGGTAGTCGAACTGAAATTTGTGATGGAAATTATGGTAGCCTTCACCATGAGTTAAAAAAGCGACGATCAAGCTGTCTTTCGCTGTTTTATCCAATGAATATGGCGTTTTGCCAAGTGTATGGCTTAATGAGTTCACAAAGAAAGTCGACTGCTGTGTTAGGAAAATTCTTAAGCCACCTGCGATCACAAGTCCTAAGAAAGCATTTCCCAACATCCATCCGACAACTAAAGGTAAGATGTAACCAACAACAATGGCACAGACTAAATAGTGATCGTGTTGAAATTGAACCCACTTCTTCTTTTGTAAATCCGGAGCGTGAATTGGCAAACTCACCGCTTCGTGGGTCATCATCCACCCCATGTGAGCGTACCAAAAACCTTTTTTAATTGAGTAAGGATCTTTATCTGTATCTTCGTAGCGGTGGTGAATACGATGGTCACTTGACCACTTTAAGGCTGACCCTTGAAAAGCACCTGCACTGATGAATAATAAAATCCATTCTAACAGAGGATGTGCTTCAAAAGACTTATGGGAAAACAAGCGATGATAGCCCATGGTGATACTGAGGTTTGTTAGAACCGCAAACACCAATCCGAAAGCGCTAATCCACGCCAGTTGCGACAGCGTGTAACTACTCGAAAAAACTAAGTAAAGAACTAACATCAGAACCGAAATAATCGGGTTCAAAATTAAAAATAAGGTAACCGACCAGCAGATTTTTTTTAGTTGAACTGACATAGCCCTAATTTCTACTTCTTGGTGGCCTTATACAACAAGAAAAAATTCAATCCGAGCGACAATAAAAGCAGCAATTCTGTAACCAAAGAAACAAGGCCTGCTGGAAGCCCTAAACTTGCAAATAGCGAAGAACTGTCCTCTTCCACATGACTAACCGCCGCAACAGGCGGTAGCTCCGGTGCTATTTTCTCAGCATTCGACAGCTTTTCATTTAGAGCTATTAGCGGCGACGTGTAGATCTGGTAAGCGGCTTGATCCATTTTGCGGATAACTAATGGGTTCGGATACTCATATAAATAGTTATCTTGAGCTGTGGCCTTATCAACCACTAGCTTTAAACTTTCACACACACGTCCAAATTGCATCATGCCCGCAGGCACCTGCCACTGACTTTCCAACTCGGCTTGATAGAGGCGTGCATAACTTAAACAATAATCGTTAAAAATCTCTTTGAATTGAGCCACATCACGTGCCGCCCAGACATCTTTATATTTTTCACGTGTGGCACTGGCCGCAAGAAACGGAGACGGCCAACGAATACCCTGAATCTGACGATAATCAATTTCTTGTAAGGACGCCCACACACTTGCCGGAACAGTTCTCATTAAGTTGTTCACTTCTGCTGCGGTGGCATCTGCTGCCGCTGATGTTTCTTCATTTAAGCGCGTCGACGATGGCGGCATCGCTAAATTAGGGTCCACAGATGGAGTTGCTGTTGAGCTGTCAGTTGGTGTCGCCGCCGTGGCAGTTGCCGCATTTGTCGCCGTGGCAGCAGGAGCTGTCGCTGATGGTGTCGTCCCGCGAATATCGACTCCGCTGGAAACTTCCGGTCGCGGTGGCGGTGTTGCTACTGGCTGAGCCGCAGGAACGGCTGGAGTTGTTGCTGTTGTCGCAGTGGTTGCAGGAACTGTCGTTGCGGGTTGGGCCATAGCCGGATTTGCTGCTGGATTTGCTGCCGGATTCGCCGCTGGACTTGCAGCAGGTGCCGTTGGCTGTTGTGGTGCCAATGAGTTATCAGAGCTCGCTTCAATAGATTGAGACCACGCTCCGTTAACGGCCAATCCCACGACACAAAAAATAAATAAAGCTGTGTATTTTAATTTCATCGTCCTAAAAGGATGGCACAGATTCAGTTAATACGGAAGTACTGAATCACATCAAAATAGGCAATAGGCTTGAAGGCTTGCAAGTCTTTATTCCACTCGCTTTGCTGCCATCCTAAGACTTTTTTCTCTGCTGAAAAAGACTCTTGCTGTTTCACGAATGCAAAATAATCTGAAAGTCCTTTTAACTCTGCTGATTTTAACTTGTACGAAGGTAAATGGATTTGCACAAAATTCAATTGACGATTGTTAGCGAGGAATTCTGGAACTCCACGAGTTAGCAATGAGCGAAAACTCGCCGTCGAAATATCTGAATCCACATCTACAAATACAAGTCTTTCTGAATTCTCTGTGTAGTGATTGAGAGTCCTCGCATTAATTGCCGTATGGCTATCTGAAAAAACCAAGTGATAAGAAGAAAAAACATCAGACGAATTTGGAAGTGGTAAAAGCGATGGAAGCAACAAGAGCCCTGCCGAAGTCTTAATAGCGATTTTCTTTTTTAATCCTTCACGCGAAAGTTGAACCAACTGCGTGGCGATTTTTTTTGCTTCATCAGTTCCCGAAACATCCACAATTAAATCTAATCGCAATTGCGCTAAAGCCTCTTTATTTAAGTAACCACGCCGAGCTAATTCTTGCCCAAACGACAGTTCCCATGCTGACTGAGGGGCCACATGCTGTAGCAGCTTTTGTAGGTTCTGAACTGCCGAAATTTCTGCATCGTAAGACAAAACCATCTGTTGAGAAATAGCTCGCATCAACTGACGTCTTTCCAAAAAGCTCTGATCCGCAAAGGACGTATTCCACGCCTCTGAAATCAAACTGCGATAACCTTTGGCTCCATACGAAGTCGCCATAAAATCGACCAGTGTTTCTAAGTATAGATGATCTACATTTTTAAACTGTTTCTTCAACGACCACTGTAGAACCGCTTTTTCCAAAGCTTCTGTTTGTAAGGCTTCAGATGTTAAAACAATTTTATCTGATAAAATTTGAATAGCACTGACCGCAACAGAAGCCTGATCATCCGCTGGCTGACTGGAATCTTCAAATTGCAAAACTAAGTCTGAGCGCCGCATAGACTCGGGCAAAATCATCTCGACCTTGCGGAGGCGGCCTTCGATGAGGTCAAGTTTTTCATACAAAAATTTTGAAAATGAAACCTTCTTGAATTGCGCACAGGAATAGAGAGTTTCAGTCTTTTCGCCCACGATCCTGTCGATTTTATAGACAATATGCGATTCTATACAAAGCGGCTTTTTCAAAGCGACTTGAGCACCCATTATAATCATTATCAGCAGTAAAAATGCCCCTAAAGGCCGCTTCAGATAGTCCACACCATTTTTAAAGCAATTCTAGGGCCGACTTGTGCAACACTTTGTGTGTCTACAGGCCACGATATTTTATTGACCCAAAGCCTGCAAGGGTGTGTAACGAAACCGCTTTATGAAAATCATTATCAAATACCCATTGTCGTTTGTTGCTGTTCTGTTGTCTGGTTCACTTTTCTTAAGTTCGCTGTCGTTGGCGCAGAACTCTTTTGCCAACACGGCTCAAACCAACCCATCTGTGACTTTAGATGTAAATGATGTCTCTGTTTTATTGCCACTGCCATCCACAGAAAATTGGAATTTACTTCCACAGGCAACAACAACGGCCGCTGCGGGCACATTGCTTCCTCAGGAATATGTTCAACGTCTACCTGTTCTGCTACAAGGAGTAAAAAACTCAAAACTTTATCCTGATCTACGCGTTCTAGGAATTCGCATCGATCCATGTTTTATGGAAGGGTTAACACCGACGCGCTGTCAGCCGCAAATCCGTATGGTATGGCAGCCACTGTTGGTGATCAATGGTCGCACGAATACGTTGGACGTTACCTTACACAGCTTCTATCGTCTCAGTGACGAAGAGTTTCCAGAACTTGTAGCCGCACTCAAAAACATTAAAGCCGAACACAGCAACTCAGCAGTAGCTCCAAAAAAATCGTTGATCACGATGGGCGTGAACCCCTTACTGGCAGAGCAAGGCCTTGATGGCGACTACGCAAAAAAGTTTTTTCAGACTATTTACAAGTACGCAGGACAAGAAAGATTGGCGCGTGTTACTTTCATGTCGTTATTTGGTCGTGAAACCGTTTGGTTTTTTGGAGGACTTGATATTCGCAATGGTGAAGCCACAGCGATTCGTATTCCTCGTTTAGATCCTGCCCGCAATACAATTCAACAATTTGCCAATGTGGTGGCTCCTAATCCGACATGGTTCCGCGGCGGAATGTTTCCCGTTCCACAAAGCGAGGAAAACTTAATGCTTCTGATTGAGGATTCTCGTAAATTGTCGCCGGATCATGAAGAAGATATTATCAAAGCGACTCGTGCGGCTTTCCGCTTTGAAAATCCAAAACTACATAATCCTGGGACTGTGGACTGTGTTAGCTGTCACGTGGCTCAACCTGCAAAAGTATGGGCTATCCGTCAATACCCTTGGCTGAGTCTTGAACAAGCCAGCTCAGATGATACCTATTACACACCAGAAATTAATTTGAAAAATATGAGTCCGTTACAAGACAGAACGAACATTGCTCGTATGTTCGGATACTTTACAGATCAACCATTCGTGGCTCAACGTACAATCAACGAAACGGCGGAAGTCGTGAAGTACATCAATCAAAACTTTTAAACGTTTTGATTGATGTGTTTTGGCAGTGTTTTAATTGATACGTTTTACTTTTCCTAGTGGGTGTAACAAACCAACACGTCCTACCTTAGAAGACAAAGGATGATCCATAAGTGGTTGTAGCCAGCGATGGGCCTCGATCAATCTTTCGATATTCAAACCCGTATTGACGTTCATCCCATCGAACATATACACGACATCTTCTGTGGCCACATTGCCCGCAGCCCCCGGCGCGTAGGGACATCCACCTAAGCCCGCGATGCTTGCATCAAATGTTCTGATCCCCACATGATAAGCCGCCAAGATATTCGCCAAAGCTTGTCCACGAGTATCATGAAAATGGCCTGCCAACTTCGCAGCAGGAATTACTTTTTT
Organism: Pseudobdellovibrio exovorus JSS; assembly: GCF_000348725.1. Classification (NCBI taxonomy): domain Bacteria; kingdom Pseudomonadati; phylum Bdellovibrionota; class Bdellovibrionia; order Bdellovibrionales; family Pseudobdellovibrionaceae; genus Pseudobdellovibrio; species Pseudobdellovibrio exovorus. The sequence goes on from NC_020813.1 coordinate 2,314,335, forward strand.
TAGATTTTTAAATAGGCTTTCCACTTGTGCTGGTTGTGCCGCTCCAATAGTGTCGCCAATAGAAATTTCATAAACTCCCAGTTGATACATCTTTTTCGCAATAGCAATGACCTTTTTCTCTGGGATATGACCTTCAAATGGACAATAGAAACACGTCGACAGATAACCACGCACTTTTACGTTATGTTCACGCGCCAATTTCATAACGGCCTTAAACCGCTTAAAACTTTCTGCAATCGTGCAGTTGATGTTTTTCAAAGAAAAGCTTTCCGAGCAAGCTCCAAAAATCGCCACCTCTTTTACACCAGCCTCAATCGCTTGAAGCATGCCTTGTTCATTCGGAACTAAAACACTGTGGTGAACATCGCTTTTCTGCTTAGTTTTTTTATTTGTTTTCAGTTTGTTTTTTTTAAATTTAGAATTATTGGGATCTGCGTACGAGCTCTCCGAAATAATCATCGAAGTTAATTGAGGTGTCACCGCCATTTGCGGAACCCACTTCGGCGACACAAAAGCCCCAATTTCAATATTTTGACTTCCCGCCTGAACTAACTTTTCATAAAGATCATAGCGTTGCTCAACTGAAAGTTGAGAGGACTCGTTCTGTAAGCCATCGCGTAATCCTACTTCGACGATCTTCACTTTTTTAGCTGATTTGCTTGCTGTATTTTTTTTCGTTCTCATCTTGATCTAGTTTTTTTCTTTCAATTGCACCATTAAAGATCCCAAAGCCACTTGATCTTGTACGGACACTAAAACCTTTTCAACAGTGGCCTCAATGTCAGACTTTAAGGTGTACTCCATCTTCATCGCTTCCATCACCAATAAGGCGTCACCTTTAGAAACGCTCTGCCCTGCGCTGACAAAGACTTTTGTTACTTTGCCTGGCATTGGCGCCGTGATCTTATCTGCTGATTTAGCTGCTGCTTTAGTTTTTTTGTAGTGGCCTTCAGCTAGATCTACTAAATCATAGCTGTAGATTTGTTGATCTAATTTGAACCAGATCTTTTTATCGATGATTTCAGCATCTACTTGTGTGTCTTTACCATTGAGTTGCAAAGTTATCTGAGTTTTCATTACACACCTCTCCAGTATGCGTTCCATGGTGAGGTTGTGTTTTCATTAACAACACCAGCCCCAAGGACACTCGCTTGGCGCGTCTTCTTCAGTTGTTTATTGATTTCGACAGCCCATTTTTTAACTTGTTCATCCTCGACTGAGGACTTTATACCATCTGCAAAGTACGTTTCAATAAAACGTGTTGTCATAACACCCGAACGGAACTCTTCATGATCTAAGATTTGAATTAAATACGGAATGTTGGTGTACACACCAAAAACAGTGCTGTCTTTTAACGTGCGGATCATCTTATCAATAGCGCGGCTGCGGGTTTCATCCCACACGATCACCTTGGCAATCATCGGATCATAATGTGATGTGATCGTATCGCCAGAGTCAAAACCGTATTCATAACGACGACGCGGGCCTTCTGGCCATTGCACATGTCCTAACTTACCCGTTGAAGGCATTCCTGACTGATACGGATTTTCAGCGTACACGCGACACTCAATCGAATGCCCTTTCGGTATACGAATATCTTGAGCTGTGAAAACAAAGTTATCCTGAGCCGTTAAAATCTGCATTTTCACTAAGTCCACACCTAGGACTTCTTCTGTAACAGGATGTTCCACCTGCAAACGAGTGTTCACTTCTAGTAGGTAGAATTTGCCATCTTGTAACAAGAACTCGACTGTTCCCGCATTTTTATATTTACCTAAAGTGGCGATAGAACAGGCCACCTCGCCCATTTCACGGCGAAGGTTTTCATCGAGTGATGGTGACGTGGCTTCTTCAATAATTTTTTGATGACGACGTTGTACAGAACATTCGCGATCGAACAAATGACGAACTTGACCGGTGCAATCGCCGAAAACTTGAAACTCGATGTGTTTCGCCTTGCCCAAATATTTTTCTAGAAAAACTTTCGAGGAGCCAAATGCCGACATCGCTTCACGTTGTGCAGACTCGATGAGATCACGAGCTTCAGACATTGAATTAATCAATTTCATGCCGCGGCCACCGCCACCAGCAGCAGCTTTAACGATAACAGGCAGGCCAATTTTTTCGACCTCACTGAGTAATGTCGTCAAAGATTGATCTTCCCCCTCATAACCAGGGATTAAAGGCAATCCAGCTTGTTTTGCCAAATTTTTGAAAGACATTTTATCACCTAAAACGCGAATCGCTTCAGATGATGGCCCAATAAAAATCAAACCATTTTTTTCACACTGCTCTGCAAAGTCCGCGTTTTCAGATAAGAAGCCAAAACCTGGATGAACAGCGTCGGCTCCACCAGCTAAAGCCGCGTTGATATTGGCTTCGATATTCAAATAACTCTGCGCTGTGGGCGCTGGACCAATACAGATTTTTTTAGTCGCCATACGATAGGCGCGTGAGTTCACATCGACATCCGAGTGTAACAACACAGTTTCAATTCCCATCTCTTCACAAGCGCGAATAATACGAACAGCAACTTCTCCGCGATTGGCAATGGCTATACGATTGATTTTTTTCATACTACTTAGATGTCCTATTTAAGAATTTTTGTAACTTTTCTTGCCCCTCAGCGCTGATACGACGTTCAGCAATAACACGAGTGCAGTGGGCCTGAGCCTCGTCAAATGAGTTTGTTTCTAGCAATACATTTAATAATTTTTTAGCCTCGCGCATGGCTTCGGTTCCATTCCCTGCAAACGTCTTCACGATTTCAGTTACGTCAACAGTAGTCCCAGTAAACGTCTGATGAACTAATCCAATACGGCGGGCTTCATTTGCATTAAAAACTTCGCCGCTGATCATCAATGGACGACAAAAAGCATCTGGAATTTTTCTAGTGATGAAACCTGTAATCACAGCAGGAGCCAAACCTAACTTCACTTCACTGAAACAAAATTGAGTGGCCTCATCCGCATAGACATAGTCGGCACAGGCTAATAGACCTAAGGCTCCACCAAAGACAGCCCCATGAGCTACAGCGACTACGGGCACTTCGCAGTTTTGAACCGCGGCAAACATGCCCCATAACTTCTTAGAATCCTCGATATTTTCTTCGTACGAATAATTCACCATCGATTTCATCCAATTTAAATCAGCACCAGCACAGAAAGCTGTGCCCTCACCTTTAAGGATTAAAAGCTTTGATGTTTTCGTCTGACTTTCTTGCTGAAAAAAATTTGTGATCTCAGCAATCATTTCAGGGTGAAAGGCATTCTTCACCTCGGGTCGGTTCAAGGAAACAACCTTAATGTCGGGCTGTGGACTTTCAACTTTAATAAACTTCATCACCACTCCCATTACATTCTGAAGACGCCCTGTTGTTTCGGGCCCCAATCTTTATTTAAGCTCGCGGCAATTCCCAAAGCTAGGACGCGACGAGTGTCTTTTGGATCAATGATCCCATCATCCCAAATTCGCGCTGTAGAAAAGTAGGCTGAACTTTCACGTTCGTACTTTTCTAATGTGGGACGCTTAAACTCAGCTTGCTCTTCAGGTGTCATCGATTGCCCTTTGGCTGCTAGCTGATCCATCTTAACAGTTAACAGAACATTCGCGGCCTGCTCGCCGCCCATTACGCTGATGCGAGCATTCGGCCACATCCACAATTGACGAGGTGAATACGCACGACCACACATCCCATAGTTACCAGCGCCATAAGAGCCGCCAATCACCACAGTAAACTTAGGTACGCGCGCATTCGATACGGCCATCACCATTTTGGCTCCGTGTTTGGCGATACCTTCTTGTTCATATTTTTTACCCACCATGAAGCCTGTGATATTTTGTAAGAAGATCAATGGCACTTCACGTTGCTCGCATAATTCAATAAAGTGAGCCGCTTTCTGCGCGCTTTCACTGAACAACACTCCGTTGTTGGCAATAATACCCACAGGCATTCCCCAGATATGAGCAAAACCTGTAACCAGTGTTTTCCCAAAGAGCGGTTTGAACTCGTGGAACTTAGAGCCATCCACAATACGTGCAATCACTTCGCGAATATCGAATGGAATACGTTGGTCTGCGGGAAGCACTCCGTAAATTTCGTCTTCAGCATACAGAGGTTCTTCTATCGGCTGAGTTTTTAATTGCACCGCTTTACGTTTATTCAAGTGTTTTACAATCGAGCGAGTCAGATCAATCGCATGCTGATCATTTTCAGCAAAGTGATCCGTTACCCCTGAAAGCTCGCAATGTGTATGTGCGCCCCCAAGTTCTTGTGCATCCACGATTTCACCTGTTGCCGCACGCACCAGAGGTGGGCCACCTAAAAAGATAGTCCCGTTATCTTTGACAATAACGTTTTCATCACTCATCGAGGGAACATAAGCTCCGCCCGCAGTACACGAACCCATCACCACTGAAATTTGCGAGATTCCCTGCGCGCTCATGCGAGCTTGGTTATAAAAAATACGGCCGAAGTGATCGCGATCAGGAAACACTTCGGATTGCATTGGTAAGTACGCGCCGCCACTGTCTACAAGGTAAATACATGGCAGACCATTTTCCATGGCCACTTCTTGAGCGCGTAGATGTTTTTTTGCTGTCATCGGAAAGTAAGTGCCGCCTTTTACGGTGGCATCATTGGCCACGATGACACACTCAGTGCCTTCAATAACTCCGATACCTGTTAGAACTCCCGCACTGGGAGCTTGGCCTTCATACATTTCATAGGCCGCCAAAGTCGAGAACTCTAAAAACGCTGTCCCTGAATCAATCAGAGCTTCAATACGTTCACGTGCTGTTAACTTGCCACGAGATTTATGTTTTTTAACGGCCTCGGCACCGCCGCCCAACTTCCCAGACTCTATACGCTGACGCCACTGATTCACGTGCTCAAGTAAGGCTGTCTTGTTCTGTTGAAAATCGGATGAATTTGGATCAATTTGGCTTTCAATAATCATAGCTCTATAACTTTCTATATCTTCAACTTTTTAGCTTTAACATTCAAAGCTGTTCGGCACTATCTGCCCAATTACTTACCCAATTGTCTACCCAGTTCAGGCAAGTAGCTCTGTTTTCTCAACCTGTAATTTCAGTGTCAACGAATCGATCTTTCTGGATTTATCCACTTTTACTTTGATCTGGAATTCGATTTCACCTCTTTTGACCTTTTGAAAATCAATGAAGAAGTCGTCCAAAACCGACTGATCAATTTCCAGCAAGAGTTCAATGTCCTGAGTCCACTTTTGCTTTTTGCTGATTTGCACATCACTGGCGACTAACTGAAAGTAACTTTCGGACATCTGCTTTTGCAAAAAGGCACGACCTAGCTCAAGAGCTGCATTGAGCACTAACCCCTGATGGATCTCTTGTTGGAAGTCGAAATTCGTCGGACGCGCTGGCACAGTTGCCTTTAAGGCAAAGTCCGAAATCTCCATCATACGAAAGCCCGTTCCCAGTAACTCTGGAGCCAACCAATCTAACGCATAGCTTAAGGCTGGTTGTAAGGGTTTAGGACTCTTGACCTGCGCCCATGTTTTCAGCTCTTTTAATTTTTCGGTGGTCTTTTTGTAAAAGCTCATATTCTTTAAATCCTTGCCTCGCCCGAGGCTAGCATGATGAACTACACTTGTCACATTTCAAGAGGGATGTCAGGAGGCAACAATGATTAAATTGGCGAGTTTTTTTGTATTTTTAGGGGTCTTTGTTTGGACCTGGTTTTTATTCAACTCGGCACCTAAGATCAACCTACAAACACATGCTGGTATACAAAGCAAATTTGTGACTTTGATCGAAGAAAGCGTGAAAAAATCACGCCCGCTTTCTAAAGACTTCGAAGTGCTCAACATCTACACGCAAAAGATCGACGACAATCAAATCAGCGCTCACTTTTCATACCAATACCTCGATGTTCTTGAAAATGAAGAGACCTCTAAGCAAGTCATTAAAGGTGAAGCCGTTCTTCATCGCTCCCCTTCTGAAAATCCTGAAAACGAACTTTGGGTGATTAAATCTGTACGCACAGGTAGTCCAAATATCGAGTTCCAAGAGGGCTTGATCGTGAATCCTGAAGCTGCGCCAACGGCTCCGGCAGGCACTGAAGCCACAACGGAGGCTCCAACTGGAACTCAGCCAGTCGCTCCTTCAACAGAAGAAACTCAAACTCACTGATGTCCAAAAAATTTGGATTCATCACCATAGACGAACACGGCGACATTTTCTTAGATCCTGATGCTCCCGCCCTGACTGATCCTCTTCAAATCGAAGAAGTTCATTACAATTTACGTCTGACAGATGATTTTTCTTTGGTGACTGAGTTTCAAGATGAAGAGCATTTAGTCGAATCTTTCGATCATCCCCTGCATATTATTTCTTTAAGTTTTAAAGATAAAAAAATCTTTCTGCGCACGAAGCAAAACACCTTATTCGAGGCTGATAACAGCAAATGGTCGGTGGATGAATGGGATCGCTTTAATGGCTTAACGACATCAAAGGCTCCATTCGTTTTAACTGATAATGCTCAAGAACAGTTGTTCGATTTGTCTGACTGTTTTGATGACGAAAGCTTCGTCGCGGATGGCGAATACGTAGCCACTCCGCCTTATTTTATCGATACACTTCACATCGACAAATCGAATTTTTGGTCTGAAATTTATCAAGCTCCTGAAAATCCAGGGTGGAATCTAAATGACTCTGCCGAGGCTTTCAAAGATATGCTTCCTCGCTTGAAATTACCTAAATCTCGTATTTTGGTTTTAGGATGTGGCGAAGGTCACGATGCTGCTTTATTTGCTAAAGCAGGACACGTGGTTACCGCTGTGGATTTTTCGAAAGAAGCTATTGAGCGCGGTCGTCAAAAATACAGTGATTTAGAAAATTTATCATTCTATGAGTCCAACATTTTCCACTTACCTACAGAGTGGAATCACAGCTTCGACGTTGTTGTTGAGCACACCTGTTTCTGCGCAATTCCACCCGAACAGCGCAATGAACTGGTGCGACTTTATCGTCGGATGTTACACGAAGAAGGACAGCTTTTAGCAGTGTTTTACACTATGGAAAAACGCTCGGGCCCACCATTTGGAGCCACCGAGTGGGAAATTCGCAAACGCACTCAAGAGCACTTTCAATATCTATTCTGGGGTCGCCTGCGAAACTCTATCACACGCCGTATGGGCAAAGAGCTTTTCGTCTTAGCAAAGAAACGCTAAGACGATTGCGTGATTATAAATTTCGAAATTAACGAACTCCGCAAGTGCATTCTCCAAGATCTTGGCCATCGCCATGAATATCAAGTCCATACATTTTTACGCTGACTAATCCATAGGGCTCTTGCGCCACTCGGTATTCACCTGTTTCCGTAGAGGTGATTTTTACCTCGACAAGGCGAGTTCCTGGAACCACTCGGCCCTCACAAGAGAACGGACGCATAGTCACACTGGCTTGACGAACACCATAATCCGCTTCAGCTTCGGCCTTAACAAAACCATTTTTCAATTCACAGTAAAAATAATCTGCCATTGCAGTTGATGCGGTCATCACAAGTGCTAAGCTTAAAACTAGGTTTTTCATAACATCCCACCTTTTTGGTTTTTGTTTGGGTTTTGGAGTAAGCGGAATCTAGCACCTAACTTTAAGTTTTACTGTCAGGATTTGGTTAGGAGGGATTTTTTCGCATCTATTCTGAAATTTATTCGCTCCGTGACAACTTTGGTCACCTACCGAGCTTCGGATTTTTCACTCTGATATCCATTATAACCGCTTCTACTGAGGACAGTCTGTTGCAGTCTTCCTCCAGAGTCCCATTTTAACAATTATTGGTCATTTTTTGATATATATGGTATATATAATATGGTTACGATTCTTCGTGTTGGTCAGTTGAAATACAAGGTGAATCGCAAGGATCACAACCCTCCACATGTTCACGTTGAAGGAGGAGGCGCGAGTCTGCGAGTCAATCTGCTAAACTTCAATGTGATGGATCAAAACACAGGCTTCTCCAAAGCAATGGTTCGTAGAATCATTCTGTTTATTGAAGAACACCATGCAGAGTTTTTAGAAAAATGGATGGAATATCATGAAAAAAGTTAAATACGGAACAGTCGAACTCTCTGACGAATCCTTCGATAATGACAAAGCCTTGATCCGCGTTTCTATGATGTTACCTTTGACGACCATCAAAGCCTTAAAAAAACTCAGTCTTACAGAAAAGCACAGTGGAAAATACCAAGTTCTGATTCGAGATATTCTGAACGAATGGGTTGAAAAACAAAAAACCGTCCGAAAACGCGCATAGACCTCTGATTTTCGGATTCGCCGGATGTCCTCTTACATCTTAGCGACATTCTGCCCCCCCCTTGCTCTTGCAAGGCTTTCTCGAATGCACAGACACCTCTTTCGCACGGGACAAGAACTTTTTCATGTGTCACTTGAGTTTCATCCACAGCATGTGAACAAGAATACGGATTGGCTATTTCTGCAAAAAGAGATAGCCAAAACCGCACAGGCACGACACATAGAAGTGCAGGCGCTGATTATGATGAATACACACATTCATATTCTTATTTCCACCGCGGAAAAGCAGGAAAACTTTTTTTGCGAACATCTGCAAAAACAAATATCTCCTTCTGCAAAACTAGAGAACTTGGCCGAACCGATACTGAGCTTTGCACAGTACTTAAATACCTATAAATACATCTATCGCAATCCCGTTGAAGCCCATTTGTGTTTGCGCGTAGAAGACTATGTTTACTCGTCACTGTACCAACTGCTCGGAAAAACCATGCTGTACTATCCTTTAGTAGATCAATTAAATCTGATTCACCATCCACAAAAAATTTTGCGCTGGTTAAATAATGTCGACCTAGAGCTTTTTCCAGACCGACATACCCCTACAACACATTGAAAACATTAAGGATTATGTCTATGATAAAAAATATCTTTTTATATGATAATATATATCATATAATAAAAAGCAGGCACAAATGACGTGGGTCGTTTATCTTCCAAAACGCCTTGTTAAGGAGATATCCAAGCTTCCACAAGAGATTCAACATCACCTTGAATCCTTGATTGATGATCTTGAAGTGGCAGGACCAACAAGAGGAGACTGGCCCAATTACTCCAAACTCAGCAATGGCCATCATCATTGTCATTTAAGCTACAGCCACGTTGCCGTTTGGTTCGTGACTGATAAAAAGATAAAACTGATTGAGGTCACATATGTCGGGAGCCGCAAAGATACGCCTTATTGAAATTTCAATTAAAGACGGAGCCAAGAAAAAATTTTTTCTTGTACCCGAAGATAAGGCCGCCGCCATCGCAACTTTACTAAAAGATATTCCGCGAAACGAGGACGATGCTGTACCAGCAAAAAATATTTTTCCCGACTTAGACGATGTAGAAAAACGCCCATTCATCACCTTTCGCGGAATCAGAGCTAAGACAGGGCTAACGCAACAGGAACTAGCAGGACGCCTTGGTATTTCTCAAACTGATGTATCAAAAATTGAAAATGGAAAACGCAATATCGGAAAAGCACTGGCGAAAAAAATAGAAAAAGAATTCAAAATCGACTACAGACGTTTTCTGTAGAAGACCTAAAAAATAAAGGTGGCGGGGTCTTACGATAAGCCGGGTTCTGTTCCTCGCATTGGTTACCACGATCCCTCATGCGATTCGACGACCATTCCTCTAGGCCAACAGTTACCTGTTGGCTCGAGCGATCTGACCCGGAAGCCTCGAACGAGCCGTTCTTTTCAACTCCTCAGCAAGCTGAGTGTTGGCGCTTCCCTATTTGATCTTGCTTCACACAGAGTTTGGCTGTTTTCACTCCGGCAACTCCCTCAAGGTCTCCCGTTCCCAACCTCGAGATCATAGCTCCGGACATTCTTTCTGTTCCACTGTTCCTCGCCTTACGACGGAGGGGCGTTACCCCCTGTGTTGCTCTGCGAAGCCCGGACTTTCCTCTCCTGACAGAGCAGAACTCTATCAGCAGCGATCATCTGTAAGACCCCTGCCGAATCTTGTAGCAAAAGCAGGTTTAAAATACAACTCCAGAGTTAAAGCTACTTGCTAAAATGCCCTCTGGGATTTAGAAGTATTCAGATAGCTTATTACGTCGTTTTTTTCACACGTAGCTCATACAAGGAGACTTTATGAAGTATTTCATCGCTTTGTTTGCATTTTTTCTAACTTTAGGTCTTACCACTCGCACTTTAGCTGCTGCTGGTCCCGCTGATGCTAGTTGCAAACCTGCAGAAGGTGAAGCGGCTTGTGCTGATGCTCATGGTGGACACGCTGGTCACGGCCATGGCGATTTGTCTGAGCGCATGAATTCACTTTTCCCTGAAAAACAAAAAGATCCTGAAATGTCTAAAGTTCCTGCTGTTGTTGAACTGACGGCTCCAAAATTTTTATCACGCGTAGAGGGCCCAGCAGTTCTTGAATGGAAAGAAGCTATTGGCGCTAATGCTTACCACTTACAAGTAGCAACGGATCCTAACTTCAAATGGTTAGTGATCAACGATCACTTTGTAAAAACCACTTCTTTTGAGTTCACTCAAGCTGAAGCTGGGAAAAAATATTTCTGGAGAGTTGCCGCTTACAACACGAACAATGAATCTACTTTTACAAAATCATTGTTCAGCAGCTCTGCGTTCGTTGCCAAATAAGGTTTTCTAACTGATGTCACGAGTTGTTGATAACGAGATTCTTTATAAACAAATGCAATGGCGCTATGCCTGCAAAAAATTTGATCCTACGAAAATTATTCGCGAAGCTGACTGGAATATCCTTGCAGAAACGCTTCGCTTATCTGCTTCTTCTTATGGCCTACAGCCTTGGAAGTTCATCGTAGTTCAAAATAAAGAATTACGCGAAAAATTAAAAACTCATTCGTGGGGACAAAGTCCTGTTACAGATGCATCCCACTTCGTTGTTTTAACTTACAAAGAAAAAATGGATGCAGCACACATTGAAAAACTAGTCGAGCAAACAGCGAAAGTGCGTGAGCTTGATATCAACACTTTAGGTCGCTTTCGCGATGTGATGACGAAGGACCTTATTCATGGTCCGCTTTCACAAACCATCGATCAATGGGCACAAAGACAAACTTACATTGCGATGGGATCTTTCTTAACAACTGCCGCTCTGATGGAGATCGACACACTTCCAATGGAAGGTCTTGATCCAGACGCCTATGACCGCACCCTTGAATTGGGGGGAACTGGCTACAAAACTATCAGCGCCATCGCGTGCGGATATCGCGCAACTGATGACAAATATCAGCATGCAAAAAAAGTTCGCTTCGATTTAAGCGATGTTGTGACCTATAAATAAATTTACGTTAAATCTAGACCTTTGTCGGATCTAAGATCCATTGAACTCTTTCGTGAAAACCATAGAATAATTTGAAATCAATCTGCATGGAGCAGATGAAAAATAGAACGAAGGAGTTCAACATGTTAAAAGCATTATTAATCACATTGTTAGCTGGATCTGTATCTTACGCAGGTGACGCTGGTTGCGGTCTTGGCGGACAAGTTATCAAATCAAACACTAAATTAGCTCAATTAGGCGCTACTTTCTTGAATGGTTTGTCTGCTAACCAAACTTTCGGTATCTCTTCTGGTACTTCTGGTTGCACAGCTAGCGGTTTAGTTCAAAACGAAAAACAAATCCAATATTTCGTAGAAGTTAACCAAGCTGACTTAACTCGTGAAATGGCTCAAGGTCATGGCGCGAAAATGTCTACTTTAGCTGCTTTAAACGGTTGCGCTACTGAGCAACAAGTTGCTGCTTTCAACGCAAAAGCTCAAGCTTCTTTCAAAACAATCGTACCTTCAGCTCAAACAACTGCTGTTGACTTTGTTAACAACATGAAGTCATCTGCTATTGCTGATGTTTGCCAAGGTTCTTAATTATCTAGTTTTAATAACTCTGATATTAATAGTAAAAGCCCCACTAGCTTGGGGCTTTTCTATTTCTAGAACGGACGACTATGTCCGCCAAGTTCAGGCCCAACAACTCTGGAAAGATCCAAAATGGATTAAACTTGGGCACTATGAAAAAAATCTCTTTGGTTACTCTTCAGCTTTTCGCGGTGGACTCTTCCTACACCCCGAAGGATTCGCCTCCCCAGAAAATGAACTCATCACCACTGTTAAAACTATTTTTTCGGACGCATCGCAAGGGCATCTCGATTTTTACAAACGCCATCCACAGTGTCAGTTCTTAGCCCGTCGCAAATGGCTCCTGAGTAAAATACAAATTCACCCTGATGACATCTTACCTTGTGAAGAGCGAGTTCAGTGGAAGAAAGAATTGGGAGCCACTTCAGTTTCTGTTATCTTCGCTTCTGCCGATTTAGGTAATCCGGCCTCTAGCTTTGGCCACACATTTCTTAAACTCATCAATCCTGAAAATGCCGGTAACAAAGACTTAATCGATTACGGCGTGAACTATGCCGCTGAAGCCGATGAAAGCGATGGACTCTTCTATGCTATCCTTGGATTATTCGGTGGCTATCGTGGTATCTACACTATGTTGCCTTACCATCAGAAAATTCGTGAGTATCTTAACTTAGAAGGCCGTGACATCACCGAGTACCATCTGAATTTTACACCTGAAGAAGTGGATGAAATGATCGACCACTTAATCGAGATGGAATACTCAAGCGCCCCCTATTACTTTCTAAGTGATAATTGCTCTTATCAGATTCTTTATCTTTTAGATGTTATTCGCCCTGAGTTAGATTTAAGTTCTCAGTTCAATGCATGGGTGATTCCTTCAGATACAATCAAAGCGATCACTCGTCATGACGGTAACCTTGTTGTTAATCGCGTTTACAAACAATCTTTAAATAGCCAGTACTTAGATGATTACTCTAGTTTGAATATCACGCAACGACACGCTTTGGATGAAGCTGTGAGCGATCTTAAAATTTCAGATAACTTCAAGCTGACCACAAAAGAAAAAGCCGAAGTCTATGAAACGGGAATGAAATACTTTGCCGTCGAAGCTTATCGCACGGGACGCAATACTGAAAATGAGCGCTACACTCTATCAACGGCGCGAGCTGATTTAGGCCCTATCACACAGCCTCGCCAAGAAAAACCTCAACTGTATGCCGAAACCAGCCATGATTCTTCTGCTGCGTACTTAGGTTTGGGGAACTTGAACAATCAAAGTTATTCTCTTTTAAAATTAAGAATGTCTTATCATGATCTAGAACAACCTGATGTCGGCATCGTTCCTTTTAGTTTAGTTCAAGCTGGCGTCATGGAGTTTCGCTATTTCGACGAAATCAAAAAACTCAGTCTACACCGCTTTACCGTGATGAATTTAATTAATACAGTTCCTATTACTCAATTAGATAAAAACATCTCGTGGAAAGCTCGCATTGAAGTCCTTGATCAATTTAGACCCGACATAGAATACGCCATCGGACAAAGTTATGAATTGGACCTTCTAGGCAGCAGCCGTATTTCCTACTTCCTGATTGGCCGTTACTTAAAAGAGTTAGAAGAGCAACATCGTGGACAAGTAGGCCCAGAAATTTTATTTATAACAAAACCGACTCCGAAACTGGGCGTCTCATTTGCTTTAGCCTATTTAGCACAAAATGAAAAAGCTCCATACCTGCGATTTCAAAGTCGCCTGAACTATCAAATCGCACCGAACTACGATATTCAGCTTTATGCAGATGACTTAAAAGACTATCAATTTTCATTTGTGAAAAATTTTATTTTCTAAAGACCTAGCTCTTTTCGAATCCACTGGATGTGTTCACCCACATGACTGTAAAAAGAAATTCCCTGATTGCAATTCCCGTATTGATCGGCTTGCACACGGCTTAAGACTCCCACTTGGATATAACGGCCATCCTTGTGCTGAATGTACGCAGGGCCACCCGAGTCGCCAACACAGACACCTTTTAACCCTGTCGCCTTATCGACCACGCGTAATTCCTTTTTTGAAAAATCCACGCGATCTATCACAACGGAATCCACATGACGTAGCAGCAGACGTTCCGTCAATGCGGACTCTTGCGTGTTCTGATGACGACTCAGTCCAAAGCCCGCGAGCACAACAGATTGACCACGAAGACGACTGGCTTGACGTGCTGTTGGTAAACCTGAAGTCTGAAAATCAGCTGGAGCTTTTCTATCCAGAAACACAAGAGCGATATCATTCCCTTGAACAACCCCTGAACCTTTCCAACGCGGATTGATTTTAATCGCGTGAGCGCGAACAATCTGGGATTCACTACGAGTAGACTCATCGGTTGCATTTAGAAAATCGCTTGAAGGCTGTATTTCATTCGCAAAATAAATATCAGCAAAATTAAAATCCTCTTGTTCCACACAGTGAGCGGCTGTCAGCACCACATCACGGGTAATCAGAGTTCCTGTACAGACTTGCGTTCGTCCTTGCCCGTAGGATGTCAGCAGTCCCACTATGCCGTTACTTTTCTGAAAGTCTTCTGGTGCTTCTTTTCCACCGATGACATTTGTCGCAAGCAAGTTTTGTAAAGAAGGTTCGTATGAAGACTCCGGCGAAACGCCTCCGCAGGCTGCCAGAACTGTAAGGCAACACCCCAGAATAAGAGGAAACATATATCTAGACGGTGCCAGCACGGCTTTCATCATATCCCTTTTGCTACAGACTTACGAATCTCTATCAAAACAAAAGAAAACTACTCGAAACTCAGGTGAAACGCGAACAACTTCGATGCGATCACTTTCTATCTAGAATTTCTTGAAAAAAGAATAGGGAGCCAACACGTAAATCGTCTAAAGATTTTACACTTTTCCACAGGGCAGATGTTGATAACTCTGCCGCTCTGCAATCATTTTTATTTTATGAAAAATAATATTTGTATAATTCATAATTAACATTTATCTATGATTGTAAATGAGTTTACTCAGCCCCCCCCTTGAAGCATTTTGGGCTGTTGTTCGTAAGGGAACAGTCCAAGATGCATCGTATATTCTAGGAATCACTCAAACCGGAGTGACTCAAAGAATTCGGTCTCTTGAGAAGCAGTTGCAAACAACGCTTTTCATCAGATCAAGAAAAGGCATGAAGCTCACAAACGAAGGAGAAGCTCTTCTTCAGTTTGTAAAAGGTTCTTTGGAAATTGAGGGAATGGCCCTGTCTAAGATTCAAAAGGCAGCCAAGGATAGCATCACAGAAGTTTACATCTCGGGACCACCAAGTATATTGCGATCCAGGGTCATTCCTAATTTATTGCCACTGAAAAGCCGATTTCCGCTGCTGCGATTTCGTTTTAACTTGTCGGATACAACTGACAATGTTGAAAGCTTGAAGTCAGGCCAATGTGATTTCGCTGTGCTTGAACCCCATCAAGTCACTCGCGAAATGGACTCTAAAATTCTTAAAGCCGAGAGATATTGTCTCTATGGCCCGGCCTCATGGAAGAGGCGCTTACTTCCAGACATCTTAAAAACTGAACCGATTATCGCCCATCATTCATCTGATTTGATGACGTATAATTTGCTCAGCAAATATAAATTGAAGTCAGTGACACAAAGTGAGCGCCATTACGCAAATAGCACGGATGCCATCAGACTGATGATCAGTCGCGGTCTTGGTTATGCGGCCCTAAGTGAAGACTATGCCGCAGATTTTGTAAAGTCTGGTGATCTGATTAAACTCAGTAGCCAACACGTCTATGATTTAAAACTATCACTGTGC
Organism: Pseudobdellovibrio exovorus JSS; assembly: GCF_000348725.1. Classification (NCBI taxonomy): domain Bacteria; kingdom Pseudomonadati; phylum Bdellovibrionota; class Bdellovibrionia; order Bdellovibrionales; family Pseudobdellovibrionaceae; genus Pseudobdellovibrio; species Pseudobdellovibrio exovorus. The sequence goes on from NC_020813.1 coordinate 2,330,052, forward strand.
TGGTATCCACGCGTGAATAGACCAGACTATATTCAGGCTATCCTCAAATCCCTTGCGTAAATTAGAAAATTCTATTCGGCAGTTTTCAACATATCCAAAAGAAAAGCGGCTCCCCAACTGAAAGGGGCTTCAGATTTGTAAAGCCAGCTTTCAAAATGAGGATGTTCGTCGGAATTGTGATAAATTTCATAAACTGTTTGATCGCGTTTAATTATTTTTTCAAAATTAATACGGATTTTTTCGAACATCTCTGTGTCCTGTTGCTTAAATGCGATTTTTCCACTGTAGGCCATTAGCCATGACCAGAATAAGTTGCCATGGTACTCGCGTAGCCCCACAACCTTTACCTGAATGTACATATCATCGTCGGTGTAAGACGGATAGGTAGCAAAGCCCGGCACATTGTATTTGCTAAAAAGCTCATGTTTCCGAAGATTCTGATAGAGCTCTTTCGAATCTTTTAATAGTCCATAGTCGATAGCCCACAGATTTCCCTCTAAAGAAATATTCTCTCGTCCCGCAATACTGCGAAAAAGACCTGTCTTTTCGTCGTAGAACTCTTGGCGAATGCGTTCGCCTAGCTGCTGTAACTCGGACTCATTTAAAAAGCCGTAGTCGCGGGCCGCATGGTAGTACAGCAGATTCGTGAAGAAGATAATACCTTTGCGTTTAGCACTGTCCTGCCAGTCAGCGTGTTCGCCTTGCTGAATCAGTCCATTCACCATTTTAGTTTTGTAAAAGTTAAAAATAGCACGGAAGTCTTCATGGTGTTTTTGCAACCAAGCCTGATCCCCTGTCGCATCCGCATAAACACGAGCCGCATACAACACCAACACATTCGAATCCGCGACCTCAAACTGGCCATTGACTAAATAAAATGGCGAAATGGTCTCTTTCATTTTTAAAGATTTTCTAGATAGCCCTAGAGCTTTAAAAATACAGGCGATAACCACACGATGCACAGGGTTCATCGAATCCACATACAGCGGGACCAGATCATCATGACGGCGATTTTTCAAAAGATACTCAATATGACTTCGAATCACATCAGTACGTCCAATGGCCGCTAATCCGCGTGCGGACAAACAGAAATCCCGCGTCCAAAAAGTTTTGAACTGATGAGCACCTGCGGTTAAAAACGTACCCGCTTGCAAAGGAATAATATTGTGTTCAAGGGACTTTTTTGCGATCTCAAAGATGTGGTTTGGCATACCAGACCTATCGGCTCTGGTCTTTCATTTATTTACTCTATTCAGGAGTCCACTTTTCACTTTGACCATGCTACTGTCACAAAATGATCCGTAATCGCCTTGAAAAGAATCTGAAAAAGCTAATCCCTTGGGCCGAAAAGAACCAAATCGAAGCCTATCGTCTTTACGATCGCGATATTCCCGAGTTTCCCTTTCTTGTCGATCGCTATAAAGATCACTTTGTTGTTTATGATAAGTCGCAAAAGATTGATGAAGAAAAGAACCACCTTCCCTTGCTTCTACAGGCCTTAAAAGAGATTTTCCAAGTGAGTGATTCGAACCTTGTCGTGAAAAGACGAATTCGTCAAAAAGGCACCGAACAGTATCAAAAGCTCGATACTAAAAATGAAAAATTTGCCATCAAAGAAAATGGTGTTTCACTTTATGTGAATCTTTGGGACTACCTCGATACAGGATTATTCTTAGATCACCGCCCGATCCGCTATCGCTTTTTAAAAAAGACCTCGGGACATCGCTTTTTAAATCTTTTCTGTTACACGGCCAGTGCTTCCGTCATGGCGGCCATGGGCGGAGCCACCACTTACAGCGTCGACATGTCAAAGACCTATCTGGATTGGGCAAAAGAGAACTTCCAGCTGAACGGACTGTCTACACAAACGCATTTCTTTTACGAAGAAGATGTTTTGAAGTTCATTCAGCATGCTCCGGAGTGGCCGGACTTCGCCTCGAGCTTTGACACTATTTTCTTAGATCCACCGACTTTTTCTAATTCTAAGAACATGAAAACAGATTTTGATGTGGAACGAGATCAGGTTTTACTGATTTCAAACGTTATGAAGCTCTTAAAACCAGACGGAGTTTTGGTTTTTTCGAATAATAAACGAGACTTCCGACTTTCAGAGGAAATTCAGACGAAATTTCAGATCAAAAACATTACAAAAGACAGTATTCCAGTGGATGTTCACGATCAGAAGATTCACCATTGCTTCGAGATTCGTTTTCTACGATAAAACTCCTATTTTTCATTCGGAAATGTTTATTTTATAAGCATAAGTCTAAACCCTGAAAAAAGGACCCTAAGACTTAAAAACATCTTGATCCCCAAGCAGGTAGGCCCTATTTTGACCGCTGCAAAAAAATCTTGATAACCAATTGAGAAAAGGTCGTGAAATGAAAGCACTAGGTCGTCACATTCTTGTTGAATTCTTAAACTGTAACGCTGACGTTTTAAATGATGTCACTGCTATTGAAAATGCAATGGTAGAAGCTGCGCAAGTAGCAGGTGCGACGGTGATCAATTCAACGTTTCATCACTTTTCTCCGTACGGAGTTTCTGGTGTGGTGGTGATTCAAGAAAGCCACTTGGCTATTCACACGTGGCCTGAATACCGCTATGCTGCGGTCGATCTGTTCACTTGTGGCGACACCGTGGACCCTTGGGTTTCTTTTGAACATTTAAAAAAAGCTTTTGAAGCTTCCTACTCGGCTCTTGAAATGAATCGCGGATCAACTCACATCATTAAAAAAGATGGTGGTATCCAAGTAAAACCTAACGATGCTGAAAACTATGATCCAAAAAAAGGTTATAAAATCAATCGCAACGTTTGGTTCACAGATAAAGACGACAACCAAGCTCTTTCGTTACGCTACACAGGCGATGTCTTATTTGACGAGCGTAATGAATTCCAGCGCGTGCGTGTACTGGATACTATTTCTTACGGCAAAATGCTGACGATTGATGATATGGTCATGTGCACTGAGCGTGACGAGTATCACTATCACGAAATGATCTCTCATCCTGCTATGCAGTCTTTTGAATCTGCGAATGGCCGTCCAGCGAAAAACGTTTTAGTTATCGGCGGTGGCGATGGTGGAACTATCCGTGAAATTTGCAAATACGATGGCTTAGAAAAAGTCACAATGGTGGAAATTGATGAAGCTGTTGTGCGCGCTTGTAAACAACACTTACCGACAATTGCCAGCGCATTCGACAACAAAAAAGTAGATCTGATCATTGGTGATGGAATCAAATTTGTCGCAGAAGCCACAGCCAATACTTACGATGTTATCATCGTAGATGGTTCTGATCCTGCTGGTCCGGCAGAGGGTCTTTTCACAGAAGAGTTTTATAACAACTGTAAAAAAGCATTGAAAGATAATGGCGTGTTAGTGACACAAGGTGAATCACCAATGTTCCATTCAGAAACTTTCGTGGCTTTGAATAAATGTCTTAAAGGTGTTTTCTCTCCGGCACAAGTTCACACGATGTTGTTTCATGCCACAACGTATCCATCAGGGATGTGGAGTTTACAAATGGCCATCAAAGGGCAATATCACCCCGTAAAAGACTTCAAAAAGGACGCGGCGGGAACTTTTTCTACGACTAAAGGCCTGAGATATTACAACGAAGATCTTCATAGCGCTGCGTTTGCACTTCCTACTTTCGTGCAAAAGATGTTAAATACTTAGTGAAAACTAATTGATAACAACAAGGAGAATTTCACTATGTTTAAATTACCTCAATTGCCTTACGAAAAAACTGCACTTGCTCCGTTCTTAAATGAAGAACAAATGACTTTTCACTACGATAAGCATCACAAAGCTTACATCGACAATTTGAATAAGTTCATCGAAACAGATGCCGCTTTAAAAGGAAAATCTTTAGAAGAAATCGTAACCTCTTCTAGCGGTGGTATTTTCAATAATGCTGCTCAAATCTGGAATCATACTTTTTATTGGTTCAATATGGCTCCTGCTGGAAAAGGTGGACAACCTTCTGCTGCTTTAGCTGATGCTATCAAACGCGACTTCGGTAGTCTTGATGAATTAAAAGCTAAATTTGTCGATGGTGGTGTTAAAACGTTCGGATCTGGCTGGATCTGGCTATGTGTTGATGCTGCAGGAAAATTATCTTTAGTATCAACTTCAAATGCAGCCGTGCCATTCACAAATAACGGACCAGCTCCATTGATGGTGGCTGACGTTTGGGAACACGCTTACTACGTGGACTACCGCAACCTACGCGCAAAATACTTAGAGACATTCTGGAATCACATCAACTGGGGTTTCGTTTCTGAGAACTTCGATGCTAAAACTGTTCGTAATCTGACTCCGTCAATGACGTAGTTTTATCCCTTATATCGACCACTTCTTTGCCCGATGTTGGGTGTTGGTTCAGAGCAGCAATGATTAATAAATTGCTTAACACACACGAACGACACCTAAGATCGGGATAAAGACAGACTTCAATCTTCAAAAATCGTCAAATTCATTCTGATTTTTTTCATCTAAATCTCGACTACGCTAGACGATATTCCTATCGACCAAGGTTAAGACTTTTCCTCAGTAGACTCAGACATTTTGCTCGTTTCCTACAGTGCTGATAGCACTAGTATATGGTGTTTAAACTTATTTCTGTCTTGTTATTTGCAACCACAGTGAAGGCTCAAAGTGTCTATGTAGATACGACTCAGCATCCATTGGATCAGCATGTGGCGACAGCTCAGTTTTTACTTTCTAAGAACAATGATCTCACAGCAACCTCGACAACACCTCCTTTTGTTCTGAATACAAACTTAGCCTCGGCTCTGTCGTCGCAGTTACGGCGTTTAGAGTCCGTCGCACCCCAAAGATGCCAAGATGAATCGAGCTACGACTATGTGCTTTCGCTTACTGTGCAAGGGGCCTTTGATAGTTGTTATCAATATGTGGCCGCCTGTTTAAGAACTCACCCACAACAACTGCCACTAACGACGATTATGCAAGGGGCGCGCTGTGCTCGCTCGTCGCAAACCATGTCTGTGGTACAACAGGTATTTGAAGCGGGATTAAGATCTCCGCTATTCCGTGGTGATAATGCCAGTGCACTTGTTTTAGAATATGGTCTTTTTGCACAGTATTCGATTTACCAGTCCCATACGGCGCGGATTCTATCGGCGCATCCCTTTTGGAATGCAGACGAGCGCAGTTTAGCACAGTCGTTGATCGATTTTTTAGGGAAGACTGCGGATTCAGAAGCTGAAAAGATGCGGGTTTTTAACTTCATCGACCAGCAAATCGCAAAATCACAGGGGTTTTATAGCCGCCTGTTACGAACACATCGTGTGCAGCTCAACCTTAATGAGTATCGTTTTCAAAATGCATTTCAACTTTTACAACAAGACGCTGCTTTTTTGCATAATCCTCTGGATTGGTGGCCTGCTGGTTTCCAAACTTTATATCGCTTAGCTGAAAATGCTGACTTTTCCTTAGCCCGCAATCTTTACGCAGCCTTTATTCCCTACGCGAATCCAAGATCTTACTTTCCATTAGAGCAGAACCTTTATACTTACACACAAATTGAAAATAACATCTGTAATGACACCATGATGTCTAATAGTGAAAGACAGTCTGTACAAAAAGATTTAGACAATTGGAAGCAGTCCAAGTTTTCATTAACAGAAATGATTCGACGACTGGAAGAGCGCGATGTTCAAAACAGTGAAAAATCAGATCTTCTGAGTGCCTATGCTGGCTTACTCGTTATTGCCAATAGGCCAAGTGAAGCCCGTGAATACTATTGGCGCGCCCATCAACTTTGCCCTTATAACAATCGCTCGCACTGGGGTTTGTTACTGTTAGAGCGGAAACAGCGCTATGCCTCTTATCCAGAATTTTCTTCAAACATCAAAAAAATGGAAGAGACTCTATCTGAAATTTCTTTTCCTAACGAAATCCAAAGCTATATTGTGAATTGGAATGCCTTTCCAGAGGCGTCACAGCGACGAATTAAATATGGCGCTCGCATTTGGGCTCCGTTTATGAAAGAGTTGAACTCGCAGAACTACAAAGTATATATCAAAATGCCTTTTGAGCTGCTGAGTATGGCACCTAGTTTTTCTTCTATTCGCGACCGCCGTATTGGGCCTCCGGACATGCCCACTTACAAACTGGATAATCGACTGTGGGATGATGTACGTGGAGCCGGTGGCCGTTATGTGGTGGCCGATCACGACGAGACCTTTGAAACAGTTCAAGGAGATTACAATTTATTGGGTCACGAAATCGCCCATCAGTTTCACGCCTATTTAGATAGCCGTTACAAATCTTTATCCAGTTGTATTGAAAAACTCTATGGTGCAGCCAAAGCTCGCAACAGCTTTCCTGATCCCTATGCCGCAACAAATAGCCGTGAGTACTTCGCTCAAGGCATGACTTACTTTTTAGTTCCTGCGGATGCTCCGGCCCGCTATGGCATCAATGTGAGCTGGTACCCACAAAATGATCCTGATCTTTACCGCTTCATGCTTTCCGTTCAAGAGGCAAAAGGTGACTTTAAAAAGATTCGCTGTCCACTTTAGTATCCGGCTCTATTTCCGAATATCCGAACACAGTTTTTATGTAATCTAACTCAATAGGTTAGAGTGAGCCAAATAGAGCCACTGTCAAAAAGATCAACAGCCTTAAAGGCTCCACTTCAATCTAAATAAGGTTTCAATCTTGCTAACACAAAAGCATGATGAAAAAAATCACGTCTATTCTATTGTCGTTGCCACTTTTATACTCTTGCAGCCCATCTAACTCGTCTTTACCAGACGGCTATTTGGCGACGAATGTGAAGATGTTCAATCCTGAAGATCCTGCCAGTGAAGCCGCAACCCTAACCGCATCACCAGAAGAGCTTCAAACCTTTTTAGAAAATCAAAAATTACCTCGTGCTCGGGTCGTTGAAGCTTTTAGATCTATGCGTAGTAGTTTGAAGAATTCATACGTCGGCTACGATATTAAAAAGTCTCTTATTAATAAATCTGGGGATGAAATCTTTAATCAATGTATTGCTAATGTGAATAGAGCTCCATCTAGAATCAGCTCGATTGAGTACTACGATTTAGTTCTTAAATGTATGGCGCTATTTCAAGATTCCCATATCAGCATTGGGCGAGCTATTGAAATGAATTCTGTTACCACAGCTATTCATTCTTCACAGTTGATCGACGGCAAGCTTTACATCTTGCGCACGCGACCAGAACTGATCAAAAAAATTGAAGAAGTAAAAAAATTATCAGAAGGTGATCTTGGCAATAAAATTAAGGCCGGATATGAAATTGTCAGCATTGATGGCCAATCCCCACTAGAAGCTTTAAATGCACTGAAACCTTTTATTTCCGCTTCATCACATGATGCTTTTATCAGAAGAGCTGTTGTTTCTTTATTTACTCGTAATTTTTCTTATCCAACGAAAAAAGAGCTTTTTTTAACAGTTAAAGATTCTACTGGGAGTGTACACGAATTGACTTTGCCATGGGTACAAGTTCTAAGCTCTGCCTCGAGTGGCTCTTTGGAGTCCCGTCATTATTTTAACAACACTGATATTCTGAGCACTTTAAAACTGGCTGATGACACAGGTAAACTCATCAAAGCCAAAGGTGTGGATCTTAGTGCAAATCTTTTTTCTAAATTGTCTAACAAGCAAGTCTATTTAAACAGTGAAGATGATGAAGTGCTGACAACTGGGATTGCTAGTTTAGATCATAAGAACTATTGCTACATCCAGCTTCGCTCATTCAGTCTATCAAAAGTAGGTGATGTTCCCCACCGCATTACTCAGAAAAATGGAACCGCTGTCGTCCATGCTAACTTAATGGATGTACTCCGAAGCCATTTACAATCTTGCGAAGCTTTTGCTGCACCTTTGATATTTGATCTGCGCTCTAATGGCGGAGGTCTTTCCAGTTTATCCATCAATGTCTATCGTATGTTTGAAGCTGCTGATGCCAAACCCACAGTCTTTTTTGCTGGGGCCTATCTGGCAAACGCAGGTGGAACCGGACTCGCGACAAACTTAATTACAGATGTGGATTCAAAGGATGCTTATCTAGAAAGTATTGTCCAAATGCAGCTACTTAATAAAGCCACCGCAGAAAAATCTAAAATCACCGATTGGCTTATCAAGCGCCCTAAATCTGATAATGCGTATAAAGGGATCTTCTCGCAACCGGTGTATGCACTGAGTAGTGCTTCGTGTGTAAGTGCATGTGAAGGCCTTATCAATCGCTTTAAAAAATCTGGCCGAGCTAAAATTATCGGCTCTGCTACTAATGGAACTGGATTTGGCTTTATCCGATGGGATCTTGTTGGCTCTAGATTCCGTGATCCATTAAATCTCGTGGAAATTGATTTGCCAAACTATGCTTTCCAATCTTTCACTGTGGACGATGACTCGAATTTTAGACGTGATGACTTCGATATTATTTCTACCAAAGCTTTTGAGGCAAAAGACGTGATGGAAAACAACCCTGTGCCTGCGGATATAGTTTTAAATTACACAACAAAGGATATTTCAGAAGACACGCCGTTTTCAGATTATCTCCAACGCCTGACTGAAATTATTCAAGCAGATCAAAAATAGTTTAAATAGTTCTATTTGCTTTCAATAAATTTCTGGCGCCATGCAAGTTCTGACTCGATATAACGATGCAGAGCTTGCTGCTGTTCTTTTAACTGCGACTCACTGAGGTTGAGCTCAGATTGGAATATCTGCGAAACCTCATCTAAGAAAGCTAAACCATGATCCGCATGGGACAGCATCAGCGGCACACGGCGCGTATAAAAGTCCACCAAGTTTAAACACATCGTATTGTGAATCGCCTGATAGGCCTCTAGTTGCCAGTAACTTTTTTCTGCTCCGAACTTCTGGATAATAGAGAAAGCCTCCTGTCCATAACGCTCAGCTAAGAATTTTTCATTCTGTGTTTGGGCTTTTATTTTAGCTTCGCTGAAAGCAGATTCAGTTGTGTAACGATTAAGTGCACTGACAGTACGACATGAAGTCCATGATTGACGACGATCACGCGGAAAAAACCGAATGACTCGATCTACAATCTGCTCAGCCATCAATCTATACGTCGTGTATTTTCCACCCGCAACAAAAGTAAACCCACGTTCATCATCGAGGATCGTGTGTTCACGACTTGTCTTGCCTTCGCTACCGGAACCATCTTGTACCAGAGGGCGGACTCCTACATAGCTGCTGATAATGTCGGCCTCTGTGATTTTAGCCTCAGGAAAATACTCGTTCGTGATTTTTAAAAGATAGCGAACATCGTCAGCATCTGCTTTCACATCTGCAGGGTTACCTCTGAAGTCGGTATCTGTTGTGCCAATAATGATCATCTCGTGACGTGGAATCGCAAAAACAATACGTGTACTTTCTTGCGCACCCATCACCACAGCACTGGATAAATTCAGACGTGTCTTAGGTAGTGTCAGATGAATCCCTTTTGTGGGGCGTAGAATACTTTTCCAGTTATCCACAATTTGAGGCCCAACTAAGTCTGTCCATGGTCCCACGGTACACACCACGTGATCACAATCAATACCAAAACTTTCTGCGTTCAAAACATCGCTGACTTGCAGCGATCTGACTTTTTGTTCAAAGATCTCGGACGCTGTTACGCGTGTGTAGTTAGCAATCACAGCACCCGCTTCGTGCGCCGAGCGCAAGGTTTCATGCACCAAACGATCATCATCCATATAGGCATCCGAATACACACAAGAGCCTATAAGGTCAGAGCCACGCACGATAGGCATACGGGATAGCGTTTCTTGTCGCTTCAACTTTTCATGCATTTGTGGTGTACGAAAAAGAGCCAAGATATCGTACAGCCACATCCCCAAACCCATTTTAAAAAGTCCGACACGACTATTTTCAAAAATAGGAATCATAAAACGAAGTGGATGTACTAAATGCGGCGCAATTTTGAATAACTTCGCTCTTTCGGAAAGAGCTTCAAAGACTAAATGGAAGTCAAAATTTTCAAGATAACGGATTCCCCCGTGGATTAGCTTGCTGGATCGAGAGGACGTCCCACTGGCAAAGTCACTGGCTTCGACTAAAGCGACTTTTAATCCACGTAAAGCGGCATCACGTGCGACACCGGCCCCAGTAATACCCCCGCCTATGATTAAGATATCAAATTTTTCACTTTTTAGGCGTTGAAGATTTTCTTGTCGTGTTTTGTAGGAGAACTCTTTCATCTTAAACTCTGCCGCTGATTTCTATTTAGTCGTCTTAAGGTAAATTACATCGCGTTCCCACTCTTTAAATGGAAACGATTGGGTTAAAAATTGGGTTTGTACATCTTTTGAAAAAAGTACTTTTTGAAAATGCTTTTCACGTGACAGCCTATAGGCGATATCGACTAATTCCGTATAGATTTGGTCATTATTCGCACTGACGTATTCTACCCATAGTGACTGTGTTTGCTTATCTAAAAACAAAAGTGGTTGTCCCATAAAAAAACCGACCAGATTTTGATTGGCATCAAATGCTAGGAAGCTCCAACCCATTTTGAAGTAATGCTCTAGAGCTTCTTTTCTGAAAAACGAATCCCAAACTTTGATTTGATTTTCAATTTCATCAGAGTCATCAGAAAACTGTTTTTTATATTCGTAATTGAATACATTTTCAACATCCGCAAGCTGCGCAATTCGATAAGTCACTTGTTGCATCCCTTTATGAGACACGAAAACACGGGCCGAGCCAAGCCCTGAATTGAGTTTCTCTGTATTCAGGAGTTCTCGACTATTATCCAGTAGCAGTTTTAGTAAAACTGATAGAGTCTATATCTATGAACTACAAGAGTTTTCCATCGGAATATTGGTCAGAAATTGAAAAAACTCTCGGCGTATTGAAGCAGCAAGGAACTCCGCTTATTGCCGCCTTTGATGCAGATGGAACTCTGTGGGACACAGATTTAGGTGAAAATTTTTTTCAATATCAAATCGACAATAAACTAGTGCCTTTGCCATCTGATCCTTGGCAACACTATTTGGATATGAAAAAAGTAAATGGTGACCCCAGAGATGCTTACGCATGGTTGGCACAGATCAATCACAGAGTGTCGCTACAGCAAGTGCAACAGTGGTCGCAATTAGCTTTTAACACTATTCAACCAAAACCTATTTTCAGTGAACAAAAGAAGTTGATCGATTTATTGCTGAAACATCAGGTTCAAATCTATATCGTCACAGCCTCGATTAAATGGGCCGTGGAACCTGGCGCGCGCGCACTGGGATTAACTTTTGACAATGTCATCGGCGTAGAAACCGCCGTTGTCGATGGACTCGTCACTCAAGAAAAGCTTTATCCGATTACCTACCGCGAAGGAAAAGTTGAAGCGCTGTTGAAACATACCAACGGACAAGTTCCTTTCTTTGCTTGCGGAAACTCTATTGGGGATCTAGAACTACTTGCCAGTGCTAGCCATTTAAAATTGGCAGTCAGTGCAGCTTCCCGTGATGACAAACTTTTTAAATCTGAAAATGAACTTATGACTAAAGCTACTGAAAACAACTGGTGGAGGCATCGTTTTATATGAAATCCCTAATTCAAATTCTTGTTAAATTAGCCATCTTAGCCTGTATCGTTGCGGGTGTTGCTTTAATTGTCAGAAATCTTCCTGATACGAAAACAGAACCACAAGAGGTTGCTCAGCCAGAAGAATTAGCAAATCCTAAAGCTCAAGCTTTAAGGAAACATCTTTTGGCGTACAATCGCCCAGCTCGTGTTGAAATTATAAATCTGACTCAAAGATTTGCTGGGGATGTAGAAGAAATCAAAAAAATGACTCTTCCTTTAAACCAAGATTCTAAGTTCTATGTGCGCATTCAGTTTTTCACAGATGAAACCGATCCAGCCGCACCTTTAGTGGCTCAAATGCGCTTCTTAGATATTAAAAATGATAATTTGTTAAAAGAAGAAAGTATCAATTTAGAGTAGACCTTCGCAAAAGATCTACTCTAACACTCAATAGGGAAAGCTCGCAGATTAGCGAGCCGCCATTAACTTTTCAATCTCGTCGATTTCTTTAGGAACTGATGTTGTTAGGTTATCACAGCCATTTGCTGTCACGACAACATTATCTTCAATACGAACACCGATGCCACGTAATTCTGCTGGTGCAGACTTATCATCAGCAGGAATATAAAGACCTGGCTCAATTGTAAAGCACATACCTGGCTCTAATGGGCGCGCTTCACCTTTGATAAAGTACAGGCCGGCATCGTGCACATCCATACCTAACCAGTGACCGATACCATGTGGATAGTACTTGCGATGTTCGTTGGCTTTCATAGCATCTTCTTTTTTGCCGCTTAAAAGACCCAGTTCAAACATCAAGTCTGTTAAACGCTCTTCACCCATTTTGTGAAGATCTTTAAAATAAATTCCCGGCTTAATACTAGCGATAATTTCTTTTTGAATATCTAGAACACCTTGATAGACCTTGCGCTGTGCCTCTGTAAAGCGCCCGTTAACAGGAAACGTACGTGTGATATCACCCGAGTAATAGTTGTACTCGGCTCCAGCATCAATCAATAATAAATCGCCATCTTTGCAAACTTGATCGTTGAAGTTGTAGTGTAAAGTTGTAGCACTGGCTCCAGAGGCAATAATATACGAGTATCCCGGTCGGGCTGAACCACGTTTATGGAACTCGTATGAAAGCACCGCTTGCACTTCACGTTCATTAACACCCGGACGAGTAAATTTCATCGCGGCTACATGGGCATCCGCTGAAATTTGACATGCGATTTTTTGATTCGCTAAATCGGCTTCGTCTTTTTTAAGGCGGAACTCACCTAAAAATGTATCCGCATCTTTTACTGTTAATAAGCCATAACCCGTACGACCAAAAGTGCGCTTTAACTTCAAAAGAATACTTTGGAAGTGCTTATCTGCTTCTTCATTTTTATAAAGACGATAATAGATCTCTTCAAAACCTTTTAAAAGTTCTACAGTTTTGCTTTCTAATTGATCGATCGTGTAGACTTCATCAATCTGAAATTCTTTTTTAGTTCCTTCTGGACCAAAGCGAAATCCATCCCATGTTTCGCGCTCAACATTTTTTTCACGCACAAACATAACTGTTTCAGGAAAATGACCCGGACGAATAAGCAAGTAACTTTCTGGTTCTTCAAAACCAGTTAAGTAATACATATTCGAGTCTTGACGATAGGGATGGTGAACATCGTCATTGCGTGTTTGCTCGGGATGAGCTGCAACTAATAAGGCCGCGCCTTTAAGGGCCTCGGTCACACGTTGACGTCTACGTTTAAAAATCTCTGGAGTTTCTGTTGGTTTTCTCATGTGAACCTTTTTGCTCTATGGCCCTAGTATAGGCCATCTGGAGCTTGATGGGCTCTACGGCTTAAAGGCCGTATTGCGAAGTTAACTTTCGGATCTCATTATAACTGAGCTCACTGCCTTTGGCTATAATTTCACGTTTCTTACCAAGGTCATTGATTCCATAGCTATCTAAATTAATCTGGATAATATCGTCCACTCCTGCAATGGCTTTTGACATGGCCGCTGCGGACTTCACCCACAGTATATTCTCGGCAGATAGGTAATCCGCGGTAAAGGAACGTTTCGTTTTCTGCGCTAACACATTGATTAGAATGACTTTATTTGCACCTGTAGAACGTAAGTGCTGAGCCAGAGCTTCAATGTGATCCATTTCGGCAACACTTTGCGAATAAGGTTTGCTCAGTGGCGGCTGAGCTAAACAAAATGGCATTAATTTGTTCAATTGACCGCGATTCAACATAAAAACAGACTGCTGGGCTACATTTAAAGAGGGGCATACAAATGGAACCTTCAGCTCGGCCACACTTTTGTTATCAAACATGGCTTTACTGGATTCATCTAAATTCGCTAAATCGCGTACTTTAGAAAGCTCCCATTCCACCTCATTAGATGAAAAATTCATCCCATAAATAGCAGCTACGGCTGATCCCCATTCAAATCCGGCCACAGCATGAACAGGCCATTTCGCTTTTTCAATTTCTTTTAAAACGCCAATATGGGCCCACGCTTTTGCTCCGCCGCCAGAAAAAATAATACCAATGCGCGGGACTGTGCGGATCGGAGCTGGTTGTTCAGCCACTATTGGCGGTGTCACTGGCGTTTCAGGTTCTACTTCTGAAGTTTCGTCCCCTGATTCATCCGTTGGAGTCGTCGGCTGTGTCACTTCGACTGGAGTCTTAGTTGTACCATCTTTTTTAGGAGTGGGCTTCGTCGTACGTGAAGTCGCACACCCCACAACAAAAAGAACTGTCACTAAGGAAACAAGTAGTGGAAATTTTGTGTTTTTGTTCGTAGCTTGGTTTTTGGCTTTAGCCGTTGAGATTCTTTCCATAGATAAAAAACTCCTGATTTCCGTCTTTTCCAGACAACCCCGAGGCAAAGTAATCTTGCACGTGTCCGAAAGTTTGAGTCAGAACATGTCTGATATTTTCTTCAAGCTGAGTATAAACAAATTTGTTTTTAACCACACCATTTTTATCCAGATGTTCTGCACCGCACTCGAACTGTGGTTTTACCAAAAACAAATATTGCCCATGGGGTTTTAGATAGTTTTTCAGATAGGGCACTACCTTTGTCAGAGAGATAAAAGAAACATCCATAACCATAAGATCAAATCCCTCTGCTGGAGCTTGCTTTTTAAATTCCGCATGCTGCTCGATATCCTTCGCATTTAATCCCTCTATCGCCACAACTCGAGGGTCATTTTTTAACGTAGGATGCAATTGATCATGACCGACGTCCAATCCGACCACGCGTTTGACTTTATGCTGTAGAAGGCAATTCGTGAAACCACCTGTGGATTGTCCCACATCCAAAGCCACTAGGCCTGCAACATTGAGTTTTAAATGTTCCAGTGCCGACTCTAGTTTCAGACCAGCGCGTGAAACATATTTTTGCAAATCATTCGGATGAACTTGAATTAAAGAGGCAATGTCGTCAGAAACCTCAAAAGAAGATTTATTTAAAATGACATTTTGTCCCTGTGAATTGACATAATAAACCGCGTGCTCGGAAATCAAAGCCTGCGCCTGTGTGCGCGACGAAGCTAGCTGGTTCTGAACCAAAAACACATCTAAGCGCAAAATTAATTCTTTCTATTAAAGTTAAATTCAATCAGAGCCTGCAATGCCGTTTTGTCACCTACAGAAACTTTTTGAATCCACTGTTGCGCCTGCTGAGAATGATCTAACAAAGCCGTCACTGTTTTTTCTTTGCCTAAAACACTCAAATAGCTTTTGAAATCTTGTTCTTTATCTGTGGCATCCAACAGATCATCTTTAATTTGGAAAGCCATCCCTAAATGAAATGCAAATTCATAGATCGCTACCACATCTTCTTGTTTCGCATCAGCAGCTAAAGCACCGCCAACGGCCGAAGCTTGGATAAGATGCGCTGTTTTCAGACGATGAATTTTTTGTAGGTCGGCGTAAGTTACTTTTTCTGTCGCCTGCATATCCAATACTTGTCCTGAAACCATTCCCGCAGAACCGATTCGCTCTGATAGGCTGCGTATCATCGCCACGCGTGTTGGAGGAGATAAAAGCTCATCTGAAGACAGAAGATAAAAGACATCCGTTAAAAGACCATCACCAGCCAGTAGCGCAATATCCTCTGAAAAGACTTTGTGGTTAGTGGGCTTACCTCGTCTGAAATCATCATTATCCATACAAGGTAAATCATCGTGAATTAAGGAATAGGTATGAACCATTTCGAGTGCAAGGCACAAAGAACGTATTTTTTGTACTGATTCCGAAAACAATCGAAAGCATAAAAAGGATAAAAATGGACGGAAGCGTTTCCCACCAGAAAGCAGGCTGTAACTTTGGCTTTCCAAAAGTTTGCTAGCAACTAACGGGGACTGCTTTTGCGTTTCTAGGTAATGACTCAGCCACCCCTCAAAACGTTCACAAAACTGCTGCTGCTCTTGCTCTAGCGAATAGTTCATATAATGCCGATCTAAGTTTCGTCTGAATTAAAATCTTCAGTTACGGCTTGGCCTTTGTCGTCTACACTGATGAGCTTTTTAACTTGTGCCTCAGCTTTTGTCAGTTGAGCATGACAATCGCGCGAAAGTTTAACGCCTTCTTCGAACAGCTTTAAAGACTCATCTAATGCTAGCTCACCGCGCTCCATTTTTTGTACAATCTCTTCTAGGCGAGATAATTTTTTTTCAAAATCCATAGCGCACTACCCTTTCGTACTCTTAGTACCTGTGACTTCGGCAGTTATTACCCCATCCGTCACTTTAATTTCAATCTCATCATTCTTTTTAATATCTTTTACTGACTTCACGACTTTGGTTCCAGTTGTCGTGATGGAATACCCACGATCCACAACAGCCAGCGGACTGAGTGAATCCAGCTTACCCATATTGCTCTTCAATCGGTAACTCGCTTGATTCAAGCGGTGATCTATCGAGCGGTTCATAAGAATTTGCATTTTTTCCACGCGACTGCGTAGGTTCTGAATAATATCACGTGGTGAAACTAGTTTTTTTTCTAGAAGCTGAATATCTTTTTTCAAATGCAGAAAATAAACTCGAGTCGCCTGTTCAAGACGCGTCAGTAATTCATCGTTACGGAATGCATAGTCTTGCAATTTTTTCTTAGGGTCCACAAGACGACGACTGGTCAAAACTAAGCTTTGCATTTTTAATTTTAAAAATTTTTGTAAGCTCGTGTTTAGCATACGATCTAAATGTTGAAGTTTTTGTAGAATCTCGTGCGAGCTTTTTGCTACAAGCTCTGCCGCCGCCGATGGTGTCGGCGCACGTAAGTCCGCCACAAAGTCACAAATAGTAAAATCAATTTCATGCCCCACAGCGGAAATCACAGGGATCGGACTGGCTGCGACTAAGCGAGCAAGTTTTTCATCATTGAAACACCACAGATCTTCCATCGACCCGCCACCGCGACCGATGATGATCACGTCCACAGGTAATTTCACGGCTTGCGAAAAAGCCTCACATAATGAAGAGGCGGCTGCCGCACCTTGAACAATGGCCGGAACTAGTGTCAGTTCAACATTGCGAGCACGTCGGCGCATCACATTTAAAATATCTTGAATCGCCGCACCCGTCGGAGACGTCACAATCGCTACATGACGAGGGTATGGTGGGATCTGTCTTTTGCGGGCAGAATCAAACAATCCTTCGGATTTTAATTTTTCTTTTAATTGCTCGAATTGTTTTTGTAAGGCACCGGCCCCTACAGGCTCCATCGTTTCACAGACAATCTGATAGGTCCCGCGTGGTTCATAAACTGTGATACGACCACGCACAATCACTTCTAAACCATCGTGTGGTTTAAATTTTAATTTAGCGTTGTGACCACGGAACATGATGGCGGAGATCTGCGCACGGGAATCTTTTAATGAAAAATAAAAATGTCCAGAACTGTGAGGTTTAAAGTTTGAGACTTCCGCACGTAGCCAAACCTGCCCCAACTGTCCCTCTAGAGTTTGACGTATATGTGAATTTAATTGTTCGACATTGTAAACCACAGAGTCACGCTGCTGTGACGAAGATTCTGTAGTTTCTGAGGGAAATCCGAACTGTTGAGACATGGGAAAAACTTAACAGCCCCAGAGGACAAGTCAACCGCGAAGTCGGTTAATCTTTAAATGAAACTCAGAGGGAAAAGACTACGAGAGCCAAAGATTTTGTAAGGACCAAATGCCTCCGACATATAGCGAAAGAACCGCTATCTTACGATGTCTTTCAAATGTCATATATTGAGATGGCATACGCTTTTGGGCCAACGCCACAAGCTGAGGAATTTCAAGCACGAAATTAATGGCTAGACCATAAAGAAACACTACAAATGGGAAATAAAAATCTAACGCTGAAATAGACATCAAAGCTGCTCCCATAAAAGGTTTAAAGCATTTATCATGCCTACTATTCGGCAGCTTTTTTTGCTGTCTGTAGTCCTGTTCCATGGACTTTTTAGAAAACTTTCGCTAACCTAAAAAAGTAGAGGTTCGAGGGCGTAAGACTCATCGAAAATAAACCTTACAAGCATATTTTTGGGGGCTGTCCCTGACAATGGTGTGCAAGCTCACCTCGTAGTGAGAAGCCTAAAGTTGTTATCATGGTCACCCACCTTGCGAAACAGAGGTTTACTTTCAGAGTTGCTATCGAATCTTTTTTTTTGCTTTTTTTACCCTTCTACTGATCCATTTACACAACCTCCTCTTTTCAGCATCTTTTCGTCCCTGAGCTATTCACCTAGTTTTATGTTTTCCTCGTTTGAATGACCCGAAACAGCTTATTTTTTAGACTCCTTTCCGATCTTCCTACTTGCTGGCTCTTTTTCAGAGTCAATATGCCACTAAACTGATTTGGCTTGAACCTTGCTTAATGCTCTGTCGACTCTAAAAAATTCAGACTTTCTGAATCGGTACAGGGGAAACACACGGGGGAAACATGAAACTTGTTCGTTCACTTCATTCGGTTGCAGTCGTTGCGGCCCTATTGGGGGGCTTCGTTGCCGAAGCTAATAATAAAAAAGTAAAAGAAAGCCGCGATTGGTCTTTGTGGGAAAGCACAGTGAATAACTCTGTGGTTTGCTACATGCAGGCCAACAAAGATCACTATTACTTCCTGATTATGAAAACCAAAAACAGTCCTAACGTAGAAGTGATGATGCAAACGCCGGAAAACAAGCGCGGCGTAACAGGTATGACTGTGACTATCGCAGGTGTTCCCAACCAATTAACTTTTGCTGACATTAACGGTCGCAAAACCCACTACTGGGGTATTGGCAAAAATCTTTCTTCTTTCATCAATCAGATGAGAACAGAAAGTCCTAAACTACAAGTGCGTGGCGTGGGCGGATCTAAAGATGAAGCGGTTGAAATTTCAACTCGTGGATTCGGTGCGATGTTAACAGAAATGCAAAACCGCTGTAATAACGGTGCTGGTTTAGTTAATCCAGAAATGGAAGCCAACTTCTTAGCGGCAGTTCCTGACTTTGTTAATCCGTTGACGATTGATTTCAACAAAGCCACTCAATTGCGTGGAATCCACGCCGGCGCTTACGCTGATGCCAACCAGATCGTGATGACTCAGGCGGAATTAGCTAACGCCATCAAAAAGTACCAACCTTTAACTGACGAATTAAATCAAAACCGCTCGACAGCGTCTTACATTCAGAACACATCGTTACCTCAGGCTCAAAGTTCTTTGGCACAGGCTCAAAGAATCCAAGCTGAAGGCCGCGGCGAAATCAGCCGCATTGATGCTCAGATTCCGGGATTGAATACTAAAATTCAAAATTCACAAAAGGCACACGACACAGCACGTGCCGCATTGGCTCCGCACGAGCCTGAGTTCAACAGATTGAATTCAGGTCTGTCAGGTGCCCAGTCTAATTTAAGTCAAGCCCAAAGCCGCTTAGCTTACATTGAAGACCGCCTGCGTACAGGTTCCCAAAGGATTTCGTCTTTAAGCTATGAAGCCAACACTTTGGAAAGAAGTCTTTCACAAAAGCGCAACGACATGAGCTACGCTCAGTCCGCTTATGATCGCGCTTCACGCGAGCGTTCAAGCTACAATGTCTCTTACGAAAGAGACCGCCGTCTGCGCGGACACTTCGAGTACTCACGTCTGCAATCTGATCTACGTTCTGCTGACAACAACTTGCGTTCAGCTGAAATGCAAGAGCAACAAGCCCGTCGTGAACGCGACCAGATCGACTCACAATTACGTCAATGCCGCGTTCAACCGATGATGGCTGAGGGTGATATGACTGTGGCGCAAGTTCGCCCTGACGGCCCGGGCTTCGGTGGTCCCGGTGGTCCTCGCCCTCCAGGTGGTGGACCGGGCGGACCTCGTCCTCCGGGTGGTGGCGGTCCTGGCCACGGTGGCCCGGGTGGTCCTCGTCCTCCAGGCGGCCCGGGTGGACCAGTGCCTCCGACTCCTCCAGCTCCACGCGACTGCAGTCACTTAGAGCGCTCGTTATTATCAGCTAACCAAAACTTAGAACGTGCAAAAGATGCAGTCAGATCAGCAAGCAATCAACGCAATATGGTCAGCTCGCGCATCAACCAGATCGAAAGACAGATCGACAACGAAGTGAACAGTGAATACAGCGTCTTAGTAAATCGCGAAGATCAAGCACGTCGTGAATTAGACCGTATCGCGAACTCTCTGCGCAGTGATGAATCGCGCATTTCACAAATTCGCTACACTGAATTGCCAGCTTTAGAGCGTGAACAATCTAGCCTGACAAACGAAAGACCTTCAACTCAGCAGGCGATTTCACAGGCACAAGCTGACATCAGCCGTATCAACCAAGAGCTGACTCGCTTTAAATCTTCAACTGGTTGGGATCGCAAGGCTGAATCAGTACAAAGCACTCGTGCTCAATTAGAAACGGATCAAAGAAACTTAGCCAATGCTCAGGCACAGAAAAGTTCTTTACAGCGTCAGCTTGAAACTGCGATCGCACAAGAGCCGCAACTGCGCGCGCAAGTGGATTCGTTGAATGCACAGTTGAATTCTTTGAACGCCCGTGCGAACGAATTGAACCGCGGACTTGCAAACTTACCGGCAGAGCGTGCCCCATATGATGCCCGCATCAGTTCATTACAAACCAACTTACGCGCAAGACAAATCGAGTTTTTAAACTTGCTTCGCTAGGTCTGTTGAGATTTTAATTCTTGAAAGGGATTCGATCATGTCGAATCCCTTTTTTTATTTTGTTAGTTTCTTTATGTCTCGTAGTGAGACACTTTTTTTGAAATACTCTTATTTTTCGACTGATCACATGCGCTTTCTGGTCCTTCTGACAGTCCAGATCGCTCGAGTCTTTTCGCAAAATTACCGATAAATTTAAGAGTGAAAAATCGTTATTTTAACCTGTGTTTATTAATACTTGCGCTGATTTGGGTGGGAGCTTGTACTCCGATCCAGAACTCGCGTTTTAATGAATACCTTTCGCAGAAATACGAAATTCCAGAATGTAAACAGCACTACACCTATGCCTCTAAAACATCTCTTGTCGGAACTGCCGTGTTCTACAAGCGTGGTGTGAATCTTGTGTTACAAGGTGGTGAATTAAAAAATATGACACTGGGCGATCCCTTAGCTACACCACTTCCTATTCGTTTCGCTGAAGTGGCGGTTTACGATTCTAAGAATCAAATCATTCAATGTGGTAAAACCGATAATAACGGAAATCTAAAAGCTTTAGATGCTGTTTCTAATTTAGAAATTCCAGCCATTGCGGGCAACTACACTGCCAGAATTTTTTCGCGTATCAATCACACGTTAACTTTTGCCGGAAAACCTGATTTTGCAGTCAATGTTGCTGTCAAAAAAGATAAGTACACAAATGAGCTTCACTCTTTAAGCGCCTCTTTTTCTTCTAATGCGCGCGACGATAGCAGTGTTCGCCTAGTCGCCTATGCCCGTCAGACAGATTCAATGGATGTGGAGGGTGGTGCGTTCAACATCTTGAATAATATGTACACGGCGTACAACTACATTCGCTCGAATACGGGTATCACCAATACGACTTGCTTAAGCGAAAAACTAAATGTCTACTGGCGCATCGGATTTAATCCTGCTCAGTATATCTACCCCGATCTAGATCCTTCTGGTTTAGGCAATGGTAGTTTTTACGATCAATCTAATAACTCGCTTTATATCACAGGTGGCCGTTTAGGAAATATCTCGTTGGAAGTGACGAATCACTTTGACGATTACGTCACTATACACGAATTAGGTCATCATATCGAAAATGTCTGTGGCTCATTAAGAACCCCAGGCGGTTCACATCAAATCATTACACGTATCGATCCCCGTTTAGCATGGGCTGAAGGCTGGGCTAATTATTTTGCGGCACAGGTGATGTACAATTCGATTCAACAGTTAAATCCTGAATTTACAACTAAGATGGCCACGTCCGGAATCACCGATACGAATTGGACTTATCTTTTTGCCTCAGAGGGTTTTTCAGACTCCGTACAAAACATTGGTAGCGGCGGCGGATTTATGTTTGATCTGAAAAAGCCTGGAAATAATCCGGACTCATGGCAAAGCGGTATTTTCTTTGGACAACCTTTCGATAAAGTTGATCCTTCCCGCTACTTTGGTGAAGGTCACTTCCGTGAAGGTGCTATCACACGTGGACTATTTAAGTTTACCAATGCCTGTGGTGCGAACTGTATTTCTTCAGGGAATGAAATTCCTTTTAGCTATATTTGGTCTGCCATGAATAAGCAAACTGGCATTGGACAATTACAGTACATTTACAAAAGCTCTTTAAACTTGTTTGAACTGATTAAGTCATCACTAGGCGCAGCGACATGGAATAGTGTTTATCGCACCTTCAACGCCGCAGTGACTTCGGAAGCCTTACATTTATTCTCGGATGGGTATTACAACTCGGGCAGTGTTTATTCATGGATTCCTTATGGAACTTATTTAACAACAGTGACCGCTGGATCTTGTTCCCAAACGCTTAGAATTGAACCACGCTCAGACGACCCAGTTCTAACAGGAACTAATTCAGATCAACGCTACTCAAATCACTTTTATACTTTAGATTTAAATTACCTCAGTAATGTCAGCGAACTCAGTGTGACTTTTACCAAGACTGTTTCTGGCGGAACCGACACCGAGTTTGATTTACTTTTATATGATGGCAGCAACTACTTCTCTGTCGATGATTACAGTTGTACCACTCAGCGCGATGCCTATGGCACATGCTTAGGTTCGTTTGCTCCGAGCCGTGGTATTAACGAGTATGTCGTCCGCTATGACCGCCGCGCGGGTGCGATTAATACGAAAACAATCCGTGACTTAAATACTTTAAATAAGAATCGCCGTTATTTATTAAATATCCGTGCTTACACAGCGAATAAATCTATCAACTCACTAACAGAGTACGAGTACAGAATAACCAACCAAAATGGAGATAACATATGTCCATAAAAATTCTTGCTTCGTTTTTTGTCGCCGCTTTCGTGGCCATTTTACTTTATTACACCCAATCATTGGCTCCGAAGTCCTCGACACCTGCTTTTGCTAAATCGAGTTTTGCCTCTGCAGATATTCCTCGCTCACAATTTAGTAGCAAAGGTGTCGTCAACAGAGTGATTCAAGTCAAAATCACTCACGAAAATGTGAAAAAGAATTCCGACAAAAATGCCATTCAGGCCGAAGTCAGCATTCCTTTCGACTTTAATGGACCACTTTCTTATCGCTGGAAAATTGGCGAAAATGTCACCGTTATTGAAGGTGAGCTGACAGGACAATTATCTGAATTGCGTAAAGAGTCTCCGGCTAAATTTAAGATTGTGGTCACAGGATTCAGTTTAGAGTCCAACCACCATGTCGGATTTGAAATTTTAGGTGAACAAAGTGGCCATCGCATCAGCGGTGACAGCTTAATTGCCTCGGACCCCGAAAGCACTTTTGAGAATGTGGTGCAAAATGTAGAGAAGATTAAGGCTTCCAAATAAAGCTTAATCATAACCACCACTTAAGGACTTAATTTTGAAAAACTTGTTGCACGTACTTCCCTCTTTAATACTTTCAAGCGCGCTAATCAGCAGTTGTGTGCCATTAAAGATCGACACGCCTGCGCCGACACCAGCTCCGGCGTGTACGTCAGTGGTCCCAGAAGTGGCGGCCTGTAGCCCTATTGACTATAGCTCTGTCAGTACGATCACTGTCAGCGGGGAAGCTAAGTTTCAAAAGCGCTCTATTATTCGCAGCGGGAACTCTTTATTTTTAAGCGGCAATGCAGATTTAATTGAGCTACCTATTCGTTTTGCTGAAGTTCAAGTTCTAAATAGCTCTGGCTCATTAGTTCAATGTGGCGTTACCGATGGGACCGGACAACTGCGCGCTTTTAATGGTTCGTCCGCTTTAACTATTCCAACAACCAGTGGCAGTTATGTCGTCAAAGTTATTTCCCGCACAAATACCACCTTCCCATCCTCTGGGGCCAGCTTCACAACTAATGCCTCAGTTAAAAAAGATATCTGTACTAATTCCCATCACTCGATTTCCAAGACATTTACTTCTATGGGAACAAATGTAACGATTCCCACAAATGATCTTTTGGCAACCGCAAAAGAAAATGACGATGTTAGCATCCCCGGTGCTGCATTTAATATTTTAAATAATCTGATAACAACCTATGAATACCTTTCCTCATCTGTGGGAACGACACAAAATCTAAGCTGCTTAAATCCTAAACTAGACATGTACTGGCAAGCTGGATTTAATCCCGCTCAATATATTTACCCAAATGTCTCACCTGCTGATGTTGATAATGTTTCCTTTTATTTGCGCGGCTATAACGAGTTGTACATCAATGGCGGTAAGCTCGGTGATGTGAGAAAGGCCGACACAGACCATTTTGATGATGCCGTCGTTATTCATGAAATTGGCCATCATATTGAAAGCGCCTGCGGTAAAGCCGATTCTCCGGGTGGAGCCCACAACGGTTTATTCCGTATTGATCCACGATTAGCATGGTCTGAAGGTTGGGGAAATTTTTTAGGGGCCCATGTTATTCGTAATAATTTCGATAAGATCTACAATAATAGCAGTGCCGTACGCACAGCACTGTCTGGAGTTGCCATTAACAACTCTACAGACTGGAATTTCTATTTAGATACATCTGGATATGCAGGCGATGCTTTTGTAACCACGCCACGAGAGCTGATTCGATTTGAAATGATTCGCGATGGTACAGATCCCGAACGAGTGGCCACAAACTACCTAGGATACGACTACCACTACGACAAAGTTGATGGCACAGCAAATCCAGGTGAAGGGCATTTTCGCGAGGTTTCTATCGCGCGCAGTTTATTTAAAATATCGAACACCTGTGATCCGGCAACTCGATGTGTGGCTGAAACGACAGATCCTTCTCCGACAACTTACTTTTCTGAAGTGTGGAAGTCTTTTGTAGATTTAGGACAAGGATCATTTCCGTTCAGAAGCTCGGTGCGTTTCTATGAAAGATTCAAGGCGGTATTAGCTCCCAACCCGCTACCCGCAGAAGTCACAACTATTTTGACTAACGAAGCTCAGCAACCACACGGTGACGCTGTTTACACATCAACAGACTTAAATTGGCCCAGCTATGGTATCAAGTTAGTTCCACAGTCCACTGAATGCAAAATACAGTTCCATCCTCGTAAAGAACCAGCTAAGGCTTACATTCAAGGCTTGGATGATGAACGTTCTGATCCGCGCTATTCAAATCACTTTTACTATGTGGATTTTAATACGATTAATGCTAATACCATCACTTTAAGTGCTACACATTTAGCTGGTTCAAATGTGGATTTAGACTTAGCTCTGATGCCAGAGGCTTATCGCTACCCAGAGAGTCCTTGTATCAACTACAATAGTAGTTATATCTGTACAGCTTATACTAAAGTTCCAGATTCCAACTCGCAATTTATTCGCTATTCAAGAACTAACTCTACGGCAACATCTCAAACAGAGAGTTTAGTCAATCTTGCGACTCTGCCGAAAACGGCTCGCTACGTTTTAAATTTACGAGCCTACACCGCAGGCTCTGCGATCACAGTTTCTAATTCCACAGTTTATGAGTATACACTGACGACAAATAATGCAGGAGAATACCTATGTCCAGACAACAGCAATTACTAGCATCTATTTTTGTGTTAATAGCTGGAGGCTTTTTAGGATATCACGGTGTTAAGTGGGCCCAGCCCGATTCGACACAAAATCGCTTTATTGCATCCCAACCCAGAATGAGCAAGGTGGGTTTAGAACAAACAGCTCGTCACTTCTTCGACATAAAAGTGGACACTCAACAACTCGCTCAAAAAGATGACGACGTTTCCGAAGTAAAAGTTATTATAACGGCGATTCGACCTCTTCCAACTGGTTTGATCTACAACTGGCATCTTGCGGAAAATTCGCAAACATTGGAAGGCTCGTTACAAGATCAACTGGGATCTTTAAATGTTGGTGAGTCGCGTGAGTTGGTTTTAAAACTGCGTGGCTTTTCTAAAGAAAATCGAAAGTATTTGAGTTTTGAAATCAAAGGTGATGTGAGCAGTATTCCCGTACAACGTGAAGTTTTAATCTCTTCACGTATTGAAGACTCTTTGGAATATGCTATCTATCAAAATGAGCTTAACCAACAAGGCAATGCTCAACAAAACACACAAGAGGAATCACCTTCGCGTGGTAAGTTCTCTCCTGAAAATGTGATTCGCTAATAGACTCATATGAACTGAGATAACGAGTTTACGCTCTGTGTCCGTAAACAGGGCCTGGCACCTAAAGAGGAATCACTTCCACTGATGGGTCAAATTCGTCTTTCAGTATCCCGTCAATAGCCATCAATGTTCCTGTTGTGGCACTTGGGCACGTTCCACAGGCACCTTGATAGATGACGTACACTTTATTATCTTCAAACTTCACGACTTCAATATCGCCACCATCACCCTGTAAACCAGGACGGATGGTGCGATCTAAGATCTCTTCGATTCTTTGTAGATCAGGTGAAAGATTTTGGCGTGCAATTTTCTTTTCGTCCAAAACTGTTTGGTTCGGGTTATGTACTGGCATGCGAGTTTGAATCACAGCACAGACCTGCTTACTCACTTCATCGCTGTCATAGTCAAACTGATGCGTTACTGTGATCACATTCTGAAAGAAGTGGACCTGACGAACTCCATCTATTTGGAATAGTGAACTCGCTAAATTATTGTGTTCAGCTTCCTGTTTATCTGAATAGGTCGCTTTTCCTTCATTCAGCACGGGAAGATTTAATACAAACTTCCATGCCGCAGGATTCGGTGTAGCTTGAACTCGAATTAGAACTTCTTGGCTAGTACTCATAACAACATCCTCTTGGCTTTTTTAACACCATCAATAAACTGAGAAATATCATTTTCATTATTATAAATCGAAATCGAAGCACGTGCTGTGCCTGTTATCCCTAACTTTTTCAATAAAGGCTGTGTGCAGTGATGTCCCACACGAATGGCTACACCCTGCTGATCTAAAATCTGCCCTAAGTCCGCGTGATGGACTCCCTCCATCACAAAACTCACGATGGCTGCTTTTTCACGGGCCTCACCGATCAGACGAACTTCAGGAATTTGTTTTAACTCATCTACAGCGATTTTCATCAAGCGCTGTTCGTGTTCAAAAAGAGCACTGATGTTGTACTGTTGTAAAAAGCGCAGTGACTCTAACGTACCGATAGCCCCTTCGACATGGGGAGTTCCGGCTTCAAACTTAAATGGCAAGTGATTGAAGGTTGTCCCCTCAAAATCCACGGCGTGAATCATGCTGCCACCACTTTGGTACGGAGGCATCTTATCTAATAACTCTTTACGGCCATACAGAACACCAAAACCGAATGGACCAAACAGTTTATGCGAAGAAAAAGCTAAGAAATCCACGCCTAGAGCTTGAACGTCTACTTTTTTTTGTGAAACATACTGAGCGGCATCCAATAACGTCACAGCACCTACAGAGCGCGCTTTAGAAACGATCTTTTTAATCGGAGTTAATGTCCCTAAGATATTGGAACATCCCGAAAAAGCGACCAGTTTAGTTTTAGATGTAATAGTACTCTCGATAGAAGCCTCGTCGATTTCACCATTAGGCAAAACAGCGATGTACTTCACTGTACAGTTTTTTTTCTGAGCTAGAACTTGCCATGCCACCATATTTGAATGGTGTTCCATTTCCGTCAGAACAATTTCGTCACCTGCATTTAAGAAGCTGCCATAGCTCTCTGCAACCAGATTAATACTCTCTGTTGTTCCACGAGTAAAAATCACTTCTTCAATGGAAGAGGCATTTAAGAAAATACGGATCGCCTCACGTGATTTTTCAAATTCGTCTGTAGCCGCATCACTCAGATAGTGAGCACCACGATGAACATTAGCTGTTTCAAGACTGTAGAACTTAGAAATACGATCAATCACACTTTGAGGCTTGAGTGTCGTCGCCGCACTGTCTAGATAAACCAGATCACGACCCCGTACTTTTTGTCGGAGCGCTGGGAACTGTTGTCTGATCTCTAGAGTTTGGCTGTCCGTTTGGTGGCTATCCATTTTGCACCATACGCTCTAGTTTTTTATTCAGTGAGTTTAAAAGATAGTTCTGTAAAGTTTCATTTTTAACTTTATAGACCAACTCTTTCGCAAAACCAAAAGAGAGCATCTTCACCGCTTGGAATTGATTGATCCCACGGCTCAGAAAATAAAAAATTTCTTCTTTATTTAACTGCCCCACTGTCGATCCGTGCCCCGCCTTAACATCATCCGCATAAATTTCTAATTGAGGAATACTGTCGGCTTGCGCCTGACGAGTTAATAACAGATTATTATTCAGCTGTTCTGAGTTCGCCTTTTGAGCATCTTGTGCAATACGCACACGTCCACGGAAGACAGAGTGAGCCGCGCCAGACAGAATAGATTTATAGTGCTGAACTGACTGATTGTGGCCAACGGCGTGTTCGATAAATGTATAATTATCTAGATGTTGCTGCTCATCTAAGACACCTAAGCCATACACTTCAGCTTCCGCATTTTCTTCATTAAATCTTAAATGAAGGTAATTGCGCACCAGACGATTTCCTAAAGATAATGCTAAAGATTGTACCCAAGCTGAAGCCTGCAATGAAATCTGTACCTGAGAAAAGTGATACGAACCCGCATCTTCATCTTGCAACTGAACGAATGTGAGTCTTGCCGATTTGTCGACCTGCACATTCACATTTAAGTTTATAGCGTCAGCAGTGGAATTAATGAAGCTCATCGAGTGGACTAGGAGTTTGAGCTCTGAGTTTTCTTCTAAGTGAACGTTCAACTTTTCGCTAAGATAAACTGAGTTCTTAGACGATTGTACAAAAACCACTTGTACCGGTTTGTCGATTTGACGATGCTTTAAAACCTTTAAATTGATTTTTTTCTGCAAAAAAGCCTGTGCTAAATTTAAAAGGCGCTCTTCTACATTTTCAGTTGCTGTTGAAAAATCTGACTCTTCTAGTTCAGTGATTTCAATTAAGCCGTCAGCATCATCCGACAGTGTGTTATTCAAAATACCATTTACAAAAACAAAATTAATAAAATCTGAAGGAAGGTTTTTCGAGACCTCTTGCATCTGCTCGTGAGTCAAATGCATCTCGTCGTCTTCATGGGACTTCCAGTCTATTTCTTTGAATCCCGTTAACGAAGTAAACTTCCACGCCTCGTCACGACGCGTAGGAAGGCCCTCGGCGACAAAACGCTCGAAAGACTTCTGGCGCTCTTCATTCGCCTTAACGCTATCTAAAGCGGCGCGATTTTTAAAGTTTAAGTAACTTGTTTCCCAGCTCATTTTAGTTCACCAACCAGTCGTAACCTTTTTTCTCGAGTTCTAAGGCCAACGAAGCGTCCCCGGACTGGATAATCTTTCCACCAGCTAAAACGTGTACAAAGTCAGGCTTGATGTAATCTAAAAGTCTTTGATAGTGAGTCACCAGTAAGATTGCATTCTGTTTAGAACGCAATTTATTCACGCCTTCAGCTACAACTCGTAAAGCATCAATATCTAGACCAGAATCTGTTTCATCTAACAAAGCTAATCGTGGCGACAACACTGCCATTTGCAGAATCTCGTTACGTTTTTTCTCTCCGCCCGAGAATCCTACGTTTACAGGTCGCTCAAGATATTCTGGTTTCATCTGCACCACTTTCATTTTTTGGTACAAGAACTCGCGGAACTCACCTTCACTCATCGGTTCAGATCCTTGATGCTGTAGAACTGAATTAAAAGCTGTATGTAAAAAGTTAAAATTAGATACACCCGGAACTTCTACCGGATATTGAAAGGCCAAGAAGATACCCTCTTTAGCGCGCACATCTGGTTCTAGCTCTAATAAGTTTTGCATTTGAAAATTCACTTCGTATTTTACTTCTCCAGAAGTGACTTCATAAGAGGGATGGCCTGCTAATACCTTAGAAAGTGTGCTTTTTCCTGAACCATTGGGCCCCATGATCGCATGCACTTCGCCTGCATTAATTTTTAAAGACAAACCTTTTAGGATTTCTTTTTCTTCTACTCTTGCGTGTAAATTCGATATTTCTAACATGTGCAGTCCTGTTCTATCCCACTGAATTTTCTAATTTCATTTCAATCAACTTAACGGCTTCGACCGAGAACTCTAGTGGAAGTTCTTTAAATACTTCCTTACAGAATCCATTCACTAACATCGAAATCGCCTTTTCATTATCCAACCCGCGCGATTTTAAATAAAAAATCTGATCTTCCGAGATACGCGATGTGGTCGCTTCGTGCTCGAGTGTTGCCGTTTTGTTTTTCACTTCGATGTAGGGGAACGTGTGAGCACTTGATCTGTTCCCCACTAACATCGAGTCACATTGCGAGTAATTACGTGCATTTTCAGCAGACGCCATGATCTTCACTTGGCCACGATAGGCATTTGAAGAATGTCCTGTCGAAATCCCTTTCGAGATAATTGTGCTTTTCGTGTTTTTCCCGATATGGATCATCTTCGTGCCCGTATCTGCCTGCATATAATCGTGAGTTAATGCAACCGAGTAAAAAGCCCCTTCAGAACTTTCACCTTGTAAAATCACTGATGGGTATTTCCATGTGATCGCCGATCCTGATTCAACCTGCGTCCATGAAATTTTAGATTTCTTGCCTTTGCAGATTCCACGCTTTGTCACAAAATTGTAGATTCCGCCTTTACCTTCTTTATCACCCGTGTACCAGTTCTGAACTGTCGAGTATTTAATTTCGGCATTATCTAAAGCCACTAACTCGACGACCGCTGCATGCAGTTGGTTTTCATCACGCTGAGGTGCTGTACAACCTTCAAGATAGTTCACATAGCTGCTTTCTTCTGCCACGATCAGTGTTCTTTCAAACTGGCCTGTCTCTTTCGCGTTAATACGGAAATAAGTGGATAAGTCGATCGGACAACGAACCCCTTTTGGAATGTACACAAAAGATCCGTCAGAAAAAACAGCTCCGTTTAAAGCCGCATAGTAATTGTCCGTTGAGGGCACAACCGAGCCTAAGTATTTTTTTACTAGTTCTGGATGATTTTTTACCGCTTCAGAAATAGAGCAGAAGATCACACCTAGTTGATCCAGCTCTTCATAGCGAGTTGTTGCAATGCTGACAGAATCAAATACCACATCCACAGCCACGCCCGAGATTCGCTTCTGCTCTGATAACGGAATTCCTAAGCGCTCGAATGTCTTAATTAATTCTGGATCAAGTTCATCCATAGACTTTGGAGCTTCTTCGCTTTTAGCTTTCGGAGCCGCATAATAAGTCAAAGCTTGGAAATCAATCGGCGGATACTTCACCGCAGCCCATGTGGGCTCAGTCAATGTCAGCCAATGGCGGTAAGATTTAAGACGGTATTCTAATAACCACTCGGGCTCATTTTTCTTTTGCGAGATCAGGCGAATGATCTCTTCACTAAGGCCTTTCGGAAAAGCCTCAGTTTCAATGTCCGTACTAAAACCATATTTGTACTCGTACGACTCAGACATGTAGGACCTCATCTAAACTAACAGATTTATAGAACTCTTGAATTTTCTTATTTAAGTTGTTGATCGGAGACATAATATTGCACGTCGATTGAATCTCGCAGGCTTCATCTGAGCTTAAGCATTTCGTCAACGTCGTATGTCCCTCTAGCATTTCGGAAAGATCATGCAGTGATACTTCAGATAAAGAGCGCGCCAGAATATATCCACCACCCACACCATATTCCGCTTTTAATAATCCGCGAGACGAAAGCGCTTGCAACACACGCGCAGTGGTTTCGAACGAAATGTGCATCTGCTCGGCCACCTCTTTTGCGGTGGTTAACTCTCCGGCAGATTTCTGCGTGATGATCCGCAAGGACATCAGGGCATATTCCATTTTTTTATTCATTTTGTTCATAAAAATCTCTTTAATATCAGCTAGTTAAGATAATATCACAACCAGCTAATTTTAGCCTCTTTAAAATACGCACATTTTTATCGTATTTAACGAAAGGAAAATTATATGAGATTTAAATGAAAAGCAAATGAAAACCTTAAAGCAAACAGGGGCCTATTCAATAGAGCTTATGACCCTATAGATCTTACTTAATAGAATTGGTTTTACTGTCCATGGATTGGCCGGTTTTTATAAAGAGAAATAGGATACCTCTGTGGTTTTTTACGGACCTTATTATTCACTTCACACAATATATTATGTATAAAGCGCAGATTTGAGCTGTCTAAAAATTGATTGTTTAATATGCAAAACAGGCTTCAGAGACAATACACGACACTTTTGAACCCCAAATCCTGTAAATAATTTATGAACGTCTACAAAATTACTGTCGAAAATAAAAATAGATTCCTTTATTTGGGCCTGTGGTGCTAAACCCTGTTTCAACAACAAAAACACACAAACCTTAGGGGGGTTTTGATGAAAAGTTTGACGCTTGTATTAGTAGCCACTTTGTTAACGTCTTTTTCTGCTCAAGCAGGAAGTAACAGCGATCGCAGAGCCCTGACTTTAGGATCTGTTGAAACAACTGATGTTACTGATCAATATCCTCAACACGCAGTAACTGATCGCGAACTTTATGAATCAGAACTTTTAGGTCAGTTAAATGGTATCAGCGCTAAATTGACTGCTGCAGAAGCCATCGTAGACCAAGTGATCAACATCGGAACAAAAGTTTGGAATGTGGTAGAAAAAGCTCGTCCCGTTTCAAACTACAACAGCTCACGTGCAACTGCTTTACCACAGGGTGCATTAGCTTGGTCACAACTTGAAGGTTGGCAACAACCCGTAACTCGCGTTTACAGTGCTAGCTACAAAAACTTAATGGGTGTAGAAGTCGCTCGTTTAGTTTACCGCGTGACTTTGTTATACGGTGGAAGCGTTGAAGGTGTAGGTCGTTACATTGGTTACGCATCAGTTGAACCAGTTGATGTTAACGTATTACCAATGTGGCAATTAGACGCTACAGCTTCAGTAGACTCTGTATACAATATGGGTACAAGCCGCAGCCCAGTTGCTGGTATGATCTTGAATGTTAGCTGGCAAGTTCGCAGCGTGTTGTCTGACAGACGTCAAAGCGACACTCTAACTTTAGATGCTAACGGAAATATTCGCCAAACTACTCGTAGATAATTATTCCTAAAGGTTCCAACTGTAGGGCTGACTGAATCTGATCAGGTTCAATAGGCCCTACAAGTATTTTCTTCTTCCTTCTTTTCATCTCAGCCAAAAGCTCTTCATTAAAAAAATCATGTTGACGAATTTTCAAAGGCTGTAAAATCACATCCGCACGAAACGAAACCGCTTCTATCAAATGCATCGACTGCATCGCAACGATTTTTAAAATTTCAGGTTGTGTCGTTGCAAATACTAAAGCCGGCGCAATTTCTTTTAAGGCCTTCATCGGAGCTTCATACGGACTGGTCACAATAAAATTGTCACCTTTAGCCAAACCCATTTGCTCTAGATTATGTATAAATACTTGGTGAACAGCATGTGCATTTTCAATGATATTAAGGACTAATTTTTTGTTTTTGAGTTGCTCCGTTACATCAGACAAAAGAATCACATCATTTTTAACTTCGTCATAGTTAAACAGACGAATCGGTCTTTCTGTACTTTGCCATTGGCGACGAGGGATCACTAGCTTCTGATCAAAGGTGACCGAGATATCTAAAAACAGATTCTCTTTACCAGCCAAAGCCTGATCTAAATGCTCAAACGAGGGTTTAGAAAAAATAATCGGCTCTGCGGATTGCTGTAACATCGGGTGATTGTACTCAGTATAACTTAAAGAGCGCCCCCAGTACTTCACAGTCAGAAAGCAAACAAAAGACATCAACAACGTAAGGATGGTAACGACAATAATTCTCATGTCGTCAAGACTAGCAATATTGCTTACATCTCACCACAGGAATTACCCATATGGCGCTGTACATAATCTCCGGCTGCTGCCATATCCGACACATAAGTGGCTCCATGAATGACAGCATATTCAGCAAATGACATGTTTCGTATTTTTGCTTTTTTCAATGCTTCACGCTTTGAGGGTTCTAATCTTAAGATTTTTTTGACCTGCGACAAGTTCTGATTCAAATCTAAATCTTGTTCTGTGATTTGATGTGAAACCTGTTTACGATTTTGTGCATAACCACTTAATAGACGCTTCGTTCCCGTCATCCCGCGATTATAAGCCAAATACGTCAACTGACGCTTCAATCGTGGAGTTAAAACATCATAGACTTCAGGCAAATCAGACAAAGCGCGATCTAAGGTGATCTGATCCAGCATCGTATGAAGATAATTAAAGAGCATGGCGCGATATGGGTTTTTAGGAAGAGAAATCATCGAGCAGCGCTTTTGCACAGAAAAAGCATCGACATTAAAATGTCCTACCACACTGGAAATGCGCTGACATGAGGGACGAGAGCTTTCTAATAATACACGGCGGGTTCTTTCAACTAAGTTGTTCGCTGTCACACGCTTAATGCCATTCGCGGTAAACTGAGAAATCCCCGAATCGAATCCGGTTTTATTGATCGCGTTTATATGAAAACCGCTTTCAATCATAATCTGCAAATAGAACTCACGCGGATCTAAATTAAAACAGTCCATCACATCGTGGTAGGCATTGTAAGACAACATCACATAGGGTTCACTCATACACGGACGATTGCTGGAAATCGTCGGACGCGCTTCTTCACTAGCACATTGAGCATAGTGACCAGAAAAATTTCTTTGTGCGAACTGCACACACTTAATAGGAATACGTTTATCTTGTTGATGTTCATTCGATGTCAAATACTCTGGCGACATCAAAGCTAAAGCTGGCTCAAGATACAGTCTTTTTTCATTGGAGCATTGTTCAAAAGTCACACGTTCTGCAGTGGGATTTCTTTTTACAGACGAAGGTTCACGGACCGATTTTTGCGTACACTGAACCAATAGCAGAGCTAGTACAGTTATTAAGAGGTAAGGGGTTTTCACCTTGCTCAAAATTTTTTTTCGATTTACGATTTTTTCAATGAAAAACATCTTGAACAACAACACCTCGATCGTTTTCCTTTCACTCTTAATTCTAGCACAAAAAGGCTTTGCAGCGTCTCCCCCGACCTCTACTAACGTCGGTACCGAGATGAATGCTTTGAACAGTTTGTTACAAGCTAGCTTTGTCGTGCAATTGACAATTCTGATTCTGATCAGTTTATCTATCCTAAGCTGGGCTATTGGCTGGTCGAAATACCAACAGTTTAAAAAAATCAAAGCCGCCAATGCTGAATTCGACAATTTGTTCTGGGCGACAAGCTCTTTTGATTCTCTTTTTGAAAAGGTAGATAACTTTTCAGAAAGTCCGCATGCGCGCGTTTTCAAAGCGGCTTATTTAGAAATGAAAAAAATTGCTGAGTCTCCGTTGATGAATAAATCCCATGGCGACAATCCGCAGTTAACAGGCTTAGATAATTTAGAGCGCTCTTTACGCAAAGCCTCTGAAAATGAAATCGCCAATATGGAAGGACGCCTGACTATTCTTGCCTCTACAGGTTCTACTGGTCCCTTCATCGGCCTTTTCGGTACTGTTTGGGGAATTATGGGCTCTTTCCATCAAATCGGTGTGACAGGTTCTGCCAGCTTGGCCGCAGTGGCTCCGGGTATTTCTGAAGCCTTGATTGCAACGGCTATCGGTCTTGCTGCCGCTATCCCTGCCGTTATGATTTACAACAACTGTATTTCTGTGATTCGTAAAGAAGAAGTTTCACTGAATAACTTCAGCACTGATTTTTTAAACATCGTTAAACGTAATTTTTTTAAAGGTTAAACGACATGGGAATGCAGACTTCTAAAGGCGGATCTTCGCGCATGGCAATGAGTGAAATCAATGTGACCCCTTTCGTGGACGTCATGTTGGTGTTACTTGTTATCTTCATGGTCGCAACGCCTATGATGCAGCAAGGGTTGGATGTTAATTTACCTAAAACCGCATCCACTGGAGTTTCATTAAATGAAGATCCTTTTGTTTTAGTCATCGACGCCAAAGGACGCATTAAAGCCGGGAAATCGGAAATGAAACAAGCCGACCTTGGCGCCAAGATCAAAGCAATTTTTGAAACACGTAAAAACAAACAAGTGTACATTCAAGCGGATAAAGATGTGGACTACGGAACAGTGGCCTACGTCATGGGTGAAATTCGTACAGCTGGTATTCTGAATATCAGCCTGATCACGATTCCGAAAGACTAATAGAGGACAAGAGTGCCAAAGAACATGCCTAACAAATCACAACCAGATGATTTGAAAAGAAGTATTGGGATCTCCATACTTCTTCATGGCATTCTTATTTCTCTATTTGCTATTCGCTCTTTATTTTTTTCTGAACCTCTTATCGACTTATCACAGGCGATTACTGTCAGTGTGGGCGAACTTCCCGACAACAATCGCTTACCGCCGAAAGCACAACCCGCGCAGGCTGTAGCCAAAGAAGAACCCGCACCAGCGAAACCAGAGCCAGTGGCTGAACCGGAGCCAGAGCCTGCTCCTAAGCCTGTAGCTAAACCGGAGCCAGCTCCACCAGCAGCTCCTAAAGAAACAGTTAAGGCAGAGCCAGACAAAACTAAAATGCCTCCGAAAAATATAGCGAAAGACGATGAAGTCAACTTAGAGAAAAGCCGTGCACGCCAACGTGAAGCTTTAAATCGTCTGAAAACTCAATCCGCATTGGAAAAAATTCGCCAAGACGTCAAAAATGAATCTGCAACGCGTGTTCGCAATAGTAATGCGGCTCCAATGCCGACACGTGTGATTGCAGCAGGAAGTGCGCTGAGTGGCTTAGATCAGTTGCAAGCCAATGACTATTTAAGTGCTGTGGATCGCAATATCAAACAAGTGTGGACACTGCCACAGTGGCTGATGAATAAACCATATAAGACTCAAGTCCTCGTGAAGATTAGTACCCAAGGCCAAATTCTTTCTACAGATATTATTTCCTCTAGCGGAAACAGCAGCTATGACCAATACTGTCTTGAGGCCGTAGAAAAGGCAGCGCCTTTTCCTCAAGTGCCCGACAAGTTAAGTGAAAAATTTCGCGTAGATGGAATTGTGATCGGGTTCCCAGAATAAATCTAACCATAAAGGAAGCTCAGAATATGAAAGCATTTATTCAAACTTTTTTTATTTTTGCTTTAGCATTTACTTTTAACTCTTATTCGTATGCGCAACAGGCCTACATCAAGGCCGGAGAAGCCCAAGCGAAAAGAAGTAATTTGGCTTACCCACTTTTTAACAACCTAGGCAGCAATGACAGTGGTGTGGCTACTGCTGCTGCAGCTGATATTTACAACACATCAAAAAGTAATTTCGAGTTGTCGTCTTACTTTGTGATTATGTCGAATCAAGCTTATTTGGAAGATCCTGCTAAGACATCTTTGAAGCCGGCTCCGGCAGATAGCAAAGGTTTTAAATTTGAACCCTTGAAAACTATTGGTGCCGAATTCCTCATTCGCTCGGGGTATTCTGTCAGTGGACAGGATATCAATGTGGAAATGTATCTTTACCATGTCGGCGAAGGGCGTTTGATTTTGGGTAAGCGCTACCGCGCTCCTTTAGCACAAGCCAAACAAATCGGGCACACTCTATCCAACGATGTCATTGAGGCTCTAACAGGAACTCGAGCTCCGTTTATGGCGAAGATCGTTACCGCTTACGAAGTCGACAGCACGGGCTCAAAAGAAATTGCGATTATGAATTGGGATGGCTCTGGCTTCCAACAAGCAACCAGTCATAAATCCATTGCTCTGTCCCCGTCATGGTCTCCGGATGGAAAAAAAATCACGTACTCTGTTTTTTCAAAACTCAGACAGAGCTCTGGCAAAAGTCTTTCGAATGTTTCCCTTTATGTTCTAGATTTAGCCACCAACAAACGTGTTCTGACTTCTTACAGACCAGGATTGAATTCAGGAGCTGTTTTTTCACGTGATGGAAAGTTCCTGTTTTTAGGAATGTCGATGGGAAGTGGCTCTGCCGATATTTATAAAATTAATCTAAAAGGTGAAATCGAAACACGTTTAACAAATGGCCCTGCAGGTGCCATTAATGTTGAACCGACATTAAGCCCCGATGGAACAAAGGTCGCTTTTTCATCTGAGCGCGGTGGTCGCCCCATGATCTATGTGATGAACACTGACGGCAGCAATGTGAAGCGTTTAACCTTCCAAGGAAAGTACAATGCTTCACCTTCATGGTCTCCGGATGGAAAAAAAATCGCCTTTGCAGGACAAGATGGAGCTAACTTCGACATCTTCGTGATGAATGCAGATGGGTCAGGTTTAAAGCGTCTGACCTCAGCGACAAAGGCCAATGGTCGTCCTGCGAATAACGAAGATCCGAGCTTTTCACCGGACAGTCGTTATATCGTCTACACAAGCAACCGCACGGGCTCTAATCAGATTTATATTTCCACTGTGGATGGCGGCGAAGAGCGCCGCGTCACCAATGACAATAGGAACTATTATAGGCCCAAATGGTCGATCAACTTAGAGTAACTTTTAAGCACTGGTAGTCTGCCTATTGACCGGATAATCGGGTTTTTATAGACCTAAGTCTATATGAAAACAAATATCCGTAAGCAGACTGCCAAAAGTCAAAATGCCTTAGTTTTGTTCATCTACGTTTTAGCCTTCGCACTTCTAAGCTGGTCACAGGCCCGCGCTGAAGAAGCTCCTGCGACAGCGGCAACTGAAACCAAAAAAGTAGAAGTGGTCAGTCCTGAAGTGGTCATCGACACCAACTTGGGAAAAATCACTGTTCGATTGAATGCGGAGCATGCTCCTATTTCAACTGAGAACTTTTTGAAATACGTTGAAAAGAAACACTATGATGGTTTGATCTTTCATCGCGTAATCAAAGACTTCATGGTTCAAGGTGGCGGATTTACTCCAGATATGAAAGAACGCGATTCAAAATTTGATCCTATCAAAAATGAAGCGAAGAATGGTCTTTCTAACATGCGCGGAACTATCGCTATGGCCCGCACAAATGAAATTGATTCCGCGACATCACAGTTCTTCATCAACGTTGTCGACAATCAACGCTTAGATCACGTGAATAACTCTCGCTACGGCTACGCTGTTTTCGGAAAAGTTATTTCGGGTATGGATGTTGTAGATAAAATTCGCGACTCTAAAACTGAGTCTAAAGCAGGGCACGATGATGTTCCTGTTAAACCTGTAACCATCAAATCTATCCGCTTAGTAAAAGCACCAGCAAAAGGAAAGTAATCATGTTCGCATTATTCGAAACTAACAGAGGCGAATTCAAAGTAAAATTATTCCATGACCGCGTTCCCAACACAGTTGAAAACTTCGTGGGTTTAGCTGAAG
Organism: Pseudobdellovibrio exovorus JSS; assembly: GCF_000348725.1. Lineage (NCBI taxonomy): Bacteria > Pseudomonadati > Bdellovibrionota > Bdellovibrionia > Bdellovibrionales > Pseudobdellovibrionaceae > Pseudobdellovibrio > Pseudobdellovibrio exovorus. The sequence goes on from NC_020813.1 coordinate 2,369,511, forward strand.
GGACAAAAGAATTTATCGATCCTAATACTGGCGAAAAAACAAAAAGACCTTTCTATGATGGTTTGATTTTTCACCGCGTGATCAAAGACTTTATGATTCAAGGTGGCTGCCCGTTGAAAAATGGAACTGGCGGACCAGGTTATAAATTCGCTGATGAAATCGTAGCTGGACAAAACAAACACGATAAACCGGGTATGTTATCGATGGCGAATGCTGGCCCTAACACAAATGGCAGCCAATTCTTTATCACAACAGTTGCGACTCCTTGGTTAGACCGCGGCCACACTATTTTCGGTGAAGTGGTTGAAGGTTACGACGTTGTCGACACTATCGGTAATACCAAAACAGCTCCGGGTGATCGCCCACTAGAACCAATCGTGATCAACAAGGTGACGATCCAACGCTAGTTTTTTTCGACAAGACAATTTTTGAAAATAAAAAAGGTGCCAGATGGGCGCCTTTTTTATTTTGTGAATCTGTCTTCTGCCGAAAGTTAGGTGTTGGTATAATGTGTTAAACCGATTCTAAAATAGCCGAAATTCCCATTCCGCCTGCTGTACAAATGGAAATTAATCCGCGCTTCTTGCCACTTTCACTTAAAAGCTTAGCTAGAGTTCCTGCGATACGCGCGCCTGTGGCTCCGAATGGATGACCTAAGGCTAAGCTGCTGCCCACAGTGTTCAATTTACTGCGATCAATAGAACCCAACGGAGCTGAACGTCCTAGAACATCACGACAGTACTCAGCAGACTCCCACGCTTTCATATTACACAGAACTTGTCCCGCGAAAGCTTCATGGATTTCAAAAAAGTCAAAATCTTGGAATGTCAGGCGATTGCGCTCTAACATTTTCGATACAGCCTTTGTGGGTGCCATCAATAGCCCAGCTCCATGAACAAAGTCCACAGCTGCGACCTGCACATCAACAACTTTCGCCAACGGCTTCAAACCCAGCTTTGAAGCTGTGTCCGCATTGCCCATCAACACGCAGGCCGAGCCATCTGTTAACGGAGAACTATTCCCCGCGGTTAAGGTCCCCTGCCCGCTGGTTTTATCAAAAGCCGGTTTTAATTTTGCTAATTTTTCGACTGTCGTGTCACCGCGCAAAGTTTGATCGCGTTTCACACCTTTAAATTCAGTGACTAAGTCATCGTAGAATCCGCGTTCGTAAGCTGCCGCTCCGTTTTTATGACTGAGGTAGGCCAACTGATCTTGGTCTTCGCGGGAAATACCCCACTCTTTGACCATGAGTTCTGTGTGCTCACCCATCGACATCAACGTGCGTTTTTCAACGACCGCTGGCGGAGTTGGAATAAGAGCTTTAAATGACAGATGTTTCATCGCCGACAATTTTTCGCCGAAAGTGCGCGCCTTATTCATATCTAACAAGAAACTTTTCATCTGTTGTGAAACTTCAATTGGCAAATCACTGTTAGTATCTAAGCCACCTGCGATCGCAAGATTGATTTGGCCCGCCCCGATTTTCAAAGCTGTGTGCCAAATCGTTTCTAAACTTGTACCACAGGCTCTTTGCACATTGTAAGCGGGCGTCTCGGGATGTAGTTCTGTATCTAGTACACATTCACGCGCCAGATTCCAATCTGTCGAGCTGTTCATCACCATTCCTAGGGCCACATCATCTAAAACTTTTCCCTGTAAATTTGCCTTTTTGATCAAGGCATTCAGTGATGCCACCATCAGCTCTTTACGACCGACATCAGAGTAAAGCGTTTGGCTTTTTGCGAAAGGGACACGGGCACTCGAAAGAATAAATGCATCTGTATTTGATTTCATGGAAGACCTCACTTGTTAACACTTCAACATATCCTATGACAAAAGTGGCGCATGTCACTTCTAGTCTCGACCTGAAACACTGAGATCAAATTTAAGCCCCTCTGACAGCTGGTCTTTCGTATGAACTTTGCAAGGGACTGTATATGGAGTTTTGGTTTTTCAAACAAAGCAAAAGGGACTGTATCACTATGAAACACTTTTTGATGAGTTGGATTTTGATCTTCGGAAGTGCGGCTTTTGCCGGAGCACCACAAATGGATGGTACAACCACAGATGGAAAACCCGTCGTGATGTTAGTTCTTCCTGACAGTGATAACCATGTGAAAGCTGGTGCCGTTACGTTTGAAACAACTCCGCAAAGAGCTGATGCTCTTACTATTTTAAGAAATGAATTGAACCGCCAAGCGGCTGAACACCAAGCTCAAAATGAAAAAGATGGCGTTTTCAAAAGCACAACTAAAAGATTTCCCGCTGAATCTGTATCTTTCTTTATCGCCATCGGCGCTGTTACCTTTAACTCGATGTGGATCAAGTCCCATGGTGATCCAACTCAGATGACTCGTCACTTAGAGTCAATCAAAGATCCTATCGCTCACTTGTCATTCTATGCTTTCATGCAAACACAAGGTTTCTATATGGACTTCAGAAGTCGCCAAAAGGGATTGAACGCGATGGATGAAAATACGCGCCGTCAGATGATGCGCCGTTTGAGCTATCAAGGTATGGCCGTGGGTTCTTTAGCTTCGAGCATCGTGGCTGACTTAGGCCACAGTGCTAAACAGTGTGTGGATACGTGGTTAAAAGGCAAAAAAGACGAGTACTCTTTGATGGCTTGTAATGAAGCGTGGTCACAGTGGACTGTGCGCAATAAGTTTTCTCAGTATTTCCCACAGATTTTAACAATGTGGGCGGCGCAGGCAGCAACGGAATTCGTTGAAGCCCGTGGAAGCGCAGCTTTCAGCCGCGTGAGTGCGTCGGCATTTATGCAAAAGATCTTACGCCGTGAATTTCTAGTGAACTCGGCCTATAAAATCGTAGGTGCCGATACCGTGATGACTTTTGCTGGTGGTGGCTGGTTCTTGAAAAGCATCAAAGTGGTGGGTAAAGTTACACGCTTTAGTATGTTCGTGGGAATCGATCAATTGTTATCGAACTACACTTATCGTCCGATCAACAACTTGCTAAAGCCTATGCTGTTCGACTTTGATGTGATGTCGCTTAATAACAGTTGGTCGCAGGCGGATCGCGCCAACTGGAATTCAACGAATCCTCAAGATGCAGAAAAATTTGTTAAGAAAATTAAAAATTTCGACAAACAATTACAACAGTGGCGCGCCCATCTGAACCAAGATGCTGAAGCCGATCTTGCGGGATGGATGGAGCAGACAAAAGAGATCCTGAATCAAATCGACTATGCCTATAAGTTCTATAAAGGTTTTTCGAATAGTATGTTCGAGACTTTACAAATCGGGCATCAGATCCATACAAATCAATTGAATCACACGGCAGCCACAGTTATCACACGCTATCCGTTAAGAACTCTGCCTTTCTATGGAGTAAAACCGGGTGCTTATCAAGCCATCGGTGCGCGCCTAGAAGATTTTTATCTGATTGATCCAAACGAGTTGGCTCAACGTCAAAAAGAACACGTGCTGTCGATGGGCCGCCAATATACAGGCCGCGCCAACGATTTAAAACAAACTGAAAAAGATTACTTTAATCGTATCGTCACGAAACTTAAAAGTGGCAATGACAACACCATGGCTTCTGGTCTTAATGACCTGAACCGCGTGATCGCGGAATATCAAAGACAAGTCACGAGCAATAAAGCTGGTTACTCGTCTCACTCAACGGCTTATGTCACTCTTTTGTATGGTTTAAAGCGTGATTTAGGAAACCCACAACCTGTAATCTATCCTTTTGCTGGTTATGTGCAGGCGTTCTCGGCTTACGAGGCTAACCAAGTAACAGCTAAAGCTGCTGGTTTTGGTAAATGGTCGATCTCGCAAAAATATCGCTTCAATAAGGAAGCGGATTTGATGATGTACCAATTGATCTGCGGAAATGAAAAAGGCCGTCTACATAAAATCCAATTGGCTGGTGTGAATTTCACGACGCCACAATTTGAACCACCGACTTTACTTAAACAGGATCGCAACCGCGACTCTTTCTGTAATAGCTGGCGCAATACGGGCGATCTTTACTCAACACAAATCGCTGGTAAGTCTTTACGTGACTATGTCTTAGCTAATTTAAATTATGGTGCTGTCGGTGATTTCCGCACTATGGACAGTGAAAAGATGACTGTGTTTGAGCGTTGGTGGTTAGCAAAAGCCAAAGCTCCGCTACAAGGTCAATTTAAAGAATTCGATCAAAAATATAAACGTGTTGTTGATGTGGCTTACAACAACTTCTTTGACCATCGCTCATTCTACAAATGGTTAGTGGATAATTTAAATCAAAGCCGTTATTTACCAAAAAGTATGGAATCCAGCTTGAAGTTTGAATCGAATCTTTACTTACAACTTTTGAATCGTTCCGTGATGAATGGACAAGTGGCGACTCCTCGCGAAGAAAGCATGCTTTCACGTATCTGGAATACAGCAACAATAAGTCCTTTTAATTATATGCAATACGTGCGTAAAGATTCAGAGAAAGATAACTATAATTCAATGTATCGCAATTCTCCGGCAGAAATTCGCCGTCTGCATCAACTGCTGAATGGATACTTTGATTTCTTCCGTAATCCTAACTTGAACTTTAACAATTACATTGCTCACTCGAAAAAACTAGACATCGCGATTAATGATGTACTGGTACTAGCAGGCTTAAAGCGTGTGGCTGGAGAACAATTTGAAGATGATTTGATCTTAGATCAGTCAGCTCCGGCAGCGACAGGCACCGAGAACTCTCAGAAAGTCTATGAAGACGTGCAGATTTCTCAGCCGAACTTCAAACAGCAAGTGGCGATTGCAGCCGTTCAAGGTGTTCGCTCTGTAGAGGCAGAAATCCGCCGCTTTATCCGCATGCGGGTCGCTTTGGCTCAGACATTAGATTTTGAAACGGCTGAATTTATGAATGATTACAACAACACGGTGGCTCCTAGACGAGTCGGTCATGGCCATGCCTACGGAGGCAATTAGATTGTCGAGTGATTTGACAGGAACGACCATTTTGCGAAAAAGCCTACTAAAACCAGAGGCTAGCGTTCCTAAGAATCACTATATTGGTTTAGAAACTAAAAAACTGGGTACAAAATTTGATAGTCAGATTCTGTCCCTTTATAAAGAGGTTTGAAATGAGAAGCTTATTATTAGTAGTAGTTCTGTTAGCATCCCAAACTGTGTTTTCACAGGTTCGAAGAATAACCCCAGCTGAAGCCCGCACTCGCGTCGAGCGCTCGACCACGTACCAAGAGATCATGGCTGTGCGTAACTCAGGACGCGAAATCACGCGCGATGCCAGACTTATGGAGAAAGTGAACCGCATGATCGAATTGAACATGCGTGATGTGATCCCTCTTTCTGCCGATGGACGTGGAAAACTAGTCAAACTTATCAATGTTAGCCCTACTGATGTATTAACTCAGGTTTTACATCTGACTTCTGTTGTGAAAGACACCAGCACACCAGCGGCAACACGTGAAAGTGCAAGAAAAGCTCTGGATCTGATGATCAAATCCGCACACAACGTGAACTCATTGGCTGTGAATTCAGCACAGGCCCGTGCACAGGAACTTTTAGTTACGAAAATTATTGAGCTTTCAAATAAGATTTCCACTTTAAGCTTCGGTACAGCCTCGCGTGATTTCGTCAGCAAATATGAACGCGCATTAATCGAAGGTAAAACAGTTGATGAAGCTATTCGTATTGCTTCGAATGGCAAATTCACTGAGCGTGACCTTCGCGAGTGCACATAAAGCTTTCTAGTTAAACCATTACAGGATAGACTCAAGTGCATGTTTGAGTTTCTGATCAACACCGACCACAACTTATTTACGACAATCAATTCGGCATTCACCCACCCTTGGGCGGATGCCTTTTTCTTTTGGGTCACAGATCTTCATAAAACTATTTATTTCAAAATCCTAATTGTTCCATTTGTTGTTTTTCTATTTATCCGCAAGTTCAAACTCAAAGGCCTTTTGCTGTTTTTTGTTTTAATTCTTGCCCTTGGACTTAACGATTTTATTGGCGGTCGAGTTAAACATGTCGTCGAGCGCGAGCGCCCCTTTTCCACCTCGGGCGTAGAGGCCATACAGAGATCACGCGCTGGAGGCTATAGCTTCCCGTCCAATCACTCTTCCAATATGTTTACTTTTGCAGCCTATACCTCTTACTTTATTCCACAGGCGAAAGTTCCTCTTTATCTTATTGCCGCTAGTGTTGGCTATAGTCGCGTTTATAACGGAGTCCACTTTCCATCCGATGTGATTTGTGGTTCAATCTTTGGTTGGTTGTGGGGAAATTTATTTGCTCGCTTGAGCCAAAGAATTCTGCAAGCCCTACAAAACAGAAAGAAGACTACATGAAAGTCATCGTCACAGGAGCTAACGGATTTTTAGGAGCATGGCTCACTAAGCGTCTGATCGCAGAAGGTCATGAAACCTATGCCCTTGTACGTAAGAATAGTGACTTGAGCGAACTTGAAGGTTGCACTCCGAACTACATTTACGGGGACGTGACAGACAAATCCTCTTTACGTGAAGCTTTCAAAGACAAAGATATCGTTTTTCACCTTGCGGGAGTGGTCGCTTACAAAAAGGCTGACCGCCCACTGATGGAAAAAGTGAATGTTCAAGGGACTCAGAATGTCGTGGACGCTTGCTATGAAGTCGGCGTTCCTCAACTTCTGCATGTTTCGTCTGTAGTCGCCATCGGGGCTTCTTTTAAACCGCAGGCCCTTAATGAAAGCTCAAGCTACAACATCAAATCTTTAGACCTCGGCTATTTTGAAACCAAGCGCTTGGCAGAAGAAATTGTACTGCAGGCTGTGGCGCAAAATAAAATTCGCGCCGTCTGTGTGAACCCCAGCACCATTTATGGTTTCGGTGATGCCAAAAAGGGAAGCCGTAAAACCCAGGTGAAAGTGGCCAATGAAAGCTTTCCATTCTACACCAGCGGTGGAGTCAGTATTGTCGCTGTCGAAGATGTCATTGATGGTATCCTTTTAGCCTTGAAGCACGGACGCAATGGCGAACGCTATATTCTATCCGGTGAAAATATCACCATTAAAGAACTCTTCCAAAAAATTGCAACCTGCGCTGGCGTTAAGCCTCCGCAGGTATATCTGCCCAACTGGTTATTGCATGTTATCGGCTTTATCGGGGATGCGATGACATCCATGGGCCTCAAAGCCGATGTTAGTCGCGAAAATGCCTACACCGCCACCATGTTTCACTGGTTTGATTCTAGCAAAGCTCAACAGGAACTCGGGTTCAAACCTCGCCCTGCAGATGAGGCTATCGCCAATAGTGTGCGCTGGATGAAAGATAATGGTTTCATCAAATGAAAACTCTATTGAAGGTTTGGTTACTTCTTTGTGTACTTTGTCTTTTCGGATTTTGGATCTGGTTTCCATCAGCCGAAAAAATTAAAGGCTGTATGACCACCTCTATGTACGATGTTGAACTTTGCCCGAAGTCAAAAAACTATGTCCCACTTTCGCAAATTTCCCGCCACTTACAAAATGCAGTGATTTTAACTGAAGACTCCGCTTTTTATCAGCACAATGGTTTTGACCAAGAGGGCATTCAGCACTGCTGGGAAAAAATGAAGCAAGAATGGCGCATTTCGTGTGGTGGATCTACGATCACACAGCAATTAGCTAAAAACATGTTTCTGACAAAAGATAAAAACTTTGCACGTAAAGGCGTCGAAGCCTTGATTGCTATGCGGATAGAAAAGACTTTGAAAAAATCCGAGATCTTAGAGCGCTACCTCAATGTGGTTCAATTTGGAAAAAATATTTTTGGCGTTAAAGCGGCCGCACAGTTCTATTTCAAAAAGCACCCCAGTCAGTTAAATCCAAATGAAGCGGCTTTTTTGGCGATGGTTTTGCCGAATCCGGAAAAGTACTCTCAATCTTTCTTTAGAAAAGACCTTACCCGCTTTGCCCGTCGCCGCATCAAACACATTGTGACGAGCCTACATCGCTATGGACGGCTTAACGATGGCCTCTACCAACAATCACTGGCGCAAATAGATTTTTTTTTAAGAAGCGGTCAGCAAAACCCCCACTCGCCGGAAGATGAAGTCGAGCTGACCGCAGAAGATTTAGCTGAAATGGAAACTGTTGCAGAACAGGATCAGTCCCTTGAAAAGAAAAACCATGATACAGGTGCAGACACTGCGGGCGACCTGCATGAAGGCTCTCCAGCGAGCTCTATAGAGACTACAGAGCCGCTAGTAAATGATGCTACCGACACCGCTCCTATAGAGCCGGACGTAGTTTCGCCTTCCCAAGAAGAACCTTAGAGCCACTTGTCTTTATTTTTTGTATATTTCTAGTGAGCTACAGCAAACCCTCATGCTTTTCGAATCTAAAAAGCCAGCGAATCAATTTACGAATGCGCTTTTCATATTGAAATTTATAAAACCAGTAGGCTTTGCGAACGGGAAAGAAAAGATAGGTTTTCCCAACATAATAACTACTTGTACAGAGATCATAAAAGAAACTATTAATCCATTACGAAAATGAATGGTCGTGCCTTTGCACAATTAACTCGGATCGTATTTGATTTTGCTGAAGTGATATCTGTTTTTACATCAAGATTGCGAACTCTGCCGAGTACAAAGAGTTTAAGATAATAAAAAAGGGCCTGTTATGGCCCTTTTTTATTTATCTCTCTACATTTGAGACACTAATTATTTTTTATCTTTTTGTGGTTTTGGACGTTTATGTGGGTCCAATTCACGGCAACGTAGACGGATGTTTTTCGGTGTCACTTCGATAAGCTCAGAGTCTTTGATCCACTCCATCGCTTTTTCAAGTGTCATCGGCTTAACAGGAACAAGGCGAATCGCCTCATCACTTCCAGATGCACGTACGTTTGTTAATTTTTTCTCTTCCGTGATATTCACGATCAAGTCGTTATCTTTTGCGTGCTCGCCTACGATCATACCCTCGTAAACATCTTGTCCGTGAGTCACGAACATAATACCGCGCTCTTGTTTCATCCAAATAGCGTAAGATGTTGCAACACCTTTACGATCTGAAATCATCGCACCATTAATACGAGATGTGATCTCGCCACGGTAGTCATCCCAACCATCAAATTGAGTATTCAACAAACCAGTACCACGAGTGTCAGTTAAGAACTCAGAACGATAACCGATCAAACCACGTGAAGGAATACGGAATTCTAAACGTGTACGACCAGAACCTTTTTGTACCATGTTCGTCATAACACCTTTACGCATACCCAACTTTTCAGTTACGGCACCAACGAAAGCATCTTCAATATCGATAACTGCGATTTCCATTGGCTCAAGTTTGCGACCACCTTCATTTTTGAATTCAACCGATGGTTTAGAAACTAATAACTCGAAACCTTCACGGCGCATTTGCTCGATCAAAACACCTAATTGCATCTCGCCACGACCGATAACTTTGAAAGCATCTGTGCTGTCTGTTTTTTCTACGCGTAAGGCCACGTTGTACAACAACTCGTGATCTAAGCGTTCTAGAATTTTACGAGAGGTAACGCTTTTACCTTCCATACCGGCAAAAGGGCCGTTATTCACCGAGAACACCATGCCGACTGTCGGCTCTTCCACGCGGATACGCTCCATCGGACGAGGCTCAGTTGCTGATGTGATAGTATCACCGATAGTGAAGTCTTCTAAACCCGCTACAACGGCCATATCACCGGCACCAATTTCTTCGGCTGGTATCTGAGAGTTCACATGGTATTGGAATAAAGCAGACACTTTAACTTTTTTCTGAGCGTTAGCTTGAATACACAAAACCTCATCGCCCACTTTGATTTTACCTGAACGGATACGACCAATCGCCAAACGACCTACGTATTCATTGTAGCCAATGTTAGAAACCATCAATTGCAATGGTTGTTCCATTTCAACTTTTGGTGGAGGAACTAAATTTACGATAGCATCGTAAAGAACTTCCAATGAATTTGTTTTTACTTCTGGATCTAACGTCGCCATACCTTCACGAGCTACTGCGTATACAGTGTGGAAATCACATTGCTCTTCAGTTGCATCTAGATCGATGAAAAGGTCGAAAATTTCATTGTGTACTTCTTGAATACGAGCATCTGAACGATCGATCTTATTGATACAAACGATAACTTTGATGTTTTGCTCTAAGGCTTTTTTCAATACGAAACGAGTTTGTGGCAATGGACCTTCTGAAGCATCACAAAGTAAGATCGCACCATCCACCATGTTCAATACACGTTCAACCTCACCGCCGAAGTCACTATGGCCCGGAGTATCGATGATGTTGATTTTAATATCTTTGTAAGTGAAAGACGCATTCTTCGCTGCGATCGTGATTCCACGCTCACGCTCAAGATCCATAGAGTCCATCATACGCTCTTCTACAGCTTGGTTTTCGCGGAATGTTCCCGCTTGCTTGATAAGATGGTCAACTAGTGTTGTCTTACCGTGGTCAACGTGCGCGATAATCGCGATATTTCTGATTTTCTTTGGATCTTGCATTTTACTTCCTTCGTTAAACTAAGCCTTCTAAAAACTAATAAAACCAAATTTAAACACAGCGAACCCCTGACGGGCTTCACTGCTTTTACCGCTGTGGTTCCCGCTTTACCAAACTTCAAATCCTCTGAAGTTTTGTCACCTGCATGTAACAGGATTAACCGTGGCCCCCCATAAGGAATTCCTCATGGCTGGTGTCTTCTTGATCAATATCTCCGATTGAGTCGAAGAACTCTAACGCACAAGACAGCACTTCGTCATTATTCTTCAACTGAAAAATGGATTTTCTGAAGGCCGAAGCCCCCGGATAGCCCGTCGAGAACCAAGAAGCAAATTTTTTAAGCTGAATTTGGGTGATATGTTCAGAGCTTTGGGCCTTTATCGCTTCACTCAGATCCCTGAAAATACCCGCATAGTTGCGTTTCAGGTCATCACGAAGTGGCTGCCCTTTCCATAGGCTTAGGGCATCAGCGAAGATTAAAGGGTTTTTAAGGGCTCCTCGGCCGATCAAAACACCATCACAGCCGGAGTCTTTCAATCTTGAAACAGCTTTTTGTGGAGTCAGAATATCGCCATTGCCTAAGACAGGAATCTTCGTTTTAGCTTTTACATCTGTGATAAAGTCCCAATCCGCAAGTCCCGCATAGCCAGCGGCGCGAGTACGCCCATGGATGGCAACCCATGTAATTCCTTCATCATAAGCCAGATTGCACACGTCCAAAGCGTTGCGCGAGTTTTGCTCCCAGCCCGTGCGGATCTTGATCGTCACTGGAATTTTGACCGCTTTCACTGTGCTCGCCAGCACTTTGCGCATCAGATCCAGATCTTTCATCATCGCCGAACCCGCACCTTTTTTAACAACTTTCGGGACAGGACAGCCGAAGTTCAGATCCACAAAATCAGCGCCGTGCTCTTCTGCCACTTTTGCCGCTTTTGCAATGATTTCTGGATCTTCCCCGAAGAGCTGAATCCCTATTGGGCGTTGGCTTTCCTCGTAACTCATCAGAGCCAATGTTCTTTCTGATTTGTATTCAATACCAGTCGCCGAAACCAGCTCGGTCACAACCACACTGGCATCTAACTTACGCATAAAACTGCGAAACGCATGATCGGTGATTCCCGCCATCGGAGCCAGAACAAAAGGGTTCTTTTTTAAGGCTTCTAAAGGATGAATGTGAATAGGGGTCGATTGCGCTGACATAAGGGGGTTTTATGCCAAAAAAGTGAATTAAAGCCAATCTCTTTCCGTACTGAATTATTTTTTGTTCAGTCTTATTCAGTCTTATTCTGTACTTCAGGGGATGACAACGAATCTGTTCCCTCTTGAGGTCTTTTTGTACTGAGCTGGTGTGTGAAAATCTTATCTATACCCGAGGCCTTGCCACATGTATCTGCACAGTGTTTTAAACGTCCGTCCAATGTGCTCGGCAAGGACCATGTGTCGGCATACAGTCGATCCAGATGACCTTCCTTTAAAATTGTTTCAAGAGAGTATTTGTTCAAATCAAATTTATCCCAGCCATATTCTTCCATGTGATGATGCAGTTGTAGTGTGGCCTCTTCATCAAAGATAGAATTCAATTGTAACCCCACATAACAACAAGGGAAGACCCTTCCAAAATTATCAATAAAAATTTCTTTAGATGAACCTACCTGAGATTTACATCTTATTTGGCAAGAGGCTTCTTCACTTTTGCGCTCCCCTTCCTCTACATGTTTAAATCTGTCCCGATAGAAATTTGCTGATCGCTCAAAATAGTTTGCATCTTCAATTTTTTTATTTTTCTTCAATCGCTGATATTGCTGTGGATTAAAGGATGCCGTAGGCCTGTATTCTTCCGCCGAAGGATTTTCAAGACTCCTATTTTCTGGCTGAACGGGAGCTTCAATCCAATAATCTACAGAACCTTTCTCATTTAACACCGGTAATGAAATTAACGAGTGTCCATTATCTACTCCCATCGCTTTCTTGGGAATAAATTCGCGAAACCCCATTTTTTTACTTAGCTCTAAAGCTTCTTGAACCTGATGCTCATTATGTTTAAAAATCAAGTAGTCCCATTTGGCAACACCTCCAGCACCAATAAAAGACTCGATATTTCTGATCAAATCCTTCCACACCACATTTCGTCTGTACAAGTGATTGGTATCTTCTAGTCCATCAACACTAAAAGTAATATACCAGTTCAATGATGTCTGACTCGCAAATAAGAGTCCTATTTTTTTCCACCAATCTGAGCTGCGAATCCCACCATTAGTGTTAATCCCTATACTTGTACAATCTGAAGTCGCAGCAATATATTGGCAAATCTCATAAAGATCTCGTGCTGATACGGGGTCGCCATGCACTCCGCAAAAAAATATAATTTTACACTTTTTAATAATTTCTGCTGGGAAATAATTCTTAAATTTTTCTAGTGTAATTTGACCAAGAGTTAAATCCGGTCTTAGCAATGGACTATTTCTATAAAATCGCACGCAGGTAGGACATGCAGCATTACATACATTGGTCAGCTCGATATGCAATCGGTCTACGTCCTCGTAACTCCAAAACATAAGACTTATCTATTACTTAAATCTCAAAACGAGTCAACAAAAACCAGTTTTGCTACTTGTGAACACTTGCTACTTATACTGTATTATCATTAAATAAATTTATGTTAAAAAGAATCTTCTCGTCCATTGCTGAGTCTCCATCACAATCAAGCTCAGTATTCCTCGAGGCGAGCATCAAGCTATTGCATGAACTCAAGCAGCTCAATGCTCCTCGATCCGTATTCGAGAACCAGTTCAGCCAACTTTTTCATAATCTAACGACCGAACAACTCCAGACATTTACGACCATTGGCACTTCATTAACAGAAGACTTATCAGGTCATATTCAGTTTTTAAATAATTTATTCTCGTCACTGGAAAGTACCTCAGCTGAAGAAAGACGCCTCGTCTATAACCGACTTTACCCACAATCCGAAAAGTATATAAATTTATTCTATTCGGATAAGTCTTTCTGTACCGCTCCGTGGTTAGGCATCAATATACATCCTGAAGGAAAAGTCTTCCCTTGTTGCGCTTATGAACAGAGCATGCCACTTGGACACATCTCTAAAAACTCCATCGAGGAAATACGTTCTGGTACGACATTCGATCAAATCAGATCATTGATGGCTTCAGGAAAAAAGGTCGGCGGCTGCAAAAGCTGCTACACAACAGACGATGTCGGAGGAGATAATCTAAAGTCCCATCTTAGAAACATTCATGAAAAGTATGTCCCTTTACTGGGATTACAAAATCAATTACCCATATTTTATCTAGATGTTCAATTTTCCAACCTATGCAACCTCAGATGTCGTATCTGTGGTCCAACATTTAGCTCGAGTTGGATTAATGAGCACAAAAGTCTTTTCAACTCTGCCGAGCATGATTACAAACTTCATGGCATAAAAAAAGATCATCCATCGCAATGGCAACTTTTGTTAGACTCTATTGACTATCTAGACGAAGTTTACATCTGGGGTGGAGAGCCCCTCATGACACCTGAACACTACGATTTCTTAGAGCGACTTATTGCAAAAGGAAGAACCGACGTTAAGCTCAGATACAGCACTAATTTTTCGAACCTCTATATAGACAAAAAAAATATTATCGAGCTGTGGAAAAAATTTAAAAACCTTTCTATTGGCGCAAGTCTTGACGGAACAGAAAAAAGAATTGAGTACATGCGCAAGGGAGTCAATTGGCAACAAGTTATTGAGAACAGAAAGATCCTACAAAAAGAAGTCCCACATGCTTATTTCTTTATTGCCTGTGCTACCAGTATGTACAACATTTGGCATATTCCTGACTTTTTTAAAGAGTGGGTCGAAATGGATTATGTTCAAGAGAGCGGCTTTTGTGTGAATATCCTTACCGTTCCGGACTATCTTTCTGCACAAGTCCTACCACCTGACATAAAACTACAAGTAACAGAAAAAACCAATTCCCTTATTCAAGATTTCATTAGACCAAAATTCGGATTGAATTCAATTTCAGAGAAAAGATTCGCAGCGGCTTTGGAGTTTATGAATCAAAAAGATGAGTCCCAAAAAATATCTGCTTTTTTTAAATATAATCAAAAGTTGGACTTATCACGTAAGGAAAGTTTCTTTGATGTTTTCCCAGAACTCATATCTTTAAAGACGTATACTAATTAGATTTCTTTTCTTTATTGTTTAAGTGATGTGTAAATATCTTATCAATACCAGATACCTTACCACACATATTTACACAGTACTCTAAACGCCCCTCTAACATACTCGGTTTAGCCCATGAATCGGCGAACAGGCGATCTAAATGGCCTGCCGCTAAGATTTCTTTAAGAGAGCTTTTATTCAAATCGAAATGTTCCCATCCATACTCTTCCATATGGTGATGTAACTGTAGAGCAGGATCATCCGTAAAAACCGCATTTAATTGAGATCCAACATAGCAACAGGGGAACACTCTACCAAAATTATCGACAAAAATTTCTTTCGCCTGTGGCCCTATTTTCGACTTACAATTAATCTGACAAGAGTCAGCCCCCACGGCCTTGTCCTTTTTACGTCTATTTCTATAAAAGTCTGATACTAATTTACTATAGTTATATTCGTTTGCTTTTCTTGCTTTCAAATCTTTGTATTGATCCGGCTTAAATGTTTTTTCATAAGGGGGAAGCTGACCTTGAGGATTTTCTAAGTTTCTATTCTCTGGTCGAACAGGTGCTTCAATCCAATAATCGACCTGTCCCTCTGCATTCACAGCAGGCATAGGAATAAGATTAACCCCATCATCTACGCCCACAGCCTTTTTAGGTACAAACTCTTGGAATCCCATACTTTTGCTAAGTTGCATCGCCTCATCAATTTGATGTTCGTTATGTTTAAAAATTAAAAAATCCCAATACGCTTTTCCTCCTGCACTAATAAATGCAGTGGCATTTGCCATAAGATCTTCCCATACTACTTTTCGTCGGTATAAATGGTTTGTATCCTGTAAACCATCTATACTAAATGTTACATGCCACTCTTTATCTGCTCTAGAGGCGAAGAGCTTTCCTAACTCATACCACCATTCAGGTTTACGTGCCCCGCCATTCGTGTTCATTCGTACAATAATATTTTCAGACGAATTTGCTATGTATTGAAATATCTCTAATGTGTCTCGGGCTACAGAAGGATCACCATGAACACCGCAGAATAAAGCCAACCTACATTGCTTTAGAATTTCAGATGGAAAATATTGCTGGAATTTTTCCAATGTAATTTGTCCAAGAGTTAAATCTGGTCGCAGTAACGGACTATTACGATAAAATCTTAAGCATACGGGGCAAGCGGCATTGCAAACATTAGTCAGTTCAATATGTATTTGATTTATCTGTTCAGAACTCCAAAACATACTTTTATAACTTCTCTTCACTTAAAATAGTTTCTAATAACTGTTGGCCTAATACATACAACATTTTATCAAATGGGTTCTTATGCAATGCCGACATGTTGATATAAATTAAAGCAGCTAGCAGACGAACTCTCGCCACAGAAAACCCACGATCTGCGATAAAGTTTTCAAGGTAATGCATGACTTCTTCTTTATGTTCATGTCCCTCATAAAAAATCTCACAAGAATTTTCTGATTCAAGATAAGAGAATTTACTCTGTTTAATTGAGTCATAATTGACATTTATGCCAGCCCAGAGTTTGGCAAAGTCATAATAAATATCCCCATAACTTATTTCTCCACCAAAATCCTGTCGCCAATCGATCAGACAAAATTTATTTTTTTCTTTATCAAAAATTATATTATCCGGCTGCAGGTCCCCATGTATAAATGAAGGATGCCCCGCGAACACATCCTTCCAAGGAAAAATTTTGAATAGCTCGGGCAAAGGCCTGATACGTTTCGAATTGACGATCTGTATATTAAAATTGGAATACTTTTTATTAAATTGCTGAACTCTATGTAGAGTCTTATCATAATAAAATTTTTTGCATATATCTTGTATATTAACGTGGCCATTGCTGATATCACGCCACAAATTATTTTCAAGCCAATGAATAAGCTGTTTAAATCTTTCCAAACTTGAATCGCGATACAGTGTCAATCCCGGTTGGTATTTATATGAAAAAAATGAGTTTTGATGCCTTTCTATTTCTGGAAAGATATTCGAAACAAGGCGCGATTTTTCGACTCGGCATTGTGCCACACGGCTATCCTCAAAAAATTTAACTACCCTATTGTTGAATATGTAGAGTTGCTCATCTGGCTTACCGAAATCATACGCAGCCTCCAATGAGTTCATATTATGAAGGCTTTCCTCTGATGAAACATTCGTTGCTGCCATCAATATTTGTTCTGTTTTAAACTGATCTTTTATTGCTTGTGCAGTTTCTTCTAAAGAAATATCTAAAGTTATATTTGGTCTATTATCTAAAACCCACAATAGCTGCAAGACATCCAGTTGAAGAGCACACGCTAACGAATTCCCACATACACCAATCCAATTTGACGGCGACGATGCCACATCAGAATGGATGATAAAATCTGCAGAAACCAGCAGAATCTTTTCTTCTTTTGGCAATCTAGTTAACCAGTCCTTTATCTCTTTTGTAGAGCTATTTAGGTAGCTGAACTGACAATCTGGATGAGCGACACTAAGATAATCTTGTATTTGTGAAGACATGTTGTCCGTGACAACAAAAAAGGTGTCCTTATCTGAACATTTCTCCAGAACGTGACTGATCAATGCTTTTTGCTGATATGGTCGTAGGACTTTCGCGAAAGATTCCTGCGAGGCTCGCTCTTGCTCGGATATCTTTTCTATAGCAAAAATCAACACTTTCATACGAAACCTTTCGACCACGTTTCAATGTACTAAAGTTAAAGCTCTCGAACAAGCGTAAACATTTTCTTGATTGCACATTGTGCTCACTTTCTTCATACTCTAGCATAACGACTTAAAAGACATTATTTTGTTACACGATAGATGCCTCGTTATCGCTCTTTCTGAACCATAACGACCTCCTATACAAACAAGGATTATTGTGGCTGCATTTAGAAAAATTCTTATAATTAATACTCTTGGGATTCTTAGCATTTTAATCGCAGGGGAGATCTTTTTACGCCACAACCCTAAGGAGCCCGTTACGCTGAATGTGGATAATCCAGCAACATTTCAGCCTATCCTTACACCATCCGAACTTTTAGAAAAGTATGGCATTGATGTTAATTTTCAAATTGATCCAGAAAGGAAGGCAATTGACGAAAAAATTTTAAGTCTAACTCATCCTACAATTGATCTTTCTTACTCACCAGATATTGGGAAACTTTTTACGTCTTCAACTCTTCCAGCATCTGCCAAGATAACAAAAAAATTTATGCCGCCAAATGAAAATTATTTTGTTTACGATGTCGAATATAAACTAGACACATATAAACGCCGTGTGACCGAGCATCAAGACAAGAAGACTACCACAACGAAATTCTTTTTAGCTCTTGGAGATTCGTATACCTTTGGTGAAGGCGTTACGACTGGGTTCGACTATCCATCACAGCTAGCAAAAATTTTACCAAATAACTGGATGGTCTACAATTTTGGTCACCCTGGATACGGAATCAATGATCTGCTCTATAAAATTGAAACAGAACCCCATGCACTTGCAGGAGTGAAAGAAGCCTCTGGAATTGTCGTTTGGTACTTTATACCTGCACATCTAGAAAGGTTTTTCTGTCCGCTTTCCTGCTACAATGAAGACTTTGGACGCTACATCCTACATAAACCCTATTACACAAGTGAACAGGGTAAACTTATATACCATGGACGCTTTACGGATCGCCTTACCCTCTGGCACAAACTCTTAAGTTATCTTAATCGATCGCATCTATTCCAATACTTATATAAGATGTTTCCTGTCGACTACTCAGAGGAAGAGTTAGACACCTTTGCCGATGCTTTTGTCCAATTAAAAGAAAACCTCTCTGAACAAAAACAGATAGAGAAATTTTATTTTATTTCTACTTTTAATTTCAAAAATAAAGACGAATTGTTTCAACGTCTGCGCAACAAAGAAATTGATGTCGTCGATTTAACTAACATACCCTTCTATGCAATTCCACATAACACCCTTCCTTTTGACAATCACCCTACAGCGAATTTTTATCATGCCTTAAGCAAAGTGATTAAAGTGGACCTTATTGACACATTAAAACCCAAGTGAAGTGAATTACTTCACAGGCAGAATGTTTTGTCGTTGCAAATCGGTGATTAATTTCTCAACTAGAATTTGACTGCCTAGAGGCGTCATATGTCCAAAATCTTCAGCAAAGTTATCATTAAAAATGGCATCAAATCCTTTTTGTTCAACTGCTGTTTGGAAATTGTTCTGATTATCAACAAAAGCTATGCTTTTAAAGTCTACCAATAGAGTTTTTAATTCCTCGATACTCCTCATAGGATACTGCATGGCTACATGTTGGATCTTTTTCCCCTCGATGATCTTCGCAATTTGGACATAGTTTTCACGCGTTGGCGGAAATAATAAGAAGTTTTTCTTCCAATAACGAATATCTTTACCCTCAGATTCGTATTTTTTCCCCTGAGCTTTATATATCTCGGACTTAACATCTATTAGGTTCTGATTATTGGGATACTTCCGCAAAGCCTCATCTACAAATTTTTCCGCATTAACCCAGTCTTTCTGTGTTTGATAGAAAGCGATCAAATCTTTCCAAATAAAAAAGCCCATATCAGTTGGGTCATTCAATCCTATTTTTAAAATTTTTTCAGAATCTTTAAATCTTCCTTCGTTTCTATAGATACGAGCTAATGATACGATGACATTTCCATCAACGCTTCCGAGGCGAATCGCCTTTTCAAGATAACCTTTAGCTTCGACTTGAGTATCTTTCTGACTTTCCAGACTACAACCCAGTATCTTTAATGCCTCAATATTTTCAGGGTTGCTCTGCAAAGCCATTCTAGAATATTTCTGAGCTAGGCTTTGTCCATAACGATCTGATATACCAAAAGCAAAATGATATAAACTTGCAACTCTTACTTGAGCCAAATCACTCGGATTACCTTTGACATAATCCTCAAAAAATTTTTCAGCCTCGTTTTTATTACCTATTTCTAGCAAAGCTTGCCCCAAGTTGAACCTTATATAATTAGGAAGCTCTTCAAAGTTGAGCGCGCTTTTATATGCTTGAACAGCTTCCAGAAATCTCTTCGAACGAAACTCCCGTTCTGCCTGTTCCAGTAGCTCACGTTCGCTATCGCTTAAAAGCCTGATAGCTTCATAGTCCGTTTTCAGAAAGTTACGTTTTTCTACAGAGAGAGCTTGTTCTTCCTCTGGTTTTTGCGTTTGATTGTTTTTAAGCAAATCAAGATTGTGTCGTATCAACGTATAAAGTTTGTACAATTTAGAATACTTTAGAAGACCTGTTTCTCCACGAATCTGCCAACTGTCATTAATCCCTACCATAGTGATAACTATGTCTGGTTTATATAAGATCAAAAGACTTTCTAATGAAAGTGCAATCTTCTGGGTATCACTGCCAGCAACACCTTCATTTATGACATAATAGGTATTCGATCCATAAAGAGCATCTAGCTTTCTTTGCAAAACTGCGGGATACGAGTCCCCTAACCCCCAAGCAGTCGTGGATTCTCCGATACAAAGTATTACTTTACTTTCATTGCTTTTTTCTGAGGTGGAAGAAGCTATGGTCTTTGGATTATATGTCCGCTGTACATAATTGTAACCCCAACCTACCATGTATAATAAGGCTTCTGTTAACAACAGACCTAAAACCACCAAAAATATTTTTTGTAGCCAGCTTGTATGAACTTTAAGATCACGCCTCATGATCAATTCCATTTTTTTCAAAGCGCTGAACTAGGTAGATTAACAGGCCAAAAGTAAAAAATAGGAAAATTGAGTATATATATTTTAAATATCCAGCCGGGGCCAATATAAATAATATCGGCAATCGTATAGCTACTAGAACGGCCATGCTAGCTAATACAGAGTAACTTTTAAAAAGTAAAAGCATCATAATAGTAAAACAAAGAGGTAAAAGATAAGAGCCGAAAACTTTTACAAAAAGAATCTCGTTGTTAATACTAGCACTTAGAAGATTTTTATACCTTACAGCAAAGTTAGAAATCGGATAATCCTCACTTTTCAAAGACAATCGAGTCATAAATTCAGAAAAATCTTCGGGACTTTCTCGTAATGTATCTTGGAAGAAAAGAGGCCATGGCTCACCCAAATTCAACATACTTCTTGTTAGATATATCCTATTATCTAAGACAATCCTCCAGTTTTCTAGCAAAAGTACATGCGCACTTTTTTTGAATTTTTCCATTTGCTCAGAACTAATGTCCCAGTTTACTTTTCCGTGGTGAAACGGATCGATATCCACAGGATTAAATTTTGACTTTAAAGATTCTGTACTAATAACAGCATCTATGTTCGAAATATGCTCTTCTGATATTTCAGAAATTGGCTTTTCATAAAAAATTTGGCTTAGTGGCAAAACGTATGTTGTCAGTTGATAGTGATACGAGTAAGGGTTCGTATTTAGGTACTGTGGCAGTAATTTATAATACCCAAAGCCTAGCAACAATACGGATACAATATAAACTCTTAATTGGCTCCAATTCCACTGTTTTAGCCAATAGAATAAAATTGGCACGACTACTAAATAAACTTTAGCTTCTTGGCGAAGATCTCCCAAGACAACAACCAGAGCGGAAAAAAGTATGACATCAATGATACCTGTTATTTTTGAGATAAAGCACATTCCTAATAGCATCAATAGTAAAGAGAACAAAGTGTCCCTATTTTGAAACAACAATAATCCTTGATTGAAGGGATGAAGAGCCAAAAGAAAAAAACCAGCACATAAGAGCAACTTCTTTTTTTCTGATAAATTTGCCTTATCTAAAAAGCTCAATGCCTTGAACGACAAATACAAAAATAATAGAATGTTCATGATCGTTGGAAAACTTAAGCCACCTGTAATCATCATTCCTACAGATAAGAAAAAGGAGTAGGTCAAAGATTGCCATCCCCATGCATTTCCTTTGGTTAGCTCTGTTAAGGCAAACCCATCATCCACACTTGTAAAACCCGGTATGAACATATAGAAAAGCAATCCATACGAACAGCACAAAGCTAGAGCAAAAAATTTAATCTTTGTGTTCTTAATTTTTAAAAACTGCTTATAAAGACAGTATACACCCAGAGGAATTAAAAAGATTATTGTTATGTACGCAAGTATTTCACATATCTTAACAAATGGTGACGCTGAAAAGTAATGTAATCCACTTAACATTCTAATAATCCTATTTTTCGATTTTTTCTAATGGAAATTTAAGATTACGATTTTCAACAAAGTAGCAGATTTCATTTTCGCTATTAAGAGCTCGCTTTAAATCATTCGGTGCAACAGCAAGATACTTTTCCTCAGTACCAACATCTGTCCAGTTGATATCAATCGTATTTAAAACATCTGATTTCACTATTTCATTAAATCCTGCGGCTAATTGCTTTTCTTTAGAGTCTTCAGTTTTTTCTGCGACAAGACCTTTCCAAAATAAATCTTTGGACTTTATAAAGGCTAGACCTGTAAAAGCTTTTGATTGTACATCTGTTACCAAGACCTTATCTCGTATCTCGGTTACGCGGTCAGATTGTAAAATGACATTACAGTAATTTTTCGTCTCATCCGTATCAATGGATGACACAGCCAACCAGTTTTTATCAATTGGAAAGCTCTGAGTATCATCAGTCCATAGTGTATCCGCTGTAACAAGGTAAAATGCTCTGGTTAAAGCTTCCTTGCAACACAAAACGGAATGTCCGGGGCCACTACCTATTCCATTATAATTTTCGACTGTGACATAGGTCACTAGTAACGCAGGATGAGCCAATGACAGATATTGTTTTACTTGCTCTGCCTTGTTCCCTACGGCGATCACAAATTCTGTACCTTGTGGGAACTTCGCGATTATATGGCTTAATACTGCTTTTCTATCTAACGGAAAAAGTGACTTATTTAGCGTTTTTGCCAAACTTCCCATTCTTTTCCCCTGTCCTGCGGCTAGGATACAAACCTGTGGTAATTGTATTTTGTTACTCATTTAACTATTTTCGCCAATTCTCGAGCCAGCTCGCGTCCTAGAATTTCTGAAGCATGCTCATTAAAGTGAACTGGATCTTTATAGACTGGTCCTGCATCAGCTAATATTCCTCTGTAGTCAAGATAGTCCAATAACCCTTGTTTTTTAAATTCAATCAACCCTTTTAGAACCAAAGAATAGAAGTGTTCAAAGGCTTCTTCTCGACGACGTACATCTTCTATCCATCTGTGCAAGTCATCCATGTTTCCATACCATTCATTTTCTATAACTGTCAGCTCACCACCATAGTAATAGTTCGGCTGAAGCACCACCACATATTTAGAACCTTTTTTGTTAGCCAACAGCGCTGTCGCTAAAACATTATTTAGAAAGTTGTCAGCAACTTCTTGAATCAACTGTGATGACGGACCTTCTAAAGTCGTTTGAAAAGGGTCATGTATATCAGATGACAATTGAATAGGAGATGCTGGTTTCGTCTTAGACGTCATCACATGATAAAGTGTAAAAATATTACTTTTCCGAACAAAGTTTTTAACCTTTTCCGATGTCTTATCAGGATCTGGGTAACCTTTTTTAAAAACTAACTCAAAGGCATAGTTAAATTCATGATTTCCAATAGGAAGAGTTCTGAACAAATAAAAATAGGCATCATTAAAACCCGTTAATGAAATAATCACCTGAGGAATTATTTTTTTGTTAAAAATATAATTCTTATAAGACGCAGACTCTTGATTAGAAACATAGCCTGGCACACCCAGATTAATTAAATTTGTTTCGCTCCCCCATTTTGCCTTTAGGTCATCTTCTAAATAACGGAAAAATGCTCTTTCCCTGTCAACAACACCCACTCCATTCGCAGTCGAGCCCCCAAGAAGCACTATCGACTTCGGATTTAATCGATCCATTTGGCCATACATAGGATATGGATAAGCACGAAACCCCAAGTACGGATCGTAATCATACGAAGTCATGTAACTATAGTTATATATATGGTCTGGTTTTTTAATATAAAGGAAGCTCAATGACGCGAGCAATTCCATAAGGACCAAAATAGCTGTAAGAACCGCTACATTTATCAAAAGAACTTTAAATTTTGACATAGGTTTATCGTAGAACCTCTCTATCTGAAATTCGACCAATATCTCGTGACGCGCTGCTGTTATTGGGACAGTCTCAAATCACTACAATCTACATTGTATCTATACATTTTCCCTTCTTGAAAATAGAATTTGAATAGAATGTTCTTCAGAAAAAAAAGTCCTATTCCGAGTAAGTCCACTGCAGATTATCGTGCCACTCGATACACTCCCTCCAATAAAACTGTCACTTACTTTGATAATTCAAAACACTACGAAGTCTTGAAAAAAGTTACCTGCTCTACTCCATTCACAGCATTTCATATAAATCCAGATGGCAATATAGCTAACTGCTGTTTCTATTGGATGCCCACTTTTATCGGTAATATTACAGAAACAAGTCTACTGAAGATTATAGATGGCACTGTCTCGCGCGAGGCCAAGCAATCCGTGCAGGATGGTTCGTTTAAAATGTGCGACTCGAATATCTGTCCTGTTATGATTGACTATATCCATGCAGGAAAAGTGACCGAGCCATTAATGCCTCTAGAAAAACTTCCAGAAATTAATCAGAAAAAACTTCTTCTTTTTTTAGATTACGATCAATCTTGTAATTTATATTGTGGCTCTTGCCGGAATGAGCGGATATTACACTCTTTAAATAATGCTCCTGCGAAACTTTTGCAGATACACGAAGCTGTCACTCGACAAATTCAAGAGTTGTTAGAAGGTGGCTACCAACTAACTTTGCAAATTACCAGCTCTGGTGATGGATTTGCTTCACCTTTCTATTGGAGCTTTCTGCAAAATATCAAACAAGATGATAACTTTAAAATTCGTTTCGCTACCAATGGTACCCTGATGACACGTGAACGATTAATGCATCCGTATGCTCAGAAAATCGATCATATTGAAGTTTCTATTGATGCCGCCTGCGAATCGACTTATGAAAAAATTCGACGTGGCGGCAACTTCAAAGCACTTGTAAAAAATTTGAATAATTTAGATTCCATGATTTCAAATCGTGAATTAACCAACATCGGTAAGTGGAATATGAATTTTGTAGTTCAAAAAGATAACTATAAAGAAATGGCTGATTTTGCCCGCTGGGCTTTATCCTATAAAAACCTCAATCGTGTATGGTATCTACTTATCTATGATTGGGGACATTTATCACCTCAAGAATTTGCTTCTAAAGCCGTTTGGTATGAAGATCACCCAGAACATCAAGATTTCTTAACAGCGTTGAAGGACCCCGTATTTGATGATCCTCGTATATTTTTAGGGAATGTCGGCGCACATCGAAAGAAAGCTTTCGCTCAAATATAAATAACCACCCTAGGAGTTCCACCACTGGGACAAGGCTGGATTTCTTTCGTAAATCTGTTCTATAGTTAAACGGGATTCTTCCCCATCTTTTCTATAGCGAGCTAATCTACGTTGTTGATCACGTCCTCGTAAAAAGCCCTCTTGATAAGTGTCAGGATAAGCTTCTTCAAATGTAGGACGATTTTTCATTTCTTTTAGTGTTTCCACCAAGACCATTGTTTTTGAATTGGCCTTGGGTTCGATTTCACGAAGCAAATCATCTAGAATAGAATGTAAGACTTTTTTTGGAGCCGCAAAAGGCGAAAGTACGATGCTTGGATCAAAAGCAAAAACGATTTTCACATACATCTTCACATCAAGTTCTATAGCTAAATCGTGAAGCTCTTTCATTCCGAAGAGACCTGGTAACGTCAAAGTGACATCCATGATAAGAGAGTCTGCACCTCTTTTTTTCATGTAAGGCAGGCCGCTTTTGAAGTTTTCTAGCCACTTTTCCCAATTAAGTCCAGTTCGGACAAACTCTCCGACCTTACCCGCAGCATCAATACTCGCGCACACATTGTAAGATTTAAAGTGAGGTAAAATATCATCGAATAGATGAACGCCTTTATGAACTATTTTACTGAGGTTCGTATTATACCGAACATGTACATTTTTAGAAAATCCAAGGTCTACCAAATCTTGCATGTACCGCCAGTGCTGTTCCCACATCAACGGCTCACCACCAACCCAGTAGATTTCTTCCATAGTACCGCTGGTAATAGCCCGAGCAAATTCCTGTTCCACCACTTCACGCTGAAACTTTTTAATTTCAGCATTTATATGTGGCTGCATCCAGATATCACGATTAGGATCCCACTCTGAATACTGACGTTTTTCTTGCTCCCAGCTAGACGAGAGTGGCTCGCCGCACATGCGACACTTGAAATTACATGTATTGGCTAATCGGTAATCGTATGAAACTGGTCTCATGCTTGTTCGACCTGTATCATCCGTTAAATCATAGGCTTTCTGAATATGATGTGGAAAAAGGACCTTATTGAAGTAACTTTTGTAGGTATAGATATTCAATACCTGTTCGTTACAAACCATACACTCTGCTGGGGCTTCACCAGAAAGCATCTTTCGACGTATTGAACGCATATGATCGCTATTCCAATGTTCTTCTAATGTAAGAGGCTGATACGACGCTGTTTTTCCTTCACCAGCCTGATCAATGTACTGCTGCATGAACGAATGTTGCTCTCGACTAGCACAGCACATACGTCTTTCGGATTGAGGCGAAATATAGGTGTGAGTCCACGGCGCTATACAAAACGCGTTGTTCTTCGAAAACGGAATTCGTTTTTTGATTTTTTGATCGTCGTCTTGTCCGTTAGCCATTACCAATCCTAGCAGCTAAATCCTACCATCTGTTCTGCTGCAAAAAGAAACTTAAATTATTTGAAATGGCGCATTAGCTGTGGGAGAGTCATCTTAATGGACTCAAAAACAATTTGCGTGCTGGCATGGAATCATCTTGCAACTCATCCCGGTGGAGAGGTCAGTCTTTGTTGTATCTCGGACCATCGTGATGCCGCCAGCATGGCTAAGAACAGTCAATCGCAGTTGTTAAATCTTACAAAAAATTCTTTAGATGAAATTTTGAATAGTGAAGTTTTCTGTAATACGCGCAAACAAATGCTGGAAGGCAAACGCCCGCCAATCTGTGAAGTCTGTTATCGCCATGAAGACGCTGGTTTACAAAGCAAAAGACAATATGAAAATGCTCAATACCCTAAAACTTTGAAACAAGTTAAATCCCGAACAGACACATCTGGTGCTGTGTCTTTAGATCTTGAATTCTTAGAACTCAGACTCGGCAATCTTTGTAATTTAAAATGTCGTACATGTAATCCCGCTTCAAGCTCGAAATGGACAACAGACTATGAGGCTCTTAGTTCAGAGTTGAATTACCTAACTCAATATAATTGTAAAAACGAAGGCTTTTCATGGCCTGAAAAATCAGAGGTCTGGGACGGCTTACTTACAGCATCTTCCAAGAGTCTAAAAACCATCTACATTAATGGCGGCGAGCCAATGCTCAGCCAAAAACACTTTTCTTTTTTACAAAGCCTTATTGAAAAAGGCGATGCTAAAAAAATCGAATTAATCTATAGCATTAACTGCACTCTTCTTTCCCCTAAAGCCCTTGATCTGTGGCCTCATTTCAAAAAAGTTGTCGTTAAAGTTTCTGTAGATGATTTGGATAAACGAAACAAATATATCCGATATCCAGCTGACTGGAATGCCATCGAAAAAAATCTGCAAACTTTGAAAAAGCTCCCTCTTGAGCTTTCACTTATGCAAACAGTCAGCGCCTATAACTTCTACTATCTTGATGAGTACTGGAGCTGGGCTCAACACCTGAACCTACCTGTAGCTTACAACTACGTAAACGATCCAGAGTACCTAGGACCCAAGGCCTTACCTTTGCCTATACGGCAGAAAAAAATAGCTCAATTGAAAGGCCACATAGCCTCTGATAAATGGAATGAGCTACATAGCCTATTTTCAAATACAGATTATCCCGAGCTGACCAACAAGTTTATTGAGTACACGCGCTCATTAGACCGCTTACGTAAAGAGCGCTTCACAGAAGTCTTCCCAGAGCTAGCTGCCGAATTTTCTCAGCCTGAGTGCTTTGAAGTGTCTAATGCGTCGCAATGACTTTCAATTTAAAATTTCATTTTGAAACATGAGTTTATAATCTAACTGAAACTAATTTTTGTGGTACACTTAGCAAATTACGAATGAAAAAGCCCAATGAGTCTTACTTAGACTATAAAAAACGAGTTATTGATCCTATCTCTGATAGCTTCTGTGGAGCTAAGTGGTATAACGCTTCGATTTGGCTAGGACATGGAGCTTCTACTAGCTGCCACCATCCTCCGGCTCACAAAATTCCACTGAATGAACTTCATCAGAATCCACGTTCACTTCATAACACCATTCACAAAAAAACCATGCGTGCCTTGATGTTGAAAGGGGAACGCCCCCCCGAATGCGAATACTGTTGGAAAATCGAAGATATCAAACGTGGTAATGTTAGTGATCGTGTATTTAAAACGGTTATTTATGATGATGAGCTTTTAAAAGAAGCCCAGAACTCCCCCCCTTCGGCTGATATCAATCTTAGAACTTTAGAAATTGCTTTTGAGCGCACTTGTAACTTTGCTTGCTCATACTGTAATGCTGGTTTCAGCTCAAGATGGGGACAAGATATCAAGCAAAATGGTCCCTATCAGAATTTACTTACAGATGGCGCCGGAGCCTATCATCACGATGGCAGCTGGGCCGAGCCTTATAAAAAAGGTGAATATAATCCCTATGTCGAAGCCTTTTGGAAGTGGTGGCCAGAACTATCACAAACCTTACAGGAATTACGTATCACGGGTGGCGAACCTTTGATGTCAGATGAGGTTTGGAAACTCTTTGATTACTTTAAGACCCATGGTAGCCCAGAGCAGATGACCTTTTCTATCAATTCAAATCTGGGCGCTAAAGCTGATTTAATTGATCGACTTATTGAACGTAGCCATTACGTTAAGAACTTTCAACTTTACACCAGCTGCGAAACAACTGGATTACAAGCTGAATATATTCGTGATGGATTAGATTACGAATACTACAAAAGTAACGTCATCAAAATCTGTAAGAATGCAAACATCAAGTCTTTGAATATCATGATGACCATCAACTCTTTGTGTTTATTCGGCATTACAGATTTCTTGGATTGGATGCTCTCGGTAAAAAAAGAGTTTGGCTATTTTTTCCCTGTTTTTAGCGTCAATATTTTGCGCTTTCCCAGCTTTATGAGTCCATTGGCTCTACCCGATGAAGTCAAAGCGGAAAGACAACGCGCCATTCAACAGTGGATTGTAGCCAATGAACAAAATTCCCTCTTACACGAGATGGAAATTGAAGGCTTAAAGCGTTTAGTAGACTATCTTGATGTCGTAAAAACTCCCCATAAGAAAGCCACGGATGATCAAGCTCGATTATGGAAAGACTTCAAATCATTCTATTTACAATATGATAAAAGACGTAAAAAAGATTTCGTCACGACATTTCCTGAACTAGCTGAATGGTTTAATCAAATTCCAGATCAAAATTTAAAAACAAAGCAACCCCTGATCAATGGCGATGCTACCGAAGGTTTTCACGACCCAGACTGGGTAAAAAAAGAAGCCAAAAAAGCTGGTCTTATTAAATGAAGAAGAATAACGAAACCTACTTGCAATACAAACAGCGAGTTATCGATCCGGTTTCGTCATCTTTCTGTGCGGCAAAATGGTACAATGCAACCATCTGGTTAGGCAGTGGGCGTACCGTCAGCTGTCACCACCCCCCAGCCCATCAGATCTCTATCGACGAGATCAAAAAAAATCCACGTGCTATCCATAATACTCCTGTGAAAAAAAAGTGCCGTGCACAAATGCAAAAAGGTGAACGTCCTAGCGAATGTGAGTATTGCTGGAGAATTGAAGATATCCATCGTGACAATATTAGCGATCGAGTCTTCAAGACCATGATTTACTCAGAGGAAGATCTGCAAAAAATCGCAACTCTACCTGCTGATCAAGATGTAAATTTAAAAACATTGGAAATCGCCTTTGATCGGACCTGCAACTTCGCCTGTTCCTATTGTAGTCCAACCTACAGCACAAAATGGGTCCAAGATATTCGCCAACAAGGACCATATAAAAACTTCTTAACAAAAGAAGGCGTTGAGTACACTTCGGATAGCCCATGGGCCGCACCTTTCAAATCCACTGAGCAAAATCCCTATATTGAAGCTTTCTGGAAATGGTGGCCAGAACTCTCCCAAAGCTTACAGGAAATTCGCATCACAGGCGGGGAACCTCTGATGTCAGCTGATGTCTGGAAATTTTTTGATTTCTTCGAAAAAAACCCTTCAGATATGCTCTTTTCGATGAATTCAAATTTGGGTAGCCCAAGAGCACTGATAGAAAAACTAGCTCAAAAGAGTCATTTCTTAAATAAGATGGATGTGTACACGAGCTGTGAGTCCACATTCGGACAGGCCGAATATATCCGTGACGGAATGGATTTCAATCATTACTTATCCAATGTCCACTACCTATTAGAAAATGCAAAAATACGCTCGTTGCATTTTATGATGACGATCAACTCTTTATGTTTATACTCCATAACCGATTTTATCGAAATCGTGATGGGACTGAAGTCTCAATATGGTAGCGCCTGTGGTTATGTCACTTTGAATATTTTACGCCACCCTGGTTTTATGAGTCCATTAGCCTTGCCAGATGAATTACGCGATGCTCGTCATAGACAAATAAAAGGATGGTTTGAAAAAAACAAAGACTCTCAGTTTTTAGCTGAAATTGAAAGAGACTCTATTCAGCGTCTTATTGACTACTTAGAAGTGGTTAAAACTCCTTACGAAAACTTTCAAGAGAAAGAACGCCTTTGGAAAGACATGAAATCTTTCTATCAACAGTATGACAAAAGACGTAATAAAGATATTACCCAGACATTCCCAAAAGAATTCGTCGACTGGTATCAGTCCGTATAAATAGAAGCGATTACTGCTTTTAAAAAATTTAATCGTCTAAGCGATGTTTGAAACACCACTGACAACGGGGGTCCCGCGGAGATCGGGTTAGTAATTGTTTTCTGAAGTCCAAATATTTAGGTGAATTCCAAATAGATCCTAAATCCTGTGATTTTAAATTTCCCATAACCAACATGTCAGGATACATCATATGATTACAGGTGCCCACTTTCGCCTCATAATCAACATAGATAAAGCTCATCGGTTTAAAACACTTTTGATGTACAGAAACACGACGTGTATCAATAATCGCCCTGTCGATTTCTTGCATGTTATTTTCATTCCAGTATTTTTCATCTAGAACACCGAAGTTAGGATTCTGAGGATACACATAACGGCTCACTTCACGAATAAGCTCTGGATTGATTTTTTCTGTAAATAGATGATTATTAAAAATCACGCTAACACCAAGAGCTTTACCCGCTTCTAGAGCTTCTAAACTAAATTTTTGAATAGCTGATTTATTATAAGCTTCAATATCGGTTTGAAAATGCCAGCCTTGTACAATCTTAAACTGTACTTCTGGCACTTCGTAGCGATGGGCCAGCTCTACAATCGCCTTCATTTCATGAATATTGTCTTTTTGGATCGTCGAAATAAAATAAATAAACCCTTTACCATATTTCCGGCGCGCCTCTTTTATCGCCTCTAAGTTCTTTTGAATAATAGAAA
Source organism: Pseudobdellovibrio exovorus JSS (assembly GCF_000348725.1). NCBI lineage: Bacteria > Pseudomonadati > Bdellovibrionota > Bdellovibrionia > Bdellovibrionales > Pseudobdellovibrionaceae > Pseudobdellovibrio > Pseudobdellovibrio exovorus. The sequence continues at coordinate 2,400,861 of NC_020813.1, forward strand.
ACTTACTGCGTACACGGATCTTTTCAAACGTCTCGGCCGTTCCACCATCACAGGAAAACCCTAATGAAAACCCCATCTTCATTAAACGATCCCACATCTGAGGCTTAGGCACCCCCAGATTAGTTACTAAATGCCAATCGACATATGGGAATTTTTCTAGATACTCTAGTGCTTCATCCCAATAAGACAAAATCGTAGTTTCACCAAAACCGCGTAAGTCCACAAACGTCGCCAAGGGAAATAGCTGATCTGCGAGCTTTTTAAAAGTCTCGATAGGCATGTTCAAGTTAGTATCGTACTTTTGGAACTTCTTTTCCCATGACTGTGGGCACATAACACATTTAAAGTTACAGTTCTGGGTCAGTTCGACTATGGCCTTGAATGGCAAACTTTCTGGCTGAATCTTTCCTTGCTCATATTCAGACCAAGATAATCTGATATTTTGAACTTTGCGTTTCCAAATTTCTAAAAGTTCAGCCTCAGAATAAGAAGGAATGTTATCTAATATCGCCATACTAGATCAGCCCTCTTTCGTGATGTCTTTGACATAACTCCCAGAATTCTTTCATTTCTGGGAATGTCTGAACAAAATTGGTCTGGCGACGGCGATCGTGTTCTGAAAAAAACTGATAGAACCGCGATCTTTGAGTATGTAGAAAACTATCTGAGACCGGCTGGCGCATCCATTCTTGTATACGCTTCATTTTAATTACATGGTGATCCAAAAAGCCCATTTCTGTACTTCCTGAATTGAGCCAATGGTTTTCCTCGATATAGTGAACTATATCTTCTAAGTAGCCTTGATATTCAGATGGTAAAACTTTAACTGTTTGATACTCAGGATGTCTTAAATACGCAAAATCAATATCTAACGGAAAAATTCGACGAGCATGACGTTGTCTGAGGTTAACTTCCATAACTTTTTTAAGAAGATCTTTAAATGAAGTTATGCTCAAAGCGTTGAACGTACACATAATATAAACTTTCATCTGCGGCACACTTTGAAGAAGCTTTTCTAAATTCTGCCAAAAGTATTCATTCTTTAATCCGTGACGTATATATTCAGCACGTGGACCAAAAGCATCAATACTCGTAAAGACTTCGACTGTTTTTACTGATTTTTTTTCATATACCTCACGACATAAATCAATAAACTTGTCGACTAGTACAGGAGGAGCACCCAAATTTGTATTAATAGAAAGACTCATGTTTGGGATAGGCTCTTCTACTAAGCTTTCTAAAACCTTGAATGTACTTGGCGAAAGTAATGGCTCGCCACCCGTAATGCGCAAAGTATGAATATCGTCTTTTAAGTGTGGCCACCATTTCCAAAAAGTTTGAACATACTTATTATCTTCTTCTTTTATAATTTCCTTAGTGCTGGCCCCTGACATTGTTTGATAGTTTCCAAACTTATTCAGTTCTTCAGCCCATGTCGAAGAATAATCAGCAGAACAATAGCTGCACTTGAACTGGCACTTATTACTAAAACTGATCTCAATATATCGAGGGTTAATTTTTTCTGAATATGGATTCTTAACGATAGTTTCAAACTGATTTAATGAATATGGTGCCGCCGACTTAATAATTCTATCGCTAACTTCATTACTTTTTAAGTCCTCAATATTCCAACAATAATCGCACTCAGAAGGACGCTTGCCCTGTATCATCATTTTGCGTTGCTTGATTTTATAATCTGTATTGTGCAAAGAAGAGAAGTTCTCATCTAATTTTTGTGTCGGTATCTTATGCACTGGAGGATGGTGACAAGAATGGGTAGTTCCACTTTCTAGATGAAGAGTTGTTGTCGTCCATTTAGCCAAGCAAAAGGTCGGACTAACTTTGTTCAACTGATTTTTTGTCGCCACCAAAGTTTTTTCAGTTATCTGAGGGTCAAATTGAGCACAGTAATCCCAAAAATCTTTCAAGAATGGAAAACTATATAAAAAGCTTTTCCCGTCTTCTTGTTCTTTTTTTAAAAGTGCCAGACAAGTATTAATATTGAGTTTACGTTTTTCTGGCAAGCTGATGCCATTTAAAGACTGGTGATGAATGGCCTCCACATGATCAACATCTGAACTCTGGTAGCCAGTTAAGTGAGCGCGCTCTGAAGAAAGCCTTTGTGACAAAAAATCTTTTAAAATTTGCAGTTGTCCCAGAACCTCTTCCGTTCCTTCTTTTAGAAGCATCCACGGAGCCTGCGTTTTCTCAACAAAGTTAATGCAAATAGGTAACACCCTATTATGGTCACTAAAGCCCGAGCGTTTAAAACGCCCATTCAAATCTAAAATTTTTTCTAAGTTAAATGAAAAATTATAAATCGAAATTAAATCCAGTTCGTAATCCAAATTCCATGTTAATTGCTCATGTCCTTCTAGAAAGACAGAAAGGACCTGCCAAAACCTTTCTTCATTCCCACCAATAGCAAAAAAATCTAAATACGCCTGTGAAGGAGGGATCTTGGTTTTAATTTGTATTTGAGGCTTATTTCTTAAAAGCTTGACCAGTTGCGAGGCTGATTTTAAATCCGAGTTTAAGAGCACCCCTAATGGCAAGTTTATAAGATACTCTTGCGAATCCCGAGATTCGAAGTCGCTCGCTAGCTTTTTCTCTATTTCAGAAAAAGATAATAAATTTTCTTGGATATCTATTATCGCCTGTTTCAAATTCTTTCTCTGTATGAATGTAATGAACTCTTAGATTCTCATCTTAACACAGTTAACTTTTGAATCTATTTTTTTGTCACCACCATCTCATTGCGCTACGCACAAACTTATCCTATGATTTACTCATGAAAATTGCTCTGGCTATCCCTTGTTACAACTGTGAACCTCAAATCTTACGAGTTATCTCAGAGCTGCAAGAGGTTATCAAAACAGAGGCTCAAATTGAAACTGTGTTCCTCATCGACAACATCAGTCAGGATAACACTCCGCAAGTGGCTTTGGACTTCATCAAAAAAAATGAACTCTTGGGCTTTAAAGTATTTCAAAACTCCACGAACATCGGCCTTGGGGGGACTCATAAAGTGGCGTTCACTCTTGCTAAAAGCGCAGGAGCAACCCATCTTCTGATCTTACACGGAGACCACCAAGCCACGGCCTATGATATTCCTCAACTGATTGCTCTATCTAAAAAACATAATGGCATCACGGTCTTGGGGTCACGCTTTTCAGATACATCTTTGCTTTCGGGCTACAGCCTGACACGAACATACGGAAACATCGCTTTAAATATGCTCTATAGTCTTTTTACTTTCAGAAAAATTTCAGATTTAGGTTCGGGACTTAATCTGTTTCGCCTAAGTGATTTTGATAGTCATTTAGCAGATGGATCCTATCAGAATTTTGACAATGGCTTTACGTTCAATATGGACCTACTGCTTCATCTTGTACGCACCAACACTTCATTTTTGTATTCACCTATTCGTTGGTCCACGACAGATCAAATCTCTAATGCCAAAGCACTGCAAGTGGGATTTAAAACTTTAGTAAAACTTTTCAAATGGCGTGTGGGTTATAACAATAGGAATAATTCTCACAAAGAAACTCGCGAGCTAACGACTTAATTTATTATGGCTTTGCTTGTTCTGGCTTAATTTGGTCTTCACTTACTTGCGAAGATGATTCTGGAAACTTTTCTTGTACTGTATAGCGCAGACCTAACATCACGGCATAGTGATCGGCTTTTTCACCAGGCTTCGGTGTGACCGAGTAAGAATAGCGTGTATCTAAAACTGCTCCCCAAAGTCCTTGGTTCCACAGTTCAAATTGCACCGCCAAGTCTACCCCATACTCAACCGTATCATGGGCCGAAGTTTTGACTTCAGACCCCACAGGAGCATTAGTGTAAAGCACAACAGGGTCTCCGGATGAATAGGCGGAAAAGAAACTCAACGAAGCAGATAAGTACTCTTTAAACCACCAACGATATCCCATCGTCACATGGTACAGACCATTTTTTTCAACAGTCTCAATGCCATTTTGTTCTGAGTAATAGTATTTATTCAGATAGTGAATGCCCACTTCTAAGCTTCCACGTTCATTCACATCACCTAGAACCACTAACCCCCATCCCGTTAGGATTGGAGAAGTCGTTCCAGACGCTGTGGTTTCAAAATTGCTCTTGTGAAAATAGGGCCCCAAATACGTAGAAATATTCCCCTCTGACGGAGTGTAGGCCCAAAGGGAATTTGAATAGCCTAATAAAAAAAAACAAATTAACATTTTGATGTTGAGCATTTTAATATGGGCCACAAGGGAAGCATACGGGTGAGACTTTATAAAATTCAATCAAAATTTTATGGCCTTACTTGCTTGCGTCAGTTTTTCGCCATTCTGTTTCTAGCTATGAGTTTATTAACTTCACAGAGCTTTGCCCAAAATGAAACTGGGCCCTTAGAACAGACTGAAGAGGAACCTGAAGAAACTGCGGCACAGGCCTTTGAACGACTTTTCATAGATAGCAATGTTGTGATTTCAAACTGGTTTGACAGCGTCGCCGAGGGAATTGACCTTTTCTTCGTTAATAAAAAAATCACAGATGAGCCGAGCAAGATCAACGCTCGCTTGATCAATGGCAGTTACATTAAAGAGGGTGAAGGCTACATCAATAGAACGGCTTTAAGTGTCAGTCCTCGCTTTCATAATCTGGAAAAATACTGGAATCTGAAGTTTTCGACTTACGATGAATTAGAAGATGGACGTGGTGTGCGTCGTGGTTTCCTTCGTCAAACCCCGCGCGAACAAAACTATGGTGCGACTGTTGGACTTTTCCGTCGCTTAGGAGCTGTTCGTGTGGCCTTTCAACCGCGTATTGAGCTACAAGACCCATTACAAGTTTCACATTCTTTGGGTTTTGAAAGCGTCTGGGACTTTCAAACATTTAAAGCAAATCCCAAGCTCGAGTTCTATGCTAGCGCCTCGAAAGGCCCTGGCACATTTCACTCGATGAACTTCAATTTTTATTTAAGTGATATCTATTCCCTAACATGGATTAACGAAGGTGATTACGAAGCCAACGCCCACAAATATTCGGTCACGACAGGTTTAACCTTAGGGCAACAACTGAGCGAAACCACGTCTATGAGCTACAGCTTATTAACCTATGCTGATAATCGTGATAATTATCACCTGAACGGATACAACTTATCCCTTTCATGGTATCAGCTCATTTATAATAAAATTTTAGATTACCAGATAATTCCCCACTTGGATTTCAGACAGGATGACGAATTCCGAGGACGTGCTGGTTTAACTTTTCAATTCACAGTCTATTTTTAAGTCTTCGCCCTATTCACCCTAATAATTTTCGTCTGAGCACCACTGAGAAAAATGGCTCAGACGAATGGCTCACTTGAGCCATGTGATACGGCCTTCAGTTTGTCTCGGAGCTTTAGGGGGCTCGTGATCAGGGTAGCCCAAGACGACTCCACACAAAAGTTCTAGCTCGCCTTTTTTGTATTCTTCAAGCTGATCTACACCTAAGAACTTATCCACTTCATCTTTAATCTCGAGCGGAGCTCCCATCGTGCAGCAACCCAAGCCTTCAATCTGGCACGCCAAATTCAAGTTTTCCACGGCCATATAAACACTGCCAATGCTCGTGTGATAGCGTTCGTCTGTTGAGTTATGGGAATAAGCAAAAATCAAAACAGGCGCATCGCCTAATGTGAAAAAAAATCTTTCTGTGAAATCATACAAAGATGGCTTTAATCTTTTTTGCAAAACATCTTTAATACCCAGCCATGACTTTTGCGAATATTGCAAATATTCGTCTCGTTTAGTCCCTTGAACAACAAAGAACCTCCAATTTTGACGATTCTTTCCAGAAGGTGCTTGCATAGCCGCTGCTAAAATTCTTTCCAGAACTTCATGGGGCACCTCTTGTTTTTTAAATTTACGAATGGACTTACGAGAAGCTATTAAATTGTAAAAATCATCTCTGTTTATTTGACCCATGCCCCCTATTATAACAATATAGAGAAGCATGAATACAGCAGATAATACCTCTTCATCTAAAAAAAATATCATCATTGGTATTTTACTTTTAGTCGCTTTGACTGCTGCCATTCTGTCATCTTTACCTACAGTACAAACTCGTCTGCAGTCATTATTTGCAACTGACGAACGTCAACTGTTAGCCAAAATCGAAGCTTTTTATGGGCCTGAACAAACTCAATTTTTGATTTTGAAAGTAAAGAATTCCCACGGAATTTCTGTTGAAATCTACCAAGAGCAATCCGAAGCAGGACAGCAGATTTTTCGTCAAAAATTCGATCTTTTACATGACTCTGATGTGCATATCACCATTGATAAAAATGCGACCAATCTGGCTTTGTCAGATGTAGACCAAGATGGACACATGGATATCTTGGCGCCCTCTGTTGATCGTAACGGGAACCTAAGACTGAATACCTTCCGTTACAACAGTGATCTTCATATCTTCGAACCGATGACGGAAGATCACTCTTACTAACTTCTGTTACCACTCACGACTACTTATTGATTTTATTATTCAATTGGTGCGGCTGCTGATTTAAATCCCGCCATGAGCGGTTTTCCCGAGCTTTTGGATTCAATTGAAAATCACGTACGGCTTGATTGTGCTGCTGCAAGGTCTCAGAAAACACATGAGTTCCATCATTCTTACTAACAAAGAAAATATAATTCGTCTTCGCTGGTCTTAATGTTGCTAAAAGCGCATCTTTTCCCGGATTTGCAATAGGAGTTGGAGGCAAGCCCGCATTGGTGTAACTGTTATACGGCGTTGGAGTTAACAAATCATTACGTGTGATATTGTTTGGCATCTTTCCTTGCTTCATGGCCATGCCATACAGAACGGTAGGGTCTGTTTGTAATCGCATTTTTTTGTGAATGCGATTGTGAAACACCGAAGAGACAAGTGGTCGTTCAAAAGCGGCACCTGTTTCTTTTTCTACGATACTGGCGAAAGTCACAATTTGGTTTCGTGTCCACCCTGAGTTTTTAGCCACAGGTTCAATTTCTAACTGCCAAACCTGTAGAAATCGACGCACCATCTGAGTTAACAAAGCACGTGTACTTTCAAACTTAGTGATCTGATAGGTCTCTGGATAAAGATAGCCTTCCAAACTAGGAAGCTCTTCGCCAAGTAAAGATCTAATGAACTCTTTATCATAGACCAATTTAAAAAATTCTTCGCGAGTCCCAATTTCATTTTTTTCAAAAATCTGAACAAGATCAAAAACATTTAAACCTTCGGCGAAGGTGATCTTACGAGCCACACTGCGACCAGAAATCAGAACCGAAATAATTTGATCAGGAGTCATAGACTGAGTTAAAGCGTACTCACCCACCTTAAGCTGTCCCCCCAAACCTTTGAATTTTACATAGTACTGAAAAAGGCGTGCACTCCGAATAAGCTGTTGCTCTTCCAACGCTGCCGAAATGCGCGGAAGTGTATCACCCGGCTCAATATCAAATAAAACTTCAGCAGTTCCCTTACCCGCTGGAGTCATCACGGTTTGATAAGCAAAAAAGCCAACGGCCGCTACAAGAGCGACCGCGATGCATACACTGCTGATAAAACTCAATTTTAGAACCTTGTTAGTCAAGGCTAACCCCAGGTAAAAGCTTTGTCTTATCCAATGAAGTCGGATCTTCTAAGCTGGCCACAGGAACTGTGCAATACTGAATTGCAAAGTGAGCCGAAGGGCGATCATTACCTGATTTACCCATTCCACCAAATGGCAGTCTTGAGCTGGCTCCATTCGTTGTGCGGTTCCAATTAAGTAAACCCACGCGCGCTTGTAATAATGCCGATTCATAAAGTTCTTTATTTTTACTGAACAGAGCCATGACTAGGCCATATCCTGTTGAGTTGACAATTTCCATTGTCTTATCAAAATCGCTTGAACGATAAATAGCGACATTCGGGCCAAAAATTTCTGTTTTTTGATAGACAGATTTTGGATCGAAGTTTTTAACTAAATGAATACTCGGAGTCACATAGTGACCTTTGTGTTCTAACTCAAGAGCCTTACCACGCATTAAGCTTTCACAATTTTCGCGATTCGCCATCTCTTGAAAACGAATATACTTTTCGACAGCGGCTCCGTTAATCAATGGTCCCATAAATGGGTTCTTTGACCAGTGACCAATCGTCAATTTCTTAGAAGCCTGATAAAAACGCTCAGTAAACTCATCCGCAATTTTATCATGTAAGATAACTCGCGATGTACCTGAACATCTTTGACCTGTCGACATGTAGGCACCAACAAGCGTTTCATAAACAGCTTTATCTAAATCCGCATCTTCCCAAACCACTGTCGCATTTTTTCCGCCCATTTCCAGCGCGGTGATTTTCCAGTAGTGATTCAAAGTTTCCTGTTTGATTTTTAATCCCACCTCATACGAACCCGTAAACAATACGCCATCCACAAGTTCATGGGCCACAAGGCGACGTCCTGTTTCGCCTTCACCATGGATTAAATTAAATACGCCTGCTGGGAACTCTGCTTTTTCAATCATCTGTGCATACAATTGTCCTACAGCCGGAGTCTGTTCAGATGGTTTAAAAACAACTGTATTTCCCGCAAGTAATGCGGGAACGATATGGCCATTAGGCAAATGCGCCGGAAAGTTAAAAGGTCCAATAACAGCCATCACCCCACGTGAGCGATAGCGAATCACCCCATCCACTTGTGGTAAAGCATTGGTGATACGCTCTTCAGCGATCAGCTTCACAGACTCTTTCACCGTGATATCAATTTTAGCAGACAGCGCTTTAGCTTCGCTTGTCGCATCCCAAAGTGACTTACCTGTATCACGTGCGATCAATTCAGCCATTTCAGCTTCGCGCGCGATAAAGACATCTTTCAGTTTTAAAAGATAATTCTTTCTTTCGTCTAAAGACAATTTCGCCCATGGCATGTAAGCCTCTTTTGCCGCTTTACACGCTCTATCCACATGATCTAACTGATAATCTATCGTTAAAACATGATCTTTTAAGTCCGCGGGACTAATATCTTTGAACTGTCCGTCTGATTTTTCATTTTTAATAAACTTGCCTGCAATGAAATCTCCGGCAAATGTTATATTTTTTAAACTCATGATGACCTTCTTCCACCTTCGCCAGTAGTTCCCAGTGGGCTGACAAAAACTTGTTGATCTGATTCCACTTGTAACAGCTCACGTGCACGTGCTGGCAAAGCCACAATGCCATCACGAATCTCGTAACTGCTCATCACACAGCGGAAACTGTCAGAACCGACACCAATTAAACCTTGGCTCTTAAATGTCGCCTCTTTCAATTCCCCTACTGTGACTTTCTTTCCTGTTTTAATAGGTAAGATTTCAGACGTTTTAGCTCCGTAATGAGGGCCTCCATCAAAAGGGTCCACTTCATCCAGATATTCAAAACCGATACTCTCAAGTAAATGTTGAGCTGGCTTGGTCGCCTCACCAACACGTCCCAATACCAAACGCGCTTTAGAATCCAGTAGGCTCAGATAAATATCTTCCTCTGGGAAAAGAGCTTCGATAAATTCTTTATTTGTTTGCGAAAGCATATCCGCTTCTTGATAAGGTAATCCTGTGAAGCGACGACCTAAGGCTTCCCAAAACTCACTGCGCCCTTCTTCTGTCAGTGGCGGAGTCAGTTCACACAGCACTCGCTCTTCAAAACGCTCAGGGTTTAATCCCATGTAGACAAAACGACTTAATGAAATTTGTTTTCCTAAACGCTCAGGGCGACGACGATAGGTCTTATCTACCAAGAGTCCACCAATTTCTGTCGGCCCATCAGAATCCGTTTGAAAACGTAAGACCTGATGAATAAATCCCAAGCCTAAATCCTGAGAAAAATGGTCGCGCTTGAGGATTTTAAAGTAGCAATGCGGAACTTCTTCATTACCGTGTTTCGCGATAATCAAGGAGCTTCCCACCACTAAGTTCTCTTCTGTATCTTCCACAACAAAAACATATTCCGACTTATCTTTTGGCAATTCGCCAGCAAATGAAGCCTCACTGCGGGCAATTTTTTCAGCTAAAATCTTGCGGTTGCCCGGCAGGTTCAGCAAATTAAATTGCTTCGCCAAATCGGTCAGTTGCTGAAGATCATCACTTCTTACAGACCTGATTAAAAAACTCATAAACAAAACCTTTCGATCATTTGCTCGTAAAAGGCGGTCGCCTTTTCGAGGTCCTCTATCTTAACATGTTCTTCGGGAGTATGCACATTGCCTTCTCGTACCCCCGCACCAAAGCAAATACATTCGATATCAAGCCGAGTAAACAAACTCGCCTCATTGGTCGAAGCCAAGCTCACACAACGGGGTTCCAAACCCATTTTCTCTAGAATACTCTGCGCTGATTTAATAAGAACTGAGCTATCATTCGTGCGATAAGGACGCTTATAATCGGTTATACGGAATTGGGCTCCGCACTCTTCACATACCTGTTGAATCTTCTTCATCCACAGTTCGTATTGCTCTTGTGTGACATTCGGCAAGATGCGGCACGATCCCCCTAAAAGAATACTATCCGTCTGTGTTCTGATAATTCCGGCACTCCACGTCGAATGGGACGGCTCAAACTCTTCATCCACCAGAAGGCGCATATCGACATCGACCTCTTGAATAACTTTATAAATTTTGTTCAATTTTTGCAGCGTCGGATTTTTAATATGGGAAACCATTTCAAGTTCCACCATAGCCTGACTTGGAATCATGTTGAAACGTGTGCCACCATCGACTTCGATGAGCACCATGTTCTCGGGCATCTTTTGTAAGAAGTCTAACATCTTCTGAATAGCATTATCACCTAGATGCGGAGTTGAAGAATGTGCTGACCTTCCAGAAAAAACTTTTGTCTGTGTTGTTGTCGATTCTGCTAATTCACGCGATTGTTTGTAGGCCACTTCTTCTTCGCTAATGGGAATACGCACTTCCACTACGGCGAAGCCTTTAGCCGCATTAATAATTTTTAAATCGCTCGTTTCACCAATTAAAGCATACTTGGCGTTGATTTTATTTTTGCGTACTAACTTTAAAGCCCCTTGCATTCCTGTTTCTTCGCCGAAAGTGCCGACAAGAACTGGTTTTAAGGCATTGAAAGGTTTGTCTTTCATTTTTGCTAGAGCATTCAATTTACAAATAAAATCCAGCTTTACTTCAGCAGCACCTAACCCATAAATTTTTCCATCCTCAATGACGGCATCATAGGGATTAAAATCATTTTTTTTCCAAAGAGCAAAATTTCCTGGATCGACTGTATCCAAATGCGTTTGCAGCAGGAATTCTCGATCCCCCACTTTGTGATCGGGAGTCCGCACAATGATATTCGCCTGCGTAATGCCGTTTTGCACTTCATGCATCACTTCCGCTTGCAGGCCAGCTTGCTCTGCTAATTGCGCCAAGTAATCTACCAATTCGACAGTTGAACTGGTCGGACAACTGTCGATGGAGATCAGCTTGCGACAAACTTCGACAAGACTCAAACTAGAGCCCTTCTAAAATTGTCTTTTCTACAATTTGTAATGCTAAATCAATTTCTGAATCTTGGATAATCGCTGGCACTAAGAAGCGAATACGCACAGGGTCTTTTCCGCAACTGAATGCAATCAAGCCATTAGCAAAAAGTTTTTTGACTAGCGCTTCAACCTGTTCTTTTTTTCCATCGAACGGAGTGAACGCAATCATCAATCCCATGCCACCTGCATCTCGTGTTAAATCTTTGCATGTGGTTTCATTTAGCTTATTTAATCCGTCGATAAAACGTTGGTGAATTTGTTGAATGCGACCATTTGGTCCCAAATAGCCTTCCTCTAACATATTCAGAATTTCCAATCCGGCTGCCATTGATGACGTCCCGCCCGAGAATGTCCCTGCGATTAAACCTGGTTTTGGGTTGTACTCTTCCGTGTAAAGAGTGGCTCCCAACTGCACTGTCTTCGCAATAGTGACGATATCCATGTACTGTCCTAAATCCATCGTTTCAAAAGCAAAGAATTCACCCGTACGAGCAAATGTTTGCACTTCGTCTGCCCACACGGCGATCTTGTTTTGTTTACAGAACTCTAACATCGGGATGTAAAACTCACGTGGAGTTGGCACAAAGCCACCTTCGCCCAGCATCGGTTCAAATACAAAACACGACACATCTTTTTCATGTTGAGCGTACTGTTCTTTCATCGCGCGCAAAGCTTTTTCAATACTTTGTGGATCACGCTTATCGTAATTTGGAATTCTTAAAACTTCATTGTACTCAGGCAAGCCCTGCTTGTAAGCCGCATTGTCTGTCACTTCGGCCATCATCGTTGAACGTCCGGCAAAAGCATTTTTCATAGCAAATACAAATCGCGCTGGAGAATTTTTTTGGCGAGCCATCTTCAAAGCATTTTCATTCGCCATTGTTCCACATGTTGAAAACCATGCGTGCTTCAAGTTACTACGGCGGCCAGCAATGCGTACTAATTTTTCTGTTAAATGTAAGTACTCATTATTTGGCTGTAAGTTTCCTTGCATAATAATATCAGACAAAGCTCCACGCACAGAAGCCTGCATCACTCGTGGATGACTGTGCCCCATTAAGTGAATTCCGATACCATTGATCAAATCCAACTTGATACTGCCATCTTCAAGTTCAACAAAAGGACCACGTCCTGCACCTGTGCCGATATAGTTATGGTACAGAGGACGACCACGTAATTTAGCGATCTCTTCTGCTTTCTTTTGCGCTTGTACTTTTAAAGATTCATTAGGACCACGAACCGTATCAATGGAATTATTATGTGCACTCACTTCATCCACTAAATCACGCACAAGACTTTCAACTGCGGGATCACGATCAATACGTCTTCCAACTAAAGTTTCATCCGAAGCTGCGACATGATTAAGAGTATTTTTGAAAAGAGATAACATGATTTACCTTTCCTATTTACGCCAGCATTTACCTAGCGTTGTTTAGCCCAATAATTTCTAAATTGGTTTGAATCAGAACATCTTACATCGGTGCAGTAGCACGTGACAACGAACCCCGCTTCTTTGTAGACTTTGGCATTATGCCGCAAGAAAACGACACCGACGTCACTACCGCCGAAACTTTACCTTCTGAAGTCTTGTCTTCTACTGACGTAGCTGTATCCGCTGTACCGGATAGTGAACCCACAAGTGACACTCAGATTCAGAATAGTCACACTTTACCACCAGCGACATTCGAACAGGCTTTAGCCTTTCAGCAACAAAAAGACTGGGGTAAATCTCTTGAAGCTTACCAACAGTTACTCGACCAAAGTCGAACTCAGGATCGCTCTACTTTGAGCGATACACAGGCTTCGGTGATTTATCACAATATGTCGGCTATTGCGTTTGAACAGAATGATCTGCTGAAAGCCTATGTTTGGTCGAAAAAAGCTGTCACACTCAATCCATCGAACTCTTTGGCCAAAACAGCTTTCGAACACTATGCCACTCAGTTTCAAGTGCCCCACATCGCAAAGAACGCCTCAGGTTTTGAAAACTTCAAAAAAACCGCAGGCTTAGTTCCTGTTGATCTTTGGTTTGTTCTGAGCTCACTGTTTGTTTTATTAAGCTTTTTTCTGTTTTTCAAAAAGCAGTTGGCCGACAGACGAAGTGTGCTGGAAGGGCTTTACACTCGTGCAGCTAAGTGGCCAATTATCATGTCCATCGCCGCTGCTGTTATTTTTAGCAGTATCACATGGCTCACCTATGCAGACAGTAAAATTCCACGGGCTATTGTGATGACAGATTCAGCACCCGTGCAAACTGCAGCCGGAGACAACAAGCCCGTCATTTTCGCAGCTCCCGCCGGCTTTGAAGTTGAGGTTTTACAAAAGCAAGACGGCTATTATCAGGTGCGAAGCGCCGGAGCCTTTTCAGGTTGGATGCGCCAATCTGATTTAGAGCTGCTGAGCCTCATATTTTAAGTTTATATTTTAGGTTTATATATTTTAGCTTATTTTATAAGCGTGTTTTTTCAGCACAAAAATAATGTCGATTTTACAGCGCGGACTCGATTCACTTTGACATCACTGGACCCTTCGGGTTTTATCAGTTTAAGCACTAGGACTCATTTAAAATGACAAGTAAGATCTTGAAATTATTATTTATTTCTATTTTTTCATTCAGTGTATTTTCATGCACTAGTGCCGATAAAACTGCGTCCACAGCAGAAGAAGCTTTTGCCATCGCACAAGAGTTCGACAAGAAAGATCGCTACACAGTTGCGATTCAACGCTACAACGATGTTAAAAATAAATTTCCTTACAGTTCCTACGCCACAGCAGCAGAGCTGGCTATTGCCGATGTTCACTTCCGCAGTGAAGCTTATCCAGAGGCACAAGTCTCTTATCAAAACTTTCGAGAGTTACATCCGCGACACGCACGTATTGATTACGTGATTTTTCAAATCGGCATGAGTTACTACCAGCAACTTCCCGATACGTTTGATCGCGATATCGCATTGGCCAATGATGCTGTTTACAGCTTCAACGAATTGATTCGCCGTTTTCCAAATTCAGAATATTTCCCGCAAGCGCAAGAGTATCGTCGTAAAGCCTTCACTATGCTGAATGAAAAAGAACTCTATATTGCCGATTTTTATTTTAAACAAAAAGTCTACTCATCAGCTTTGCTGCGCTATGAAAGTTCTTACAGAAAGTTCCCTGGTTTTGGATTAGAACCTCGCTCTTTATTGGGAGCCACGAAAAGCGCACAGAAATTGGAAGATCGCCAAAAGCAGTCTCAGTACTACGGACTTTTAATTTCAAAATTCCCAGAGTCGGATGAAGCCAAAGAAGCTAAGCGCGAGGGACTGGAGTAATGAAGTCTTTTTCGCAGCAGCTTATTGACGAAGCTCGTTCCGCTTTTATTGAAGGTGATTACGCCACAGCAGAACCACTTTTGAATCAACCTACGCTGTTGCACTCTAGAAACCCTGAAGTTCTGCAGATGTTAGCCACGATCTATTACGATCAAGGTAAATTCAATCGCGCCATCACGACGTTTAAAAAAGCTCTTGAAATCGACCCTGGTTACACAGATGCCGCTGTTGGGCTTTCGATTATTTTAAATGATATTGGACGCTACGAAGATGCTAGAAAAATCTTCGAAGAAGCTAAAGCTTTAGTCGATAGCAAGAAGCAGCAAAAAGATCCCAATACCAATGAAAAGTTCGCGCAGAAGCACGCCGAGCTAGGCGATATGTACTTACAGTTTAAACGCTTCGAAGAAAGTGCTGAACAATATTTAAAAGCCAGCTCATTATCCTCTAGAAAAGCAGATTACGTTTTGCGCCTTGCCGAGTGCTATGTGCAAGCCGGACAAAAAGATAAAGCAATCAAGGAACTTAAAACTTTACTACAGACAGACCCGCAACTTGTGGCTCCTCGACTGAAGCTTGGTTTAGTTCTTTATAATTCCCATCATATTGCCGAAGCCGTCGATCAGTGGGAGAATATTTTGCGCTACGATGCGAAGAACCAAGAGGCTTTGCGCTATTTAAAAATGGCCCAAGCTGCTGGTGTAACAACTCACCTATAAGAAAGATATAAAGAGAGATTTTATGGCTCAAATCAAAGACGAAATGACATCATTTTTATCTAAAGAAGATATCGCTAAATTAGTGAGTAAATTAGCTTCGCAAATTGAAAGCGACTACGAAGGTAAAGAGATTATCTTTATCTGTCCTTTACGCGGTTCTATTCACTTCGCGGCAGACCTTATGCGCAAAGTGGAGTTAATGCAGCAAGTGGATTTCGTCTACGTTCAATCTACTGAAAAAGGCGGAGCTATTCGTATGACGAAAGACATCAGCCTGAATATCACAGGTAAAGATGTCATCATCATTGAAGAGGTAATCGATACAGCTCGCACGTTGAGTTTCTTAAAAAGCCGCCTGTTAGCTTCTCATCCGGCTTCACTTAGAATTGTAACTTTATTGGATAAACCAGCTCGCCGTGAATTACCAATCCGCGCCGATTACATCGGTAAAACAATCGAAGATCGCTACGTTGTAGGATATGGAATGGACTCTGAAGAGCTAGGCCGTAACTACTCTGATATTTACGTTCTAAGAAACTAATTTATATTCTTGAGTCTTAGCCCATTACTGCGTTCACAACGAACAACGTAATAACGCCGACTACATATATAAATATCAATTGCTTCGGAAGCATGAAGACCCCTCTTTTGCTGCGAATAATGCTTATATTAAGCTCTCTCAGATTACGCTAGACCACAGGGCAGCTCAAATTGCCCTTTTAAAACACGTCCAAAGTCGAGCTTTTCTGCACACCAGACATGTTTCAATCCATGTATCAAACAAAGACACAATTAAAAAATATCGACATATTAAGTTTTCCCAAAAACAGACGATAAGTAGGTATCACAGTAAAAGGGGTGGAATATGAAGTTATTATCTAATCTAAGAAATCGCTTAAGAAAAAATTTAGTTAACAACAAGCGTGGTCAAGGTGCTACTGAGTACATCTTATTATTAGTGGTTGTTGTTGGTCTTGTAATGGTTTTCGGACCAAAAATTAAGTCTATGGTGGGTGACAAAATGGAGTCATTATCACAAGACGTTCAAGGCGTAACAACGGATATCTAAGCAGGTATCTAATACGTCGCTTTAATCGGAGTAAAATATGACTCTGGAATACGTGCTCCTACTGGTTATCGGGGGAGCTCTTTTCATGACAACCCTCATGTCAGCGCCTAAAAAAGCGTTTGATCAGGGAGGCATGCGCCTTGCGGCCAGAGTCGAAACTCAGATTGCGACAGGGACAGGATTTAAACCCTATCCAGTTGGACGTGACGATGAAGAAAAACGAGTACCATGGGTACAAGAACGATAGTCATGAAGTTTTAAGTAACAATAGAGGCCAATTTCTAATTGAGTCTATGTTGTTATTAGTCGTGCTATTGGGCGTCTTCATGTTCATCACTAACTACGTCCGTAGTGAAAAATTAATTTCTAAGTTATTGGAAAATCCTATCACGAATATTTCAGCTATGACGGCCTATGGGACTTGGCGTTCCGATGGCTGCACAGGAAAAAATGGAAATAATCTGACTATTGGTAAATGTCACCCGAACTCTATTCACCGCTCTTTGAGCTCGGCACCGAAAGAGCAGTAGGCGCCTATGAAAAGAAACCCTCGCAGACACAATGGCAACTCTGGTTTTATTATCGCAGACTTCCTATTTGCGTTTGTCATGGTTATTGGAACTGGTATTTTCATATTCGCATTAACTTTTTCTTTGGCGACAATTGAAGTCGCACAATACATTGTCTGGTCTACAGCTCGTAATTACTCTGCAGCCAATCTCAATGAACCCGCAGCACAACAACAGGCGCGCCAAAAATTTGAAAACTTAACAGCGGCGTTTCCCCTTTTAACAGGGAACGGAGCTGATTCCCCTTGGTTTCAATTATCTTCAGACTCTTTAGTCATCGGAGACCTCGCCAAACTGGATACAAAACTGATGGAAGATCTTTCGGATGAAGATCGATTTAACCTGTCACGACAACCTTGGACTGGTGCTAGCGCGCGCATCAACTTACGTCTTTTTGCTTCGCTGAAAGTTCCTTTCTTGGGCCCAGTAGCTGAAGATAAATCTCTTTTCGAATTTCCTGTACGTGCCTTTATTATTCGCCATCCACGTCGTGATGACTGCCAAAGATTTTTTTATCAGCAACGCTTTGATCTTGGTATTAAGCAACTTGAAAACGGCAATCTAGAAGGCTTTTCAGGGACACCCTCTACACTCAGTACTATTAGCAATGTCTCTAATGGCTTAGGAGAGGACAACGGATGTTAAAAAAATCCTCTTCTGTTTTTACTAGATATTCCATCGTGGACTCAAAGCGCAAACGCCGCTTTAAGAATTCAGAAAAAGGTATGGCCACTGTTGAAAGTATCCCCATGCTTTTCTTGCTGGTGGTGATATTAAGTTTTTCTTTAGGTTTTTTCGGATCTATTCATTCAGGGATTCTAAATTCCATCGGAGCCTATAATTACGCTTTAGAAACATTCCGTTTTAAATCCGACTTAATGTATCTGCGTCCAGGCGCTGATCCAAAAGAGAACAACTACAAACTTTCAAACAACCGCGTACATGGAATCTTGGCAGAGGGTGAAGAGGCCGGACAACAAGCTTCAGAGGATTGGCTAGCCACTCAGCGTTCAATTGCTTACACCTTTAGTCCAGAAAGGGAAGAAGAGGAAATTCGAGAAAGAACTCGAACTTTAGCCTCAGAGGCAAATCGTAAATATGGCGAAAGAGGCGCTCCGAATAATATCTGGACCGTGATTTCCACATACGTACCTAAGTCCAATTCTGACATACGAACGCCTAGAATTTGGATCAAGACTGTTTATGGGATCTGCGTAAATGCCGATTGTGGAGAAGACCCTAATTAGTACTATCTAATATGGAGAGGTAAGACATGGGACCAAATGAATCAAGAAATTTATGGATCTCGATCGGAGCTGGTGTTTTTGCCACGTTCTTACTTTATTCGTACTCACAAGAAAAACGAAACGAGATTGAAAAAGCAGCCGGAGACACGATCCGTGTTGTGGTCGCACGTGAAGATATCCGTCACATGGATACGATCTACGATAACGTTTTAGAAATTAAAGAAAAGCTCAGAAAAGATGTCGAGCCCGATGCCTATGAAAACATTCAAGGTGTCGTTGGTGGTATTGCGGCGATCCCTATAAAAAAAGGTCAAACTCTGACGAAGAATCAGATTCTTGAGTTAGGCCCTGAAACAGGTATGGCACCGCAGGTATCCCCAGGAAAACGTGCCGTTACAATCCCCGTCAGTGATGATCGTGCCAATGCACGTTTAATTCGCCCAGGTGATCGCGTAGATATTTTGGCGATCATTGACTCTGGCCGTGGTGTTAATCAAAAACGTGAAGTGACTGTACTCATGCAAGACGTAGTGATCTTGGCGACAGGGATCAACGTGAATAATAATATCCCACGTACAATCGAAAGAGATCCTTCAGGTCGTGGTTTAGTTCAAACGACGCTTACTGGTGATACTCGCTATAATACAATTACAATCGAGGCCCGCATCGAAGAGGCGCAAGATTTGGTGTATTTAGCCGCTACGAACTCTAGTAGCTTGTATTTCCTTCTTAGAAATCCTTACGATCGTAAAGTGGCACCACGAGTTCCAGCCTCTTCCGCAGAGGACATTCAAAGACGTATTCTTCCAACTGGACCTTCATCTCAGTCACCTACGAACTTAGCACCAAATAATGGTCTTCTAGGCCGATAGGCCTTACACTAAAAGGCAGATGAAGTTTGTCAATTTATCTGCCTTGGCGGTAGTACTTTTCAATTTAGGTTTTGGTCTTAGCACAGCGGCACAAGCGCAAACCGGAGCTCCTATGGTTCCGGGTAATGTTCCTAACTCGAGTGTGGGAACACCAGGAACAAATTTACCCACTCAACGCCCTTTAACTTCTACTGCTGGTGGCACTGTCAATACGGCAGAGCTTCCAACAGATGAAAGACCCAACAGCAAAAGAATCCGCCGCCAGTTAAATCTTGTTGTCGGTGTTACCCATGATGAAGAGTTTCGTATTCCAGACCGCGAGATCAGCGCTAAGGGTCGTATCAATTTTTTCGATGGTGGCAATGGCATCAAACGTATCGAAGGCACGGATTTCTTTCGTTTCTTCCCTACGAATGTAGGCAATGGAATCGTGTCTTTACACGATAAGAAAACAGGTCAGCTTCTGGTCGAAATCCATTTTGATATTCGTGACGACGCCGCAGAAAAAACTCTGCGTGAAGTGCAGGCCATGCTAGCTGACATTGAAGGTATCGAGTTTAAAATCGTAAATGGAATTGTTCACCTTGATGGCTATGTCCTTGTCCCACGTGATCTTATGCGCATCGGACAGGTGATCAGCACATGGGGCCCTGATCGCGTCAAATCACTGGTGACATTAAGCCCGATTGCCCGAAAAAAAATTGTGGAATTCATCGCCAATGACGTGAATAACCCTGAAGTCAAAATTTCAGCGGTCGGAGACTATATCAAACTTGAAGGCCAAGTGAATAACGAAGCCGAAAGACAACGTATCCGTCAAATCGTGCAGCTTTATATTCCCGATATGGTCATCGAAACATCGCCAAATGCTGGCTTTGTGCAAATCCGAGGTCGTAAGAATGAGGGCCGCTGGGAAGATCTTGTTGTGGATTTGATCACAGTTAAGACTCAGGAAGAAAAAGTTGAGCCTCCACCGAAGATGATTCAAATCGTAACTCACTTCGTGAAGTTTAATGACAACTATCTAAAATCATTTAATTTTTCTTTTTCTCCGGTATTAAGTGCTGTGGCAGGGACAGAGAATCGTCAACCCACATCAACTATCGGTGAAACAGCTCAGTTGATCAGTAACTTACTTCCTAAGCTGAACTGGGCGAAGGTCCACGGCTACGCAAAAGTTCTGGATACAGCCTATGTTTTAACTCAGGACAATGTGCCCGGAAAAATTTCACGTACCGTACAGAGTAGCGCGCTCATAGCCGGCGAAAATGGCTCGCTTCAACAGTCTCCGGCCCCGCCCGCCCGCGTGGATTTACAGGTCGTTCCCTCAGTAAGATCTGAACGTTCGGGTTTGATCACACTAAAAGACTTAACCGTTAATGTGACGACGCCATCTAAAAGTGAAGCCACAACGACTAGTATTCAAACGACTATCTCGGTGCGGGATCGCCAAAGTGCTGCTTTCGGGGGAATCTTAAAAAAGGACTCTGAAACAAATTATGGAACTCCAGCAAATCCTGATGCTGTCATCACTTTAGAGGCGTCTAAAAGCTACACACGCAATAATTCTCAGTTTGTTGTCTTCGTCACCCCTATCATCAAATCCTCAGCCAGCGCGGGTGTTGAGCAAGTTAAAAAGAAATTCCGAGTGCGTGATTAGCGCTCCAGACAAAGGTCTCCGGACCTTTGTCGTTACACTTTTCTGTAAAGTGTTTGGACATTTCTGTCGAAAAGAAGTTGTGAGAATATAAAGAAAATCAGGCACACGGAGGTCGTTTTGGCTTTAAATCCCCAATGTCATCTTATCGCAGTTCTTGGCGGTAAAGGCGGAGTCGGCAAATCAGTATTTGCTGCCAACCTCGCTGCAGCTATCGCTATGGAGCTTCGCGTGCCGACATTGTTGGTGGATTGCGACTCTAAGAGTGTGGGCGATCAAAATATTATCACGGGTTTGAAACCAGTTAAAACTCTACGTGAATTAGCGAACTCAACACAGTCATTGAACTCGACACCGCTTCAGCAGATTGTGACTCCGCACCCAGGTGGATTTTCTTACCTCGGCGCCGTACGCGGACCAGAAGAAATTCTTTCTGTGTCTTCGGATAACTTATCAAAACTTTTCGAATTCCTTTCACGCTCTTTCAAATTTATTGTTGTGGATTTAGGAAATGATATCGGCCCCATGCAAAATACTGTTTTGCAAGATGCAACAGCCATCACCATTGTATCAACGCCAGAAATTCTAGTGGTGCAACAGACACAAAGAATGATTAACGAGCTGCTGACTCAGGCTCTTCCGAAAGAGATGTTTCAGCTTATTCTGAACAAGTTTAACAATTCAGGATTAGCTCCACAGGTGATCGGGCAACATTTAGGCTTAGCTCCTTTAAGTTTAATCCCGTCCGATGAAGCCTCTACAGCCGCATCATTAACAAATTCAAAACCTTTTGTTCTGACAAATCCTAAGTCACCGCTTTCTGCTGCGTACTTTGATATTGTTAGAAAACTCACAGGTGGCGTTTTACAACGTCTTAAAAATGTTCAAAGGCCAAAACCAGTGGCTCCACCTGTTGCAGCTAATACTGCTGGAGCAGCAGATGCACCGATTGCCAACCCTAATGGCTACGATGCGAAGACACTTTTAAAATTACGTATACACTCTGAATTGATTCGCACAGTGGACTTGAAAAAAATTCTAGCTGAAGTTGGCGACAACGAAAGTAAAGAAAAAGAACTCCGTGCAAAAACTCAACGCGATATCGGTTTAATTGTCGATCGCGAGGCTCCGGACCTGCCGCGTGATGAAAGACAGCGTCTGGTTAAAGATGTCCTTGAAGAGGCCCTTGGATTGGGACCACTTGAGGATATGTTGGCTGACCCGTCTATTTCCGAAATCATGGTCAATGGTGCTAATCGTATCTTTATTGAAAAGGGTGGTAAGGTTCAGCTCAGTGGAATTAAATTCACATCGAACGATCACTTACGCCGTATTATCGAGCGAATCGTGACACCACTTGGACGTCAAATTAACAATGCGACACCTTATGTGGATGCCCGCTTAAAAGATGGAAGTCGTGTGAATGCCGTCATCGAACCGCTGTCTCTTGATGGGCCGGCATTGACCATTCGTAAATTTAAAAAAGGTGGGATCTCGGCAGAAAAATATATCGAGTTCGGAAGTGCCACCAAAAATATGTTGGATTTCTTACGTATATCGGTTGAGTACGGCTATAACGTCGTCATCAGTGGCGGTACCGGTTCCGGTAAAACATCCCTACTGAATATGATCTCGCAATTTATCCCTGCTCACGAACGTGTGATCACTGTGGAAGATGCCGCCGAATTACAATTAATGCAAGAGCACGTGGTGCGCCTAGAAACACGTCCACCTTCAATGGAAGGATCAAATGCAGTAACGATTCGCGATCTTATTCGCAATGCCTTACGTATGCGTCCAGATCGTATCGTTGTCGGGGAAACCCGTGATGGTGCGGCCTTAGATATGTTACAGGCTATGAATACGGGTCACGATGGCTCTATGACGACGACCCATGCGAATTCTCCGCGTGAGTGTTTGGCTCGTTTAGAAACTCTCGTGATGATGTCAGGACTTGAATTACCTGTACGCGCAATTCGCGAACAGATTGCTGGCGCTGTTGATCTGATCGTTCAGATTGTACGTCTTTCCGATGGTAGTCGTAAGATTATCAGCATCACTGAGGTTGTCGGTATGCAAGGTGATGTGATCACTCTAGCCGAAATTTTTAAATTTAAAGAAACAGGCTATGACAAGAACAGACGCGTTTTAGGACAATTTCAGTCTACGGGTACTGTTCCTACATTTGTACAAGAGATTAAAGATAAAGGTGGCCACATTCCAATGGAGATTTTCTCGAATGAAGCTCCGAAGACAACTCCACCTAAACCGACAGGCCCTGCGACTCAAACTACCACAAAACCTGCAACACCGAACACTGTGGTAAAAAAAGTAGGTTAAAGAGGTAGACTATGGATTTAACAAACATACCCTTCCTTAAATCAATTCTTCAGCACAACTGGCTGGTGATGATATTGGTTGGCGTTTCCGTTTTCTTCAGTATCTACTTCTGGGCAGATAAAATTTTTACTAAGCTGACCAATGCTGGGCTCAGCAAAAAATCTGATGTTTTACAGTACATGAAGTTGATGGGCATGGAAGTTAACGAAGCCAAAGTTAACCGCATGCTTTTACTTTCTAGTTTCGGCGTGGGCTTTTTATTTTTTGTTATCAGTTGGCCCAATGTTTCGGTGGGACTTTTCTTAGGTGCTTCCGCTGGTATTGCAGGCTTTCAATTGCCACCAATTATTTTTAAGGCTCTTTACGAACGCCGCTGCTCAGTTTTTGTAGATCAGATGGTGGATGCCCTAACAATCATGGGTAATGGTATTAAAGCTGGTTCAAATCCACAGCAGTCGATGCAACGAGTGATTGAGATCATGGGGAACCCTGTCAGCGCAGAGTTTTCACAAGTGATCACGCAAACGCAATTCGGTCAAAGCTTCGAAGAGGCTTTAAATGACTTAGCCGCGCGTATTCCTAAGGCCGACGTCCAGATGTTCGTCGTGGCTGTTAATATCTTAAAAGAAACTGGTGGTAACTTATCTGAAACTTTTACCACTATCGTCACCACCATTCGTGAACGCCAGAAGCTCGAGAAAAAAATATCAGCCATGACCGCACAAGGGATCATGCAGGGGATTATCGTCTCTTGTATTCCCTTTGTTTTGATGGCTGTATTTTACTTCTTAGACCCGACCCACCTAGAACCGATGTTCGGTACGACTTTGGGCTTATTGTTGCTGGTCGGTATGCTAGGTTTGCAAATAATCGGTGGAGTGATGATTAAAAAGATTGTTACTATTAAAGTGTAATCATGGAGATCCTGAATATGAAGTACAGTGCTGCTCTTGTTTTGTCTTTGTTGTTGTCATACGCACCCGCTCACGCGTTGGTGGATATGAACAGCGCCAGCTACTCTAACGTTTGGACGGACTTACAAGTTCCAGGCAATGGCTACGATCTAAAAGTTATGCGCGCCTATAAAAGCAGAACTTTATTTAATGGTATGTTCGGGTTCGGCTGGTGTTCTACTTTTGAAACTAAGTTAGAAGTTATTTCTGAAGGAAATATTAAAATTTCTGAGTGTGGTGATGGTTTAGAAATCGTTTTCTCTCCGCGCGAAATCACGCGTAAAGATGTCGACACAACAATTGCGCAGATTATCGCACGCATGAAGGTCGATCCTAAGCTTAAGATTTTATCTCAAGACTACTGGAAAAAGCTTTCTGATGAACTCGTTGAAAACTCAGACAAGCGTTCATCTTTAGCAGCTCAGTATAAAGTTTTAGTTCCAGTTAAAGAAGGAACTCGATTCTTAGCCAACGGACGTGAAGTGGAAAATGTTGTGTTTAACAAAACGCACTATACTCGTAACTTATCTGATGGCAGTTACCAACGCTTCGACTTACAAGGTCGCATGACTCATAACTACGATAAAAATGGAAATTTCTTACGCTTCACTTACGATCAAGACTTATTGACTCAGCTTGAAGATAATAATGCGCGTAAGCTCAGCTTCCGATACTTTCCCAACAAAAAAGTTCGCCAAATCACAGGCCCTAATGGTTTGACCTCTGAATACAAATACGATTCAAAAGAAAATTTAGTTTGGAATAAGAATGCGTGGGCCAAAACAGATAAAGATGTTTACACCTACGAATACAATGAGTTCCACAACTTAACAAAAGCCACATGGCCAGATAGAACTTCTATCACGATCCGCTACGATAACATCAAAGACTGGGTTGTAGGTTTTACTGATCGTGATAAGTGTGTCGAAAACTACAAGTATGAGTTCTCTCCGACAAATGCAAAATTTCACTATTGGTCAAGCGTAGTTAAAACCTGTGGTAAAGATGTTGTTGCACGAAATCGCTACGAGTTTTGGCACAAACAATTACCAAGTGGCCAAGTGGTGTTGTCGCGTGTGTTAACCAACACGAATGGCAGCACAACGGATATCACTTACCATGACATCCATGGCAAAGCGACTTCGATCAAAAAGAATAACGACAAAGTTATCTTTGACTACTTCCCAGATGGCCTCATCAAAACACGTGAATCTGCTATTTCAAAAGTTGAATTCACTCACGATGCTGCGACTAAAAAAGTTGCGAGCGTAAAGACGACAGTTTTCGATAAGGGCAAAGCGGTATCCGTGATTCAAACTGTTTTCCGCTACGACAATAAAGGTAACTTGATTTATGCAGAAAATACGGATGGTCAAAAAATCAATATGACCTATGACTTTAAAGGTCGTATTGCCACTATCACAGATCATGCGAAAAAAGTTGTCCGAATTGACTATGAAGAACGCTTTGGTAAACCATCTGTAGTGACACGACCGGGGTTGGGAACAATCCATGTCAGCTATAAACCCAACGGCGAAATTGCAAAGGTTGACAGCGCTGAAGGACCTTCAGTAGCGTCACAGGTAGCAAGCACATTCAGTAACTTACTGGAAGTCATCGCTCCGGCAACTAAAGACTTATATTTGTAAGGATGCATTTATGCTAAAAAGTTTTATCTCAGCTTTCTCGATTTTGTTCTTAGCCATCACCAGCAGTGGTGTTAGCGAAGTTAATGCCCAAGTGAACGATGACTTAATGCCGATCGTTCAGCACACCAATACAAGCCGTCTTCCGGCCAATACAGACGATATTGGTGAAGATCCCAACATGCGCATGCACAGAACCATCTTGCCTTCTGTAACAGAAGCCAGTTTAAATGAAGGCCAGCACATTTTTATCTCTAAAAATCCAAGCCGTCCTTTTTTAAGAGGCCGTCTAACAACTCCAGATGTTCCAACGGCTGTGGTTGCTCCCAAAGCTCCAGTTCGTAAAAGTACTCCTTCATCTGACGATAGCTCTGGTACAGGAAACTAGTTACCAGCCTACTTCTTACCTCATTTTAGGCGTATCAGTCTGATACGCCTGCAAGTTTCCCTTCTAAGTGTCTAAAATATTGTCTATCCCGCGACTAGCTCACTTTTATAACCTACTGAAATTACTATATTTTTATACTTCACCTTCTAGAGCCTTCTTGGCATCGTCTTCGCAATAGTCTTTAAGTGTACGCTTTTTATTAAGAAGGAGATTACTTATGAAAAAGATCGCTATTATGTTTTTTGCTAGCTTTTTGTTTGTTGGTGCAGCCGCATTCGCCGCAGGTCCAGAAGCATGCCCTCTATTACGTAACAGCAGTCGCACCCTTCACCCAGATGACAGCCGCGTTCTTCCAGACAGTGCCTCAGTACGCGCAGCACCAGCTTCTGTTAGATCAGGTAATGTTGGTACGGGTAAATAGTTTTACGCTTCTAATTTAAGAATTTAAATTATTCTTCTTCAGATAACAGCTCGTCGCCGTCTTCGGCCTCGGGCTGTTTTGTTTTTTCCTGAGCACTTGCGCTTTCGCGTTTTGGTTGTAATGAAAAGAACCCATCACCATTAACTTGAGTGACAGCGGGTTTACCCCATTCTTGATAGGTTGATTTTCCTAACATCACGACATCTTTAATGAGTTGCACACCACCATGGGCCACTTTATTCACAAACTCGGCTGTGCGCGAATTCATCAACGAAGCTTCAATGCGATTTTCGATGGTCACATTACCTGTTTTCAACTGAGTCAACATCAGCACAGCAGCAGAGAAAATAAAACATCTTATTACAAATTTTAACTCATCCATTTTGGACTCCGGCGTAGTGCTGGCAGATTTCCTCTACAGCACCAAGTAATTGCGAGCGAGTAAATGGCTTTGTTAAATACGCATGGGCCCCCAAAGCCTTTGCCTGAACACGAAGAGACTCGTCATCTAACGATGAGATCACGATGACTTGTGTTCTTGGTGAAACGCCATGGAGGGATTTCAAAACATCAAGGCCGCTTTTTAAAGGCAGAACAAGTTCTAGCAAAACCATGTCTGGCTGAATCTCTGAAATCAATCGTAGAGCTTCCACACCATCACGTGCTTCTGCCACGATCTCGACACCATTTACTCCATGCAAATTAAGACGATAAATTTGTCGGATAAAGGCGGCTTCTTCAACAACCAAACATTTAATACTCATGCCCTTATTTTAGCGGTTATTTTCAGACACAGAAATGTTTTTCCGCAAGCTAGCCTTTGATCTGGACGATGTTAGTCCAGCAGCCTCTGTCGACTTTATTGCGCGGCACCGCGAAACAGTAGAAAATATAACTATGAATAACACCTCGGTATTTTTTCGATTAGTGGCCGTCGGTTTACTTTCCCTGCTTTCAGGGGTTTTTGTGAATTCCACGGCATTAGCTCAAGGCTCTGATGAAATTAAAAATAAGACTCCTTTTCCAGTCCGCTACACCAGCGAAGCCGACCAAAAGATTCTAATCAAAACTCTGGTGCTGGCTCCGGTCTATGACAACGTCAATGGTGTCTACGCAAAGCCCATCGAAAAACTTTTAACGGATATGCTGAAAAGCGATAAAGTTTGGGGTTATGCCAAGTTCCCTGCTAGCCAGAAAAATATCTTTATTGAACAGTTCGATTCTGAACCTGATCGCGTCTTAAATGTACTGAACCAAGCTCAGGCACAGGGGATGCTAACGGCCTTTATCACGAAAGGACCGAAAGGGTTAACAGCTCGCTTGAAGTTGTTTACACAGGATCAAGGTTTTTTACTGCTGGAAGAGTCCTTCCAAGATCAAGAGACCTTTGAAGTCTCTGTACTTCGTGAAAAATTCGCTGAGATGTACCGCGACATCAAAAACAGACTTCCCTATCAAGGTTATGTCTTAAGCCGACGCGGGCTAGATGTGACATTGAATGTCGGACAAATCAATGGCGTACAGGTGGGACAAGAGCTGGCTTTAGCTCAGATTATTAAAATCAACCGTCACCCGAAACTAAAATTCATGGTCGGTGTAGAAAAAGAAATTATCGCCCGTGTGCAAATCACAAAAGTGGATTCGTTCTTGAGCTTCGCACAGATTATTTTTGAAAAAGAAACAGGTGTGGTTGAAGCTGGCAGCAAGATTTTACCAACTGATTTTGTCTCTTACCCTTTACCGCAGATTAATCGTGATGGCGACGTTATCGGCGATATCCCCTCACATAGAACTCAGCCCGTAAATCCGGAAGTGACTCCTCCGGTGGAGGCCGCAAAACAAACTTCAAGTACCGCAACTAATAACAGCACAGAACAACAGAAACTGGGTGTGATTACAGCTCAAGGGGTTTTTTCACAATTGAAAGAGTCAGTGGTGCCTGTAACTGGAAATAGCTTTGAACTTTCAAAGGGATGGACTCCGGGAATTTATTTAGGAGCACAGCTCTACTATTCAGAAAACCTATTTATTGATTTCAACACACAGTACTTAAATTTCACGACCGAAAATCCTTTGCCCGGATCTTTCGGTAGTAAAATTGGCTATAGCTACTTCCGCATAACAGGTGCTTTCGGCTACGACTTTATCTTAGATAATGGACCTATATTAACTGCCGCCGTAGGATTTAGTTCGATTCAAACCAAAGTTTCGCAAAGCGCCCCAAGAGCGTTAACCGACACAAATATTGATGCCGCGGCTTTGCAGTTACGGGCCGCTATTCCCGTTAATGAGTTCACATTGGGTGCTAAG
Source organism: Pseudobdellovibrio exovorus JSS (assembly GCF_000348725.1). Lineage (NCBI taxonomy): Bacteria > Pseudomonadati > Bdellovibrionota > Bdellovibrionia > Bdellovibrionales > Pseudobdellovibrionaceae > Pseudobdellovibrio > Pseudobdellovibrio exovorus. Next base: position 2,429,874 of record NC_020813.1, read on the forward strand.
ATGGATTTCAATTTTGCGAAGAAGGTGTCTCAGTCTCCGGTAACATCGGGTGATACTAGCAGTACTATCACCAGCATTGGAGTTTTCGGAACCTATCCCATCATGCCGGATTTACGTGGGCGAGTGGATCTTTACATGAACAAAATCAACACTGAATTTAGTGGCGGGACTGTGACCAACACGAATCCAGCTCGCAGCGGAACAATTGAGCTGACAAATCTTCAGGCGGGAATTGAATATACGTTTTAGGCTTTTTTGATGAGATTGTGCTTTCTGCCCGATCTTCTGTGTCGGTCAGATGCAGCATTCGCTGTCCGTTTTTTTCAATTCGGCATCCGGATTTAACACAGCAGACCAATACCCAACTTTCGGCAGAAGAACAGCCTTCATACTTTATAGTAGATATATTGGCTGTATGTTGAACCAAAAGAAAAGGGCCGATCTTTTCAGATCAGCCCTTTTTTTATTAACTTTTATTGTTAATGATTCGGTCGATGAATAGGCAAAGCCTATTACATCATACCGCCCATGCCGCCCATGTCTGGCATTCCGTGACCGTGGCCACCTGCTGCTGGAGCGTCTTTTTTCGGAGCTTCCGCAATCATTGTTTCAGTTGTTAACATCAATGAAGAAACTGATGCTGCATTTGTTAATGCACAACGAACAACTTTAACCGGATCGATAACGCCGTCTTTTAACAAGTCAGTGTATTCATCGCTGAATGCATTGTAACCGTAAGTTGCAGACTTCTCTTGTAAGATACGGTCAACAACGATTGCGCCATCAAGACCTGCATTTGCAGAGATTTGACGGATTGGCTCTTCACAAGCGCGTTTGACGATTTTAGCGCCGATTAATTCGTCTTCAGTGAATTTAGCAGTCGCGATTTTTTGAGAAGCACGCAATAGCGCCGTACCACCACCAGCTACGATACCTTCTTCAACAGCAGCGCGAGTTGCATTTAAAGCATCTTCAACACGGTGTTTTTTCTCTTTCATTTCGATTTCAGAACCGCCACCTACGTGGATAACTGCAACACCGCCAGCTAATTTAGCTAAGCGCTCTTTTAGTTTTTCTTTGTCATAGTCAGAAGTTGTTTCTTCGATTTGAGCTTTGATTTGGTTTACGCGAGCTGTGATGTCAGCTTTTTTACCAGAACCATCGATAACAGTCGTGTTGTCTTTATCAACAACGATGCGCTTAGCAACACCCAAGTGAGTTGCGTTAGCTTGTTCTAACTTCATACCAAGATCTTCAGAGATCACTTGGCCAGCAGTCAAAATCGCGATGTCTTCCAACATAGCTTTACGTCTGTCGCCAAAGCCTGGAGCTTTAACAGCACATACGTGTAAAGTGCCACGCAATTTATTAACAACTAAAGTTGCTAATGCTTCACCGTCAACATCTTCAGCGATGATTAACAATGGACGACCTTGTTTTGCAACCGCTTCAAGAACACCGATCATGTCTTTCATTGAAGAGATTTTTTTGTCGTAAATTAAAACGTAAGCGTTTTCTAAAACTGCTTCCATTTTTTCTGCGTTAGTTACGAAGTACGGAGACAAGTAACCGCGATCAAATTGCATACCTTCAACAGTAGTCACTTCAGTTTTAGCAGTTTTTGAATCTTCGATAGTGATAACACCTTCACGGCCAACTTTATCCATCGCGTTTGCTAACATTTCACCGATTTCTTTATCGTTGTTAGCAGAGATAGCACCAACTTGAGCTACTTCGTTAGAACCTTTAACTGGTTTCGCCATGTTTTTAAGTTCTTCGATGATCAAAGCAACGGCTTTGTCGATACCACGTTTTACAGACATTGGGTTGTGACCAGCAGAAACCAATTTAGCGCCTTCGCGATAGATTGCTTGTGCTAACACAGTTGCAGTTGTTGTTCCGTCACCGGCTTCGTCATTAGTTTTAGAAGCAACTTCTTTAACCATTTGCGCGCCCATGTTTTCGAATTTGTTTTCTAATTCGATTTCTTTAGCAACAGTAACACCGTCTTTAGTGATAAGTGGTGAACCGAAAGATTTGTCGATAACTACGTTACGACCTTTAGGTCCTAGGGTTACTTTTACAGCGTTAGCCAAAGTGTTAACACCTTTTAAGATGTTGCTACGTGCATCTTCTGAAAATACTAAAATTTTGCTCATTGAAATTCTCCTTTAAGAATTAAATTTATAAAAGTTCAAGCGCAGTCCAGTGTCGCGCGATGCGCTCACCTCCTGCGCGGGGCGCCTTATTGAATGATTCCTAAGATGTCTTCTTCTCTCATCATCAAGAACTCTTCACCAGATAATTTGATTTCTGTTCCTGCGTATTTAGAGAATAAAACTTTGTCTCCGGCTTTAACTTCAAGAGGCAATACTTTACCATCTTCAGTTACACGGCCGTTACCAGCAGCTACGATTTCACCACGTTGTGGTTTTTCTTTAGCGCTGTCTGGGATAAATAATCCGCCAGCGGTTTTTTCTTCTTCCGCCATTCTGCGAACTAAAATTCTGTCGTGTAATGGGCGTACACCCAACTCTGTTTTTGCCATAAAAATGACCTCCATGAAATTCGGGATAGTCTTCGATCCCGGTTAGTTAATTTAATTTGCTTAACCAATATGGAGTGCCTCAAAAAACTGTCAAGGTCGAGAGGTATTTAATATTTATATGCACAAATAAGTGGCGCAAAAATAGGGGGCAAAAACCCCTGCCAAAGTGAGAGCTATAATGACGCCCGAGAAAGGCGCAAACCCGTCTTAAAGGCCTCTATATTGACTTTGGCGGGGGTTACCTGAAAAAGCTAACTGGGTGACGAACAAGAAGACCTCTGTACTGATTCAACTACAGGTTGCAACTGCCACTGAGATCGCGGCCCCGCATCAGATACAAATCCTGCTGAATGCCGTGCTTCTGAAGAACCTGCTCACGATTGGCCTTCAGACTTGTCGGGAAGTACTTGAAATTCAGCAAAATGCGATCTTGGGAGCTTCGGTTGGGTTCGCTGCCATGAAGAGTGTGAATATCATGCAAACTGAACTGTCCTTGATGTAACGGAACAGGGACTCTTTGGGAGAGGATCTCATCATTGACTAAACTATCGGCAAGTCCCTTGTCCGATACGAACATTTTTTTCTGACCATACTCGACACGATAATCGCGCATTTCAGGATTCAAATGAGATGCTGGGATATACTCGACACAACCCTGCTCGGGTTGGTCTTCCGTTAAAGCCACTAAGATACTGACCAGACGAATCTCGTTATCAAACATATTGTAGGCTTTCAGATATTCAGAATCACGATGCCAATCCACATCAGCTTCTGTCTGCGCTTTTTTATAGAATAATGTCGTCGAAAATAATCCGATATCAGGGCCAATGATCTGCTCGACAATATCTAAGATTTCTTTGCGACGAGCCCACTCGAGTAAAATCGGATCGTACTGATGGACTCCTGTTAATGAAATAAATTTTGGATTTACTTTTTGATGTACCGCAATCACTCGCTGTTTTAAGGCTTCCGTTTCATCGTTAGAAAACAATAAACGTGGCACAGCTAGAAATCCATTTTGCGTGTAGTTTTCCAGCTCAGCCGCCGTTAACCTACTAGCAGAACTCATACTACACCTTTGCTTTTCTGTGAGTGAATTCAGTATCACCACCCACACAGGAATAAGCACAGGTATTTCCCAAATCAGTCCCGCGCACAAGATAACCATTCTGTGCAGAATTGAAATACTGCTGCACTCCATTCGTATCGACTCTTAAATGCGTTGGAAAAAATTTGAAATTTAATAAAATTCTTTCCTCTGAACTGCTATTCGGTTCACTGCCATGCATGGTATGGATGTCATGGATCGAGCAGTAGCCCTGCGGAATTTCCATATCAATCACTTCAGCCGCCAAGTCCACCTCGGAATCCGCGACTCCTGAATAACCCCACTGGTCCCCAAAAAGACAGTTCTGATAAGGATCATCTTTATAGGTACGCGATTTTTTAAGATGACTGCCAGCAATGTAGCGCACACAACCATTTGCTTTTGTGCTGGGAGTGATCGCAATCAACATCGAGGCCAAATCTACTTGATCAAAAAGTTTAAGTTGCTGATAAGAATGGGCATCCGTATGCCATTGCACATATTGATGTGTATTAGGTCGCTTAATAAAGAGGTTCACCGAAATTAATCCGATATTCGGGCCGATCAAGCTTTCAATTATGTTTAAAAGCGAATCCTCTTTGGCAAAATTAATGAAAGCTGGATCTGTCACATGCAAAGACGACAAAGTACCCGACTCATCGGGCTTCAAATTTTTATCAATGGTCTGATACACCAACTGAGCCAGTTCTTGAAAACGAGCCTTTTCCAAAACAGGTCGACTCGAACAGATCACACCTTTTTGACGAAACAAAGACACCTCTGCCTCGGTCAAAGGAAGCAAATGGGTACCCATCAAACTCACCTCTATTTAAAATCTATTTTCAGTGAAAAGTACAAAAATGCGTAGAAAAAAATGGGCTCGGTTCATTATGAAGCACATGCTAAAAAGCACATTTCGCAAGCCCAGAAAAGGTCGATGAAACGACGAGCCCAGACCTTTGGACCTCAGAATAGGTTAGCTTATTTTTTAAACAGAATGTCAGCTCTTAGGTCCTGTTTGGGCAAAAAATGCCTAGATTCTAGTCGCGATTTTCTCGACTAGCCCAATGTTTAATCAACATAGGAGTCTTTATGTTCTGTAATAGATCCAACGTTAAATACAAAAACCAATACAAAACAAACCAAGTTCAGAGGGGGACAAGGATGTCACAAAAACTATTGGCCATCATTATGACGGCAACATTATCAATCGCAGCTCACGCTGATTTTAACCAACAAGTAGTAGGCGGAGTTGTAGCGGAAAGAGGGGAATTTCCGTTCCAAGTTTCATTACAACGTACAAATGGTTCACATTTTTGCGGTGGTTCTTTAATTAAGCCTAACTGGGTATTAACTGCAGCTCACTGTGTGGGTAACAGCAACATGCAAGTTGTAGCTGGTTTACACGATCAAAAAGATCGCACTGGTACTGAGACTTTTTCTGTAAAAAGAATTATTCCTCATCCAAAATATAACCGCAGCACTTTAGCTTACGACTTCGCGTTGATCGAGCTAAATGGTGAATCAACTTTCAGAACTGCTGATTTGAATCACAGCGAAATCGAAATTCCTGAAATCGGTCAAGATCCAATCAACGTGATCACAAGCGGCTGGGGCACAACAAAAGAAGGTGCTTACACATTGCCTGATCTATTACAAAAAGTTGAAGTTCCACTTGTATCAGCGAAAGAGTGTAATGCGTCCGCTTCCTATAACGGCCGTATCACTGACAGCATGATCTGTGCAGGTCTTCCACAAGGTGGTAAAGACGCTTGCCAAGGTGACTCTGGTGGACCACTTTTCACAAAAAGCGCTAGCGGTGATTTCTCATTAGTTGGTGTTGTGAGCTGGGGTGCTGGTTGCGCTCGTCCAAATAAATTCGGTGTTTACTCAAAAGTAAACGCAGTAATCGACTGGATTGCGACAGAAACTCAATAGTCAAAATTGATCATTTAATTTGAATAAATAAAAAACCCGAGGTGACTCGGGTTTTTTATTTTATAGATTTTCAGATATGTAACATGTTTTTCAGAAGCTTCAAAAGCCGTCTTACTGTTACGGCAAATCAAATAACAAGAATTCACTTCCCGCTTGCCACTTTAAATGAAGGCGCGAAAGCACACTGGTACTAGCTGCGTCACCAGCCGCTAAACTGACGTCATTGATTTTCACCACACCTTTGATCACTTGTAACCAGTAAGCGCGTGTCTCGTCGGTGTTCAGAATTCGTTCACCTGCGGTAGGTGATTTAAGGGCATATAAATCCACGTCTTGATGAATACTCACCGAGCTATCACGTCCTGTATTTGAAGCCACAAGAACCAGTTCCCCATCGGCGAGCTTTGTTGAAAAATCTTTTTGCTCGTAGCCAGCGGGATAACCAGCTTTGTCTGGTAAAAGCCAAATCTGCATCAAGTGCGTGGGTTTGTCCTTTAAGTGATTGTACTCCGAGTGGCGCACACCTGTACCTGCGCTCATACGTTGCACTTCGCCAGGTTTGATCGTTGCAGTATTGCCCATACTGTCTTTGTGCTCAAGCTCACCTTCGATGATGTAGGTGATAATCTCCATATTTTGATGGGCATGCGGAGGGAACCCGGCTCCACCAGCAATACGGTCTTCGTTAATTACACGTAGAACCGAAAAGCCCATATGAGCTGGATCATGATAGTTGGCAAAAGAGAATGTGTGGCGCGCATCAAGCCAACCGTGATTGGCGTGACCGCGCTCTGAAGATCTGCGAATTTTGATCATAGTTTATTTTTAGAACGACTTAATTAGTTCAATATTATTTCAACAAGCTTCTTAACATCCATGCTGTTTTTTCATGGATATCTAGGCGCTGAGTCAGAACATCCATCGTCGTTTGATCTTTTGCTTTTTCAGCATCGTCAAAAATTCCGCGGATAGTTTTAATAATTGTTTCGTGACCTTCAATCGCTTCTTCAATCATTTTGTTCGCTTTAGGAACACTTTTTGATTCTTTGATCGAAGTCAGTTTCACAAACTCAGAGTAAGAACCCGGAGCATAATGCCCTAAAGAACGAATTCTTTCGGCGATCACGTCCAAGGCGTTCCACATTTCTGTGTACTGTTCCATAAACATTAAGTGCAGTGTACGGAACATCGGACCCTCTACGTTCCAATGAAAATTATGTGTTTTAAGATAAAGTGTATATGTATCCGCTAAAAGCGCCGACAATCCGCCAGCTACCGCTTTACGATTAACTTCTGATATTCCAATATCGATTTTTTTCATGAGAACCTCCATGTGGTGGTGTTAGTGGCTCTATTATAAGCCATGAAATCCAAGGAAATCATCCTCTTATAGATTTTGTCCATAATGTCATAGGTCCTGTGATCACCCGCCAATTTAAGGCAAGTGTCTAGTTTTGATACACTCTGAACTCGATTTAAAGGCCACACTGTGTTTTTTATCGCAGCACAGTTCTTGCTTGGACCACTTGGTGGAATGGAGAACGTTCATGAGAAAAGCCTTTTCAAAAAAACTACTTCTGGCCTTTTTGCTCAGTCCGATACTATTAGGCTCAATACTATTAAGCCCTCTGACCTCCCATGCGGGGCACATGGTCAGTTGTGGTGGGTTTCTAGACAACCCCAACACCGAAAGACAGTTTCTTTTTGATTTCTATCAAGGGGCCACACGCGAGGCGCAGAGCATTTCGATTTCTGTAGGAAAACCTCACCAGTTTGTGGGAACTATCGTCCAAGTTCGACAGACAAAAGTATCCACTGGCTTTTTGGCTCATAAAGAAATTCTGAGTGATGCTGAAGGCAAGTTCCGTCTCGAGTGGAGTGCTGGACTCAGAAGCACGGACAGTACTTGGAAACTCACAGCTAAATTTCCCGAACTGGGACTGGTTATGGACCAGCAGAACATTGATTGCGTTGGTTATTACTAGTACCCTTAACGGGTGACCCTGCGAGAACTCAGCCACTTCTATAATAATATCTCTTTAAGTCTGCACGCAGGTATTTCACTGATTTCATTCTTTGAAAACCTTCGTGCCACGACAAAGGACTCTAGTCAAAAAAGTAAAATCTCTTTGATTCTGACTCAACTGCGCAAGGGCACAACCTTGCACGAGTCTTTACAACTATCAGGATTTGTTCCCCTTTTCGATTTGCCTGTACTTGAAGCCGCCGAAAGATCGGGAAGCATGGTCTCTATCACCAAACTTCTATCGGCGCGATATGACCTCAGTGCCACTACTGATAAAGATATTCGCAGTGGTTTATATCTTCCCTTTCTTCTGACATCGGCGGCGATCTTTCTGCCCGAGTTTCCCCGCGTGTTCTTAGGCGAACTGACAATGAAAGCCTACTTTATTAAAAACATGGCCATCGTTGCGGGATTAGCCACAGTCATTTATTTTATACGTGATCTGTTCATGCGCTCTTATTACGACTTCGCTTTAGCGCGTTTTAAACACAATCTATTTAAAAAAATTCCTTTCTTAAATTCTTTGATAATGAATGTTGCAAAAGAAAATTTTTGTACATCATTGGAAATTATGCTGGAGTCTGGAATTCCCATCTTTGATGCCCTGAGATTAGCCGCGAATACCTCTGCTGATCCCGACATAGCTTCAGCTTCGCATCGTATGGTGGGTGAGCTGAAAGCCGGGAAAACAATCCCTCAGGCATTTCTAACTGAAAGTATTTTCGGTGTAGATTTACAACGCGCCATCATCACCGGATGGGAAAGCGGAGAACTTCCTGCCACTTTACGCCAACAGGCCGAAATGCTACGTAAAGATATCGGCCGCTCGATAGCGGTGCTTTCTAAAACAGTGCCAATGATCCTTTATTGGATCAGTATGCTTTATGCCGCTGGCACCATTTTCAATTTGCATTTAGGAAATATGAAAACCCTTATGCAGATGCTCTGACTTAGTTTTTTGGCTTAGTTTTCTGACTTATTTTGTTGATGTGTCTTGCTTCTTGATTTTGTCCAAAAACTCGAGCTTATCTTCTTTCAAAATAATAAAAAGACCTTTGGATTGAGCTAGCAGTTTTTCACCATGCCACAATTCCGCAGCGATAGTGACTTTACGATTTTCTTTTTGCAGGACACGAGCCTTCAAATCAATTTCGACTCCGCAAGGAACCAAATGTAGGAATTCTACCTCGATTTTGCCAGCTAGAACTCCCATTCCATTGTGCCATCCGCAAGAGCCCATCATCTCGTCCAACACGGCTGCTTGGCAGCCTCCGTGCACATGACCTGGGGGACCAGCGGCTTTCTTGCCAAATAGAATTTTTCCATGCAGTTCGCCTGCATTCGGAGACTTTAATAAAACCATCTGGTGCACATCGGGATAAGCATCCAATACATAGGAGCCTTCGGCATCACCCGGATAAGGTCTTTCCACCTTCAAGGCCGGATCATAATTCAATTTCTGATTCGCACTGCCTTTTATACTGTCCTTTATATTTTGGCTCATAGATTTATTAGACCCTGTTTTTGTTGCGGGATGAAGTCGCTGTGCGTGGTAGTATGCGTGGTGATATGCTTGGTGATGTGCGTATTGATGTGCGGTGAGTTTGAACTGCGCTATAGGCCTCTTTAACGGGAACGATGGCGCCAAACTCGGCAAAGACCTTTTGAAATCGTTTTAAATCTTTTCCCCAGTAAATCATACAGCACGACATCGGGGCCCCTTTGTTTTGTTCCGTTCCTGCGACTAGAAATTTTAATCGTGTATCCGCTAGAAAACATACAGCTGCTGCTTGGCCGAATACAAATTCTTTCCAATGGGCGGTGTTCGTGGCCACAGGAACTAAAGCCAAAACTTCGCTTTTGTTCTGCGCATGGGCTTCGTGACATCTTTGCAGCCAATCATAAATAGAAGACTTCGAAGATTTTTCGCGGCCATACGGAGGATTCACATAGATCTTTTTAAATTTCCAGCTTTCTTTAAGACCATCCTGTCGAGGCAATATATATTCCGTAGTAGCTTCGACAATAGAGTTCGCATTAGAACAGGGATCTAAATCCGGAGCTCCAGCGAAAAAATCGTGTATCGCCGTCACATACTTACGAGGCGTACACCACTGTTGGCTCTGAGAAATTATTTTTCGACCAGCGGTCATCGCAAATCTTCCCCTCTTGCAAAAGTCCTACAGACTTTATAGTAGCGGAGGCGATGCCGATCGTGCAACTGTCTGTTGCAAGGGATGAGTCTTCATTCTGTAAAAAAAATCCTGCACGCAGTAATTAAAAATATCGGGTTGCTCGATATTCGGCAGGTGTCCTGCGTGCGGGATTATACGGAACTCAGCCTGAGGCAGATTTTCGGCCAAGTGGCGATTGACTTCTACGGGAGTCACTCGATCATCTTCACCAACCAATACCAATGTCGGCACATGGATTCGGTGTAACAGCGACGAGCTATCCCGACGCGAAGCCAAAGCTCCTAACGTCATGGTTACATCTTCTGGGCGATTTTCTAGAATCATCTGTTTTAATTGCTCTTGAAGTTCTAGGTTTTTTAAAGATTCGACTCCAAGAACTTGTTTTGAAAAATCAATGGCAAACTGGTCTAATCCATCCTTAGTGATTTTTTGTATCTGAGCATAGCGTTTATCTTTCGCTTCATTCGAGTCAGCATCAGCGCGCGTATCACACAAAATCAAAGAGGAAATGCGCTCAGAGTGATGAATAGCAAAGTGCAACGCTACGTAACCACCTAAAGACAATCCACAAATAGCTGCACGCGGAATTTCATTTTCATTCATGTAGTGTTTTAAATCATCGGCAAAGTGGGCCATCATCCATGGCCCCTGCTGACGTTTGGCCTGACCATGTCCTCGTAAATCCGGAGTGAACACCTGATGAGTTTTTCCAAAAAAATCCACTTGGGGCTTCCACATTTCAGAACTGAAAGGAAAGGCATGTAAGAAAATAATAGCTTCTGTTGAAGGTCTCACTGGACTCATAAAACACCTCTGGCAACATTAATAAATATTTAAAATCACATCACACTCGTTATACACTCTGAGGTAATGCATATCTAACGCCAACATGAGACGCCCCATAAAGTAGGAAGAGCGCTCAGTTCTTTTTTGTAAGACCATTTCCTCCCCAAAAGCCTTAAACTTAAGTTCATTTCCGGTGCGTGGTGAACGCTTAGAAAAAGCCCCTTTTTGTCAGGATTCGGTTAGGGTTTTGTTTAGACTCCCTTTAAATGCTCTGTCCAAGAACATAACGCTACTGCACTTTTTTCAAAATCAGGTTTTTAGGTGCGAAAACTCGATTTTTTGAGTTATAAAAACGCCATTCAAATTAAGACTACAAACTCTTACCAAACGAGGTTTTTATGAAGTTCCGTTCTGTAATTTTGGCTGCAACATTAATGTTATCTCAAGCTGCTTTAGCTAACTCGAACAACTGTGTAGCTGACTCTGTTAAAAGCTCTACAGGCGTTACTGTTTTAGGTACTTATAGCTCTTCAGACAGCCGTTCTGTTTTAAGAAACTTACAAACAAACCCTAATACAGCCGCTCGCCAATTCACAAATGTAGCTGGCCAATTATTAGCGGTTGATTACACTTTGAAATTAACAAACTCTGTTAGTGAAGATCCTCGTTGGCCAAATGATGGCTGCCGCGCGATTGCAACGAAATCAACTTATTGCTCTGATGGAAAAAATGTAGCCTGTGCCGAGATCTGCATCGTACAAAAAAGCTGCATCGATCCAAGATAGTTTTTATTTATAATTATTCCTTTTCTTTTCTGACAACAGCCCCCCAGATAGGGGGCTGACTCTGCTTCTGTTCTTTCTTAAATTGTAGGGCCTAAACTATAAACTCGGGGGCCTCATCAAATCCGTTCTATTTATCTCTTTATTTCTGATGACAGTATTTCTAACGACAATTCCTTGCGCTCCAACTTGGGCGCAAGAGACTACTTCTGATACTTCAGAGCCAGCACAGCCAAAAAACCCTGTCGAATTACAACGGGAACAAGCGAAAAAATACGGAGTGAAAGATCCTAATAGCCATCTTTTTGGTTTTCATGGGACGCTGGCGATTCCCCATCCAACTAGTTTAGGTTTGGATTACCATCTGAACTCTTCTTTTTCATTTTCAGCCTCTATTGGAAGCTTTCGTAATCGTATCGAGCACACAGATATCGGCATCTTCAATACCGAGATCACAGCACGCTGGCACATTATGAATGGAGCTTTTTTCATTGGTTCCCATTTCGGAAAACAGAAAATGACTGGGGAAAGAACGCAGCAAATCCAAACAGAAACAGTGACAGCAAAAGCCGAATACGAAGGCACCTACTACACGCCTCACATCGGCTGGTTATTTGTGGATGGACCGGGTTTTACGATGGGAGCCGAATTCGGTTTTATGACTCCTGTAGGGTCCGATATCACCATTTCCTCGAATGCCAGTGCTGGAGTTCAAGCGACCGGAGACTACGCCGAGCTTGTGCGCAGTACACGCCGCCTGATCAACGACACGATTGACCACGGATTCCCTCATATTGCCGTACTTCGTTTGGGTTGGGTGTTTTAAACAACTGTCTGTAAAATACTCGTCATTGCTATATATTTTTCTGATGGTATATTCAGGCCATCATGAGAAACCAGTTTTACATTGCATTTACAGTGATTCTAATCGCGAACGTTCTTTTCTTTTTCTACTGGCCGATGGGACTTTTTAATCTTTTCTTAACTGTTCCTTTTTTCATGCTGGGCTTCCGTGATATTCGTCAAAGACGACACGCCATCAAAGCTAACTTTCCTGTGTTTGGACACTTCCGTTATCTGTTTGAGTCGATCCGTCCAGAAATCAACCAGTACTTCGTTGAATCTAACACCGATGGAAAACCTTTTAGCCGTGAACAGCGCTCTGTCGTTTATCAACGGGCTAAAAAAGTTTTAGATACAGTCGCCTTCGGAACCCAACTGAATGTGTACGAAAAGGGCTACGAGTTTGTGAATCACTCGTTATATCCCACTCATGTGGATAGCAAAACATTGCGCACCACTATCGGCAGTGATCTTTGTAAACAGCCCTATTCCATTTCACTACTGAACATTTCTGCAATGAGTTTCGGCTCGCTTTCGCCGAACAGTATTCTGGCCTTGAATGGTGGCGCTAAAGATGGAAACTTCGCTCACAACACAGGTGAAGGCGGTATTTCACCTTATCACTTAGAACCTGGCGGAGACTTAATCTGGCAAATCGGGACTGGGTATTTTGGCTGCCGTGATTTAGATGGCAATTTCGATCCTGAGCTTTTTAAGAAAAATGCTCAGCGCCCTCAGGTCAAAATGATCGAATTAAAACTTTCACAAGGAGCTAAGCCCGGTCACGGGGGCATCTTATCCGGAAAGAAAGTGACAGAAGAAATTTCACAAATCCGAAATGTTCCTATTGGGAAAGATGTGATTTCACCACCGGCGCACAGAGCCTTTTCAAATGCTCAAGGTATGTTGGAGTTTATTCACACCCTCAGAACTTTGTCGGATGGAAAACCTGTCGGCATCAAATTATGCCTTGGTCATCGTGAAGAGTTTGAAACCTTGGTGAACACGATGAAAGAAACGCGTATCTACCCTGACTACATCGTTATTGATGGTGCAGAAGGTGGAACGGGTGCGGCTCCGTTAGAGTTCGCTAACTATCTAGGAACACCGGGGGCTGATGCCTTGGTGATTGCCGTGGACTGCCTGAAAAAAGCTGGCTTAAAAAATCAAATCAAAGTTTTGGCTACAGGTAAAATCACCACGGCCTTTGATATGATCAAGTTGTTATGCCTAGGAGCGGATGCAACCTATGCCGCACGTTCGATGATGCTGGCTCTGGGATGTATTCAAGCCTTACGTTGCAACAACAACAAATGTCCTGCAGGTGTAGCGACACAGAACCCGCAGCTCTATAAAGGGCTGCATGCGCCATCGAAACGTAAACGCGTGAAGAACTTCCACCATGAAACAATTGAAGCTCTCGCCCATGTTTTAGGTGCCATGGGAGTATCCGATCACACGCAACTGAATCGCAAGCACCTGTTCAAACGCATAGATGAGAATAGAATTCAAAGTTATGAAGAGATCTACAGCAGCTCGCTGTAAATTTACAAAAATAGTTAATTTTAATAGATAGTAAGAAAATGGCTCAGGAGGAGGGACTCGAACCCCCGACCAAGCGGTTAACAGCCGCTTGCTCTACCGACTGAGCTACTCCTGAACTCGTCGAAAAACGAACACTCAAATTATCTAACTGATTGGTTTTCGTCAAGAAGCCGTTAAGGGGAATTTAAGATACAGACCTATTTCTGAAGGAGCTCTTGCGTGAGTTTTGCTGATTTAAAGGGCATTCCGCCAGTGCGGTAGACCTCAAACTGGGAACTCCACTCTAAAACCGTGGTGTGACCTGCGGCTCCGCTGCTTTCGGCCAATGGGGCCCACTCCACATGATCCACATCTAAATCCACAATGTCCTCGGTGCTGAGCTCGCAATACTGGCGACGCAAATCACTTAGAGATTTCTGTTTCAAGGCCTCAGGCACCTCTGTGGCGATCCATTTTACGTCCACCACATGATCGGCACACCAGTTGATACTGTTCGCATTACTCACACCAAAAAGAGCATTCAAGGTACGCGTCAGTGAGCCCGAGCTGGTGTAATTGTAAATCATCACCACTAAAATCAAACCCAACACCAACGTGGCCAATTTCATGATTAAACGTGTATTCATAGTTAGTGAGACTCACTTCTTCTGTAAACTTTGTGCATCAGATAAACTGATACGATCACCGTACCAGAAAGAATATAACCCAAAGTATCGAAGTGTTCAATTTTACCTGTAGCGCCTTCGACCACGATCAGACCCGCAATCACCGAAGCGATACCTCCGGAAATTTGTTGAAGTGAGGCATTCACCGCCATAAAGGCTCCGCGATTTTCAGGAGTTGGAATTCCCGAAATCATCGCCTGTGCCGGAATGATGCGCGAGAAAATCGCACTGAACATCAGAACATTCACGATCACCACTAACCACAACGGCGTGATTCCTAAATTCGTGTAAATGATCACCATGATGATGGTTAAAATAGCGCCGAACCAGAATGTTTTCATTTTGCCGTACAAGTCACTGGCACGCCCCACGGCTGGGCCAATAAAAATTGTCGCAATGCCCGTGATCAAATAGACCATCGGAAGTTTTTCTAAAGAGATCCCCAAATTATGAACCGAAAATGCGCTTCCGAATGGCATCAACATAAAGCCACCCAATGACATCAAAGCCGTCACCATAAACGCCATCAGATAATGCGTGTTTTTTACTGTGGTCCACAGATGATGAAAGGCATTGTTATCTGTTTTGTATTTCAAGTGCTCATCCACCGGTTGAAGCTTCCACCAGATGATAGCAGCTGCTGCGATACTGATGACCACAATCGCCATGAACGGCATGTGCCATCCCCAAAGATTCGCCAGAAAAAGCCCTACAGGAATTCCTAGAATCTGACTGGCCGCAAATGCCGTTTGAATAAAGCCCATCACCCGTCCACGCTGACTCATCGGAAATAAATCCGTGGTGATTGCCAAAACAATCGAGCCCATGACTCCACCAAACAAGCCGGTCACCATACGCGCTAGTAAAAGAAAAATGTAATTCGGCGCAATTGCACAACAGAAAGTTCCAATGATAAAACCCACATAGAAAAACAAAAGAATCTTTTTACGATCATAGCGATCCGCAAACCCCGCCGCTAACAATCCAGAAATACCCGCACTGAACGCATAGGCCGAAACCACCATTCCAAATTGCGCCGTCGTCATATTCAGCGCTGGCATCATGATCGCACCCAAAGGGGACATGATCATAAAATCCAAAACAATCGTGAATTGCAAAAAGGCCAATAGAGCCACAACGAATTTTTGGTAGGCGGTGAAAGACATTTTAATGGGTTGTTGTTCTGAGTTTGATGTCGCTTCGGTCAGAGTCGAAATTTCATCCATATAGCGCCTTTGTAGATTTCGCATGTGCGCGAATCCGAAAAAAATTATTCTACACCTTTTAAAAATGAATTCACCAATCTAAAGTTTGTGTAAAATAGTAGCAGTTTTAAGTGATGTGAGCTTGTTGTGGTTTTGTGGTCTATTTTTTCAGCTATGCAGCTCTTGTTATAAACATAAGAGTCTTTCCTGAATGAAATCGTCCGAACTTGTAGTTTGTTAACTGATGGAATAGCGATTTCAGCTCTTTAAGCGGCTTAATACTTTTTTAGACAGTTTGTAAATTATTGATTTTATTAGAAAAAATGGTGCAACCGCCAGGAGTCGAACCTGGGACCCCAACATTCGTAGTGTTGTATTCTATCCAGCTGAACTACGGTTGCACTGTGGTTTTTTAAACGTGAAGGTTATTTGTACAGAAAATGAGGTCCAAAATCAAGAGCTGTGTTATGCCAAGTCTTGATTTGGTAAAAACGCTATGGCACTTTAGGTGTTCGCCTGCTAAAACAGGTGTGATTCAGCTTATTTAGATCATTTTTCGTGCGGAGAGGTGGGTGAGTGGCTGAAACCAAGCGTTTGCTAAACGCTCGTAGTTCCAAAAGAGCTACCGCGGGTTCAAATCCCGCTCTCTCCGCCATTTTTTTAAGAAATATAGGCTATTACAAGAAAATTTATAAGTCCCTGCTCCTTGGTCGGCCCCATTACAAAAATTTAGTGTTTTCGGGGGTTTAGTTACAAAAATTTCCCCACCTCATTTTTAACGGTTGGAAATTTTAATTTTTTGTAACAACCCACAGGTCACCCACTGGGTGACGGCCTATTACAAAAATTTTTTCCGCTTGGATTTTAGGAATAAAAAAACCGCTTTTTTTTGCGGTTTTTTAGTTATTGAATTGTGATTAGTGCTTATCTGCTTTGGGGTGGAAATTTTTTACCTATTTTTGATTTCGTTAAACCGTTTTTCTAATCTGTTCTTGAACCCCTTAATCATTTGCTTAGTGGTCTGCTCAACCGCCTTTATCCATAATTTTTTATCTGGCATTTTGGGATTGTCCTGTAACAATGCCCCCATACAAATTTCTAAATAAGCCACTTCACTCTCACTAAGTTCGTGAGATTTTCTAAGTTTTTTTGCTACGATTTTTTTTATTCTCTTATTTGCCCGTAGTTCTTTTTCTACTTCTATTTCTTTTTTCGTTTTTTTCTTTGCCATATCATTTCCTATCTATCCGCTTTTTTGTTTTTTCGTGTAGGGCTTTAAGTTGTAAGAAACCCCCGCCGTGTCCTTGCTTTTAAGGTGGGCTATGTAGTGTTTAAGACTTTTGTAGTCCTTATGGCCTGTAAGGGTCTGGACTACTAAATAAGAAACTGGAATAGGGGCCGTTAATAAATTCATTACATAGGAACTTCTTAATGAGTGGAATATGGGCCAAGCCTCCTCACCCTTATGATTTTTTTCGGGGATATATCCCACTTCTTTTAAAACCGATTGTAAGGCTCTGGCCGCTTTACCACCTTGCCATTCACTATCACGGGGAAATACAAATTCTTTTTCTGGGCTTCTCAACTTGTGGGCTAAAACATATTTCCTAATTGCGGTTATATCTATCTGCCTCTCTTTGCCCGTTTTGGTCGTAGTGATTGTTTCGTTTCTCCAATTAAAAGTAGATTTAACCACTATGTAACTGTTCTTTGGCTCCTCTAAATGAACATTCTCCCACTTTAATGAGTAGAGTTCCCCGCTCCTCATTCCCGTGTAGTAGGCGATATAAAAAACGGCGGCCCATTTTGAAAGTGGCTCCATATTCGGGCCGTGTAGTAGGTCTATGACCTTATTCATATCTTCGGGCCGTATCCACCTCACTTGATAAGGCTGGTCGTCCCTATCCTGTGGTAAATAAATTCCGTGGGCGGGGTTAAGGTAAATACTGGCGGCGGGGCCTAAAATATATTTAAAGGCCGTCCGTATGTGTCTCATATAGTGCTTCTTCATTCCGTAGGAAAGAATACTAAACTCACGGCTTCTAATCATTGTCTCAATGTGGTGAATAGATATTTGAGAAAGAAATAATTTTTCCCAATGTCTTGTATATTTGTAGGCCGCCTTGGCCGTCTCTAATGAACCTTGTCCTAATGGCTTGTAACTGTTTTTACTGTCCTCAATTTTTTGTTCTATGTGCTTTATGTATCTACCGTAGGCGGCTTCCCATTTTAATTGGCCGTCTCTGTGCTTCATATCCTCTTGTTCTAATTCGTAGGTAAATTTTTTTCTTAACTGTCGGGCTTCTTGAATGAGTTTTACCTGTCTCTTTTTTTTTGTTCTAACTTTTCCGTTAATCCGTTTTTGAACTACAACCATAAAACGGTTACTATTGACCATTCTGTAAATACATTCCTCAACTTTCCTAACTTTGTCGTGAGGGCTTAAGTATTTTTCTTTTTTCTCTGTTTTTTTGTTTTGATTTTCGTCCATAAGTTTTTCCCTCTCTCTTTTCGGTAAATTTTTGAAAAGATTGAATTTAAGCCGCTACGGGCGAGCGGTTCCCCGTGCGGGATTTTTTAAACTCCGTGAGTAATTGCCCGTAGTAGTCGGGGTTTAATTTTCTAAGCGGCTTAGGGGTGTGATAAACCCAAAGGGTCTCCATTTTGTCGGGCCAAAGTCTTGACGAGTTTTCTAAAAGGTAGGAACGAGTAAAGGCCATTTCTAAATAGAGCCGTAGAGCCATAGCCTTAAATTCTTTAGGGCTTAAGTCTTGTGTCTCTACCGAGTAGAAAAATCCGTTAAACTCACGGGGAAAAAGTTTTTCTCTCACCGCTAAAAGGCGGTCAATGTCTGGCCCCGTTACGGTGTCGGGGAATATCTCACTTAACTCTAAACCGAGCCGTGGGGTGTAACCCGTTCTAATGGCCTCAATGAGTTCGGGGCTGTCTGTTTTAGGGGTGTAAATGATTTTAGGCCCCCGTATGCGGCCAATAACGGCCCCTAATACCGCCCATAGAAACCAAGCGAGGACTAACCCCATTAAGATAGGGCCAAGGAAAATGGGGGAAATAAAGATTAGCATTAGTGGATTGTTCATATAGTAAAATAATACTATAAAATAATGCTGTAAGTCAATTTATTTTTATAGTAGTGTAGTATTGTTTTACTATGAGAGGATAAGCCTATGGCCCAAAATGAAACGATAGATATTAAGGCCCTGTATAAAAAGAAACGGCGAAAACTCCCACGGTTGAGAGTTGGCGAGGCGATTGAGGAAAGTGGCTTAACCTATATGGAAATAGCCGAGCGGCTTGGATTAAATCACTACCAAAACATTACTAAGTTAAAGGGTGCTGAAAATATCTCATTTAAAAAACTCTGTGCCTTGGCCCTTGCCCTTGAATGTAAGGTTAAAGACCTCTACGAGGAATAGCGGCGAAAGTCGTCCATTAGGCTTTTAGCGAGTTTATAGAGCATAATTATTTCCCCTAATTTTAATTCATATTCTCCCTTAAAAATCTTGTAACGGTTCTTACTGACTTTTATGAGAGCGATTGAATTAGGATAAGATAAAGACCTAACCCGATAGACTATAAAATAGTCTTCTTTAAATTGTTCTTCTGGCCATATTAGATTGAGTGGCTCCATTTGTTTTTCTCCTCATAAAAACTAAATGGAACCACTCCGTTAAACTTTGACGAGTGCCGCCGCTTATTAGGAAATTAGATAAAATTTCCTAATAATAATTATTTTAAAGAGAAAATAATCAATTTTTGATTATCCCCATTTTTTGACGGTGATTATGTTTTATCAGTATCAAGGGGCTTAAAGTTAAACCCTAACCGTGCTTGTATCACTTCCCAATTATACTCCGTGGGTTCTGTGAGCCTTAACCATTGCTTAGAGCCTTTATCCAAGGGGTCAAGTTGTATAAGTCTTAGTTCATTGAGTTGCTTTAATCCCGCTTGAACTGAGTTGTAAGATAGGCCCGTAGAAAATCCTAAATCCCTACGAGAAAACTGTAAGACTTTTTTAGCCTGTAAGTGGGGATTAGTCTCAACCCTGTAACGGAAAAGTAAAAGTAACCTAAGCCCTGAATTAGAAACTACCTGAGAATTTAAAAACCACCCGTAAAATTTAAACATAACTGAGGCCCCCTTTTGTCATCAGTTCTATAAATAGAAAATAGCCCCCTTTCTTTTTTCTTCTTTCTCTTTCCTTTTGTTCCCCTACCTATTGGAAACACCCACGGGCTTAGGTGTTCTCAATGGTTTTAAGGTTTCCCATTTAGATAGAAAAGGGGGAACCAATGAAACCTAAACAAGTGCCATATATTTTTATTCCGTATCCCGCTTTTCTGGCCGAGTGTGACGAACTCACTCCACAAGAAAAGGCGGTTTTATTATTTTTAATGTCCTCAACTTATAGAAACTGGAACCCGTCTTATAGAGAATTGGCCGCTAAACTCTCATTAGGAAACTCAACGATTAAGCGGGCGATTACTAAACTCCAATTATTAGGATTTATAACGGCCTCTGTGTCTATCCACGGGGAAACCTATAAGAATAAAGTAAATCAATACCGAGTTAATTTAAAAAATCCAGCCGAGTGGTGTCCTACTCTGGACTTAAAGACGAGTATAGAGCGGTGTTATGAGTTAAACGGTTCCCCCGTGCCTGTGTTTTCCTATGTGTATTTGGATAATAAAACATTGGCCGAGGATTTTGAGCGGGCCTTATCAACGGGGGAAATTAGGCGAACCCGTGCGGTTCCTGTGAGTATGGTGGATAAAATCTTATCCTCAACTTTACCAATAGAGTTAAGGCTTGAATTTGAGGAAAAGAAATTTAGGGCGGTCAATATCTGGCGGGCCTGTCGTGATTTTATTGAATGGCTTGAAATAAAAAAAGACTACATAAGCGGCGAGCAAGTAGAGCGGTTAAAAGATATTTTTATAAGTGAAAATCTGGACGGTGAGCGGCGAACGGTTCTACGGGAAACCCTACTTAATAAAACCGCCGCCGAGTTTTTAGCCGTGGTGGAAACTGAAAGGGAAAAATCACAAGCCGAACGGGATAAAAAATTATCCCCGTCCTAATTCTATTTAAGGAATATGGGAAAGGTGGGCCGTCCTAAAAAGAAAATTACTTATTTTATTGAGGTGATTTTTTATTTTTTCTTTGTTTCCTTCTTTGTCCTCTTCCTACTCCCTACCCCGCTCACCTTTACGGTGGCGGGGGCTTTTTGGCTAATAGGTGAGGTGGCGAGTGCTTTTAAATAATGTGCGGCCTGATAAGAATGACCCCTTATATTTTTTCTACCGCTTTGCGGTGCGGTCGTGGCTGTTATTTTTGTCCGTGATTTTTTCCGTTCCCGTTTTTCCCTTATTTGGAAAGTCTTTAACGGGGAACCAATTTTTAGCAATGTGCGGGGCATTTATCCTAATTGTCGTCGTGGATTTTTTGAGTGTGTGGATAAAGGCTTATCCCATATACAAGGAACAAGAGAGGATAGATTGGGAAACTTTTGGCCGTAGAAATACCCGCTAATTATTTGATTGTAGTCCGTTCCTATTGTAGTATAATTTTACTATGAATAAAATACTTATCATACAAGGTCACCCCAACACTGAAAGTTATAACCATGGTCGTCATTAGTATTTTAATTTTAGGTATTTGGTCGGTAGAGTTTTTGGTGTTTCGCTTTGTAGTGAGTAAATCTTTATTTGCCGCTCAGTTAGCCCGTCTTTTGGCCGGTTTTATTATATTTAATTTTTGTTATTACTTTGGTTTTATACATAGTGATTTCTTGAATTTTGGGGATCTTTCGGCCATGGCTTCCCCTGTTTATTGGCTTGGAATTGGCGAAACGGAAACTTGGAAAACTGTATCCGTTGGCTTTTTATTTTCCATAAGCCTTGTAACTTTTCTTTCCTTATACATTCCAAATAAGAAACTATTGAAAAGACCAAAATGGTCTTTTCAATGGTTTTTTATCATTCTGTTTCTTGCTCTAATTAATGCTGCTATTGAGGAAATTCTTTATAGGCTTATTCCGCTAAGTGTCGGGAACTTGTCCCCCGCAACTCTCGCCCTGTGTTCTGGGATTGCCTTTGGATTGCCGCATTATTTTGGCCACCCAAGTAAGTGGCTTGGCATTATTCTGGCTGGTTTTCTTGGTTGGTTTTTGGCTAAGAGTGTCCTTGAAACTCAGGGTATTTTCTTAGCCTTTTTGTTCCATTGGGTTCAGGATATTTTAATTATTGGTATTTTATCAATGTCTAAAAAAACCTCCATTTACCGAGATATTACCGAGGATAAAAAAGTTTTCATTAAAGGTATATTGCCCACAACCATAACCCTGATTGTCCTTTCGGCTTTTACTTATTTCGCAATATAGTATTATTTTACTATTGAGGGCTAAAAATTTTTGGAATGGGTTTAAAATTTCACCCACCCGTCACCCAACTATTTTTGTAATGGCTTAAATATATGATATAATTAAGGAAAATCATTTTTAATGATTATTAAAATCCTCTCCGCCAAATTCGTACCTTGAAAAATCACAAAAACTTTAAGTTCAACATCGACACAGTAAAGTAAAGAAATCATAGGGATTTCTTAGACTTAATTAACAAAGAGAGCGTCTAGTTCGCTTTCGCTATATCAGTCAAAATAAGCCGAAATAAGGGGTGTTGTAGTCATTTTGTAATCGGCGTTGTAATCGCCGAAAATCCGATTACAGAGGACTCTTACAAAGCTTATTCAGACGCTTTAAAAGCTGCGCTCTTCAACGTTTAACCTTCATCTGCCCAAAGACATTTATTAACAGAATCGAATGCGCGTATGGCTTTATTGTGGGGACTACTCCCCGTCAGTAATCCAAACCGAAATACGACTTCTCGGAATTTCAGGACTTTTCTGAACGAGAACTCGTATTTCCGCTCGATATATCGGAACTGGTCTCAACACTGACCGAGGCTCAGTTCAGAATTTTGATGGGTGAAAATGTCTAACAACTTAAAGATCAATACTGTCTTAAAACGCCTTATGCACGAACACGGCGAAACTCTGATTTCTTTATCAAAAGCGACTGGAGTGCCGAAATCGACTATCTCCGAATGGTTAAGCAATAGAACTCCCAACCCCGTTCAAGCCGTAAAAGTGGCTAATGAGCTTGGTGTTAGTCTACATTTCTTATTATTCGGCGAAGACGATGCACAAGAGGCGTTTCAAAAGATTATGAAAGAAGACTTCTTTAAGGGGACGTTTGAAATTTCCATCAAAAAAGTAAAGGTCAGCACCAAATAAGGAGAGAACATGAAAAAACTATTTTATTGCGTAATCACTATTTTAACCATTTCAAGTTGTGCGAATATCGACAAAGCCATGACTGGGTCGAACACAATGCCTACGCAGACAGAAAGAACCACCATTGTTTCACAATTTCCAGAACTGAGTGCAGAACAAAAACAACAGTTTATAAATGGGGAAGCTTGGGTCGGAATGAGCCAAGAGCAGTTAAAGGCTATGTGGAACAATGAACCTATCAAATCACAAAAGAAGTTAACGGCTGCGGGCAATTCTGAAATACAGCTTTATCAACTACGAGTTGGAGATTGGAAAACTGGGATTAAATCGAAGTTTTATAAAATGACTTTTACTAATGGGAAAATTTCTGAATTACAAGAAGTGGATGGGGATTTGGAAAGCATGGATAATCGTTAATTAAGATAATTTCGCTTAAATGAAATCCCATTACTCCAACCTCTAAACATAAGGCATTGAAGGCTAATAATTACTTGGCAGATGCCTTAGGTTTAGTCGATTTTCTCTTTGAATCTAATATCTGAATTCTTGAAATAAAACCCTCTGCAGCTCCAAGCTCTAGTTGTTTCCTTATCATGTCATAAGTATCAATCTCCTTCTGAGTAGGATTTCTAGCCATAAACTCAGATCGAGAAATTAATTTATCTAGCATCTTTTTCGCTCGCGCTTGTCCCGTTCGAGTGATTTTAACGTTTTTCATGCCACCTCTTTTTTTGGTCTTACTTTGTAAGCCGACCATTTAAAATGGCCTCATTGAAATTTAATGACACCACCGTTATCCATCAGCTCACCCATTATAATTTTCTCTTTAAGCTTTCATATTTAGACAAGTAGCTATCCTAAAAAAATATATTCTTAGGTCAATAAATTATAGTTTGCCAAATATTCTTGAAGAGTTTGAAACCAAGGAACTACTTCTGTTCCACTTTCTTTGTGACGCTCCCATGAGGCATCAAAAACATCTCCACTCCTATTTCCTATTACACCTATTAGCGGCTTACCTTTATTCTTAAGCTCTTTATTAAGAGCAACAATTACAGGAAAGATCACTTTCAAGCTAAGTGTATCCCATCTGATAAGACTCGTTACATCCAAAACAACCACTTCCCCAGCCTTAGATTCTTCTTTTATTTTGTCAAAATCAGTTTGAAATAATTCAAAATCTTTTGTTTCAGTAACGTAACCAACTTTACCTGTAAATTTATATATATAGCCAATTCTAATTCCACGAGAGTTGATTAAATTTGCTCGCTCAAAAGGCTTTTGTGTTTTTATTGTATTATCCATAAGTATCACCTTTTATATTTTAATCTGAAGTTTAATAGTAACTAATCCATCTTCTATTGTTTTGCTGCGCAAGTATTCTTGAAACTGATCGACTGATCGCCCTACGACATTCTCAAGTCCTTTTTCAATCGGATCGTAATACTGCCCCCCATCATATTGTATTCTAAATTTAAAATTACTACCACTATCATTAAACTTTGACTGCACTGCTATTTCATTCCAAGAATCATTGTGCTGCATAATGTTTACGACTTCTTCAATTATTTTTCTACACAGTTTTTGAACTAAATTATCATCTCCAGCCCTTAAACAAACCTCTTCTAGTTGTTCATCCAACTCTCTTATTTTTTGAGGATTATGTAGCTTTCCAAATGTTGCACGCGCTACTTCTTTCCTTTTGATAACCCATTCTTTAGACATACTTCATTCCTTAAATTAGTGAAACTAGCGCGAAAGAAAAGTCATCTTCAATTCTTTTGTGCGCCAATTGCTCTTCTATGGTTTTTAAAATTTTTGAACCAATACCCTCAACATCACCTTTTTGAATTTTGCAAAAAGTTTCAATCAAAATTTCCAATGGCACTCTTGAAATTTGTTTGTACAATTCTTCAAACCCATCAGAGAAAAAAAACATTACGTCTTCCTTCTTCATGCAAATTGACTTAGAAGTAAAACTCTCTTTATTCGCAGCTTGTCCTATCGGTGGTATCGGCTTATTGCCTGATTGAACTTTAATTACACTCGTTTTTTTGCCATCATAACAAAGCGGCGTTGGCATACCAGCATTTATAAAATCCAGCCGATCTGATCCTTTAGTTAAAGAAACTATGTTTCCGCTTGGCTCACCTCTCCACAGCTCTACTGAGCTTCTAATAGTTTTGTTAACAGCCATATAAACTGCTTCTGGAGACAAACCAATATGAGGAATAGAGTTGATAACTGTATCAAAGCTTACCTCTAAATAATTAGCATCTTTAATTGCAAAATTATCTGAACCTACAGCATCACAGTGCAATAGCCACACCTTATCTTGGCTTGCTTTTGTGTTAACTCTTACTTTGTCTCCACTAGATTTTTCAGGATACGAAAAATAAGAAATCCTCCAATTGCTTTCACTCGCAATTGCTAATGAAAACTTATGAGACTCTATTGGCAACCTTAAGAGTCTTTGAATTTTAACAAAAAGATGAGGCGGGACTTCAAAGTTACCCTTCTCCAGCCGAGAAACATGAGCTTGAGAAATGCCCAGTCTTTTAGCTATGTCCATTTGGGACATATTACTCTCTAATCTGAATTTACGTATCGCCTTGCCTATTTGACTCATAGATACTGTCCCCTATACATATTATATGTATAATACCATATATTTTTATATATTTATACGTATATTTTTGTAAGTACAAGTATTTACTTAAGTTAAATAGTTTATTTATAAATGTTATGTATATACATATAATATATAACTTATTTATGTATACATTATCTTTAACGCTCTTCTTTACCTATGTACGTACACAAGATAAGAGAGCAATTAGAATATAATACATCAAATATGTATCATTTCGAAAAACAATTGTAATTTATACGTATAATTAATTAATCAACAGTAATATCAAATACTTATGATCATAAACACTTAATATTGTTTTTATACATTTGTAAATAATACAATAAATTTATATGGCTGGATTAAAGGCCGCTTCAAGAGTTAGTCCCTACCAACCCTTATTTTAAATAAAATTAAATTATCTTAACCAAAAAGACCCTCAGTTTTTTAAATAAAGGGGAGAATGCCTTTTTAATAGCTTCATCAAGCAACCCGTAAGCTCTTCTGCTCATTCTTTTTGAGATTAACTAAATCAGAACAACTCGCAATCTAGGATATTTTTTATACTTCAAAAACAACTGACTCAATAGATTCCAGCGCGGGCTCTACAAAAGAAAGCTTTGTTGAGCTACCATATCAAACGATGACTCTCTACCAATGAAAAGTGTAGGAAAACTCTATGCTTCTTAAAAAGAAAAGACACGAAGGATTTGGACTCTGAACTAAGTTCTACCACACGAATCTTCTCCTTATTTAGTATACAAAGTAGCAACATATATAAGATATTACGCTTCATGAAACAGCCAGAAACTATGTCATCAGAACTCATTAAAAGAGTTGAAAAAATGATTAGGGCCAAAAAAGAGACCAAAAGTGATTTTGTTGAAAACTTTGGCCACATCAATCCTCCAATGGCAATTAGATCAGAAAACAATGATGTGATATTTGCTTTAGATGGCAAAGTATATCTTCGCACAAACGGCAGCAGCTATAATTTTGCAAATATAATACATGATAATGCATTGATAGCTTTAGGAATAGATTTCTTTAAACAAGGACTCACAAAACCGTTCGAGAAGTTACATCCAATTATTCAGTGGTTTAGCTCTGTTCATAGTTTTGACGATAATATTATTAAACCTATACACCTTGGACACAGAGACGCATGGTACCGCTTGGCGTACGATCTGTACACAATCAGAGATAATGCTACATTAAAAGAACAGCTTAAAAAACGACTTATTAACCCTTTAACTTTTCAGGGCGCAAGGCATGAACTAAGGGTAGCTGCCATTTGCGTTGCCGCTGGATTTAATTTGGATTTTCAAGATGAATCTGATGGAAACTCTACACATCCAGAATTTATAGCTGCAGACAAGTTTTCATCTAACAAAATTGCTGTTGAAGCTAAAAGCCGCCATAGAAACGGTATTCTTGGATTTACAGAAGGAAAAATAGAAGAGCATGGTAATAGCGTCAAAGCCAAGTCGCTTGTCACTAAAGCTTATAAAAAGGCTTCAGAAATTCCATATTACATTTTTGTGGATGTGAATCTCCCGCCTTACAAAGACGAGCAACAGTTTAAGACTTGGATTAAAGAGCTGGAGGACTCTATGATAGATTTAGCAGCAGCGGGGTATACTAACCCATGTCCTGCGAATGCTATATTTTTTTGTAATGATCCTTCTCACCATGTTACAGATAGGGCGTTAAACAGTGACACCAACGCTCTTTGGATTAAGCACTTCATTGCAGAGTTACCAAAAACACCTCATCCTTCAGAGAAAGTTGTAGAACGTATAATGAAAGCTTTTACTCAAAGAGTTAGATTGCCCGAAGAAATAGACTTTAAATTTTAACTTACACATCTAACCAGCCTTCATTCTGACTTAACCTTTTTAACCCTATACTTTATTGGGCTCATTTCGAATTAATTTTAGGTATTTTGAATACAAATTGCTGGGGTTACTTCTTAGACTTCCTTTTAAGAATTTCTACGATTTTCGCATCTTCGGGTCCAAGTTGCTGAGGCTCTGGCTCAGGGAAACTATTATCTTTGGAGACATCAAACTCCTCATGTTTAGATACAAAATATGTTTTATTCTGTTTTTTGCCCAAATCCCTCGACAAAAGATAATCTAGCAAATCAGTTTTTTTCGCTTTTGATAATTCACTACATACTTTTTTTTCGAACTGAGTAGTCTGGTCAACAAATTGTTTTGGAGTAACTTTCAGTTCAATTCCAAATCTATTTAAATCCGCTGCTATACTCCTAGTAATCACACCTGTGCTTTTACTGGTATAATATGACAGTATTAACAATGATCTCTGAGCATATGCCCTACGAGTTCTATTCAGTTCAATATGACGCTCAATTTTTTGAATATTGCTTTTAATGTTACTCTTCATATTGTTTAAAAGCTTTAAAATTTCGATTGGAGGATTTTTCATGCAGCTGTAGACTTTCTCTATCGCATCAACACAAGACTTCTCTATTCTTTCTACATCTACCTTATTAAAACTAGGATATGCATCTCCCCCTAGAGACTTCCCTCTAGATGTTGTACCCAGCCCAGAAACATACCCATAGACAAAGTAATCAATAATATTAACAACACAATCTAATAAATCTAATGTTGAGTGTTCATCTGGGTTAAACAGACTACTTATTTTTTGTGTGGCTTTATAACTGTAGATTATTGGAAAGACTTCTTTAAGTACAGAGGTCCAAATTTCATCAGCATTCGCTTTTGAAAGAGATACGACACTCCCCTCTTCTACTTTTATATTAAATGGATAGCAATCATGCTCTAGTGGGTTATGAGAACGAAACCCATATTCCGTCAGAAGCTCTTTCATAGGCTTAGTAAGCTCTGATTCTGTATTTATTTGTGAAAGTTCTTTGCACAAATCTCTAAATATCTTTTCGCTTTTGTCTTTGTCAGTATCCATGCCCAGAGAGTTATCTCGAAATAACAAAGAAAGAGAGTAGATATGATGAAATCACTTAAGATAATGGCATTTTACGAAAAAATTTCAGGAGTAACAAATGAGCAATAAATCAAAACCCGCCAGATTTGTAGTCGACAGCTTTTTAAGTAGCGAATTTTTCAATAAAACAGCTCAAGCCCCTGAGCTAATATATAACAGTGGACGTTTTTATCAGTGGAAAAATGGCTGTTATTACGAAACAACAGAGGAAAATATCAAAACAGCCTTTACGCATTGGGCTTATAAGCAAAAGAACTTTGATAATACAAAGAGAAATGCAGACGAGGCTCTTCACCATATTAAAACCAAATGCCAAGTTCCAAATCTTACAAAAAATACTTTTTTAAATAAGACCAGCGGTTATTATCTGGCTTTTCAAAATGGTATTGTTGATATGGACCAAGCTATTAACTCATTTTTTGAAGCTGATGTACTTCCTCACACCCCTATATTTTTTAACGTAGCCCAAATTCCTTACTCCTATGTAGAAAAATCAGAGTGTCCAATTTGGCATAAAATTATCACTCAGATACTGCCAAATCCAATAGACAGACAACTACTTCAAGAGTGGATTGGGTATCATTTTATACCCGGTCTTTCATTTTCCAAAATGATGTTTTTTGAAGGTCATGGAGCAAATGGCAAAAGTGTCGTGTTGTTAGTTTTACGTTTACTGCTCGGGGCAGAAAATGTTTCATCTATACCTCTTAGCGCCTTTGAACCTGATAAGACTTTTAAATTAGCATCTACGGATGGAAAACTCGCCAACATTTGTGAAGAAGGTGGGCAAGTAAATAGAAGAGTAGAGGAAGCTCTGAAACAATATGTAAATGGCGGCACATTTACAGTCGAAAGAAAGTTCAAAGATCCTTTTCAAATGAATCCATCAGCCAAGATAACTGTAGCAACTAATGACTTTCCGCAATTTAACGAAAAGACTGACGGCATCTGGAGACGGATTTTGTATATCAAATTTGGAGTAACCATTAACCCCAAAGATCAAAAAAGAGAATATCTAGAGCAAGATTTTTGGCTTAAATCTGGTGAACTTGAAGGAATTTTAAACTGGGCCTTAGAAGGCGCCAGCAGACTTACATCAAACAACTCTTTTACATCTTCAGAACGTAAAAAAGAAGAACTGTTACGCCTAAAAATGAATTCAAACTCAATCCGCTTATGGATTGCTGACAGATTTGAGTCTATTCCTAACTTTACTCAGCCCACAGAAATTATTTTGAAAACTCTAAAGATGGATATAGAAAGTGGCCTTGTCCCAAGAGTAAAGTATCCTGACCTGTTTCAAGAAATTGAATCCCAGTTCAAAAATGCCAAACGTCCGTCAAATGCTATTATGTATCAAGGCAAACGAACGCGCGTAATTATTGGAGTGAAATTCAATCCGACACACTCAACACAGGAAAATACTAATTAAACTTACTAATTGGTGATCTATAAAAGATTAAGTCGAAATCGACTGTGTCGACAGTGCAACACCATTTAGTAAGCTTTATTTCATTTAGGGGAACTTTTTTATGGCAAAAGGGCTTTTTATTGCAAAACCATCTGACCCAGTGTTATCAGAGAACCCAAGTTCTTTGACAGATGAATGGTTAGATAGTTATGAAGCAGCTCAATTTTTAAAGGTATCTGTGGCTATGTTGCGAAACATGGCCAGTAATGGCCAAATTCCATTTTACAAACTTGGCCGACGAAACAGATACAAACGAACCGAATTGAACGCTCTCTTATTGAAAAATAAAAGAGGGCTACATGAGCATTAAATTTGATGAGACCACAAAGACCTATTCTGTTTCCTATGCGAAAAGGCATCCGATCACACGGCAGCCGTTACAGCTTAAACGAACTCGCATAAAGACAAAGATTGAAGCTCAGCGCGTTTATACAGAGTTAGTGATCAAAGTTAACGAGAAGATCAAACAGAAGATAATGCCCACTTGGGCAAAGCATCTGGAAAACTACTTAGTCCGACTGAAGACATCCGACTTAATGAACACCACGATTCACTCCCGAGAAAAGGTCTTAAGGTGTCATACACTTGAACTTTGGGGCAATAGTTTCGTAGACGAAATCACAACGGACGATGTGCTACGCCTAGTCCGTGAAGGTTTAGGTAAAAGCGCTGAATCTCATAAAAAGTATATCTTGAACTGCATACGTTCAGTTTTTCAGAGTGCATACGATCAAGGGTTGATTCTTAGGAATCCCACCCCACAACTTAAGTTCAAAGTGAACGACAAGATTAAGTCTGTCCTCAGTGAAGAGCAAATCGTTGTGCTACTTAGAAAAGCCCAAGAAGTAAAGTGGGATTGGTACCCGCATTATGCAATGGCCCTATTTACGGGTATGCGAAACGGCGAACTCTATGCGCTCACTTGGGACAAGGTGAATCTTGAGCTACGACAAATCAAAGTGGACTGCTCTTGGAATAACAAAAATGGCTTTAAATCGACAAAGTCAGGTGACGACCGCATAGTAGAAATACCTTTGCCACTTATGCCCCTACTTCAAGAGCTAAAGCTGCAATCAGCGGATAGTCTTTTTGTGCTTCCCCGTCTGCAAAAGTGGGACAAAGGGGAACAAGCCCGAGAACTACGAATGTTTTTAGTATCTATTGGCTTACCACGGATTAGGTTTCACGATCTAAGAGCAAGCTGGGCCACTATGCTGCTAGCAAAAGGTGTTCCCCCAAGTCAGGTTATGGCAATGGGGGGCTGGAAGGACATGGACACCATGATGATCTATATGCGTAAAGCAGGAATCGACATCAAGGGGGCCACTAAGGTTTTAGATGGACTCGAAACACATGGTGTAGAAATGGGCAAATTGGTTGAATTTAAAGCTAATTAAATGGCATTTAAGGTCCATGTAAGAGGCGGTAAGCGGCTAAATTGTAAATTACTGAAATCACGGTGATTTTTTAATCGACACCCTCTCCGCCAAATTCGTTCGTATTCAGGGTCAGAAAAATCAAAAACTAAAAACAAATAATAATAACAGGTTAGGCTTGATGAGCTGAGCAGGTTCGCTTTCGATATCCCGCAATTTCCTGCAAAATAACGGTAGTTGTAGTGGATTTGTAGTTGGTCATGTAGTTTGCGCTTCTATTATTAATGCTGGAGTAAAATAAGCTCTTTCTGTCTATCATAGATACTTCCAAGACGATTTAGAAAAGCCTTACATCTTGTATTTGAAATATCTGTGAGAATACCTATCAACCGAAGGTTTTCCTTACCCACTTCACTCAAAGATGAATAAAATAATTCCAAATCTTTAACACTGTTAAGCCTCATAAAAGTAAACAGCTTACCCAATATACCGACAACAACATCAGAAACTTGAATACCCACTTCGTCTTTAGAATCCTTGAATGAAAAACTATCTTTAACTTCTTTATGAATAAGTGGAGAATTTTTAATCTTTTCTATAAGAACTGGTTCAACATCAAAACAATGATATGATTTTTCAAACCGAATTATTCTATTTATATAAAATGCTGCGAACCCATCAATTAGACTTTTACCTTTTTGACCTTGAATAAACTCCATTTTTTCCTGTTTTTTAGCCATCTGAATTACACCTTTAAGCATCATATGATTAAAGTGTTCCTCAGTCGACTCACCTTCATAATCGTGATTTTCGACTAATTCTAAAATTTTCTCAACGAACTTGGGCAACACCTCCGGAGGAATATCCGGATAGTTAAATTTACCTAGCAAATAAATCGTATAATCAAAATGAGTTACCAATACAGCATTTAGCTCAGCCTTTAACATAAAATGATCTGGAAAAAGATCTCGATTTTCAACTAAAACCGAATCAATTATATCTGTTATAGACCAATAAATTGGGTCTGTATCAGAATAATGAATATAGACTTTATGTTCATAAAGCCACTTTAAAAATCCGTTTAATTTTTTTGAAGAAATTGCTTCTTCAAAATTACCTTTTGCGATATTTTTAGTTTTAATCTCTTCAATGTTTTTATGTAACTTTAGTCTTTGTCTTAGTTCGAGTATATCGAATGGTTTACTTTTTTCGTCACAAACAATCCCACCCAATACGAAATTCGATACTGTCGGCACATTTAAAGTATTATCGTCTGTAACGTATAACTTTCTTGTATTATTTGTTTCGTCATAAAAAAATATATACTCATCATCTAAGTTATTCAGTCCATGCATTTCAGCATCTATGTGAAGCATTCTTTTCAAATTGGCTTTATTCATGCAAACTTTTTACCTACCATTTAGGGGCGGTTTAATATATCTCACAACATTGAGTGTCGTAGCGTATGTCAATATAAACTTCTAACAACTTACCAGAAATTGAATCGTCTGTTAGCTTCAGCACTATATATTTTTTATATTCTTCTTCAAAGCAACTCAGCGATAATTTCATCAATTCCTGCCAGCGCTTCTTCTGGAGACTTCGCAGATAATTTATATATTTTTTCTTCCATTCCACCTGCAGAGTTTTTGAATTCAGCAGTAATTTTATTAGCCATCAACCCGAATCTGCGCAAATTGCATATTTCTATTAATTTTATCCCTTTGCTACTTTGATTTACTTCAATCGGATAAAAATCTAAAAAAAAACTCACATGCTCATCAAAATTATCATAGTGAGGGTGAGGAATGAGAAATCTTACGGATCGGTGCGGGTATCTTGATAAAGATTTTTCGGTCCTTTCATTGTGGTACACATACTTAGCACTTTTGGCTGAGTTACAATCTCGGCACGAAAGTGCTAAGTTTTTTAAAGCAAAACAGAATTTTTCATTGTTGTCGCGAGCAATAACATGCTCTATGTGCGTAAGCCGGGTCTCTTTAGACAACTCCTGCTTACAATAAACACAGAGATTCTCTTGCTCTACATACAAATGGCTTTTTAAGTTTTTTTTTAAATCTTGGAAGGTATGGGTATCCCAGGAATCTTTTTTTTTCGATTCAGGCAATTTCAATAATTCTTTTTCAGAATTGCTTAGTGTATATAAATTTTCAATTCTGTTTTTGCCCATCTATAGCCTTCGATATTTTTTGAACTAGTAAATATATCGGATCACTCGTATTAAGTTTTTTAGTCAGATCCAAAAGCTCATCAATGTTACTTCTATCGCTGGAAGTCCATATTCCTTTATGATCTTTTAACGATTGAAAAATCTTTCCAACTTTATCGTTTAAATAATAGTTTCTAGATGTTGCCATATTGAATGTATTTAATATAATTTCTTCAACCGAAAGTCCGTATGTCTCACCTTTATATTGTCTAACTAAAATTTTACCATTCTTTTTTTCCATTCTAAGAATATTGGCCTCATCTGATTTTACATCCGAAATAATAAACGGCGAATGTGTCACGACTAAATAATGTAGGCCTCTAAATTTAGATAAGATCTGATCCAAATTGTCCACGAGCCTAGTTTGCCACTCTGGATGCAAGCTTATTTCTGGCTCATCAATTAAAACTAATGCGTCGTCCTCTACCACTCCAAGTAAAGCCATAAATGTTGCCAGCTGTTGAAGCTCACCACTGCTTGCTTCACGATAATTTACGGCCTTTCCATTTTTATATAAAATAAGATCCTGTAACCTAATTATCCCTAACTCTTGCAAAACTTTAAATTCTTCCATTTCATTATTTAAAGTTTTTCCATTTAACTCAAGATGTCCACCAAGCAAGTCAAACTTCAGCTCACTTCGCCAGTTAATACCTCTATCTCGGAACGAGCATTCTATCATTTCAAATAAAGTTTTCGAAATTTTATCTTTTAAAACTTCATCATTGAAATAACCTAACCGCACTAATTCAGAAGTTCTATAAGAACTTCTTCCATTTATCGCATCCTCTACTATCTGTCGCGCCGTTTTCTTACTTATCTTTTCATCGAAACCTTGCTTATATTTAGTTAATTTATGTATTACATATCTTATATCTATATGTGATTGAAAATCTAACGTCTCAAGGAGTCTTTTAATGTTTCTTCTGTAAAAAGTATCGTTCGACCTACTAATAAAGACTTCAAAAGCATTACGTATATGCATCCCATAAACCAACTGCCCTCGCCGTGAACGTGTTCCAAAGTATTGGTAATATTCGTCGAAGTGGTTCTCAAAAAATCTTATACGGTCATACTTTAAAGGAAATCTCTCAGAGACGGTATTTGTCGAAACAATAATTTTTGATGGCAACTCTATATTTTCAATCATCACAGGTTTGTCATTTTTTTTAATTGCAATTATTTCATCTCTACAATCGATCACATATCTATTATTATTAACAGAATAAGATAATTCAAAATCACACCGGTATTTTTGTTTTGATACTTTATCTAGTACGGCGTTACGCATTTTATCTAGGTTGATAAAAATGTCAGTTAACAAATACAAAAGGGTGGATTTTCCAGAACCGTTTGTTCCGATAATTATAGTCTTATAATTAATGTACCCAGAATCTCTGTTATCTAAAAAGTCAATAGTGCAGTCACCCAAAATTTCATGTTTTTGAATGACAATTTTCTCTAACACAAACATAAATATTTCTCTTTCAAATATAATTCTATTTATATAGTGTTGTTTAAACGAAGAAATTTTAATTAGTATTTCATAGTCTAGACTAAAAGCTGGCTCAAAAAAATCTGTATCTCAAAATAGAAGTCAAAACTACAACACCGATGATGCTGTCTAAGACTGACTTGTGTCGCCTTCTACGAAGAGTAGTGAACATTTGCACTTAAAAGAAGACGCTGAAGAAAGTCAGCAGGGATATTTCTCCGATGTCTCTTTTTCCTGTAACCCGTAGCAGGAAAAGTAAGAAACTAAATACTAAGGCTGATCGAATTGCAATTTCCTCTATAGGGATTTATGGCCACCAAATATCCAGCGCAATTCTGATACTGCAAATCTAGATACCATCTATATTCAAACACATACTGCACCAGCCGTACTTCTTTACACAACTGAGGTAAAGCTCTATGCCGTACCATTTGCTCCACTTCATCTTCTTGCCCTCGGCGCTTAATTCCTGCAAAATTCATCTATGACCAAAATGCGCGCCGCCCTCATCTCGAAATACGGAAAAAACGAAAAACTTAAATTCACCAATGTTGATATCCCCACTTGCGGAGACACAGACGTTCTTGTCGAAATCCATGCCGCCAGTCTGAATCCGATTGATTTCAAAATACGTGATGGACAAGTTAAGTTTGTGCGGTCGTATAAATTTCCTTTGATTTTAGGACATGATATCGCAGGTGTGGTCGTCGATGTCGGCAGCAAAGTCACTGGTTTTAAGAAAGGCGACAAGGTCTATTCACGTCCGCAAAATGATCGCATTGGTGGTTTAGCTCAGTTTATTGCGGTGGATGAAAGCGAGCTGGCTCACATACCAAAAAATCTGAGCTTCACAGAAGCGGCTAGCATTCCACTTGTGGGATTAACCAGTTGGCAGGCGCTGTTCGATGTGGCGGGTATGAAACGCGGAGATCGGGTTTTTATTCAAGCTGGAGCCGGCGGCATCGGAACTTTTGCGATTCAGCTAGCTAAGAACTTCGGTGCCTATGTAATCACGACGACCAGCGGTCGCAACACAGATTTTGTTCGAAGCCTTGGTGCTGATGAAATTATTGATTACACAAAACAAAACTTCGAAGAGGTTTTGAAAGAGGTCGATATCGTCTTTGATACTTTAGGCGGCGAAGCTCTTTACAAATCATTTCAAGTGCTACGCCCCGGTGGCCATGTGGTTTCTATTTCGGGAGCCCCTGATCAACGCTTGGCTGACGATATGGGTTTAGGTTTTATCAAACGCGAAATTTTGCGTCTTGTCGGTCTGAAGGCAAATTGCATGGCTGCAAAAACGAAGGGCCACTATCGCTTTATCTTTATGAAACCCTCCGGAGATCAACTAGCTAAAATAGCGAAGCTGATTGAAGATGGAAAAATCAAACCGATCATTGATAAAGAATTTGCTTTTGACGATGCACAGAAAGCTCTGGATCATCTGGAGCTCGGCCGCAGTCGCGGAAAAGTTGTGGTCAAAATCCGAGACTAGCAAGCTCTCTGCAAAACTAATTTTTATAGTTTTTTTCAGATTGATTTTTTCAGGTGGAACATTGCCCCGATAGACTGAAATTTTATTTGTCTTCGGCTTATATTCCATTTCAGTTTGGCGACTCATTTGCATTTCTTCTTAGCGGCAGCTTGTATGTTCATTTAATACATAACAATCTGCAGAACGTGAGGTCGTCATGCGCCAACAACTGCAACTTATCTTTCCTGCACTAGCTATTTTCTTGGCTTTTGTTTTAGTTTCGAATTGTGGTCCTGCTAATAGTCAATCAACGACTCCCCCACAAAGTCTCTCTGCGGATCCACCCCAACTTTCAAAAACAAATTTGATGATGGGACTCAGTCAGCCTTGGGATTTAGCATTTGTTCCCAATGGAGATTTGCTTTTTACAGAAAGATGTATCGGACTTTCCGTGCGTAAAACAGATGGACAAACTGTGCGTCTTTTTGGACCAGCTGGAGCTATATTGGCGGCACCCGATATGTTTTGTGAAGGGCAAAGCGGAGCACACGGCATCGCTATTGATCCTGACTTCCAAAGCAATCGCATGATCTATTTATTTATGGCGTCCAATATTTCTAACCCGCGTACGAATCGCGTTGTGCGCTTAACAGTGAATAGCGATTATTCGGTGGTCAACAACCGCGTGGATATTATCACAGATATCCCTTTTAAACATCAAAGCAACAGTCACGGCGGAATCGGAGCGCACAGCGGCGGGCGACTGCGCTTTGGACCCGATGGTTATTTATATGTCACAACCGGAGACAACCACAATGGGCCACTGCCTCAGGATTTGCAGCGTTTAGGTGGAAAAGTTTTACGTGTTGATCGAAATGGGCAAGCAGCTGCTGGCAACAACACTCCGTTTGGTGGTGACGCGCGCATCTTCACCTATGGACATCGTAATGTTCAAGGCATCTGTTTCCATCCCGATACAGGTCAGGCGTACACAGCAGAGCATGGCCCCAATCATAGTGACGAGGTCACTTTGATTTCTGCTGGAGGTAACGCGGGATGGGACCCGAAACCTGATGCGGGAGTGAACTGTGCTGATAATTACTGTGGCTATGGTTCCAATAATACGGCAGGAACACCAACCTCTATGACAGATTTAAATAAATTCCCCAATGCGATGAAACCTGTTCTTTCAATGAATGACTCCCAAGGAATGGGGCCCTGTGGATTTTTAGTGGGCTCACAATGGAAAAGTTGGGATCGCGCCCTAGTGGTTGGAATTATGGGAGGCGCTCGACTAGAGGTCTTACAAGTTGCAAATGAAAACTTAATAGAGCAAATGACTGCAGGTCAGTTACCTGCGGCTCGTCTACGCTCGACAGTTCAGGGGCCAGATGGAAATTTGTATATCGCAACCGACGCCGGAGAAATTTGGGTGGTGACTCCGGCTCCCTGATGACTTTACAACGAACTTTGATACAAAATAAATTAACCCGCGATCAAAAACAATGTGGCCGCTCTGATTTTCAAACTACCTTCAACCATTACGCCATCCACAGTGACTCTTTTAATTGTTCCCCAACCGCTGTCGTCGTCAGTTAAATCGTCCGTGCCGATTTCGATATCGCAGGAAACTTTGTTGTATCCTTCACGAGCACAGCTGAATGAGGTGATGCTCGAACGAGACTCATAACTTTGTGGAGCTATTACAGCTCCTAAAGCATCTTTTGCCTCTTGAGTTACAGATGGAGATGGCGAAGCTAATACCTTTGCTACGATAGAAGCGACCTGTGCGCCGCGATCTGCTGCTGAAGCTTGGCTTTCAGCTTTTGCTGTTACCGACAAACCTACAACCGCTAACACTAGAGTCAAAATTACGTTTTTCATGTTTCTCCTTAAAGTTTATATTTGAAACTTTGAATGGAGCGAATTTATCTGATGTCGATGGGGCCAACAACGTGGGATTTAAAAGGCTATAAATATTACGAGATCGTCAAAAGTTTGGACAACTAAAAATGAAAATTTATTTCTTGAATGATCATTAGCTTATTCTATTTTGTCACTTTTTACCAAATTATGTCGAGCACAGAGCAATTGAATATTTGATGCAACTAAAGATGATCCTCCTTTGGAAAAAGGCAAAATATGATCATAATGTAAATTATCTGAGCTTCCACATGTTGTACACTTTCCTCCATCCCTTTTCCATACTTCCAGTTTTACTTGTGAAGGTATCATTCGGTTATGTTCAAGCGTTTGAATATTATTAGATTTTTCATCTAAGCTTTTATCAGTAATGTGCAATGTAAATTTAAATACTTTGCGATTGTTCTCATTAACAATATTAGCATCTACTAATTCAAATATACCATTAAAGGACCAAATGCCTGCTTTAATCTTTTCATAAACCCGAACTAGCTCTGGTTTTTCCCCTTGAACTGCATTTTTCGCGGCTTCATAGAATTTACCATTTGCTGTCAAAGTTTTGGAATTTGGATTATACATCGGTTGATCTTGGGTTTTAGGATCTGGGCCGTTCCGTCTGTTATTTATATCATGACCTTCATAAATCAAAATTTTACCATCATCCAATACAGCATCTGCGTAGGGAGCATTTGGCTGCAAGCTCATTAGGATCACCGTATTCCGTCCTCGAAGGCGATAGTTCATTCCTTTTTGAAGACTTCCTCCACCCTCTTCCATACACATTTGACTATAAGAAATAATATCACCTGGTTTCAAAAAACAGCTCTTTTCCTAATATTAATTATGAATATCTCTAGAATAAATATTATTTCACGCGCAGATTTTTACCGTGCACTTCGCGGTAGGCTGGCATGCCACCGAGTGCTGTGGCTTCGTACACACCACGGGCCACGGCGCGGGCCAAACAATCTGCTGCGACTAGGCCAATTCGATTTACTAAATCGGCGCGGGCTTCGATGTCTTTTCCCCACTGCCCTGTTGAGGCTGCAAAAACAGTATCTCCATCAAACGGCGTGTGCACCGGACGAATCGAGCGCGCATAACCATCCTGTGCCATGATCGCCACGCGCTGAGCTTCGGATTTGGTTAGACGAGCATTCGTTGCGACCACTCCGATGGTGGTGTTTTCTCCGGCTTTATTCGCCGGTTGCAAGGTGTCCAATGGAGATCCTGTCCACGCTTCGCCTGCTGAAGAAAAATCTATCGACGATGTCGGGATCGGTTGGCCGCCCAGTTCATTGGCTTGTTCAAATGGCCATGCCCAAAGCGAAGACTGACCGGGCATCACCGGACTGCCCACACAGTTTACGGCCACAATCGCGCCCACTTGTAGGCCATCACCAGATAGAGAAGAAGCACTACCTAATCCACCTTTTAACGGGCCAGCTTTCGCACCGAAACCGGCTCCCGCATTTCCCAATTTAAAATCCAAGTCAGCGGCATCCAAAGCCGCGCGGCCTAAATTCCAATACGGAGATTTATCGCCCCACTCTTTGTTACCACCGTTTAATAAATCAAATAAGACAGCACTAGGAACAATCGGCGCACGAGCAGGTCCAATCGGGAATCCGATCCCACGAGAGGCCAGTGTGTCAGTCACGGCAGAAGAAGCCCCCAAACCAAAAACAGATCCACCACTCAGCACGATAGCGTCAATGCGATCCACCAGACAACTTGGATTGAGTGCATCGGTGTCACGCGTTCCCGGTGCTCCGCCACGCACGTCCACAGCGGCGACGGCAGACTTGTCAAAAAGCAAAACTGTAGTGCCCGTCCAAACCTCATGATCTTCAGCCTGTCCTACACGGATAGAGTCAACATCAGTAATGCGATTACGAGGGCCGGGTTTAAAATTGTATTTCATGGGTGGGTTCTCCTATTTAATCTTAAATTTCTTCTTCAATTGAGATAACGATTCTTCCGTGGCGCGCACAGTAAGCGAGACACCTTTTTCATCATAGGATTCGCTGAGTACACGCATCTTCGCGCGGATTTCACCGATCACACCTTGCACT
The DNA here is from genome assembly GCF_000348725.1 of Pseudobdellovibrio exovorus JSS. Classification (NCBI taxonomy): domain Bacteria; kingdom Pseudomonadati; phylum Bdellovibrionota; class Bdellovibrionia; order Bdellovibrionales; family Pseudobdellovibrionaceae; genus Pseudobdellovibrio; species Pseudobdellovibrio exovorus. Next base: position 2,470,475 of record NC_020813.1, read on the forward strand.
GTGTATGGAATAAAAAGTGTTTCATCTATCATGTGACTTTCAAAATAACCCATGATTTTATCACGCATCATTTTTAAGTCGTCTTTATCACGGGTGGAAATCATCACCGCTTCCGGATATTCAGCGCGCAGCGACTTCATTTGCTCTGCTGTCAGGCGGTCTTTTTTATTCAAGACCAACAAGCTTGGAACTTCTGTTGCACCGACTTCCGCCAAAACACTTTGAGTCACTTCCAATTGAGAACGAAATGACGGATCTGAAGAATCCACCACAAACAATAATAACGAAGCATGTAAGGCTTCGTCCAAAGTGGATTTGAACGAGGCCACTAAGTCATGGGGAAGTTTTTTAATAAATCCCACGGTGTCTGACATTAAAACTTTTGGACGAGTTTCTGGATAAAGTTGACGAATGGTTGTGTCCAATGTGGCAAAAAGTTTGTCCGCCACTAAAACTTCACTTCCCGTCATAGCTCGCATCAACGATGATTTTCCCGCATTCGTATAACCAACTAACGCCACGGAAATTTCCTGCTCGCGGCGAGCACGGCGCACTTGATGTTCGTTACCAATAGAGGCCAATTCGGTTTTAAGTTCTTTGATGCGATCACGGATTTTGCGTTTGTCTAATTCGAGGCTGCTTTCTCCGGCTCCTTTACCGCCGACGCCGCCTCCACCACGATCTTCTCCGCCTCCAGTTTCACGTAAGCGCGGTGCCACGTAGGTCAGTCGTGCGATCTCTACCTGTAAACGGGCTGCGCGAGTACGGGCGTGGCGGCTGAAGATTTCAATGATCACGCCGGTACGATCTAAAACTGTGACACCTGTGGCGCTTTCTAAATTTCGCAACTGTGACGGAGAAAGTTCCGTATCGACAATGACGATTTGGGCCGAGTTTTTTTGCTCTTCGCTGAGGATGCCCGACTCTTCGTTTTCACTGTCATTTTCTGGGTTTTCATTTTCTTCTGCCAATGCATTTTTTTCGTCTTGCCACTTTTGCGCTGCCTTGGACAACTTATGTTCGACCATGGCGGCGATCTTACCCGTGCCTCCGGTCCATTCAGCTAATTCTTTTAATTTTCCATCCCCCAGAACAGCGGCGGAGCGATCGGAATTTCGTTTTTGTGTCACTTGACCGACGACATTGTAGCCCAGTGTTGTCACCAAACGAGTGAGTTCTTGTAATGAGGCCTCTAATTCCGCAGAACTGACTTTAGGAAGCTGAATCCCCACAAGAACGGCATTTTTAATTTTGTTTTCGATCGACATGGCTTATATCTATCACACAGTCAATCCACGGACAATAGAATCAACTGTAACTCGGTCAGTACTCCATAGTGGTCCGATAGGGGCAATTCCCCTGAGCGATTGGGGATTTTTAATTTTTCAGTTAATACAATTTTAGATTCTTGTACTTTCATTGCAGAAGACGAAGATACGAAAATATAATCAATCACTTGCTCGGGAGCTGGATTCTTATAAAAATAAGAGGCTCCAATATATTGATTTGTTAGAGGGGAAGCCGTGGCTTTGACTTTAGCATCCGTATTTAGACTTTTATAAGAGTCCAAAAGATTTAAGCAATTATCGGCAGCGCCTGTCGTACAGGTTATGGACTTGTAATCTTCCCCATATTCTTCTGTGTAGCCACCTTGATGATAGGTTTTAAAATGTGCATTGAAATCACCGGCTAAAATTATCGGACGCTCTTCATGGGTTTTACGAATGAACTCAATCAGTTCACGGGATTGCTGCCGACGACTTTGTTCATGTGAGGAATCGAATGCTTGGGCTTTCGGATTAAAGCTCACCGCCCCTAAATGAGTATTATAAAAACTGATCTCGCCAAAGTCAGGAATCTGGACGCGCATATGCACAGCCCCTTTCCCTGCAAAATACTCATCTGGACGCGTGAAAGTACTGAAAGACAATACGCGTTCATTTTGATTCGATATGTGCGCCAGTGGATATTTGGATACGACTAACAAACCATTGCCCAACCAGCCCCGCAGTAGCCAATTTGCAGGCAAAGACTCTTCCTGTGAATAAAGATAACCTTTTTTGTAAAACTCAGAAGCTAGTTTCTGGCGAGCCCGAGGGGACCACACCTCTTGTAGTGCGATAATATCTGCATCTAACTTGGCTAATTCTTGTGGAATTATATTAAGACGAGCGGCTATATCCCGCGAGCCCATATTAAATGGCAAATCCAGTAACCATGTATTATAGGTCACTATTTTTAAAGTTGAACTCTGTGATTTGTAAGAATGAGCCTGACAAGACAGGCTCATAGCTAATACAAAAAACAATACGCTAGATCTCATGCCGCTATTTTAGAGCGAGGCTGCAGCTTCTGTAAAGCTTGAACGTCAACTTACGAAGCTTCTGTAAATTAAACTTCCTTCGTCCATAGTTTTTTTGAACGCTCGTGAACACCCTCTAAAATCAACTCTTGCTGTTTAAGATCAAGATCCTCAGTGCTTTTCTTTTGTGGTGCTTCCATGGCGGCGACTGAGGATTTTAGCTCTTGAGTGATCTCTTCAAATGTATCTTCACTAAGTCCACATTTCTGTGCTTCTTGTTGCCAATCATTCAGCGTTATATCGACATACTTTTCTTTTTCATTGATACGCAGACTAGATTTTAAATTTTCATATCGCACTTTGTGATTTTCTTTCAAAAAGTGCGCGCTTAAAAGATCATACATAGGAGTTAAAAGATATCCTTTGCGCACATGGAAAAGGCTAAAGTTTTTAGCGTGGCTGTCAGTATTGTGAATAAGATCGTTAAACATTGCCGTCTTGAACAACATCTTACGATCCTCTTCTGCATTGGCTGAACTGGACAAAATATTCATCATCGCTTGTAAAGAAGGACCACCATTTTTTTCATATTTCTTAACCGGAGAAGTTCCTGTCGCCTGACAAAAATCTTCCTGCGGGATGCGAACTAGAATATCGTTCTGCCACTGCCGATCAAAACGTTCGACACTAAGGACACGCTGGTCTTCAAATTGTTTAATCTCGGCCGATGCCACCTCAATTTTGAATTGCTTCGCTAACTTTAAACTTATCCACTCATTATCAACACTAGCTTCGAAATCAATAGGAGCCTCTGTCGTTCCTTTAAGAAGAGTGCCTATTGATTTTTTAAGAATATGACTGGTTGGGCTTATACCACGCGGCTCCCACCACTTGTTTTTGCGATAGAGCAAGGCCATTTTTTCTTGTGCTCCAGCAATCGATATACGGAAATCTCCATCCTCATCCATTCCCAGAGGATTTTCACTAGCTAATCCTCTAAGACGTCTGGCGATATTCTCCTCATTGATAGGACGCACACTCATCTTTTCCAAAAATACAGGTTCATCGTCTTCGTCGAAAAAGCTCAACGCCCCGACACACTCCCGTCCAATCACAGCCAAGATATCAAATGACTTGGTACTAGAGGCATCAAACTTTTCAGCAATCGCCTCTAAAGTTCTCTTGTTGTCCGGCAATAAGTTATCAAAGAAAAAAGAGGCTCGCTCTCCTAAAAACACCCGATCTGCTAAGGGCAAGGATAAGGAAATAGCATAACCCGTATCGACCCAATTGTCCTCATAGCGAAACTCCATCGAACCATCAGCTCGACGCTTCAGCATTCCGATTTTATTTCGGCCTAAATAAACCATTAAATTTTGAACTATTCTTTTTCGCCCCATGCCATTTCCTCAACGAGCTTTTACACAACTGAATTTCTTAATCAATCGACAAGGGAAACCAAATCCTTTTTATCAATTTTGCTAATAGGTTCGAATAATACTTCTAACTTCAATGCAAACATGATCGCTTCAACAGTGCCCAAGGTTCCCCCCAGTCCTTTTTCAATATTTGAAATGGCTGGCTGTGACAGTCCAGCGAGATCTGCTAACTCTTGTTGTGATAGCCCCTGCAATTGCCGATGATATTTAAGAAGTTTTCCAATTTCTTGATGATTTTTTGCGCTTTTCACAACCCCTCCATTATACGATTTTATTATATTATATTTTTATATGATTTTATAATAAAAAATATTTATACGATTTTGTTATATTTTATTTTTATACGATTTTATAATAATTTAACTTGGATAGGCTCTATATAGCCTAGGAGGTATAGTAAAAACAAAAAACTCTGTTGAGCCTACTTCGGCCCTTGTCTAAAGTCTAGACACCATTCTCCCTGTCATAACCTCTTAAATTTTAACTGAGGTTTCATGTTTATTGCATTTTAAGTTTCAGGTTATGGGATTATATCGTTTCTTATTTTTAACGCTGGTTTGGGCTGGGATGGCCTTTTCACCTGCGGCTGCTATTGCAGCTCCGCGCTGTTCTGCTTTATTTGCGCAATTAGAAGGTCTGGATTTTCCTATCGAAATTGGCGGACGCAACAGTTCCCGTGCGTATTTGACCGCAGCCCACGACAAACTGATCGCTGAGTTTGAAATGCCTCAGCTCACAAAAGTCTTAAAAATCATTCGTGATACCGGCTTAGAAGCTCTGACACCTAAGCAACGTAAACGTATCGTTAAATTCCGCCAACAGGCCTCGTTTATGAGATCTATTTTTCAAACTTCTGAAAAAGATCATGGTAGCCCACGCGAATTTGCCAAATTCGTCCGTGACTTTGGAGTCCTAAAAGATCTCGTCTTAATGAATGACTCAGTTGGTGCGCGCGATATGGCGAAACAAATATTAAGAAAATATTCAGAGCTAGATTTCGAAGCTCTTTTAAAAGACGCTAAACCTGCCTCAAGACGTTCTGTCAGTCGTTACTTTTTAGAAGTGTTAAATGACACGCGCGTTTTAATGCATAAACGAGACGTCACTGTGGATGAAATGCATGACGTCCGCAAAAATCTTCGCGATGTTTTACGCTACTTACAAATTCAAAACCAAGTCCGTCAAGAGTCTTTAGGCAATAGAGGTCGAATTGAAGATAGCCCTCAGATAGCTTACTTAAAAAAAATCAACGACGACTTGGGGCGCATTTGCGATGAACATGCAGCCCGTATTCTTAGAAATGAAATTACAGATGAAACCATCGTTCGGTTTCCTCAGGAAATTCGCTCACAAATTGAATATTTTTTAAATAACGCCACCGTTATTGTGGACGGTACATAATGAAGGGGTCCCTTATGAACACATCATTCATTACGAAGTCCTTCTTCAAGTCGGCTCTGAACTATGTTTTTCCAGCGCTTTTGTTGCTTTCCTCATTTTCGGCGCAGGCGTTAACTTGTGAAAGTCTTTTTGTACAACCTTTTGACCCTTATACAATCACATCTGACTCTTCCCGTGTTCGTATCACAAAAGTCGCGGCTGACCATGTGGCCACACGCTTGAACATCCAAGAAGGTAATTTCGGTCGTGACGTCAACCAATCTGCCATCGAACTCGTTCGCATGCTCGTTCATAACAGTGATTTCAAACTAGAAGACAAAAATGTTCTTTTAAAAAATAAGTTCACTTTGGGTATTCCTGTGAAAGATGGCTATGTTTTACAGCTCACTTATGAGTCGCGCTCGAATGGCTCGCCTCGCTTTATTCTACAAGACAAGTTAGTTTTAATCACTCCGGCTGGACGCGAGATCAAAGTCACCAACGAGCTGATGAGCAACGATCAACTGCGTTTGAATCAGACTCAATTTGAACTGAGCGAATATGGTGTGCGTGGGCTTGATCTGAATGTGCAAGTTCCCCTAGTTGTTGAAGGGGCCCTTTTAAATAAATTTGCTCATCTTGCTGACTACTTCCGCTACTTCAAAAAAGAAGAGGTCGCCCGTATCTTTCAATCTAACAGTATGATGCGTATCGAGTCTCAGTTTAAACTGCGCAAGGCTAAGCATGTATTCCACCAAGTTCTGATTAAAGAGCCTTTTAAGTTTATAATTGGTGGTGCGATTGCATTGACTGTGATGAATAGCCAGATGTTCATCCATCCGGCGAAAGAGGCTCCTGTATCGACTCCTCCGGCGGCAGAGATCAATTTGAGCTACATGAATAATACGCTCAACAACATCCCTATCCCTGCGAACCAACCGAATGTAAAGGCGGAGTTTCAACAACTTCGCACCGAAGTGGCTCAACGTGTGGCGGCTCGCTCTTTTGCAGAGGTCAATGCCTATGATGTGCGTATTGATCCCAACAATATGTTCTCGCGCGAGCACAACCTATTTGTCTTCACTCGCGTCAATGAAAACACAGGCTCAACTCATACCTACCTTGTATTTTCACAGGATGTTTCACAGAACACAGCTCAAAATCGTAATTTAGGTTTGCAATACTACGTTATGGAAATTTCAGCATCGCGCTACACGAATTTGATTCGCTTTATTAGAAATCAAGGTGGAGCTATGAGTGAAGCCAGCGGGCCTGCGTCCACACCAAATCCGTAGCCACGTTGCTGTCTATATACTTTGACTCTTACAGATAATTTCTATTTTTGCTCTTTAAGATAATTTGCAATAAGCCTTCGACCCTCTTGTTGTAATTGAAGCATATTCGCTGCTGGTATTCCCTGCGCACGGGACTTAGGACAATAGTTCATCCGCGTTGTCCCGTGAGACACACTTTGTGCCTGTGGTGATACAAAGCAAAAACGATGCATCGCTTGCGTGTATTGCTCAGGGCTATAGTCTTTCCCGCCTAATATCATCAGGCAAGAAACTGTATTGAGCTGACAGTCTTTATCCCACATCTGATACGCTTGCGCATGCTGTTCCTTACTAAAGTAATACGCTCCTATTATGGCACATTCTGTAGCGCCATAGCTTTCGGTTTTTTTATTAAGACAATTTTCTGTTAATATCTTGACCACCTCATTTCGCTGAGGATGATCCGGCATATAGCGTAAGGTAAAAGAGCAGGAAAAGTCCCTCGTGCGACACTTTTTTAAAGTCTCTTCAAATGCTAGTTTTTTATCAACATTATATTTGTAGGCAAACCATGTGTAATTGCCCTCTTTAAATTTGTCATAGTATTTTTTCGCAGCCTTAACTGCCTCGGTGGTCTTGCCTTGATTTTCATAAATACCCGCAAGACTGTCACAGAATTTAACATCCGCTGTGCACATAGCCTCTATTTTTGCTAAAGCCCGTTTGGCCTCTTTGTTTCCAATCCCTTCTGCTATATAATAGATATCCTGACATCTTTCTGGCTTCTTTGGACATATGATTTCTGCGATTGCCAAAGCTTCACTTAAACGTTGATCGCTCCATAAACGCGCCTGCACCATTTCACAGACAATAACAGCTTTTTTATCATGGCATTCTTGATGTAAGAATCCTTCCATATCATCACCATAATACGGAGGAATTTCATATCCTTCATCTGGATCACTCGCTTTTACATATTGTGATTCGCCAGAGGAAGAGGATGTGGCAAACGAGACAGAAGAAAAAGTAAAGCACCCCAGCAACACGACAGAACACGTGAACATTGGCATTGGTTTCATACTTCTAGTTTATACGAAGTCGAGAATTTAAAAACAGAAGATCGTTGGATTCTTGAATTGAGACAATCCAGTAACGAAAACAAAAAAGAAAGGGCCACTTCCGAGAGAGGCCGAAGCAGCCCTTTAGATATCTTATTATTAAAATCTATTTAAACTATCTCTAGCTCAATTAGATCTTTTTGTAAGGAACAATAACATCCACATCAGACTGAGAGTGGCAGTTATCAAAAGCATTGTAGTCTAAACGCAATTCAATGCTTTGAACTTGGGTACGGCCAGTTTTTGAATTGTATGTCGAAGTCGCACGCAAGAATGAGCTTGCGCTTTCGCTACAAGTTGATCCTTCATAAAACGGGAAAAAAGTTGAGCTTTTCAAGCTATATGTTTTTTGATCTTCTAACTGTGTTGGTTGAAATGATAAACGAATGTTTTGTGCTGACAATTTATCTGTGCTGATTTTGTAAGTCACTACTCGTTCAATCAGATTGATATCTTCTGTTTTTACACAAACTTGTTGAGGCACTTGATCAATCATCTTGTTGTATAAAGGCTTTGAATGTGATGGCAGTTGGCTTTTATCTAACACGAAACATGTTTGAGCCATAGCAGCCTGAGCGGATAAAATTACGAATAGAGCGATCATTGTTTTCATTGCAGTCTCCTTGCGTTTGAATTGCCGTTAAACGGTAATTGATCTGTTTTTGGAACTCGTTTTTCAGGAACGTACTGCTATCTAAAATAAAAAGAAAGGGGCGAAAGCCTTCTTGACGAAAACCTAATATATCTTGATCTCAAGCGGCTAAAAAATACATATAATATACAAAAGGGGCTTTAGAAGCCCCTTGCATCTACTTTATTTTCGATCTGACTGAGTTTATTTCTTCCAAGATGTGGGGAATTTGTAGCCTTTAAATTTCGTATTCGCGTACTTTTTTAGCTCTTCTGAGTTCAGAACTTCAACGAGATCTTTTGTAAACACGCTGTCTTTGTTCTTTTCTGTCACCACAGCCCAATTCACGTACAGGTCGCTTTTTTCCTGAGTTAGTGCCGAAGTCAATGCCATCCCTGCACTGGTCGCATAGTTTCCGTTAATAACGGCATAGTCGACATCAGCTAACGCTCGAGGTAATTGAGCGGCTTCAAGTAAAACGATTTTTAACTTTTTTGGATTCTTGGTGATGTCTTTAGTTCCCACCAATAGAGGATTCGCATTTTTAGAAATTTCAACCCAACCTAAATCCGACAAAATCGTCAGTGCACGCGATAGATTAGTGGCATCGTTAGGAATCGCAATTTTACTTTCTTCTTTCACTTCATCTAATGATTTTAATTTACCTGCGTATAAACCCAACGGCGCTGTTGGCACTTGTGCAACCGCAGACAGTTTCAAACCTTTCTCTTTCGCAAACTGATCTAGGTAAGGTTTGTGTTGAAAGATATTCGCGTCCAATCTGCCTTCAGCCAAAGCTAAGTTCGGTGTCACGTAATCAGTAAACTCCACCAATTTAACTTTGTAGCCTTTTTTTTCAAGCTGAGGACGTAACCCATGCTTCACCAGATCAGCAAAGTCGCCAACAGTGGCTCCGATAGTGATGTTCTGCTTTTTAGCTGCTGGCGATGGAGTCTGTGCCTGCACGGTTGTTGAGGTTAGAAACAAAGCTGTTACTCCGAATGTAAAACTAAACCATTTCATAAAGTTCTTTTTCATTTTGAATCCCTTTCGAGTTAAAAATTATATCCTTGCGACTATATCCCGACGACTCCGCTATTTACGATTGTAACGAGCCGCCAAACGGCCTCCGGCAAACTGAATCAATTGCACCAAAACAATCAAGGTCACCACTGTCACCAACATGATATCTGTCTGAAAACGATAATAGCCATAGCGAATAGCCAAATCACCAATACCACCGCCACCCACAATGCCTGCCGCCGCCGAGTACGAAATATAACTGACGGTTAAAGCCGTAAACCCCAAAATCAAAGAGGCACGGGCTTCCGTGTAAAGAACATCAAAGACAATTCTTGGGATGGACGCACCCATGGACAAACTGGCTTCGATGACTCCTTTAGGCACATCGTTCAAAGCTAATTCGACAATACGAGCAAAATAAGCAATCGCTGCTATCGACAGAGGAACCGCCGCCGCAATTGGACCAATCGTTGTTCCTGTCAGAACGCGCGTTAATGGTCCTACTGAAATTAACAAAATCACAAATGGAAACGAGCGCACGATGTTCACCACGCTGCCCGTGATAAAAAATAAAATTCGATTTTCACGCAATCCACTTGGGCGCCATAAAAACAATAAAGTTCCGATAATGCCACCAAAGATCACCGCTACAGGTAATCCAAACAACAGCATCTGGAGTGTTTCCCAACTGGCCTGCGCAAACTCGGGCAAGTAACTCATCAAAGTTTCAGTCGACGCCTCATCTATAATGGCTGCATTGTCTTCGTTCATAATTAGTCCCTGTTAAATCGTTTCCAATAAGGCTTTACCAAAACTTGATGTGGGCTGAATTTGCCCTTCGCGCACATCCAAGGTCTCTAAATTTTGTCCGCCATTAATAATAGCTACCCGCTGACAAAGCTTCTTAACCAAACCCATTTCATGAGTTGAAATCACCACTGTTAAACCCAATGCCTTATTCAGACGCAGAAGACATTCTAAAATTTCATTTTTCGTCAACGGATCTAAAGCGCTGGTCGGCTCGTCAGCCAATAGAAGATCAGGATTATTTGCAATACTGCGGGCGATAGCCACTCGCTGCTTTTGACCACCCGAAAGCTGATTCGGGTAGACATCATGTTTGTCTTGCAAGCGGACTAGCTCAAGACATTCCATCACACGCGGTTTAATCTGCGCTGATTTCCAACCTGCAATTTTCAACGATAGGGCCACATTTTCGGACACTGTTTTATTTGATAATAAATTAAAGTGTTGAAAGATCATTCCGATCTTTTGGCGCACCAATCGCAGCTCTTTATCCTGTATTGTTGAAATGTCTTTACCTTTGAAGATGACCTGTCCCTGATCAGGAGCCTCTAGCAAATTAAATGTGCGTAAAGCGGTCGATTTACCTGCGCCAGAAAGACCGATAAGTCCAAAGACTTCACCTTTATTAACTGATAAAGAAAAATCCTTTAAGACTTGAAAAGTTTCACCTGTAGGAAGCTGAAAAGATTTATTGATATTTTTCAATTCAAACATAGAACGCATCACCTTCAGTTAAATTCAGTGTTCGTGCTTTTTTGAATCAGATGGCAGACGAAAGGGCGAAAGTGGAAGGACTGTTTTTACTAACGCTTTAGCTGTTTTGCCCGCAAGCTGTCTCAAATCGGCTTTATCTTGATAACGCTATCACCTTTAAAAGTCAATAAACGGGAGCATCTTTAAATCCTAAGCGACCGACGAATGGCAACTTCAGAGCAGGCCTCCAGAAATCCACACCGAAGCTCATACCCAACAAGTTAACTTCGATACCTTCTGCTAAACCTAATGTGACCCCCAAGGCGCCGAGTGCAGATAATTGCACTCCGGTGCCACTTTCAGAAAAGCCCACCAGATCTCCGTTATCAATCCAGTCCTTCCCTATGGCATTCGATGGCAGCTCGACTCCTAATTCAGGAGTATGACGAATGATGTGTGAAACAAATGTGTTACTGTTAGGGCCGGGCCATGCACGATAAACACCTGCGTTCGGATAGTTTTCCGCTAACTCTTGGATTTTAGGAATCGCCGCTTCGGCTTTAGCTCCGCGTAATTCTTCAATCAACTGCACTTCAGCACCAAACCAGCGACGATCAGGAATATCCTGTTCAATGACTACGGAAGTTCCCGTGCGATCTAAGCGGAATCCCATCACATGATAGGTGACATAGTGATCTGCATCTTTTGCCTTTGTTGCAATCCAACAGTGAAGTGAAAAATTCCCACGCCAATTAATTGCCCGCGCACCATAGACATGGACAATCGCCTCTTTTTCTTCTTCAGGAAGTGGAGCTAATCCCATGCTCGTGCGATCCGCCGTGCGCCAATCTGTATGTGAACACGAAGTGGCGAAGCAAACTCCTAAAACCAATGATGCCAGCAAAAGAATTTTTGAATATGTCATATTTTTAGGTCTATCTGACAAATAGGTCTGTGACCAATGAATAATTTTTAATTCTATCCTCATCACGTGGCACTGCTTCTGCAAACTCAATAGAATTGATGATGTTTTATTCTTTTTTGACGTAGGGAGCACGTAAAATGAAGCTCAGTAAATCGCTAGTGTCTATTTTGTTTTCAACGTTCGCCTTTTCGAGCGCATGGGCGATGACAACAGTTCGTTTAGATGCCGCTGGCGGCTCTATGCAGTTCATGCCTGTCATGGATCAACAAAAGTCAGCGACATGTTATGCTTATACCGCCACACAGATGTATGACAGCTATCGCTTTGGACGCGAACACGACTCGCGTACTCAAGTTCTTTCATCACCTCAGGCTCTAGCTATTGAGTACACGCTAAATGGAGCCGAAGATTTAGATTGGAACGGCGGCTACCCCGACCCCACACTCACTTATGCCATTGTAAACGGGACCTGCTCTTACCAAGATTTTAATGGCGACTTAAATGGAAACTCTATTGATCAGTTCATGCAAAGCCTAGAAAGCGAGTTGAACGGGCTTAATCCCAACGGACCGGGCGCGGGCTTTGATAGCAATAGTCCTTTTACTCGTCATGATGATCCCCGTGCTGAAGCACTTAGAAATATCGCCATTCATCGCGCTTACCAAAGACAACGTCTTATGGAAAAAGCACAAGAGCGTGTCACCGAGCGCTGCCAAGAGCGAATCACATTAAGTGCTGCACCTCAAATGACCAAGGTGGATTTAGATGGAGCCACTCGCCTAGATAAATTAAAATCTTCTGTGCAAACAACCCTACAAAACAAGCACGCGGCAGCGATTGGAATGGTCTACTGCGAAGACTTTTTACGTGGGAATGGTGATCGCGTTGTCGATCAAAACGGTTTATTCCAACGCCTTGAGTGCAAAGAGTATCATGCCTCGGTTTTAGTGGGATGGCGTGGAAACAACAATCAAGTAGAAGAAGTTCTTTTGCGTAATACCCGTGGAACCAGTTGTGATAAGTATGGGGATAAGTGGAAAACTCGCTGTGAAGCGGGCCAGCTTTGGATTCCGGCCGAAGATTTGGCGCTGAATGCTCAATATTTGTTGTTATTACAGGGCAGAGATTAAACAAGCCCGATTAAACTTCGATGATTTTCACTTCTGCCATGTGCTGTTCCATCTGCTGAACCCGCTCTTGAATCGCGGGTTCATTTTGCTGCAAAGCCAGCTGTTCAATCTCGCGACCAAGCTCGCCGAGTTCATCAAATCCAAAACTTCCACAGATACCCGCCAAGATATGACCCACATCTGAAATTTTTTGCCAGTTACTTTGACTTAATGCCACTTTAAGGTCGTGAATGTTTTCACGACGAGCTTCTAGAAATCGTGGCAACATGTGCATCAGCTCGGATTCGACATTAACTGTTTTGGGAAGAGATATGTTGCTTTTCATAATTATCCTTTGCGCGAATCGCTTGGTCTAAAATTGAAAATAGATCTTTTTTCTTAAATGGTTTTGATAAATACAAGTTACAGCCAATTTTCAGACACATCTCGCGCTCTGATTCATAGGCCTGTGCCGTCAGAGCCACGATCACTGTGGGCCGTAGCTTCTTTTCTTTTTCAAGTTGACGAATTTTTTGTACCGCCTCTGAACCATTCATCACAGGCATCTGCATATCCATTAAAATCACGTCAAAGCTCTGTTGCTCAAAAAGATTTAAAGCTTGCTGCCCATCACTACCAGAAGTGATCTGCATTCCAGCCGGAGCCAAATAGTGTTGTATCAACTGCCTGTTGTCTTCAACATCATCTACAATCAAGATACTTTTTTGTCTGAAGTGTTCAATATCCACAGCGGCTGCCGCCGGTGCGGGCTTCGCCGTCACGTCTTGTGCCTTAAATACTGTCGGCATCACCACAGTAAAACGACTTCTTTTGCCTAACTCACTTTCCACATGAATCGTGGCATTTGCTAGATTTAATATCTTTTTACTAATAAATAGCCCTAATCCTGTCCCACCATATTGGCGAGCCGTAGAAACATCGGCCTGCTGGAATGGCTTAAATATCCTTTTCATTTGAGCGGTCGTCATTCCTAAACCCGTATCTGCCACCACCAGACAAAGTTGATCAGACTTAGGACGCATAATTTGCAAGCGCACTTCACCTTTATCTGTAAATTTAATCGCATTACCAATTAAATTGATCACAACCTGTCTTAGACGATTGCCATCCATCTGACAAATAAGTCCTACTGGTAGTTGATTTTCAAAAACCAACTCAATTTTTTTCTGTTCCGCCCGAGGTAACATCATCTGCTGGATTTCATCTAACCATACAGAAAGCTCAACCCACGAAGGCTCTAACTGCATTTCGCCAGCCTCGATTTTCGATAGATCCAGAATGTCATTCACAATACGCAGAAGCATGTCTCCTGATTTTCTAAAGACACCCACATAATTTTTCTGTTTATCATTTAACGGCGTCTCTTCTAAGAGTTCAGACATTCCGATAATCGCATTCAACGGCGTGCGCACTTCGTGGCTCATCATTGATAAGAATTGAGTTTTAAATTCTGAAGCTTGTACAGCCATTTCACGCGCACGCAGCAACTCTTCTTCGTGCCGTTCACGCAGGCGGGCATCACGAAAAACACCCCACATAGCTAAAGTGAAAATAACAAAAGCCAAAATTCCCACTTGATAAAAAAGTTTTTCGGCAGAGCCCGCCGCTTTTTTTGCATTTTGCTGAGCTCGATCAAGATCGCTCTTAATATCATCTAATAAGTTGGAATAGCTCACTTCAAGGTCAGCCGATGTCCGTCGACCAACACCTGTAAAGATGACTTGCAAAGGGTCCGTCAAACCTTCATCCCGCAGACTGACAGACTCTTTCATGTAATTAAATTTTTTCTTAAGCGAGTCCTCATACAATGAAATTTGCTCGCGAGCTGGCGTACCACCATTTTTTTTAAGGCCTTCGATATTGCTCCAGATCTGCGAATCGACTTCAGTGTAAGGTGCCAGATAACGGCGCTTATTCGTCAATAAAAAACCAAGCTGGCTGATCTCGGCATCTTTTTGCATGCGATCAATGTCCGTTAAAGACTTTGCAAACTCATAGCGATCAATCAGGGCTGCCGTATCCACACGATAATTATTTAAAGCGATCAAAGCAAAACAGAAAATAATAAACAGTAAAAAGCTTCCCGCCACATACAGAAGTAAAATTTTATTCTTTGATGAGGATTTAAAAATCATGGTGTGCCCCCTTTAGTGGGCTGTTCTCCTTGGCTGCACGTTTCAACCAATAAATCCACGTCCATTGTAGCGTCTGGAGCCACATAGGTATCACTCGCCACCGCGAAGTGTAAAATGCGGCCTTTTTTCTCTGGCGAATATAAAACACCCTGTAATTCAGAAACCAATGAGTTTTCGACCAGCTTAGCCACATCTAAATTTAACTGTCCTAATCGTCCGGCAGATCCCTTTGTCAGCAGTTCACGCAGGAAGTAGTCATTGGGTGTTTCTTTTCCTCTGAAAAAATTCGTATTGATATTATCTTTCCAATCAGCTGTTTCGTGAAGCTCGCCGGAGCAAACCTTTGCATTTAAAATACAAAGAATCTCGCTGTCTTTACTGCTAGCTGTACCACCGGCATCTACACCGCGCGCTAGTTTGTGCACTTTCATCCGTAATTGAGCCCCTTCCACTTTAATCACCTGCTCCATCGGAGGTAATGCAGACAGATCTATTGTGAAAATAACCATTGTGTCTTTAACAGAGGGAACCGCACTTGTAGCTCCTTGATTGCCTTCACCAATACTGCGAACGACAAAACGGCGACTGGCCGAAGACACATAGGGCAGACCAGATAGATTTTGATACTCGGCAGGTGTAATCTTCCGTGCCAGCACACTCCAGCGACGGCGTTTAGGCTCACACCTTTCCGTTGTGTTCACCACTTCCACTTCATGAACTTTTTTAACCACTGTTACCGGAGGCGAAGGAACTCTAACAGGAACTGGGACTTCCACCCTGACAGGTACTTCCACAGGGACGGGAACTTCCACTCGAACTGGAACCTCGACTCGTACTGGTACAGGTACTTCCACTCTTTTGACGAGGACTGGTTTTTCAATTTGATAAGCCGGTAAATATTTAAAAACTAAAAGTCCGCGAAAGCTGTCTCCGACTTTTCCGGCGCCACCATCAACACCTGCCACGGAAAAACCAAGATCAAAGCGAGCATTATCACGTAAGGCATATTGAAATCCTAAATACACATCACCAGGACCATCTTTAAACTTTTTCAAATAATTCAACTGTGTTTCTAGATTGACAGCGAAGCTCTGTCCCACAGGAACACGCACCCCTGTTCCAAAAAGATACTGTGTTGAATAATCTAAACTCTGATGTTGGGCTTTGCCAAAGTGTTGAGTGCCTAAGTTGATGACCCATGTGAAGTAATTGAAATTTTTTTCCAAAGCCAAACGTAAAGCGAGTCCTAAAGACTCATTCGAAACGAAATTATTTTTGCCACCCGTCGGTAAAATAACTTGGCCCCCCAACGATAGACCCATAAAACTTTGAAAGCGGTTTAGGAATTCATACTCGACCCCTAAGGTCACATCACCCATCAAAAACTTATCTGTGCGCAAATCTTGTCTTTGAACCGAATGCAGCGGTAATCCCAACGACACATTCCATTTTTGTGCAAACGAGTACTGCACCCCCATGTCTAGGGTGGTGATGCTCGCCACAATCGTATTGCGATTCTGTCCATTCGCATCGAATTCCACCAGCGGCGAACTGACAGAGTTCACTTGCAGCACATAAAAGAAGGTATTTCTAGGAGTTAATTTTTCATTCAGAACATGACCACTTAACGAATCTTCTAACAGAGTATAACTGAAATTATAACTTGGCTTGATGGACTGGATGTTCACTTGCGCCACCGCTTTGGTTAAAAAACCATTAAGAAAAATTAACATCATAAAACCAAGGCCATACTTTTTGATAAGAACACCTCATGCTGTTGAACTTCTCAGGAATCACTATACAATCAAATTCACATCGTTAATAGTTTTTTGTTTGTTTAGTCGTGACGATCTCAAATTGAGGAGAAAGATGAACGCAGAATTACTCGCTTGGCAGATCGGTCGCAACATTCGATTTTATCGAAATCGTTTCGGTCTGACACAGAAAGAAGTCTGCAGTCGGATGAAATGTGATCGTCGATTCTATCAAAGAATTGAAGTGGGAAAAGCACGCACGACAGTCGCCACTTTAAATCGTATTGCCGATATTCTTTCTGTTCCCGTCCATGATTTGATGTCAGTGAATAAGTTAGTCTTAGATGATGAAGCTTCTTTACTTCTTTTTGATTGGAACCACGTCGATACAGAGAATACCGCCATTTGGTATCGCAACCAGCAATTTGAAATTTTAAAAGTAAATAACTCTTTTAGCGATTTGATTGGTGTAACGTCTGAAAAAATTGTAGGACAAAAACTTTTTCAATTCCTTTCTGCAGAAAATCGCGATCTTTCCAATATTCTAGCGGACTGTGAATCAAAGGGTCTGACTAATTTTTATTTCTCTTACTTCAAAGAAAAAGACCACAGCTTTCCTCTACAGATCCATCCCATACCTTGTTTTAAAATCAATGGTGAATATCTAGGTAGTCTGTCTTTCGCTGTACCAATTAGATCCAACCCGAAAATTCAACAACTTTTAATCCCATTCATCCAACACCTTTTCCACTACAGTCCCATTTTGATGGCTTCAAAATAAAACACTGAGGTGGTAGTTTTTTACCAACTTTTTTTAAATTTTTTTTCATGCGTAAATTTAAATATGAAAACAAAATCCTATTTTCACGTAGTTTGTTTGGTTTCAATACCTCCTACTTCTACCTCTTTCATGGCGATTTTATTTTTAGCCCTCCTTGCTTTCAACTCAGCCTGTAGTAAACGCGCTTCCTTTAACGGAACTCCCGCACAACTAGAAGTGAGTACAAACAAATTAGAATTTTCATCTTTGCAGGCTGGTGAGGTTGAAAGACGAACCTTTCAAATTACAAATAAAGGCGACACGACCGCTTCTTTAAAAAATTGGGCTCAGTTAGAAAATCCCTTTAAAATTTTAAAGCCAACCGAAGTCGCTTCAGGTGTTCCTCTGTGCGGAGGAGACTTAGCCGCCCACTCTTCGTGCCATGTTGTTGTCGAGTTCCGCCCCGAGAGTATCGGGAGTTTTACACAAGAATTTTCTGCAAAGTTCAAAAGTAGTTTAGCGACGGAAACGGCATTAAGTCTAAATGTTAAAGGCCAAGGTATTCCGGCACCGGCTGCAGTTCTTACATTTGACTCAGGAGACCTTTGGGACTTCGGTAATCAGTTCGTCGGCTCTAGTCAGTCGAAAGTTATTTCAATCCACAATACGGGAACAGCCTCGGCACAAATTTTAACGACCTCATTTTTGAATAATCCTTTTTCCTATCTAGGTGGAAACTTCCCTGGTACTGGCGGAACCTGCTCGAACACTTTGACGGCAGGTCAATCTTGTACTTTTGCAGTGGTGTTCAATCCCAGCATTACAGGAAACTTCGCTTCACAATTTTTGGTGCAATATCATGATTCACGCCAACTCCAAATCAGCTCTTTTGATATCCTCGGACAAGGGCAAAACACTTTAGAAGCCACCTTAGGTATTACAGAGGGATCTTTACTTCACTTTGGTTATTTAGATGTGGGACAAACTCGCGTCCTCAGCGTTACGTTGAATAACTCCGGTGGAACTGATGCCACATCGATTAGTGCTAGTTCCCTTTCAGGAGCTTTTCAATTTGTAGGTGGTAATTATCCTGGAACTGGAGGCACCTGTAGCGCCACTCTTGCTGCCGGTGACAGTTGTGTTTTAAGATTAGTTTTTTCTCCGACAGTATCTGGATTTGTGTCAGACTCCTTAACTTTAAATTACACGCACACTTTTGGATTTAGATCACTTCAGTTAGGTCTGGATGGAACAGGTTCTTCTCTTTTGGAAGCTCAACTTGATTTTTCACTGGGGTCTTTATTTAACTTTGGCTCTGTCGATGTCAACACGATACAAAATACCACTTTAACTGTAACTAATACTGGTGATATCGAAGCCTCTTTTATTACTCCGTCGCCATTATCAGGTTCACTTTCCTTTTTGGGAAATAGCTTCCCTGGCACTGGTGGAACCTGTGGATCTACCCTCGCTGCTGGCCAAAGTTGTATTGTTCTGGTTTCCTTTGCTCCGCTGATCGGAGGCTTGGTTTCTAAAACTCTGTCTATGCAGTATTTCAATGGAACTCAGGCGGCAACCACTTCTATCGTCTTCACCGGAACGGCTATTCCTAAAGGAATCTTAGATACCAGCTTTGGAACTAATGGATTAACACAGTTGCAGATAGATGTTTTGCAATCAGTTAAAAGCCTTGAAATTCAGAGCGATCAAAAGATCGTCTTGGCCAGTGAGATTTCCAATGGAACTCACAGCGACTTTGCTTTAATTCGTTTAAATACAAATGGCAGTCTAGACACGACTTTTGGAAGCTCAGGACTGACTCGTTCGGATTTAGGTTCGGCATCTGATGACAAATTAAATTCCTCTACACAACAAAGTGATGGAAAAATTCTGCTCAGTGGTCAATCGAACAATGGGATTGCTTTAGCTCGCTATAATGCCAACGGCACATTGGATACGAGTTTTAATAGCAATGGTTTAATCAGCGGAGTCAACGGACTTTTAATCAGTTTAACCAATAGCTCTGAAGCTGGATACTGTGCTGCTGTGAGTTCCGCTGGACATATTACCTTAGTGGGCGAACTCGCTAGTGGTAATAACAACAGCTTCGCAGCCCAATTTACCTCTGGCGGAGCCGCACGACTTCTGACCTTCGGATTACTAGGATATCGCACTTACGATTTTGGTTCGGGTGGCGATGATGGTTTGAAAACCTCTCGCTCTGACAGTGCCGATCGTATTGTTGTCAGCGGCTATCGTATGGCTTCAGGTACAAAGCGTGCCCTTATCGCCCGCACACATCTAGCAGGAAATTTAGACTCCTCTTTCGGAAGTAATGGAGTTGCCACTGCGGATCTGAGTGGGACTGGTCATAACAATGAACTTTTCGACTTCGCTTTTCAAAGTGATGGAAAAATCGTCGCTGTGGGTATAACGAACAATGCCTCGAACAATCAAGATGTGGTCGCTATTCGCCTGAACAGCAATGGTAGCTTTGACAGCAACTTTGGAAGTGGAGGCATTGTACGACTCGATTTGGGTAGCAATGTGGACAGCGCCACTTCTGTTGCTATCGATGCAAATGGAAAAATTTTAATTGCTGGAAACACTCAGCATAATGGCAATTTAGCTCCGGCTGTGATTCGTCTGAATAGCAACGGAGCCCGCGATATTTCGTTCGGCAATAATGGTGTCTTCTTACAACCTTTTTCGGGAAAAGATGCTTACATTTACAACGTAAAAATTCAGTCTGATGGAAAAATCATTACCGCAGGCCGAGTCGAATTTGAAGCTTTAGTTATGCGACATTTACCTTAAAAACAGCACGTTATAAGAGGGGTATTTATGAGTATTGCAAGAATTGAAAAGAAGAAAATCTTAATTGTCGACAACGAGCCGACTTTAAACGAGCCACTCGCTGACTTTATGATCGGATTGGGGATACAAATTTATCAGGTCCCCAGCCTAGAGCGCGCCTTAGAGCATATCCGCATCCAAAAGCCAGATCTTATCTTATTAGATTACCAGCTTAAAAGTGCCAATGGTGTCAGCGGTCTTGAAAGCTTACGACAGCACAAAATAAAAGTTCCTATTATTGTCATGACGCGTGATACATCACCCCAAACCTATCGTGGAATATGGTCTCAAGAAGATGTGCGTGATTATTTTATCAAACCTTTGGACTGTCAGTCCCTTCTGCGCTCGGCTCAAATCGTCTTAGAAAGGGAGCCCGCTTAAGCTCTCATCGTAAACACAACGTGGTCTCTTAGCGAGAGTCCACGTCAAGATAACGTCAAGATCGAAACTATCGTTTTTTTGAATTTCAATCTGGAATTTCATTAAGAATTATTGCATGCTGAACACCTGAATATTATTCGAGGTGAGCATGCGACATTTGATCCTGTTTGCGCTTTTATTTTCAACTTTTTCAGCGGCTGCATTTCAAGCGCCCTTGATCATCGCCCATCGCGGAGCTTCTGGCTATCGACCGGAGCATACTCTGGAATCCTATAAGCTCGCTATCGAAATGGGCGCAGACTTTATCGAACCCGACTTAGTGATGACAAAAGATAAAGTTCTAGTGGCTCGCCACGAAAATGAAATTTCTGAAACTACTAATGTCGCCGAAAAATTTCCTTCTAGAAAAAAAACAAAAACTATTGATGGCCAAGAAATCACAGGTTGGTTCACAGAGGACTTTACTTTAAAGGAACTGAAAACTTTACGAGCTAAAGAACGTCTTGAATTTCGTGATCAATCTTTCAATGGGAAATTTGAAGTTCCCACGTTTGATGAAATCTTAGTTTTTCTTAAAGCCGAAAGTAAAAAACATAAACGCGTGATCGGCGTCTACCCTGAGACCAAACACCCTAGCTACTTTGCCTCTATTGGTTTACCTATGGAAAATGCTGTCGTGGACGCTTTAAAGAAACATGATCTCAATCATGAAAAATCTGCTGTTTACCTTCAAGCCTTCGAGTTAGACATTTTGAAAAAACTAAAAGATCTGACTCCAGTAAGCTTAGTATTTCTATATGGCTCACCGAAAGAGTCTCCTTACGATTTTATCCTAGCAAAAGATAAACGTACCTTCGCTGATCTGACGAAACCAGCCGCTTTAAAAGAGCTCGCTAAAACTGTCCATGGTATCGGTCCCCATAAAAGCTATATCATTCCTACAAATAGCTTCGGAGAACGCTTAAAGCCAACAACTCTGGTCGCCGATGCCCATGCAGCAGGTCTTGTGGTGCACCCTTACACTTTTAGAAAAGAAGAAATTTTTCTTCCTGCCACGTACAAAGGTGATGCCATAGCTGAATATATCGAATTCTTTCAACAAGGGGTTGATGGAGTTTTTTCAGATTTCACCGATCAAGCCATTCAAGCTAAGAAAGATTTTTTGAAAATAAAGTCATCGGTAAAATCGAATACGAAATCACATAAAAATTTAAATAAGGAGTCGAAATGAAACTCGTAAAGAACACCTTGTCCGCAGGTTTACGCTTTGCTTTACTGATGGCTTTTACAGGTGTGGTCTTTACTGGCTGCACAAAGAAAGACAGTAAACAAAAAGTCTGGATTTACACTTCTTTATACAAAGATACGATCAGCGATATCCAACCCAAGTTAGAAGCCCAGTTCCCCGAGATCAACTTTCAATTTTATCAAGCCGGCTCTGAAGAAGTTGCGGCGAAAGTTCAAGCCGAAGCCTTAGCTGGATCTATTCAAGCGGACATCCTGGTTTCGTCAGATCGCTTCTGGTATGAGGATATGGCTCAGCAGGGTAAGCTCTTGGCCTATCAACCGCAAAATAGCGAAAAAGTTGCCGATTTCTTTAAACATCCTGAGCACTTATACACCACGCTGAGCTTTCCCGTTATGGTGATTGCCTACAATTCTGAAGCTGTTTCTGAGGCCGAGGCGCCAAAAAGCTTCAAAGAATTGGCGGATACAAAATGGAAAGATAAGGTTTCTTCTGGCAGTCCTTTAGCATCAGGAACCAACTTCACCACGGTGGCTTTTCTGGCAGACAAGTACGGCTGGGATTACTTCAGTGCTTTAAGAAAAAACAATTTTATTTCTGAAGGTGGCAATTCAGGTGTCGTTCGTCGCTTACAAAGTAAGGAACGTCCTGTCGGAGTTGTTCTTCTAGAAAACATCCTACGCTTGAAGACGTCAGACCCTCGCATTAAGTTCCTGATCCCCTCAGACGGAGCCGTTATTCAATCGAATGTTTTGGCTATCGTGAAAAAGCCGCAAGATGAGGCCCGCACGGAGGTTGTCAAAAAAGTAACAGATTGGCTTTTTAGCTCGGAAGGTCAGCAAGCCATGGCACGTTCGTTTATGTATCCCTCTGTTGCTGGTGAAAAAGCACCAGAAGGGGCTCCTGAATTTGCTGAAATTCTAAAAGCCGCGAAACCGTGGTCACGTGAGTTTATCTCGACAACGATGAAAGATCGCGAAGAGATCAAAAACAAATTTTCAAAAATCGTGTTCTAATGAAAAAAAGTTTTTATATCGTCGGGCTGCTGATCATCGCAGCCCTTTTTGTTGTTCCCTTACTTCATCTATTTTGGATTCCAAATTGGGCTGACTATGCAGCCGTTTTAAAAAGTGAAAACACTCTTAAAGCCGCAAAGAATACTCTATTAGTTTCAGGTTGTGTTGGTCTTCTTTGTCTGATTCTGGGACTGCCACTTTCATGGTTACTGACACGCACGGATTTACCTTTAAAATCCAACTTTCGCTCGTGGTTTTGTCTGCCCTATGCCATTCCTCCGTTTGTCGGTGCGATTGGCTGGATCATATTAGCTAATCCCGTCAGTGGCGTTTTGAATCAATGGTTTGGCTTGAACTTAAATATCTACTCGTTCTGGGGATTAGTTTGGGTTGAAGTGAGTTTTTTATTCACCTTTGTTCTTTTAAGCGCTTTAAATATTTTGGACCGCATGGACTCTTCACTGGAAGAAGCCGCTCGTCTTTCTGGAGCTTCTGGATTGCGCGTCTTTTTAGATATCGCTTTGCCTATTTTAAAACCCGCCATGATCAGTGGCTTCTTACTTTCCTTCTTAGCCACTGCTGCGAGCTTTGGCGTTCCCGCCTTGATCGGTGGACCAGCCCGCATCTATTTGATGACCACACAGATCTACACTTATCAGCGCATGGGCACAGCTCAAGGAATGCAGATGAGTATTGCCGTGTCTGTGTTATTAGGATTAAGCACTTTAGTTCTTTTGTATTCTGCACAAATGTTTTTTGGTCGCGGAAAGAACTATACTGTGGGTGGGAAATCTTCACGGGCCTCGCTGGTCCCACTGAAAAAGTGGAAATGGCCCATTGTAACGGCTCTGAGTGCTTTGTTATTTGTTATTTTCGTATTGCCGATTCTCGGCGTTCTTCTGTCGGCCTTCAGTTCCGTTCAAGGTTCGTGGAGTCTGTCACAGCTCAGCTTACAGAACTACACGCGCGTGCTTTTTGAAACAGAAGAAACTATTCGTGCGATCACACAGTCCTTGATGTTAGGTTTAGCTGCCGCAGTGATCTGTACTGCGTTTTCCTTTTTCTTTAACTACTTCCTACATCGCACGAACTGGAAAGGCCGCAATATTTCCACTGTAGCGGTCAGTATTCCCTTTTCAACACCGGGAACAGTTTTAGCTTTGGCCTTCATTCTGACATTCAGTCAAGGCTACTTCGGCTTTGGCCCCTCGTTGTACAACACCTTGGCTTTAATTCTTTTGGCTTACATCGTGAAATACATGAGCCTCAGCTTAAAAACCTTAGGGGATGGCTACCAACAAATTCATCCCTCTTTAGAAGAGGCCGCGCGTATTTCGGGAGCTAGCTGGTTTCGCACGCTCTTCACCATCTACGGGCCACTTTTAAAGACGGCCATGATGGCCTCAGTCTTTTTAGTTTTTATGCCTGTGATCAGCGAGCTGACCATGACGATATTACTTACAGGCCCAGGCCTTGAAACCATCGGAACTTTGATCTTTCAGTTACAGGAATACTCGGATATGGGTGGCGGCGGTGCTGCGGTCTTATCCAGCTTAGTCGTTTTATTTATTTTAGTTTTGAATTTTAGTTTAAAAACTCTTTCGAAAGGGCGTTACGGATTATGAGCTCAGTTAAGTTTGAACACGTGGCTAAAGAATTTTCTTCAGGTGGTAAAACCCACAACGCCGTAAAGGATTTCAATTTACAAATTGCCAATGGTGAATTCGTCAGTTTTTTAGGCCCTTCAGGATGTGGTAAGACCACCACTCTGCGTATGATCGCAGGACTGGAAGAAAATACTCACGGAAAAATCTATTTCGATAACGATGTGGTTTCAGATCCACAAAAGAAATTATTTTTGCCTCCAGAAAAACGCAATGTAGGTATGGTTTTTCAATCCTATGCCGTTTGGCCTCACATGAATGTCTTTGACAATGTGGCTTATCCTTTAAAGTTAAAGAAAGTTTCCAAAGAACAAATCCAGCAGGAAGTTTTAGCGATCTTAGATTTGGTAGAACTGGGTGGTTTAGAAAAAAGAAAGTCCAATGAACTTTCTGGTGGTCAACAACAGCGCGTAGCTTTAGCTCGCGGTCTTGTGATGAAACCTCGAATTTTATTATTAGATGAACCTCTATCGAACTTAGATGCCAAGTTACGTGAAAAAATGCGCCGTGATATTCGCAAGATCCAACAAGATTTAAAACTCACAATGGTCTATGTGACCCACGACCAAAAAGAAGCTTTTCAGATGAGTGACAAAGTGGTGGTAATGAATCGCGGCCTTATCGAACAAGTGGGCAGTGTCGACGATATTCGCACCAAGCCCGTTTCAGATTTTGTGAAAGACTTTGTTGAATGAATAGGTGCCAGGCCCTGTTTACGGACGCAACGCATACTGAATTATGAAATCAACTCACTAAAAAACTGCCCCTTTAAATTGTTGTGAGTTAATAGCTAAGCTGCTGTTTTTTCTAAAGGATATGAAAAATTTAAATAGGCTCTGTAGATTGCGTCCTCTTATCGTCTTGGGTTTGCAACTTACTTTCGAAGTTCGGACAATACTTCCGAAAAGTGAACCTTGCGGAAGTCCACAACGAACCACTTAGAATATTTTAAAAATCTATCATCTCTTGAGGCGTGAGATAAACAAAATCGAACAACAATTTAAGGGGGCAGTTTTTAATTATTTTGATCGGCGTCAGTGCCGCCGCGCGAATGCTGCTGCCTTACCTGTTAAAGTGAATCACCTATGATGACTTCTGCTTTTACTTCGGGCTCAGTCACAATATCTTCATAAACTTCGGCCTCTTGAAACTGACGACGATGAATTCTAAACCAAATCCATCCCACAATAACTCCCCCCACATATCCCCAAAAGTGACTGATATAGCTCACTTCGGGACGATAGGTTTCAGGCACCAATAGCACCACTGTGACTAACGCCACTTTGGCAATTCGACGCCGCCAACTATCACGACGTTCAATCATCAGATAAAGCATTGACCACACCGCGGCCATCCAATAGACCACCCCAGAAATGCCCAGAAGATTTGTCTGAGGTGCTAAGCCTTGTAATACAAAAACATTAAGCACTCCGCCCAGCGCTATTCCTAAAAAAGGAAAAAGCCAAAAACCATAATAGCCGTACAAGTAATACGCCAAAGGAAAAAACAATAAGGAGTTACTGGCTATATGACCGAAATCTGCGTGTACGAAAAGTGCAGTCCACAGTCGCCAATACTGACGCTGTTGAAATACTTGCTCTGAATTGGCCATCAGCAAATTTTGCAAACCGCCAATATTCGCTTCGAAAAGAGCCTGAATGCCGTAAAGCAGGAAAAACAAGACCAACGGCGCAAACCATGCCTGCGGAGTGGGCTTTCGCGTAAGCCAATGTTCTTTTATCCGCCGCTCAGGTTGCTGTAGGTCGTCCATCTAAGGAATATGGGACCGATTAAAAAAATGGCAAGGACCTTTTCTCGTCTTTTCTTCATCTGTGATATGGACTAGGATAGCCCCATGTCTGAGCATACAAAAAAGCAATACATCGGTGATATTTCGGCTGCGATGGCGCGAATTCACAAATTGTTATTAGAAAATGAAATCGAGTTCATTGAAATCAAAAATGGCATCACGCTAAATGCAAATGATCGTTTAAATGTTTTACTGAATGCCGTTGAAGTCGCATGGCTACGTGAAATGAGTCAACTGATGGCTTACGTGGATGAAATCTATTTTCAAAAAGAGCCAATCACAGACGATCAATGGCAAACAGTTAAAACGCGAGTAGAAGATCTTTTAGTTAATGCAAAAGAGACTGAGTTTATTAAACGCTACCACAAGCATTTACCTGTGATTCCGGATTTAATGCGCGAACATGGTCTGTTAAAAGTGGCGTTGCAAAATACTCCGCATTCGACTGTGCAGTAGTCGCAGAGTCTTTAAATCTAGCCTTCAACCTTAGAAAGGTGATGCTATGAAATTTTCAAATCGGTTTCTGCTTTCTGTTTTCTTAGGTATTTTTTCGTTGGCTATTTTTTCTAATGCGGCCGAGCCAATAAAAACCTGCGTGCGCGATCAAAAAGGCCTGCGCGAATTACTTGGCGATCAAAATTTCCCTGCCGAATGGATTGAAACAACCGCAGACGATGGCAAACCCTTAATGCTTAAAATGTCGGATCGCGATGATCGTCTTTATTTTATCTTCGACAAAACACGCGAAGGCATTTGGGCTGAAGGACTAATTGAGGTCTGCTCAGAAAAAGATGGCGTCGTTGTCAAAATTTCTGGTCAGGATATTAAGTTGGGCGACAAAGCTCCCCGCCTGATCCGTTGGAGTATGAGCGGCGGCGCCAAGTTTAAATTAAAACTCAAAGAAAAAGACAAAATGTATGTGTCCACTTTAGGTTGGAGCGGCGATTTTATCCCGATGACTTTGCCAGCTAACGTAAATCCAGAAACAGCCCAGCAGAAGTAATTCTACTGGGCCCAGAATTTTATGGTGCTAAGTTCACATCTAACTCGTAAGACACAACGGCGACATAGTCACTACTCCACTTTGCGCCTTTACAAAGATCTACCCAACCTCTTCCATCTTCATTAATACGCGAAATCCAGCCTTCACTATTTCTTTTCAATGCGAAAATATGCGGCTGTCCATCGTGTTTAAATGGCGCTATAGCAGTTCCAACATAATTGCTACTCCATTTTCCCTTATAGACATCTACCCAACCTTTACCATCATCATTAATACGAGTAATAAAAGCCTCATCACTGCCTCTTAAGGCAAAAAGATAGGGATGACCATTTAATTCAAAAGATTTTATAGCAACATATCTACTACTCCATTTGCCTTTATAAATATCTGTCCACCCTTTGCCGTCATCATTAATACGCGAAATGTACGCCACATCATTGTTCTTCAATGCAAAGATATGAGGATGCCCATTTAGCATAAATGTCGTAATCGCGGAGCCAACATAGTTACTATCCCATTTACCTTTATAAATATCTGTCCACCCCTTACCATCATCATTAATACGCGAAATGTATGCTTCATTATTACCTTTTAGGGCAAATAAATAGGGATGATCCTTTAACTCAAATGATCTAATTGCTACATAATTGCTACTCCATTTGCCTTTATAAATATCTGTCCACCCTTTGCCATCATCATTAATTCTGCTGATAAAAGCTTCGTCACTTAATCTTAGAGCAAAAATGTATGGATGACCGTTTAACTTAAATGACGTGACCGCGTTGCCAACGTAACGACTGCTCCACTTACTTTTGTAAATATCTCTCCATCCCGTAGCATCATTGTTAATTACAGAAATCCAGCCCTCATCGTTTCCTTTGATACCAAAAAGAAATGTTTTAACTGTTGAATTCTCTGGACAAATAGGCAACGTCGCCCCAGCAGGCACAGGTTGCATGTAGTCACGATTTCCCAAACCAGATGGACCATTTCCATCTCTGATATTTTTGGGAAGTTTATTGATCAGTAATGCAAGAAAATCTACTTTATCTACGAAATACCAATCAGGCTCATTTAGTTTTGTTCCGTCTAAGTAAGTTGCGGATAACAAAGTATTTTTCTGTTGTGCACCTAATCTGCCTTTAAACTTAACCCAGTGCTCTGTTGTTGGTCCCATATCATCTGTTAAACGCAATTGTTTAAATTCGCTAGATTGCCACGGACGCCATTTAGGTCCTTTATTATCTAAAAGATCCGTTACAATCACAAATCCAGCCATGCCCCCTAAGTCTTTATAGTGATTGTATGCCAACCCATTATAAGTCCCATGACCATTAAGTGAAGCATACGCTACAGGATGCGTTCCTTCACAGTAAAATTCTCCTGAAGAATATTTTTCGGTGTTGCCATGCGCTTCGTACATAACTTCAGAAATATAGAACTCATCATTATTTTTTGGAGCTAATCTAACGGTTACACATTCTAAGTCACCTTGGTGCTCACCATAAGAATGAAGTATGCAATGAAATGAGCTCAGAACACGATCTGCAATGACCGTCTGCCCTCCTTGATTTGCATAAAGAAGCGGATAAACGATTTCAATCGCGTTTTCAAAACGACGAATGACATAATACATCGGTGCTTTAACTGTTTTTGTCGCTTTATCGTACATCCCAGGAAATTGCGACGAATTAATATCTACAAAAAAATTTGGATGACTATACTCAGCCAAGTCTTCTTGCTTCAGATTTTTTCTTTCAAAGCTCGGGTCTATTGTTTTTCCATCATCTTTATAACGTCTTAATGTTCCATCTTTCAAAAGATGTTCAATCGAGCATGGAAAAAATGATTCCAAGCTGTGGAAATAAATTGCTGGAGAGAACTTTTTCGCCAGTTCTTCGAGTTGGGCGTCTGTTAGGTCTTTTATTTTTTGCATATTGCTTCCTTTTTTAGTTATTGATCTTTGCGATCGAGGAAACAATATGGTGATTTTTCTACAAGAAAAACTACTTGTTATTTTTCATGAGAAAGGTCTGGAGTTCACAAATTATTTTTTCTATTCTTTGTCTGTCTTTTAACAAATGACTATCGCTGTTACGATATATGTCCAAAAATTATCTCTTAACTTTTTCTTAATATTTCAAAATTTCTAATACTCGAGCCACTTCTTCGTCACGATTAAATCCGTGAATCGAGATACGAATTCCGGGACCGCGCTTAATACAACTGACTTTGTTTTTTTGAAGGCGCTGCAAAAGCTCCTCTGTTTTTTCTGTAGTGTCCGCCGCGAAATTGACGATGGGGCCGTCGGCACAAAACATTTTGTACCCCTGAGATCTTAAACCCGCGCGCAGCAAATCCGCTAAACGACTGGCCTCTTGAAAAATCGCAGCAACGCCCACTTGTGACATCAAGTCTAATGTTTCACCTAAGCCGATGACTTCAAACATCGCTTTAGAGCCCGGCTCATAGCGCTGGGCTGTCAGCTTAGGCTGAATCGAGAAACTCTTTTCTGTATCAGGATATCCGTACGTCATGGCGCCAAATTCCAGCGGAGCTAGTTGCGGCATACGCTGATGACGAATTGCCATAAAGGACGCTCCATACGATGAGCACAACCATTTGTGACTCCCACCACAAATAATATCAAAGCCAGATTGGTGGAAATGAAAAGGACGAACACCAATTCCCTGAATCACATCGGCCACTAACCAAATGTCGTCACGGCCTTGAGCCCGTAAAGTTTTCGAGATCAACTCTAAATCTGTTACGGCTCCGGTTTGGAATTGCACCCACGACACGGCGATCACTCGCGTCTTCGGCGTCACGTGATCCAAAATTTTCTGCGCCGGAGTTTGCCAGTTTTCTGAAGCGAGCTGAATCACTTTCGCCTGTGATCTTTCGGCGGCGATCCTCCAAGGATAGAAGTTAGAAGGATACTCTTGATCCCATGTCAGAATCTCGTCATCTTTTTGCAAAGGAATCGCTAGAGCCGCCTGTGAAATAGCCGAAGCTGCTGTACCAAAGAACGCCACTTCCGCAACCTCTGCACCGATAAAGTTCGCCAGTTTTTGACGGACCACTTCGGTTTGTCCCCACCCGTCCATAGAACAGTGCGCCCCTTCACTGTAAAAGCGATCCAGCCAGTATTTGACTTTATCGCGATTCACATCGGGGATCGGTGCCTGTCCCGAATTATTGAAATGAATAAATCCTGAAGTGAAATCAAAGTGTTTTTTAAACTGCTCAATGCTCATTTTAATTTCCTGTATCAAATGGAATCGGAGACCCCTTAGCAATTTCAGCCAAAATATCAAATGCCATCGTCACACGTATTCCATCTTCTTGATACGGCATCGTCGAGTGTTGCACCCACGATGGAAAAAATGTAACCCAGCCCTCTTCACTTTCTAACTTCAGACAGTAAGTTTCGGTCTGTGTCTGCGAGCATTTCATAACGAATGGAAAGTGATATAACGTTGCAGCAGAGGTCGTATTTAAAGCTAGGTGGCCACTGATCGCGGTGATCGGACGATTGCTGTGCAAGTGACGCTCAAGCCCTGCCCCTTTACGAAGGGCATTGGCCCAGCATTGAATTTGATTCTTGAAGGGTTGCACTTCCGAAAGTTGAAGATACTCGCGGTAGACGTCGAAGAGTCTCTGTTTCAAACCCACTTGTTCAGGCACGGACCATGTTAAAACATTGTAATGACTCCACAATGTAGTTAGACCAGAAGTCAGGCCCGCAATCGGAGTTGATGTATGTTGCGAAGTGATCTCGCTTTCTTTTTCTAAAATCTGATCGCGAATCAACTGACACTCTTCTGCACTCAAAATCTTTCGGCGCAAAATAGGAATACGAAAAGCCGGAGGACAAAGATGACTCTCCCCCTGTGCTTGTACAAAGTTATACGAAACCTCATGAGCAGAGGCTGAATGACCTGAATTCATATTTATTAAGTAGATCACAACCCAAGCACGGTGTTAAGAATTTTGACAGTCTTAGAAAGATTGCAAAAGTATTACGGAACACTTTCATAATTCTTATTTTCCTATATTTATGGAGCATCGAGTAATCGCTCTATCTTAACCCAAAGGATCAAGTTATGAAAAAAGTCATTTCGTTATCATTAGCCACTTTAGTTTTAGGTCTCTCGTCTTCAGCTTTAGCAGCCAAAGCTAAAGTTGCCTGCCCCGCAGGAACTCAACAAACCCTTAAATGTCTTTCAACTCCCCTTGCGGATGGTACTGAAGATATGATCGGAAACTTTTTGGACGCGATCCTTGTTTGCAGCACAGGTGAACGCGTTCTATTGGTTTTAGAGAAAGGCAAGAAAGTTTTGGACAGTGGTGAAGCGGAAGTGATTCGCCGAGTCGGAGGCAGCTCCTACAAAATCAAAACCAATGAGGTCGACTTCATGCTTTCCCATGGCTCTTTAGTGGGACCCGCAGCGAAAGCTGGAAGCATTGGCGCGCGCCTTTCCGTATCTGTGAAAGAATTAGGTTACACTTATTCTTCGACTTATACTTGCAAACGCTAATTTATTTTACTAAAAATGAGACATTACATTTAGAGGGGGAATCCAATGTCTCGTTTTTCAAAAATAAAAGGTCTTATCGTATTATCAGCTTTAGTATCTCAAAGCGCTTTAGCAGAAACAGTTGTCTGCACAGGCGCCTTGATCGTGAACAACACGGTTGCAGGAGTTGCTAAGGATCACACTCCGATCGAAATCGATCGCGCTCCAACTCAATCAGAAGAAAACTACATGGGTCACCCAGTAGTTATTTCTAATGCTAACTACAAAGTAACTGTTAAGCGTTCTGTGAATGCGACAGCTGACGTTGTTCTTGAGCTTTGGAAATCTGGCGTTCGCACTCAATGGGCTGCGGGCATGGGCCACGTAATGTTGGGCTTCCAAAATGGTCACGCAGAAAGCTCTTACGCTAACTTGAATTGCTACACATCTGATACATGGAAAGAAATGAACGCTCGTCTTTGCCCAGATCACAAAGAAATTCCAGCACAGTTGCAACCTTACTGCGATTCTTTAAACGAAAATCGTGAGCGTAATTTTCCTGTGACTCAAACTCCGTAATCGGTGTTTTATCTATAAAAGAAAAGATTCGTCTTTTCTAAAAAAAGGGGCTGATAAGGCCCCTTTTTTATTTCGGCCTGTAAACCCCTGTAAGCTTTATCCTCCTGATCTGAAAGGAATTTTTATGTGGACGATCTATCACAACCCTAAGTGTTCTAAATCCCGTGAAGCACTGGCTTTACTACAAAGTCACTCAAGTGATGTACACGTGATCGAATATCTTAAAGACGCTCCGACTGTTGACGAGTTAAAAGATTTAATTCGCCACTTGCAAGGACCAGCATCTGCCTTAGTGCGAACAAAGGAAGACCTTTATCAAGAGCTCCAGTTTGATTTAGGTTCAGAAGAACAGATAGTTACAAACTTATCGCAATACCCACAACTACTGGAAAGACCGATTGTGATAAAATCAGAAGTGAGCCCTCAACATATAGCTCGAATAGCTGTTGTAGCTCGCCCCGTTGAACTGATCTTACCTCTATTACAAAGTGAAAGCTCCAGCTCGACTTAAAATATTTTGAAATAGCCCACGCGAGGCTGCGACGACCGCCTGCCTCCACTTGTCATCCTGAGGATAAGAGCGCTCGAAACTCTCTTTTTGAACCTCTTCTGCTAACTCGGGAGTATTATACCCATTATAAAAACCTTGATGCTCGACCAGTAAATTATCCAACGATCTTAATTTCGCTTCAAGGTCATGTCCTAATGTTCCGAACTCCATAGTAATCGCGCAGACACGTTGATGAGGTTGGGCCAGATCTGAAAAGGCTGTGTTCAGCGCTCCGTGTACTTCGTAAAAACCCTCTGCTGCTGCAGGTGTATATTCATAATAATCTTTATCAGCTTCTATATCAAAAAGCTGCGCGAACAAATCCGGATGTAGATCTTCACCAGAACCTGAAGTCAAAAGATGCAAGCGGTTACGATGTCCCAAGCCTGTGTGCAGATCCAAAGCCACAACATCTTGATATTGCGGGATCAACTCTTTTAATTTTTCCACTAACTTGGCCGACTGAGGCTCTAGCGCCTTTCCTCCAAATTCGAGGTCTTGTGCGCTTTCACACTGTCCTGGCGACACGGCCTTGATAAATTGGTCCATCGAAATATCACCAAAAAAAGCTTTTCCATTTTTGATTTCTAGATGTTGAAACAGATGGCTTTTTATAGAACCGACTTTTTCGCGTTTAAAAAACTGCGCATGCATTTTTTCCGAGTCTTCATTTCTTCTTTTGTAGCGTTCGCCAGAAATGGAAAAGTTCCTGTTCAGATTCACGCCATTTTCAGTTGTGCGACGATGATATTTGAATCCGTAGGGATTCATCGCATGCACCAATAACACACCCAATCCTTCGCGATGCAACTTTGGAAAAACCTCAGTCAAAAACATTTGTAAAATTGCAGAGCCAGCATAGGTTTCAGAACCATGAATACCCGATGTCACCACCAGCAGTTGTTGCGTTTGTTGTGTCGGCGCCCAATAGGCCAAATCCACAGACAAATCTTGATCGATTTTACTGGGGATCATCCACTTTTCAATTTGTACAGACGCGCCCTCTTTCTGAGTTTGATGGACAAGATCTAAAAATCGCTGACGTGAATCTATATAATGAAAAGGAAAGTAAGACGCATCATTTTGTGGCTTGTGATTTTGCATCTTTTAATCTTAAACAGCTTTCCTGCCAAAAACCAGTTGGGCTATGATCCAGCCCTGATATATATGCGTTATATATCAGGCCAACTCTGGATGTTTTCCAAGATTTAGGCTAGATTCTTGGAACCGAATAGATAACGGAGAGGTGGCCGAGTGGCTGAAGGCGCACGCTTGGAAAGCGTGTTTAGGGTCAAACCTAACGAGGGTTCGAATCCCTCTCTCTCCGCCATTATTTTTGATTATTAAAACGGGTTTGGGGATTTTTCCTAAACCCGTTTCTTTTTTTGTGGGCCATTATTAATTTAATAATTTCGCCTATTTATTAAAAAATCAGGCCCGTCTCAATTTTAGACGGCGGAAAGTTTAATAAAGTTTGACCACCCAAAAGTAATCCAGTGGGTGACGGCCCTAAAAAATCCTATGAGTTTTTGAGTGTGAGAAAATAAAAAAACCACCGAGATTGTCGGCGGTTTTTTTCGTCTGTGATTTTATGAGTAGATTAGATTTTATCCGCTTTTTCTGTTTTTCGTGTGGGGCCTCAACTTGTGAGAAACTCCCTTGATGTCTTCTGGTTTTAACTTCGCTGTGTAGTGTTTTAGTGTCGCATAATCCGCATGGCCTACGAGTTGCTGGACTGTTAAATGTGGAACCCCTGCCGTGAGTAAGTTCATAATGTAAGAGGCCCTTAAACTATGAAAGTTCGGCCATAGTTCTTTGCCCTTGGCATTTTTCTCTGGTGTGTATCCCACTTCTTTAAGGGCCGCTCTCACTGCTTGGGCGGCCTTGCCTGATTTCCATTCTCTATCACGGGGAAAGAAAAACTCTTTTTCTACTGCCTTGGTTCGTAGTCTGTGGGCGAGTAGGTATTTTCTAATGGCGGTTACATCCACCACTCTCTGCTGTCCTGATTTAGTCGGTGTGATTTTTTCGGTTTTCCAGTTGTAAGTGGTCTTTACCACCACATAACTATTCTCTGGATTTTCTAAATGAACATCATCTGCGGTAAGAGAAAAAATCTCTCCGCTTCTCATTCCCGTATAGTAAGCAAAATAAAATAGGCTGGCCCACTTGTTGAGTGGGTTCATGTCTTTATCATGGTAAAGGTCTATAATTTTCTCCATGACCTCTGGCCGTATCCATTGGACTTGGTGCGGTTCTTCGTCCTTATTTCTTGGAATATAAACATTATGGGCTGGGTTTAGGTAAAGGCTTGCCATTGGCCCCATAATAAACTTAAAGGCCAATCTTATGTGTCTCATGTAGTGTTTTTTTACTCCATAAGTAAGACACTTAAACTCTGGCCTGTTCATCATGCTATGAACATGGCTGGGGGATATTTGCCCGATAAATAATTTTTCCCACTGTTTTGTGTATTTGTAAGCGGCGATGGCTGTCTCAAATGAACCCTCACCCATTGGCTTATGGCTTGTCTGGCTGTCGTCTATTTTTTGCCTAATGTGGGATACATATTTTTTGTAAGCCACATCCCACTTAAATTGACCGTCCCGATGTTTTAAGTCGTCTTGACTGAGTTGATAGATAAACCCTTTTCTAATTTGTCGGGCTTCTTGAATGAGTTTAATGTTTCGTTTTTTCTTCGTCTTAATTTTTCCGTTAATTCGTTTTTGAACCACCACCATGAAACGGCCATTGGCCATTCTAAAAATGTTTTCCTCTAATTTTTCTTTAACCATGTCGTGATGGCTGATGGATTTTTCTTTTTCCTCACTCATAAAAATCTCCCTCTCTCTTGTCGGTAAAATTATGAAAAGATTGAATTAAGCCGCTCTTGCGGTTTGGTCTTGCTTCCTTAATTTTGCGAGTAGTTGCCTGTAAAAGTCGGGGTCTAATTTTCTCAATGGTCTGGGGGTGTGATAAATCCAAAACTTTTCCGTTTTCTCACTCCAACGAGTGGGCGAGTTCTCCAATAGAAAGGAACGGACAAAAGCCATCTCTACAAAAAGCCGTAGGGCCAACTTTTTAAGGTCGTCTGGATTTAAGTCAGTGGCATTGTCGGGGTCGTAAAATGCCTTATGAAACTCAACGGGAAAAAATACCCCTCTAACTCTCACAATTCTATCAATGTATTCACGGTCAAGGTTGTGGGGGAAAACCTCATTAAGGGGTAAGTCTGGGTTGTATCCCGTCCGTGTAGCCTTTAAAAACTCTGGGCTGTCTTCGTGTGGTTTATATGGGATTGGTTTTTTCTTAAATAGTTTCGTTATGGCCTTAAAAATCATCATAGCGGGCCAAATAACAATGGCCAAAAACATGACGATAGGGCCACCAAAGGCGATGATAAAAGGGATTAAGAAAATTATATTTAAACCTATATCGACACTTGACATAGTAAAATAATACTACAAAATAACTCATCAAGTCAATTAAAATATATAGTATCCTTTTACTATATTGGAATAAGGTAGGATTATGGCACGGAATGAAACGATAGACCTTAAAGGCTTGTATAAAAAGAAACGGAAAAAACTCCCACGGCTTAAAGTGGCCGAGGCCATTGAGAAAAGCGGCCTAACCTATATGGAAATAGCCGAGCAATTAGGGATGAACTACTACAACAACATAACCAAGTGGAAAACCGCCGATAATATCAACTTTAAAACCCTTGCGGCCCTTGCCCTTGTTCTTAATTGCCGTATCCGTGACCTTTACGAGGAATAGGGAAAATAATTGTCCATGAGGCTATTAGCGAGTTTATGAATGGCGATAATTTCCCCGTCCTTTAAAGAGTAGTCCCCGTTATAAGCGGTGTAATCATTAGGACTAATTTTTATAAAAGCAATTGAATAGGGATAAGATAAAGACCTAACCCTAAATACTATAAAATCATCTTCTCTAAATTGTTCTTCTGGCCAAATGTATTCAAGTCTATTCATAAAAGACTAAATGGATTTTTACCTATCATTAAATCTTGATGGCCTAATTATTAGGAAATTAGATTTATAATTTCCTAATAATTATTTTTAAGAGAAAAACATCAATTTTTGATGATGAGCATTTTTTGAGAGTGATTATTTTTTCTCTACCGTGTCCGTGTTTTTGAAACGAGAGCCGAGCCGTTCTTGTATCAACTCCCAATTATACTCTGTCGGTTCAGTAAGCCTTACCGTGTGTTTTGAACCCTTATCAAGGGGGTCAATTTTTATAAGGGCCATCCTATTTAATTCCTTGAGAGCTTTTTGAATAGAGTTGTAGGAGAGCCGAGTAGAAAAGCAGAGATGACCACGGGAAAACTCTATAATCTTTTTCGCCTGTAAATGCGGATTATTCTCCACTCTATAACGGAAAAGCAGAAAAACCCTTAAAGCCGTATCTGGCACTACTCCACTGTCTAAAAACCACCCATAAAACTTCATAAACTTACCCCCTTGGTTGTTGTATAGGGGATAAATGGAAAACATCATTTTAAATCTATTTTTGGAGTTTTCCATTTAGATAGATGAGTAGGATGGGGGCAGATGGTTAAGCCCGATTTCGCAAGCAAAAGCCTATTCAAGCGAGTGGAATTAAGCCATAGCGGGGCCGACGGAAAACAGTTGGAACCGTCCCAGTCAGGGGTAAAAATACTGACCGCAGGAAAACCGCAACACCCAACACTGGGCAGGCTAAATAAGGCGGAAAAGGGCTAATCCTGAATGAGACCGAGCCATAAGACGGGCAGTAATCCGCAGGCTTGCGAGAGAAAAGTAATATAGTAATTATTTACTATATATCTATAATATATATACTATTAAGCCATGTCCCAGCCCTTACGGGAGCCTAAGCCTCTGGAAAGCTTTTTTAGACCCATTCTAAAAAAATAGATTTAGATAAATAGTAAAATAATAATACAGGTTAAAAACAAGTTATTATGAATGAATTATTAGCCCGTAGTGTGTTCTATTTAGAAAATATGGGAAAGGTTGGCCGTCCTAAAAAGAAAATTACTCATTTTATTGATTTGGTTTTTTGTTGTTTCTTGATTTCCGTTCTCGTCCTTATCTTATTCCCTACCCCATTGACCTTAACGGTCGTGGGGCTTTTGTGGGGAATTGGCGAGGTTGCCAGTGCTTTTAAATAATTTCCGTCCTGATAATGATGACCGCTTTTATTTTTTCTACCGCTTTATTATGCGGTCGTGGTTTTTATTTTTGTCCCTGATTTTTTTAATCCCTGCTTTGGGTCTTTTAGGCCGTTCAATAATGGGGGAACAATTCATA
This sequence comes from Pseudobdellovibrio exovorus JSS, assembly GCF_000348725.1. NCBI lineage: Bacteria > Pseudomonadati > Bdellovibrionota > Bdellovibrionia > Bdellovibrionales > Pseudobdellovibrionaceae > Pseudobdellovibrio > Pseudobdellovibrio exovorus. The sequence continues at coordinate 2,508,789 of NC_020813.1, forward strand.
ACCCTGTGCGGTGTATTTGTTCTTATTCTGGCCGTGGATTTTTTGAGTGTGTGGATAAAGGCTTATCCGCTAATCAAGGAACAGGAACGGATAGAATGGGAAAATAACGGGAGAAAGAATACTTATTAGGAAAACTCTTTGAATATAATAAAATCATACTATATAGTATTATCTTACTATATAAGATTGAGGCTTTCAGTGAAAAAACGATGGTTGATTATTAGCAGTTTTATTTTACTTCTTCTAAGCACTTCTGGTTTTATTTCTTATTTCATTTATCCATCTGCTTTTTGGAATTTCCGCATTCAATATCTGTTAAAGGATTGTCAGTATTCTTCATCACCTTGCGATAAAAATGAGTATTGTATTCAGTTTAACCCAAAACAAGGTAAGTGTTTTCCTAAGTCCAATTTATCTCCTGAAATTATTTTTCCCCGTGACTTGAATACTCCAACGGTATGTTCTCAGGGAAATCTAACCGGAGAAAATAGAACCCATAGTTATTTGAATACGGGTTATGCTGTGGATTTATCTACTCCACCCACTCATAAAAATGCCGAAATTAGAGCCGTATTTAATGGCAAGATTATGACCCATGTTGGGTGTGACAACAAAGACGGCGAAAATTTTAACAACGATACTTGTGGACAAGGTTTTGGAAACTGGATTGCCTTATTTGATGATAGTTCTAACCTGATTGCTTTTTATGCCCATCTCCGTAGCCATAATGTTAAAAGTGGAGAGGTCGTAAAAGTTGGGCAAGTGATTGGCGAGGAGGGAAAAACGGGAGCGGCTGGACATAGGCATTTACATTTTAGTATTCATAACAATTTATTTAAAATTACCCCCGATGATATGAAAAAACATGGGGCTTGGTTGCCGCCGAGCATTCCCTTTAGAGTGAAAGTCATTGGGAGTGATGGCAAGCCCGTAGAAAAATCAGTGGATGAGTTGCCCTGCGAGGATAGTAATGACCTTAGTCGTCCGCCGTTTTATGGGGCTGAATAAATTTTTGTAACGGAATTTAATAATGGGATGTGCTACTTTTGTCACCCAGATATTTTTGTAATGACTTAACTGTCTGACATAACTACGGAAAATTGTTTTTTAATATTATTAAAATCATCTCCGCCAAGTGGCCAAGCTTTAACATCTAGACTTTCTTTTCTATTACTATTTTATTTATTATCGTTTCTTGATTCGTTATTCAGCTTTGCCGTTTCAATGCCCCTTTTAATCATAAAATCGATATCTTCATTTGTATTTGTTACGTCAATTTCAATATGAGGAAATCTTTCTTTAAAAACCCTGAAAACCTCATCCACGAATGCCTGACCAACAGTTTTAATGCCTTTGAAATCTAGGATAATATGATTAAATTTTTCCAAACCTAGCATGATTCGTTTGGCCTGCGATCTTGAAACAAAATGATCTTCATTCGACAGACTTAAAGAAACCAAAATATGTGTCCGATCAAAAGCCATAGTTTCTGGGTTTTGATATTTTTCGAAAACATTTCTTAATCTTCTATCCGAGGTCGTATCAATTTCAAACTGTACTACAGTGGAATAGTTTGATGTGTTTTTTTTCTCTTGAACAAACCAATCTTCTTGGGTGTTATCTCGCAAATAAAATATCCCATTGGCTAAAATTTCAAAGCAATCTACTGCCCTTGATGTGAAAAAAATTCCTTCGCCTGAGTGTCGGCTCTTGTCAGTTGTTAGTTTCCCTTTTGAAAGTTGCAACACACTTTCTCGTTCGTCATCTAAACCAAATGCATCTTTAATTTTTTTAAAAATTCCCACTCCGTTATCTGAAATTGAAAAGATAAGTTTATTCCCTTTTTTTTCTGACGCGATAATAACTCGCGAGCCCTCTGAGTGATCTTTTGCGTTATTCACCATCTCGGTAAAGCTGTAATAGCAGATCTCCTCAATATTCGGCTTCAATTTAGTCGCAATAGAGCTGAACTCTTTCTGCCAGATATCGGACTCAGACAAGTCTTCTGTTATTTTAAAAGATATGACTTTATTAAAGGATTCTTTTAAAAAATACTGGCTGGTATTTGTAACACCAATTTTTTCAATTTTATCAGCTTTGATCAAAGTATTCAGATGCCGGTGCACAGTAGTCCTTGTGACACCAAATTCGGCCATTGTTAAATTCACAATATCATGCGGATGAGCTTCGACATGAGCCAAGAGGTACTGCTTTATTTCTTCGCCTCTGTTAGGCTTTGAACTTGAAGTTATAACTCCTCCTTTTTACACACTATAACTATGTAAAAATATGGTTATAACTATTACATATTATGTTATAACTATCAAATATAATAGTTATAACTATTATATTTGTCTTTAAAACGAATATAGTTGATTTAGAGTTATATTAGAACTCATTAGTCTAGTTATTACTTTCTTCCCACTAATGCGGCAACCTTAGAATCACCTGCGTTCCTCTTACAAAATCCGAGGTATCCACTTCTTGCGAAAAAACTTCGATTGAACCATTCATCATCTGCAAGTATTCACGAACAAGAGGCATTCCGTAGCCAGTTCCCTTTTCACCACTAGTACCTTGACGAGTTGTTGGACTGTCCATGCGAAAGAGATTATTTAAAATGTTTTTCGGCATGCCAATACCGAAATCGCGGATCTCAATTACAACATTTGCGCCCTCTAAAGATAAAGAAATTTTCACTTCGCCTTCAGCGCAATAGTGCCAGGCCCTGTTTACGGACGCAATGCGCCGCTTTGGCAGCGGTGTTTGGTATGTCTTTTGAGATACCTCTAACTGATGTCTTTCAAATGGAACTTAAAGATTTTTAGTGTCAATTTTTTTGACACTCGCCTGACATTCCTGTTGTTGGCGATGTTGATAACTGTGGGCGGTTATCAACCCTCGGCTATTGCAGAACCGCAAAACACGCAAAATTATGTCGTCCTCAATGGTGGCCTCACGGACATCCATGATGGCGCCTATGTAGAAGGCTCGGCACGACACGGGGGAATTCAACCGGATTATCATATCGACCTACAAGCAGAACCATTAAAATCTTTGCTCGCTGAATCCGCTGAAATCGGAAAACTACCTGTCGGCTATTGGGACAAGGTGGGAATGGTGGTGGATTTACTACGATCGACCTTGGTGTACCATGATTATTACAATCCTTACTATCGGCGGCTACTCAAACAGTACCGCGACAGCCAACGTGATATTCCATTAAATGAATATGTAGCCTGTGGCGCTGGTGTTTGCCGTGAACACGCCTTACTTCTTCACTTTGCCCTGAAGTCAGCAGGGATCCCGAACAAACACGCCTACGCTTCGATCTACCGCGCCAGTCGCAGCGAAGGTTGGAGTGTGAATGAAGACCATGCTTTTCTGGTGGTCCGTCATCAAGGGGTGGATTGGGTTGTCGATTCCTACTATCGTGGTTTTAATGGGTTTCGGTTGCAGGATCTGATGTCACGCCATGGAATTACCAAGTCGTCTGTAACGGCCCCGATCGCCGATCCAATGCCAGGCATTCGGCGCATCGTCGCGATCAACTCGTTCCCCAAAATTTACAACCCTCGATCCACAGTCAGATCGTGTCGCGCTCTATTTTTAAATTAACTTCAGTTCGGAAAGAATCTGCTGCGATTCTTTCCACTGCTTTGTTAAAAACGGCGACGCTTGACCGACCGCGCTGACTTTTGACATCAGCGGAAAGCTAACAGCTTCAGGATGCCACTTCCAGTCTCCGTTTGGTAATTGGTTGCGAGAGCCCGATCCAAGATAGGCCTGTCTTCCGATCTGCATTTCTGCATCTTTAAACTGTGTCTGCAAGTGACGGACTACAGTCTTAATACTTTCATACGGAATTGCAGAGCCCGTTTTTTTAGACCAGTGAAGCAAGGCATGTAGTCCCCGCAAGACATCGTAAAAATAAAAACGTGGAAAGCACAGTTGCATCCACTCTTTCGCACTTTCTCTTTCACTGGCATTGTATTTTGTTTCTGAACCCAACATCAATTGGCGTTTTATCAGAAAATCCGCCCCTTTTTTTAAGAACACTTCTTCTTCAGATGTCCACTGGCGATTCGTGTGAAATAACACCGCCTCAAAAATCGGAATCGTTCCTACCATTGAACTGGGCACTTCTTCTTTTTCTCGATAAGCCCCTTCGTCACAATTTAATCCACCATCGGCCATTTGATATTTTAAAAACCATGGGCGCAACCAATTGACCTCGCTGTCCACATCTACACCTCGAGCGGCCAATACCTGATACACGTGGCCCAACTGACAGTGACAAGGGCTCCCCCGGGCTAGGTCCACACCCGCCGGCATGTCTTCTGGGTAGATCGGAAAAATTTTAACGGGTATTCTATTGATAGCCGCGATATAAGATTCAACAACAGTCTCAGGAATTTCGTGAGTCAGTCCCATTTCGTGCAACAGCAGCATGTGCCACCACGATGAATCCCACTTAGGCCAGTACGCATCGGCTTGCAGACTTTTTATCGCCTGCGGTGATTTTAAATAGTTCAAACTTTGTTCTAATTCCTGTTGGTAGTTCATCTGATTATTTTAAATCATGATGTTATCTGTTGGCTACAATTGAAAATTCGCCAATCGCACCAGCTCTTGCCCCGCTTTGGATTTTATAAGCTCTGGCCTGTAAGCCAAAAAAATCTCGTCACTGCGATGGGGTAAGCTGCTGTCGTACATCACCAAATCTGTGCCATCCACACTGGCTACGCGCTCGGGTAAAATGTCGACTCCAAGCCATTGACGAGTCATCGTACGAATCAGTTCTAAGTTCGTCGTCGAGATCAACTTCCAACCTCGGAACTGCTTGTGCGATGTCTTCGCCGATAGTTTGCCCACACCGCTTAGATTATTATTTAGTCTCTACTCGGCGTCCGAGTTGTACCAACAGGGCGCCCGCAGAAGCAATCACCAACGCCACCACATCCAAAACACTTAATCTTTCACCTAAGAAGATCACCGCCAATACGGCGATTTGAATCATCATGGTGTTGTTGATCACACTGGATTCCACGGACGAAAGTGTTCGCAGGGTATGATTCCAGAGCGTAAAAGCGAATGCGGTATTGATCCCTGCAAGCCACAACACGATTAAGATTTGCTTCACGCCTAATATGGGCATTTGCTCAGTCAGAAGACCCGCTACCAATAAGATCACACTGCCAAATCCCATGCTGATGATCGTCACCACGCGCGGGCTCAGGTGCTCTTTGCGGTTGATGGCGCGCCCTGAAATCGCAGCCCCCGCATTGGCCAGCATTCCGATAACAGGGATCAATAAAAGCCATGTCCACCCCACATCCTGTTGCAAATGCGGAATGAAATAAAGTGCTGACCCTAACAGACACACACCGATACCTATCACCTGTTTTAAGGAAGCGGATTCACGCAGAAGTATCAACGAAAGCAGCGCCACCACAATCGGAGTAAAATTTAAAATCAAAGTGATCAGCACCGCAGGAAAGTGAGCCAAACTCAGGAACTGCGCCCCTTGTGTGGCGGCGTACATGATAAACCCTAAACCTAAAAGCTCCCACCACTGCCTGCCAGACAGCTCTTTGATTTTAGAGCTGTCCTGTTTCAGAACAAACGGAAGTAAAAACAGAAACCCTAAGAAGTAACGAAGTCCTGCAAAAGTTAAAGGGGGTAATCCTTGACCCTGTAGACCGACCTTGATGAAAACCCATGACGAGGACCACAGGAAGGTGACAAACAAAGCCTGTACAATTGCATTTTTATGAAATGATATTTTATTTCGACCAGCCATTCAGGTAGATGATAAACCCACCCCGATTGTTTTGCAATTTACCTGAGTCCCAATGCCAGTCTTTTCCTGCAGCTGCAGTGCTGGCCTCGGCGATTTCTTTCAGGCGCTTTGGATTACGAATGCGAATCAAAGCCACCAAGCCATCCCATGTGATCATCAACGGCAGTAAAGGAATAATAAATGTAAAAAACAATCGCGACCAACGAAATGGTTTTATAAAAAAAGAAGCCACGACTGCCACAAGCGGAGCCAAGATCGTCATGCCGATGATCTGACGAATGCTTTTGTTGTTTCCCTCGCCGATCATCACCTGATCAAATTTCTTCGTTAGTTCCTGTAAAAGCTGCACCAGTTCCGCATCCGTCATCAGATGGGACTGATTAATTGAAAAAACCGCTTTGCGTACCCGCCCATCACTCGAACTGGAGTTGATTGCGGAAATTTCCGAAAGTTTGATCTGCTCGTACGGCGGCTTCAAGGCTCCCTTTAATGAAAGCAAGTGCTGATGGCGGTCTTCTGAAAAATTATCTGTCAGCAAAATGGTTTTTTTGATTTCCGGCATCGTTTGCAAGTCAGGAACCAGCAACGCAGAAGAGCCTCCGACTTCCGGTGCCAACAGATAGACTTCGCTAGCTATACCCTTCGGCGTTTTCAGGAGTGGCAAGAATGGCCTATTGGCATTGACCATCATCACGATAAAATCCAGAAACTCGGGCATCAGTCGGCGCAGAACCTGCGGCACCCATGTGCTGTGGGAAAATTGCCCTGTGTTTCGGTGCTGTGGCTGTTGGTGCTGTTGGCGATCTTTCATTTAGTCCTCCATTTTTCGCAGAACCATTGGAGCATCTCACGCAGATCTTTTTCAGTCGGCGCAAAGGGATGATTTATTCCAGGCAACGGAAAGAAACCCACCAGACAGTGTAAAAAAATGCGCAGTTCTTTTGTTAAGGAATCAAAGTGATAGAGTTTCTTTTTCTGTCCTTCTTCCAAAATTTTACGAAGAGTGTCGTTCCACAGATCTTGCTCTTGCTGGTTGATCTCGGGCGCAATCGTGATCATCGCCTGTGCCAAATCTGAACCGCCTTGCGAGTCCACTTTCGAACCCAATTGCGAACTCACTTTCGAGCTTATAGTTTCTTTTTGCCAAAGCTCGAAACGATTTAAAATATACTCTTTTAGTTTTTGATCGGGACTGAGTTGGTTTTTTTGCAAAAGTTCAAAGACGGCCGTTTGATGGGCCTGATGAAACCGCACAGCACAGGCCCGCAAGATTTCCTCTTTACTCGAGTAGTACAAATAAATCGTACCGGCCGCAATTTGAGATGATTTCGCTATTTCGGCGATCGAGGTCTTCGCATAACCATGGCGGGCGAAGTGTAACAACGCCGCATCTAGAATCTGATCTGCACGTCCTTCAGCTTTAACTCGAGGCATAGGGTCATTATAAATAAATGAATAATTTTGTAAATTATTCATTTATTCAGGCTGGCCCATAAGATGCAGTTCCTCTTTTCATGTCAGCTAAAGACATATACTTAACCGCCAAGGAGGGATTTATGGCACAGACAACTTTAAAAAATAAAAAGGTGGCTATTTTAGCCACGGACGGATTTGAACAAAGTGAACTTTTTGAACCTAAAAAAGCTTTAGAAGAGGCCGGAGCAGAGGTCCAAATTGTATCACTGAAAAGTGGGAGCATCAAAGCGTGGCACAAAAAAGACTGGGGTAAAGAAATTGATGTGGATTTAACTGTAGATAATGCAGATGTTGAAACCTTTGATGCCTTGATGTTACCCGGTGGAGTGATGAACCCTGACAGCCTACGCCGCGAACAAAAAGCGATAGACTTTGTGCGTGCCTTTGCTGATGCGGGCAAACCCATTGCAGCTATCTGCCATGCTCCGTGGATTCTGATCAACGCAGAAATCGTCAAAGGAAAAGAGCTGACGTCGTGGCCTTCTATTAAAATGGATTTGATCAATGCCGGTGCTCGCTGGACTGATCGTGAAGTTGTCACCGATGAAGGACTAGTCACCAGTCGTAAACCGGAAGACATTCCCGCTTTCAACCGCAAGATGATTGAAGAGTTTGCTGAAGGTCGACATACGGGCATGAAGTCTTCCGCAAACCCATCCAAAAGTGACAACACTCAACGAATTAATTAAGTTGCTTCGGGCACTTAAAGTCAGGGTTGTTAGCACCCATTGGATATTTTAACTCGTGCACTTTTTTGTTGAAGGCCGCTACCCATTCAGGAATTGTGCCCGAGCGGCGCTCGATCTGCGCTGCTAAGAAGAGGTCTTCAACACGTTTTTGTCCTTCGGCTCCGGCAGAAAAGCCTTCCAAAAGTTTCACTAAAAACTGACGGCCTTCTTCTGTTGCCTTTTCATCTTTTAAAGTGCGGTTCGCCCACCAGCCGACATCCATACGACAAGCGCTTGCCTCTTTCCAGAAGGGTTTACGCACCCAGTGCTCTAGGCGGGCTTTAGCGATATTAATTCCTAAGAATGAACTTTCATTATCCGTCGTTAGGCCACGACCGAATGTAGCTCCCACATCTTGCACAATCAATTTCACTTCACCTAAGCAGTTGCCTTCGGCATCAAAGTCACCAACGCAAGTGAGTCGTTGATTTTGTTCTTTATTATCTACGTGCTGAATAAAGCTGGATAGAATTCTTAAGGCATCCCGTTCAATCTTTTGGCGACGAGCCTCTGCTGGATTTTCAGAAGTCAGTGTCATCAACTCGTCAAAGCCCCAGCCCTCATGCACTACTGTGCGGTAGCGAGGTGGTGTATTGTGTCTGTTAGGGCCCGCTTCTGTTATTTTAACTTGCCGATTCACATACATCGCTTCGCCATCATGTTTGCGCTCGATAGCTGCCGGAATAAATTCACGTGGTGTCTGTAATGATGATGTATCGACACGTCGATCTTTGAATGGATTACTAGTACAGCCGTAACACAACAGGCGATCAATGAACATCATACGATCCGCACTGAAGCCCAAGGCCCATAGCAGGCGGGTTCCCATGAGTTCTCCGTAGATTTCACCATTATCAGCGCCGTACTTAACTTTGATTTTTTTACCTTTACCGCTCGCTTCTTCAAGCTGTCCGGCACTGTTGGTCTGCAAAAGGTTGCAGCGAAACTTAGGCGTTTTTCCCGTGCTGAATTTATCCGTGGTGTCTTCAGTCATCAGACAGCTCACTTCCGAGCGGCCTGTGTCAGCATTTGGTAATAACAACAAGTCATTGGCATTAGTCACTTCCGAGCCGCGCAGAATATTCAGCTCATTGCTGAATCTGAAAAATTGACCTTCATCTTTGATCCAAGATGGAGCACTCCAAACCTCGCCTTTGCGGATATTTCCATTGCGCACATCTTCTGAGGTCATGCGAATATCTTCGCCGGCAAAAGAAGGAGGTGTGGCCAGAGCCAGCATCATTAATATCGTTAAAGGTTGTCGCACTTTCATAGCATCCTCGCCAAATCGTTCTGGATCCCGTGCCGCTTTCATTGAAGCTTTTATTCAGCATCAAGACACAGGGATTCAGCGTAGGATAATCAAGATCTATGCCCGCTCAAATTCGTTATATAAGATTAGGTCATCAAAAAGCGTTTAAGATTGAGACAGGTGCCAGGCCCTGTTTCCGGACGCAACGCCCAACTAACGAATTTTAACTCAATCAGGCTTTCTTTTCAGACCTTGCATGTCTTTGCACTCCGTAACTAGCTTATGGCGAGAGCACAAGCAATTCTTCAATCTCAATTTCCGTATCACATCACCGGTCGCTGTATTAACCGCGAATGGTTTCATCTACATCTCGAATTAGTCTGGAGCATTTTTTCAGAAGAACTCTATGTGACATCGAAAATTTATAATTTACAGATTCATTCCTTTGTTTTGATGAGCAATCACTTTCACCTGATTGCGAGCACTCCTGATGCGAATATCAGTCAATGTTTGCATCGTCTTATTGGAGTTGTTAGTAGACGCTTGAATGAGTGCGGAAATCGAATCAATGGAACATTTGCCGGACGACACTTTAAAACTATTTTACAGCATCCGAATTATTTTCTTAATACTTACAAATATGTCTATCGCAACCCCATCGCAGCAGGGCTATGTCAGCGCGCAGAAGAATATCCCTACAGCACGCTTTATGGGTTACTTGGACAAGCTTATCTCATAATTCCTGTCCTTGAAGATACGACTCTATTTTCAGATGTCGAGGGAACTTTACAATGGTTAAATACAACACCTAATAGCGAACATTGGGAGTCTGTGCGCTATGCCTTAAAAAGATCTTACTTCCAGCCCCGAAAAAATCGTGAAGATGGCAAAGTTACCCTTACATTGAATGACTTAATTTAATCTTTGAATTATCAACTCGCTTATTTGCGGCGCGTCCGGAAACAGGGCCTGGCACCTAAGTGAACGCACTTTGCCCGGTGATCGCGCGACCGACCACCAAGCTGTTGATCTGCTTTGTTCCCTCATAGGAATAAAGTGCTTCGGCATCACCTAAAAAGCGAGCCACCTTATTCGAGATCAGGATACCGTTGGCTCCCATCAACTCACGCGACATGCTGGTGATCGCACGGCAACCCACAGTACAAAATACTTTTGCCAGCGAGGCTTGCTCGTCACTCATCAAACCCTCATCCTGCATTTGGCTTAAACGTGAAACCAGTGTTTGCATGGCCGTCAGTTGCGACAGCATCTGTGACAGTAAATCCTGAGTCATCTGAAAGCCTGAAATCGGTCTGCCGAACTGACGGCGATCCATGGTGTATTTTAGTGTGTGCTCGTAGGCACCGCGGGCGCAACCTACGGCCTGCCATGCGACTCCGGCACGGGTCGTTTTCAACACGCGAGCTGTGTCTTTAAAGGTATTGGCATTTTGCAAGCGACGCTCTTCCGGAACTTTCACATCCTTCAAACGAATCAACGCATTCTGCACGATTCGCAGCGCCATCTTATCTTCGATTTTTTCTGTTTCTAATCCCGCTGTTACGCGATCGACGATGAAGCCTTTGACTTGATGGTCCTCCACATCTTTCGCCCACACGATAATGTAATCTGCGAATGTGGCGTTACCGATCCATTTCTTTTCGCCATTGATCACCCATGTGTCACCTTGGCGTTTACACGTGGTCTTCAAACCCATCGATGCAGCCGAGCCGACCTCGGGCTCTGTTAAAGCAAAGGCGCCGATTTTGTTCATCTTGATCATTTCAGGTATAAATGTCTTTTTCTGTTCTTCAGAACCACACAGGTAGATCGAGTTCATCGCCAGTCCACTGTGCACACCGAAGAACGTACAAGTTGAAACATCCACGCGCGCGATCTCTTGCCCAATCATGCCTTCCAACAGATTGCTGCGCTCTTGCCCGCCGAGATCTTTGCTGTAGGTCAGACCACAGATATTGAGCGCTTTGAATTTTTCAACGATATGAAAAGGGAATTCACCGCGCATCCAGTAGTCATCCACAATCGGAGCCACTTCGGTATTCATAAATTCACGCACACGCAACACAATCGCTTTTTCTTCAGCGTTCAAAAGATCGAAGGTGTTATAGAAATCCCCGTTGATTTCGGGAAATTTAGGATTTTTTCTTTTTTTGATTTTACGGGCCTGATCCAGCAACAGCAATAACTCTTCACCTTGTAGATCCTTCAGGTAGGACAAAATGCCCGGAAGATTTTTGATCATCGCAAAATCAGCTTTGCGTTTTTTTTCGGCCTCTTCATAGGCGGTTTTAAATTTAGTCCCTAACTCTTCCCAAAAATTTTCTGCCATAAAAACCTCGTGTATTCATTCGAGATCTTATAGCAGAAGAGATCAAGTTGATTTATGTAGGGTCCTGTGTCGTAATTTATTTCGCCAAATTGTTAAAAATAAATAACAACTAGATGTTGTTAAATTTAACAGCGCTCCAAACCGTAATCGCGCTGACCGCGGCGAAAACAAAAACACCCCACGCCATATCCGCTAGAGCAAAAGCCCAAGAGTAATTTTTTAGAATCGCCATATTGGTCATGTCGAAAACTCCGTAAACTAACAGACCCATAAATGCCCCAAGGCCAATAGCTTTAACAACAGAACTTCCCGCCAGCGGAGCCACAAAGATCACCACACCCAAAGACATTAAGATGTACACAATAAACGCAGCACCGTAATGAACTTGAAAATCCCCATCCACGATTCGTCCGATTTCAGACAAATGACGAAGATTGAATTTCTTCATTACGAATCCTAGCCAGATAAAATCTAAAATGGCGAACGCTATTGCAGAAACTAAAAAGTTTTTAAGAAACATCATAAAACACCTCTGTTTTAGAGTGCCACCTATCGAAACCTCAGGCATCATAATTTTCTATGTCAACCGCACGAAACATTTTGATTATTGGTGGGAATCGCTTCTTTGGCAGAACACTGGCTTTACGGCTTTTAGAGCAAGGCCATCGCGTCACCTTGCTCAATCGTGGACGCATCGACGATGATTTAGGTTCACGTGTTCAACGCATCACCTTAGATCGCAAACAGTTAAGTGCTGAGCAGCCCGATTTAAAAGGACAAGATTGGGATGTGATTTTTGATCAGGTCTGTTTCGATGCCTGTGAAGCACGACGAGCCTGTTCTGTTTTTCAAGGACGTGTCGGCCATTATATCTTCACTTCGACCATGTCCATTTATGACAATCAAATGCGTGGAGACTTACATGAAACCGATTTTGTCCCCGAGGCTTACCAGTTCACCAGCAGTCACGCCAGCGAGCCCACGGGACATCAAAATTATGGCGAAGCGAAACGCCAAGCTGAAGCGGTTTTTTTTCAACAGAGGGCCTTCCCTGTAACTGCCGTTCGCTTTCCTTTGGTTTTAGGAACCGATGACTATACAGGACGACTTAAATTTCACATTGACCATGTAGTTCAGAAAAAAGCTATGTATTTTCCAAACATTAACAGTCATATCTCGCTTGTCAGTTCGCAGGATGCCGCCCGCAGTTTACACCACATTGCGGACAAAAAGATCCTTGGCCCGATTAACTGTGCTTCCAGCCAACCCATTTCACTGCTGGATTTCATCGGACTGATTGAGGACATCAAAGGGGAAAAAGCTCTGCTAGCCAAGAGCCTTGAGACTGGCGATCATTCGCCCTATGGCATTCCGACCGACTGGTGGATGAACACGTCAAAGGCGCAATCCCATGGACTTATTCTGCCGCCCATCTTAGATTGGTTGCCACCCCAAATTACTCACTACAAATAACCCGCTAAAAATAGCAGGAGCTTATATGCTGTTGTTCAAAAGACCTGAGGTTTTGATCTCGATTGCTTTACTGGTTGCCAGTAATATCTTTATGACTTTTGCATGGTACGGACATCTGAAGTTCAAACACAAGGCTCTGTGGTTAGTGATCTTCGTTTCTTGGGGAATCGCATTTTTCGAATACTGCTTACAGGTTCCCGCAAACCGCATTGGTTCCGAAGTCATGACTCCAGCACAGCTGAAAGTTTTGCAGGAAGTGATCACGTTCGTTGTCTTTGGTTTTTTCTCGGTTTTGTATCTTAAATCTGCATTGACCATTAACGATGGCCTTGCCTTCGCTTTAATCGTCGTTGCCGTCGGAGTGAGTTTGTTTCAGCCTTTTTAGGTGCCAGGCCTTATTTACGGACGCAGTGTGTCCGTAAATAAGGCCTGGCACTCAAAAATGCACGAGCTGCTGTCGAATAGGATCAATCGAGGGCAGTACAAATCTGGCATTTTTGCTATAGGGATATAAAGACTCGGCCCACTGCCGATAGTAGCGTTGATAGTCTGTCTGCTGTTTTTTCAGCCTCTCATCAAAATATATTTTTACTTTTTCAAACCCATGTAGTTTTTGAGATCGTGCCGATATTTCTTTTAGCGGAAATCCTGCCATCTTATAAAACTGAAATTTATCTGCGTAAAATTCCGGAACGTGATCATCAGGATACAGGCGATGGGTCAATTTCAAGCTCGTCTTAAAAAATGACCAAATCAGAGGTGTGCTGTGAAAGTGAAAGTTGGGTGTTCCCTGTTTTCCGGTATATTGGAAATATCTAAAAAACACGGCTTCCATTTGCGTGATCGGCTGTAAGCGAATTTCATCATCAGGTCGACGTAAAGCTCGAAACCCTTGGCCTCCCCAGATGACTGGCTCTGGTGTTTGATCTAAAAACCAAAGCTGTACGGCCACTTCAACCGACATCGATTTGTATCGATGTAAATAATCTTCAAATCGTCGCTGTTCATAAAAATTAATAACATCTAGGTCCACAAACTTCTGCTCTATTTGATGATGTTGGCAGAAAGCTGTGGCATGACAGATATCCTCTTCGTTGAGGTTATTGTTAAAGCGCAATGTCCAGACATGGATAGGAATGTCTTCAGCCAAAAAAGCGAGGGCCATGGCTTCACTATCCAAACCACCACTCAGACAAAGATTTAAAGGGCGTTGATATTTCTGATAGAGCTCGCGTGCGCACAGACGAGCTTCAGCAAAGGCATTATCTGGAACTCGTGTCAGAGGCTCCAACTGACAGCAGAAATCCTCTTCAGGATTGTAATCGGCAAAGCTCTGACCATACCCCAGCTTCATCTGGTTGACGACAACCTTACTTGGCCACTACATTTTCGAAAAGTGCGTAGTGCAGTTGTTCCTCTGTCTGAGGCTGGAACATCGACTTGATTTTATCTACGAAAAATTTTTCATCCTCTGTCATAGAAGAGATAATACCGATTTCCCCATTAGCCCCATGAGATGTAGTCGCTACCTGTTGATTTAACTCAACCAAGTTTGGTGCATTCTTCGTGGGCTTCTTAACTGTAGATTTTGAATTTTTATTTTCTGACTTTTTCATCTAGGCCCCGTACTGTCTGTAGCTGCTGATCAGCGCATTAAAATCGGGATACTGCTGAGTCAATGCTCGCAGATAGTGCCCTTTGTACTTTTGTAATTTATCCTGAATAGCCACAGGTATTTCGTGCACCTTCCAGTTGTACTTCGCAGACAGATCTTTCAGGATTTCATTTTGCATTTCTTGATTTTGCAACAAAATAGCCTGCATCTGCTGTTTCAGTACCGCCACCTGATTCAACAGCAATGCATTATCCGCTGCAGGTTGAGCCGCATAGATCACTTCCACCATATTCGCACTACGACTGTGACGATCTATGAAAACATTCTGGTTCTGATAAAAATCATCTTGAATTCGACCAGAAGCTTTTTTCTTTTCAATAAGCTTCATAAAAGTCGACGGAGAAAAAGCCTCTGTAATATCCAATCGGTCACTACGCAATAACTCTAATTGGCTGCCCAAGTTATCTTTATATCTTCCACCTTGTACATCAAAGCCCATACTAGAAAACCAAAGCGAGCGTGCTTGTTGAGCACCGATACGAAGTGGTGTTGTTGAGTCTTGCCACGTTGCCAATTCAGTCGCATTCACTTTAGAAAGACGTACACCAATAGGATTCGTTAAACCTAAGACTTCAGAAGATAACCCCAAGCGCGAATAGTGGCGTTGAATCAAGCCGTAGTTTTGCTGTACCCAATCCCATTTTTTTGCCAAATCCATATCGTTCGGAATAGAGTCAAAAAGCGAAAACACCGGTTGAGATAAAGCTAGATATTCAGAAGATGAAATCAGACAGCCTAATTTTCCTGCCTTTAGGTCGGCAAAAGCCTGCTGCTGATCATGATAAACACGGAAGTTCTTTTTTACTTCATCTTGAAAAACTGAAAATCCAAGCGTGTTCAACATAAAACCGACTGGGCGTTCAGAGCTGTTTTGATTGTTTTGAGGAATGAGTGCGGCTCCAGATAAAGTGCTCAACGCGCCCGCAGCCAACGAAAATTGCAGAAATCGTCTTCTGGTTTGTTTCATTTCTCAATTGTAAACACTTGAATATTTATTTGCAACTTTATCCGATTTTGTACTCTAAACCGGCTTTTCTGATATTGCGACCTTGGTCTATGCCCCGAGGTGAGTTTGAAAAATAGAGAACAATTCTTGCAACTTACAGATTCAGGAGTCGATTAGAAATACGGCCTGAAATATAAAGGCACACCAGACCAGCCACGGAAATTTAGCCCCAGAAAAGGGCCTATTTTCCCCCTCTTCAGAGTACAAATGCCTTGAAACTCAGGCCCAACAACAAAACCAGTAACAAAAACACGAGGTAGCTATGAATACGATGAAAAGCAGATCAGCCAGCGTCAGTTGGAAGGGAAGTTTAAAAGATGGCGGAGGAAAAGTGTCAACAGAAAGCGGAGCCCTACGAAATCTGAGTTACGCTTTTAACACTCGATTTGATAACGAAACAGGTACAAATCCTGAAGAATTGATTTCGGCAGCTTTAGCTTCTTGTTTTACTATGGCCGTTTCAGCAGAGCTGCAGAAGCAGCATTTAGTCGCCGATGCTTTAGAAGTCGAGGCGACAACTTATCTTGATCGCAGCAGTACAGGCGCTTGGTTTATTCCAGAAATTTTTCTTGAAGTTTCGGGAATAGTTCCCGGTTGTAATAAAGCACAATTCGACAAAGCGACGATGAACGCTAAAATGAACTGTCCCGTTTCTCAGTTACTCAATGCGGACGTCACCATGGAAGCCCACTTAATGTCACCACCACTGCAAAGCCTTGATGCAGGCCCTGTTTAGAAACGATAAGAAACAGCCAGCCCATGCGAAATAAAATAGGCTATAAGCGAGCGCTCGTGCTGGTTGTTGTAAGATGCAATAAGGCCATTATCTAAAACCATCATGAAATAACTGATTTGAGCTTTGTCATCCCAGAAACGCACACTGGTCGCCATTCTTAGACCAAACCTCAACGCAGTTTCATCATAGTAACCAGCTGTAGGGTATTTACCCGGTGAAGCACGAAAGTAATGCGTGTTATCCAACGATCTTAATAAGTAACCCCCCACAGTAAAGAAGTGCCAACTCAGATCATTATTAGATTCAAAGCGATGATACCACGGCGTTTGATAGTTATATCCAAAATTCAATTGGGTGTAGCGTGTGCTTTCAATAGAGTAGTAGCCAAATGAAAGATGTAGACTGTGTCTTTCATTCCATTCCCGTAAAGCTCCGATAGAACAATCACCTAAGTATCCGCCATAGCTCAATTCAGCGCCCCACTTATCGCGAGCTTCGGCTACAGAACCAAATGCAGTTACCCACAAACTTATCAACAGTATCGCTGTTACGGCTTGAAGTTTTGCCATGGTACGACGACTCCTGCCTGATTGATAATCTGGTATTGTCCGGCTTGCACCTCTAATACCACCCACTGATTTCCCTCTACGCGTGGAACTTGCAATAACACAGTGCCAGAATCATAACGCAGTAAATAGGCATGATTATGCCCATTCATCACTGCTTTTACGCGGCTATCCTGTACGATTTGTGTGAACTTGGCTTTAACGTCTCCGTGAAATCTTTCTTTATCATCTAAAGGAATATGACTAAAAATCATCACTGGCTTTGTTGAAGCCTGTACTATACTCAGCAACCAATCTGGATGAAAATTTTCAGGAGTTTCTAAATTTGCAGAGTTAAATAAAATAAATCTATAAGAGTTCGTTTCGAAAAACAAATTACTTGTGCCAAAGACTTTATTAAAAATGGCAGGTCCCGCCCCTAGCATATCGTGATTTCCAGCGACCACGAAAGACGGAACACCGATCAGAGAGTGTGAACGTAGGTACTGATCATATTCCATGTTGTAACTACTGTTCGTGATATCGCCTAAATTCACTAGGAAATCCACATCTGTAACTCGTTTTAAAGTGGAAATAGCATCTTCAAGGTCTTTGTAGTTCTGATGAGGGTCTGCAATGATGGCGATGCGAATAATACCATCGGCTTCAGGATCACCTAACGAGGCCACGGCGCTGAGGTTGAGGTCACGTTCGCCGCGAAGGATATCACTTGAAAAAGGTGAGCCTCTGTACTTTCCACAACCAATGCCCACCAAACTAAAGGTTAAAAAAGAAAGAACGATGACGCCAAAAACTACAGCCTTGGCTTTCATATAAGATCACTCATACAGTTCCCGTGAAAAAAGAATTTTAAATGGATTTACAATATTCATGAAAAATGGATTCCAACTTCCGGTCATCAAAATTTGCTCTTCCCGCTGCCAGAAATGCAATTGGGACGCCGACCACAGATACCCATAGTCATAGCTCGTTGGGTTCTTCCATGGTTCAAAAATCGGAATTTCAGGATAACGTGTATTTTTCACTAGCGGCTGCACCAGCGCGTGGGCCAGAAGGCGATACCCTTCTGCTTCTTTAATTTTATTATTAAACTCAGATGTCTTCCGCGCATATGCGACCGCTTCACGTAAAGCCAATGCGTGTTGCAATCGCAGCTCTGTTATTTTCAACAAGTTCCGGATCTCTTCGTTCTTAACACCCTCTAAAGAAGGCTTATTTTGTAATGCTTCTTTTAAATCACGAATCTCGGACTGAATAACATCCGTTCTTTTGTAAAAGTCACGCATCAAAA
Source organism: Pseudobdellovibrio exovorus JSS (assembly GCF_000348725.1). NCBI lineage: Bacteria > Pseudomonadati > Bdellovibrionota > Bdellovibrionia > Bdellovibrionales > Pseudobdellovibrionaceae > Pseudobdellovibrio > Pseudobdellovibrio exovorus. Next base: position 2,527,145 of record NC_020813.1, read on the forward strand.
CACGATCATGGACAGGTTCGGCGAAAGGCAACTCATCCAACAAATTCGCCGTCGTGATGGCCTGTGCTAATTGACGGGTTTTAATGTACTCATGTTGCCAATCTAAAATAGGCTTCCACACTTCTTTTTTTTCACCTAGAAGCTCCAGTGCAAAATAAGGATTATTTCTAGAAGCGGGGTCAGCTAAAAGAGCTGTTTGCCAATCGATCAACCAATAACCTAATTCTTGTCCTGTTGAAAAATTCAAATGTCCATTTAGACCTTGAGTCTCCATCCAATCCACATCTTCTGTGCGGATTTTCAAGTAGTCCGTCAAGAACACAGGCACATCCACATCCATAAAGACCCAATAACTGGTTTCAGGATAGTATAAAGCTTCGCGTTTAAAAGATTCCGTGTAGTAAAACTCTTTCATATCGACGTAATCTTTACGTCCATACATCGGAGCATTCATATCATTTAGTCCATAAAAGAAAACGGTATGAGGCAAAATCCCCACTTCGGAAATAGCACGTGATGGTAAAAAGTTAAAGTTTCCAAAGTCAGGAATAATCTGATTTGTCGACACATGCACTTTCATAAAAAGCTTTTTATTCAAGTCACGTGTTGTTTCACCCGCTTGATTCATCCACGAAATTGTTTTTTCTGCACGGGTGGCCGTGAACTCGGAAGAACCCATCTCGATACTTAAAAAGTCAAATGGCACAATGGACGTTAAATTACGAATGCTTTTGTCTAATGTTTCAATGCTGTCGATATTTAAGAAGGCACGCCAAAAGGGAATCAAATTATACGAGCGCTGCTGAAACATAGCAAAGCTTCCGGACACTCCTACTTTTAAACCAAGGCGTTGGGCGTATGCTGTTAGCGGTGACAGGTTCCGCATCAGCTCGGCATCTGTTCTTTGAATCAATTGAATCTGTAAAAGGTTTTGTTGGTTACGTACTAACCACCAAATTAAATCCCGGCCCGCTTTAAAGTTTCCTAAGAAAAAAGCGTCCACCCATTCACTCGGATGCATCGTGTGCAAATGGAATCCGCGCTGAGCTAACCGCGGCTCCCAAGACCATGTCTTATTGCAATTCTTTAATACGTCTGCTTTTTTAGGTAAGATCTCAATGCGAGGATGTGGATATAAAAAACCCACCTGTCTTAAAAAGTAATATGCCGTAGATGTCGCTTCTAAATCGTCGCTTTCAATGTGAAGACGAAATTTTTTATTTCCAGCAAGGCATTGAAATCTGACTTTTCCTTTTGATGGAGAATCTGTCGCACGTCCCCATTTAGGATAAATATAACGAGGCTTAATATTCCAATTTACTTCTAATGAGTCTGAATCAAAGACTTTCTTCCATTGCTCTTCAAGATCTTGCTGCACCGAATATTGTCCTTTAAGACTGACATCCTGCTTAAGAGCATGGGCCCAAGAATTTGAAAAAAAAGAAACACCAGCGAAGATGATAGCGACAAGAGCCGTGATCTGCGTTTTTTTCATAAAAAAATTTTACGCACAGGCTCAGGCAGGGACAATAAATTTCTAGTAAATTTTTAGCAAATTTCTGAAAAACTGTTGGAAGTGTCTCTGGAACAACCTCGACAATTGATTCTACGTTCCAAGATTCCGCATGATACCAAATTCACTTTAGTTCATCTTAATCCAACGTGGGGCAATCTTATGTAAAACCCACACTGGACCTATCAGCAAGAACTGTAAATCTTTAAAGAAAGATGGTTTTTTTCCTTCAACTTTGTGTCCATAAAATTGTCCGATCCATGCTACGACAAAAATAATAATGGCAGACCATAGTCGTGTATTAAACTCAAGAAGACGAAAGCTCAAAAGCATCAGCACCGCCACAACAGCCATCGCTAATAACACCCGAGCATTTTTAAAAGAGCCGTAGTAGATCAACGCCGCGACGACAACCACATGCCCTAAATGTAGTTGCGGAGTAAATGCCACCAGTGACAACAATGCCAATAAGCTCCACATAATCGCAGGAACGCAGATATTGTGAATCTGAATATTGCGTGGATTGCGATGCGATTCGGAGTATTCACTTAGATAAGACTCTAAACTTCTCATGACTCTATTTTACCGAATATTCACAAGATCGTTCAAATCATTTTATTTTTTAACTGGGTTTTTCATCACACTTTGAAACACATTACGAAATAAATCAGAAAAGACTTTGCGAAGATGGTTATGAAATAACAGCAAGCTCAGACCAACGAGCACTAATATCGTCGCTAAAAAGAAACGTGACGACAATGGCTCTTTTAAGAAGAACCAACCTAACCATACGGCGATCACAGGATTAACTAAAGCATACGTACTGACTAAGTGAGGCTCTACATTTCGTGCTAGCCATGAGTAAGCCGTGAACGCCACCATCGAACCAAAAACCACTAAATACAATGTGGCTAACCATGATGTCACCGTAACGGAAGCCCAAGATATCTGCCATGGTTTTTCAAAAATCACGGCCATGACAAAGGCACCGACGGCTCCAACGAACATTTGTAGACCTGCAAAACGCACAGGACTTTGAATGGCGGTGACTTTTCGTTGTAAAAGCGTTCCCGTAGCCCAAGCAAAGCTAGAGCCCATCAGCAATAGCATGCCCATAGAGCTGCTGCCTACGGAACTCGTGCTTGTCGAAACACTATCTGTGGCAATCAACACCACACCACTCAGACCGATAAGTGAGCCCACCATTTTTTGCAGAGTCGGACGCGCCTGTGAAAAGGCGACCCAACCTAAAAGCATAATCCAAATGGGCATGGCTCCGACAATGACGGCCACTATTCCTGAAGACACTGTTTGCTCGGCCACACAGACAATACCATTAGCGAAAATTAAAAATAATCCGCTGATACTGGCGTAAATATTTTCATGACGAGAAAGTGGTTTTTCTTTTTTCAGCAGCGACAGACCCAACATCAACAGTCCCGCAATAAAAAATCTTCCGCTGCTCATACTCCACGGAGGAATGCTCTGTATCGCATACACGATAGCAAAATAAGTCGAGCCCCAGATAATATAGACTGCGGCAAAACACAGAATCAGTGTTTTACTAGAAGCTGAGTTGAAACTTAAGCGCACGCGTAGATGTCCACTTCCAAGCGGTCGGTCATGCTTTCAACCAGCACTTCCTGACGTTTCGGAGACAGCTGAATTTCCTGATTTTGTTCCACGATGTAATCCTGAGGATCACGTGCAACTGTCAGCCATGCAGCCCCTTGTTGACATTCAATGAATAGCTTATCCGCCAGTGCTGCTGGCAGTTTTGCCTTTTCGCCCTTGTTAAGTGAAATGTGAAATAGCTTAACTTTATTCATATATATATGATATTCTATTAAGAATATTAAGGAATAGTCCTGCCAGACCTAATGAGGAGATTTTAATGGCATTAAATGAACTGCCCCATAAATCAATAGATGAGATCGATCTTAATATTCTTAAGTTATTGTCGGAAAACTCTAAACTTTCTTTTGCTGAGTTAGGCGAAAAAGTCGGTCTAACGGCCCCTGCTGTCCATGGCCGTGTTAAAAAATTGGAAAATAACGGCATCATTAAAGGTTATAGCCTTGTGCTGGATTACGATAAAATAGGCTTGCCCGTCACCGCCTTTGTCCGCGTACAGACAGGCCATCATAGCTGCGCCGAAATCGGAAAAAAAGTGCGCCCGTTTGAAGAAGTGGAAGAGTGTCACTCTGTCGCCGGAGAAGATGATCTGATGTTAAAAGTACGTACGGCGACTCCGCTAGCTCTACAACATCTTCTGGATAAATTAAAGTTAGATGGCCTGATCATTCGCTCGGTTTCTGTCTTTGTTTTAGAAACTGTATTTGAACGCTCGCGGGTTTGAACATTTATATTTATATCGTGGTCTTACGCGTGTCATGGGCTTGAAAAAAATTCCATTTTTGTACTTTAGAAAACTGTTTGTTAAACCGATAGAAATATAGAACTCTAATAAAGTAAGGAAAGGACGCCATGAAAAACTTCATGTCATTAATTTTTGTATTTGGACTATTCACTATTTTTTCACAAACTTCCACTGCAGGTTTAGGGCGAGTCTATCAATATGTTTGCGACTACGAATCATTCACTAAAGATGAATCTATTGAGTTAAATATTCCAGGGATGACAGATAATCGCTTGCTTGCTGTATTCTCATATGGCAGCACGGCATCTGAACCTGTATATGGTAGTAAGATCCTATTCGTTGATGGAGATGATGTTGTCGTTAGGGCCAACTGCGAAGTAAGCTCGAAAGAAAATAAAACCATTCATTTTCTTTGTAATACAGATTACAAATCTGGCAAGATGCGAGTAACAACAAAGCCAGTCCATCCAAATAGCCTTGAAACCAGTTGCAGATATTATGTAGAAAAAGAATAGCGGGCCTCATCTGATACAATCGGAATTCGAACCGGAAGCTGCTTGAACAACTGACCCTAACCAGACTAATAATTTTCAGTGAACCAAAAAAACCACTCCCATGAAAACTATGAACGCACTGAAAAAGTGCGTTTGGGTTCTGAAAAAAATTTCGGACTGACCTTCGCTGTTTTGTTTTTGATCTTAGCTATCGCGCCTTTACTGTTTCAACATCCGCTGCGCCTTTGGGCTTTAATTACATCCGCTGTTTTAGCACTGATTTCTTTCACTTTCCCCCAGCTCTTCAAATACTCTAATCGCTACTGGCTGAAGTTCGGTATGCTGCTGGGAAAAATCGTTTCCCCTGTTGTTTTAGGCCTTTTGTTTTTCCTCATCTTTTGGCCTATCGGACTGCTACTAAAAATCTTCGGCAAAGATGTTTTGAATTTAAAGCTACAGGCCACAGCTTCTTCCTACTGGATTAAAAGCGAAGAGGGCCTGAGCACCATGAAAGATCAGTTTTAGGTGCCAGGCCTTGTTTACGGACGCAGGGTGTCCGTAAACAAGGCCTGGCACCGTCAAAAATCTTTACAGTTTGTGATTGTTTTCATACTAGGTGAAAAGCTCTGGGGATTTCACTTAGCCCTCTGTTATCACTAGTCTATTACTAACGACGTCTTAGACAAAGGATCTGATGGCATGAGGTTACAAGCATCAACAACATTTCTATCTTCCAAGCTGTGGGCCGTATTCACAGCTGTGATGATGTTGGGTGTTTTGCAATCCACAAAAGCAGAAGCCGCCGGATTGCGCTGTCAGAACTTGATGCAGGAAACAGTCGCCTATCAGGTTAATTTACCGCAGAATTTACGCACCCATCGCGAAAGCGAGGTCAATCGTCTTTCCGCAGGCGATGTGAATCGTTTGAATTCGCAGATGATTCAGCACTTAAAAAGATTTGTTCCCGCGCGCATGGCCGGAAAAGCCTCTGGTATTAACCTTGCCGATGCTCAACGTGTTTTGAAAGTGATCTCGGATCATCCAGTCACAGGCCATATGGCTTACGATCGCTACAATCGTCCCGACGAAAATGTCGGGTTCTGCTTCGGACGCGCCGCTTTCACTCATCTGCTTCTTTTAAAAATGGGATTATCTCGTGATTCAATAGTAAAGGTTTGGGCTGTCGGCCCAATGCGGACTCCGGGTGTTACGTGGGATTTTCATGTTGCCAGCGCTGCTTATGTGAATGGTAAAGGCTGGTTAGTTTTAGATACTAATTACGATGCCCCGATGAAACTTGAAACATGGTTCGGAAAAATGCAAGAGCAGAACCGCCAAATGGATCGCAAGCTGCGTCTGTATGTCACCGAGCCGAATAAGTTTGGTTTAGAGCTAGGCAAGTATGATCGTATTCAGATGGGTCTAGATTTGAATCGTGAAAATGATTGGTATCAGCATTATTTTGTCGACATGATGAATGATCTTTCGTCTCGCTCTTTAGCTGATTACGGACTGCAGCGCTTACCCGTGGACTCAGCTTCGCGCCCTTCTTCTGGAAATTCTGCAAAGGAATCCTCCTCTGCAGCGCCCTCGTCGCGCCCTTCATTTTGGGATCGCTGGTTCCGTCGCTAAGAAGTCTCCAAGAAGTCGCTGAGCCGCTTGTCTGAACAGTTAATCTCAGCATTTAATCTGAACATTCCTCTGTTTACAGTTTGTGACTTTTATGAATTAATAATGACATCACTTGAATAAGTATTTTTATCTTTTGGTAGGAGCACTATGGGCTTTTTGCGTGAATTCGGACGTTTCTTAATGGTCAGAAAAAAGTATTGGTTGTTTCCCATTTTACTCGCCATGCTTTTAGTTGGCGCTTTAATTGTTTTTTCTAAAGGGTCCGCTGTGGCACCCTTTATCTATACGGTTTTCTAATGCGTATACTGGGTCTTTCTGCTTTTTATCATGACAGCAGTGCCTGCCTTATCGAAGACGGGCGTATTGTGGCCGCTTGCCAAGAAGAACGACTGACCCGCATCAAGCATGATTCCAACTTTCCTGCGCGCAGCTTGCAATACTGTCTGCAACAAGCTGGCTGCGGACCACAGGATATTGATCACATTGTTTTTTACGAAAAGCCTTTTTTAAAGTTCGAACGCCTACTCGAAACTTACTTGGCTTTCGCACCCCGAGGATTCAAATCATTCTGTAAAGCCATGCCGCTATGGCTGAATGAAAAGCTTTTTCAAAAAAAGTTGCTCGCCGATGAATTACAGGACTTGGGGTTTTCTAAATTACAAACCCAAGATATTTTATTTTCTTCCCACCACCTGAGCCATGCCGCCAGTGCGTTTTATCCGTCTCCGTTTACGGAAGCCTTAGTTTTAACTATGGACGGAGTTGGCGAATGGGACACCACCACTGTCTATTTGGGGCGTGGTTCAGAACTCACTAAAATCAAAGAGCTGCACTTCCCCCATAGTCTTGGATTACTTTATTCAGCCTTCACTTATTACTGCGGTTTTAAAGTGAACTCTGGCGAATATAAACTGATGGGACTTGCTCCTTACGGAAAGCCGATTTTTGCAGACATCATTCGCCAGCATTTGATTGATGTTAAAGCCGATGGCAGTTTTCGTCTGAATTTAAAATATTTCGATTACTGTACTGGTTTGACGATGACGAACAAAGCCTTCGATCAATTATTCGGCGGAGTTCAACGCCAATCTGAACAGGAACTCAAGCCTGTGCATATGGATTTAGCCGCTTCCATTCAAGCCGTGCTAGAAGATGTCATTTTAAAAATGACTCGCGCTTTGGCTACAGAACATAAAATCGAAAACCTCTGCCTTGCCGGAGGGGTCGCTTTAAACTGTGTCGCCAATGGAAAAATCCACGACGAAAAGATTTTTAAAAATATCTGGGTTCAACCCGCAGCTGGTGACGCCGGTGGAGCCTTAGGAGCCGCACAAGCCGTTTGGTACGGACATTTAAAAAATATACGCCATACCCCTTTGTCGGCAGCACCAAAAATACCGACAGCGTCATGGACATCTGCTGATGATCAAATGCAGGGAGCCTATTTAGGTCCTTCCTTTTCTAATGATGAAATTTTGAAATTTCTAGAGTCGAAAAAAATTCCTTACACTTTTTCTGCGGATTCTGTTTTATCTGAAAATGTCGTTCAGCATTTGACTTCAGAAAAAGTCATCGGCTGGTTCCAAGGCCGTATGGAGTTCGGGCCGCGCGCTTTAGGCAATCGCTCGATCATCGCCGATTCGCGCAGCCGCGATATGCAAAAGAAATTGAATTTAAAAATTAAATTCCGTGAGTCCTTCCGTCCTTTTGCTCCGGCGGTCTTAGCCGAAGATGTCGCCGATTGGTTCGACTATACAGAAGTGTCGCCTTATATGTTGATGGTGGCACAGGTTCGTAAAGATAAATTGCTCCCGACACAATCCGACGGCCTATTTGGAATTGATTTACTAAATCAGGTGCGTTCCGAGATTCCGGCCATTACTCATGTAGACAATTCGGCGCGATTGCAAACGGTACATCAGGACACAAATCCTAGATTTCATGATCTGATCAACACTTTTAAGAAAAAAACTGGAGTCAGTGTTTTGATCAACACCAGCTTTAATGTGCGCGGTGAACCTATTGTCTGCACACCTGAAGATGCCTATCGCTGTTTTATGGGAACCGATATGGATGTGCTGGTCTTAGGAAATTATATTCTTCTAAAAGAAAATCAACCCGCAGGGGAACGGGTTGATTATAAAGATCAATTTGAATTGGATTAGCTTATTTGCTGATGACGTCGAGGGCATCTATCGCAAATAAGTCTGAATCGTTGTTTGTCGAACTTTTTTACAATTCTAAAAATACTTTATCTGGCCTAAAAAATCATACGCTTTAAAAGCAAATACCTTTATACATGTTTTCCTATGGAAACAGAAAACCCCTTTCGCCCATTTCCGATCTCGAAAGAGATGTTAGACACCATCAATTCCGTCTGCTGGTTTTTAGCTGATGCGTTTTGGATGATTGATCTTTTGCCTGTAGGGTTTGCTTTAATGATTCCAACAGTAATTACAGGGTTATGTTTGCTGTACGTTGAAAAACGCAAACCTGTTCTATTTATCAACTTAGCTATCAACTGTTGGATTTTCATGAACAGTCTGTGGATGATTTCGGATGCCGACTTACAGGGACCTTACTTGACGGCAGCCAAGTTGTTTTTTGTATCGGGTTTATTGTGTATTGTTATCTCTGTTTGGATTTCAAAATCATTGCGTGATACGTTTTCGCACTTTAAACGCTTCCGCTCGCTGAAGTTTTAAATCTTTAGAAAGCCTTAATCCATCCATTTTTTCCCTTTGCAAATCCGAGTTCGGCTTTAAGACTGCCAATACAAAAATACAACCCACCACCATAAAACGGCAGCAGTCTTAAAACGCATGTCTGAGGATTTGCAAAGGGAAAAAATGGTGGCTTGAGACGGAATTGAACCGCCGACACAAGGATTTTCAGTCCTCTGCTCTACCAACTGAGCTACCAAGCCACGGATCGCGAATAATTGCGAACTTGAAAACTATCGACTACGCGCAAATTAGTCAACGGCGAATCCACTAAGAATCCGCAGAACCTGACTAAAAACGGTATTTTAACGTTTAAGCTGAGCGAAAGCTTGCTCGAGATCCGCTAGCAAATCACCCACATCCTCAATTCCGACCGACAATCTGATTAAAGAATCATCAATTCCAAGGGCCTTGCGCTGTTCTGCAGGGACCGAGGCATGGGTCATAATCGCCGGATGCTCAATCAAAGACTCAACTCCGCCTAAAGATTCAGCTAATGCAAACACCTGAACGGATTCCAAGAACTTCTTAGAAGCCTCAAGTCCACCCTTCACGAAGAACGTGATCATACCGCCAAAGCCATGCATCTGTTGCTTTGCCAGTTCATGTTGTGGATGGGATTTCAAACCTGGGTAAATGACTTTTTCAACTGATGGATGAGCCTCTAGGTATTCCGCCACTTTCATCGCATTTTCAGCGTGAGCTTTCATGCGAATAGGAAGTGTTTTCAAACTGCGTAAAGCCAAGAAAGAATCAAAGGCGCCTTGAACGGCTCCAATAGAGTTACTAAGAAATCCTAAGCGCTCGGCGATTTTAGGATCATTCGTGATCGCCACACCACCAACCACATCACTATGGCCGCCGATGTATTTCGTCGCTGAGTGGACAACGATATCTGCACCTAATTCTAAAGGACGCTGAAAGTAAGGCGACATAAATGTGTTGTCTACAGCCACTAGAATATTTTTCTGTTTGGCGATTTTGCAAATAGCCGCGATATCCGTCAGCTTTAACGTCGGATTTGTTGGCGTTTCTAACCAAACCATTTTTGTATTCGGCTGAATCGCTTTTTCAAAGTTTTCCACTTTAGTTAAGTCGGTAAATGTGAACTCATAACCATCGTGGCGCAAAACTTTATCGAATAATCGGAAAGTCCCGCCGTACATATCATCAAAAGCCACAACATGATCACCCTGCTTTAACAGATGCAATACTGTTGTTGTCGCGGCACAACCGGAAGCGAAAGCGAAGCCAAACTTACCGCTTTCCAGATTAGCAATACAGTTTTCATAAGCCTTGCGAGTCGGGTTATGCGTACGCGAATATTCCCAGCCCTTATGCACACCCGGAGATTCTTGCACATACGTAGATGTTAAATAAACAGGAGTCATGATCGCACCTGTCGATGGGTCCGGTTGTTGTCCCGCATGGATAGCGCGTGTTGAAAACTTCATTTTTTCTTTTACAGATGACATGGGTCTTATTCCTTACAGTAAGTTTAATCTTTTCATTTCGTCAGCAGCTTTAACTTCTACGTTGAAAGCTTTTTGCAAAGCCTCTTCGCTGAGTAAACCATTATCCACCAACCATTTATCGTTAAAAGCTTTCGACATATACGCACGACCAGAATCCGGCATTAAAACCACGATTCTAGATGGTTTTTGCAGTGATTTTTCAGCGTAAGTCATCGCTGCTTTTAAAATCAGGGCGCTTGAAGGACCTACACAGAGACCTTCTTCAGTAATAAGACGACGAGTCAGGTCAAACGAGTCCTGATCGTTCACTTTTACAAAGTCATCGTAAAGTTTTAAATGGCAGTTTTCTGGTAACATGTCTTCGCCAACGCCCTCTACCTTCCATGATCCCGGTGGCTCGACAATTTTTCCGTGATAGAACAAGTCCGCCAAGATACTTCCATAAGGATCCGCGCAGATAACTTTGATGTTTGGGTTTTTCTCTTTTAAAAACTTCGCTACGCCAGACAAAGTTCCACCCGTACCAACACCCGCAACAAAAACATCGATATTCCCACCTGTTTGCTCCCAAATTTCTGGGCCTGTAACATGGTAATGCACATCGAAATTATCTGGGTTGTGGAATTGATTCGCATAGAAGCAGTTATCTAAGCTCTGTGCGATCTTTTTAGCGACCGAGTAGTGACTACGAGGATCATCAGGTTCAACACCCATAGGAGTCATCACCACACGTGCGCCATAGGCGCGCAACATCGCACGCTTTTCTTCCGACATTTTTTCCGGAAGAACAAAAATACATTTATATCCTTTAACGGCTGCTGCTAATGCTAAGCCCAAGCCCGTATTACCGGCTGTAGCTTCAACGATAGTTCCACCGGGCTTCAATTCACCGCGTTTTTCAGCGGCTTCGATCATAGCCAAACCAATACGATCTTTCACCGATCCTGCCGGATTGAAGTATTCAATTTTTGCTAAAAACTCATGTTTTAAACCCTGATCCGCCTTTTGGGTGACTTTATTAAGGCGAATCAATGGTGTGTTACCAATAGTTTGTAGAATATTGTCGTATATACCAGGGCTTTTATTCATGAGGGACACTTCTTTCAGGCATTTTTAGGGTTATTAACTTTAGAAAGGTACACTAACACTTCGGACATCATAATAATCAAGTCAGAACTGTAGGGAATCCCTAACATATCCGTCTTTGTTTTAATCACATCTGCATTTGGATTGGTTTTAGAAAGCTCTTGTACCAAAACTTTAAGGTCATCGTTCATCGTATGAATGCCTGTTGCACTGATTGACATGAATCCTCCGTGTTTATGTTTTCCGTGTAGTTGCTTTACTTTAAGGGCTTAGGCCCCCATTAAAATTAGCTTTTACTAGACTTTTGCACAACCCTTTTTTCAAATGGTGAACGCCTCTAAAAGAGGGGAAATTAGCACTATCATCAACGAGGGAAAAATCAAAAAGAGGAGTGGAAGAAGTGATAAAAGCGGTAATCGCATCAAACGCTCTTGCATTTCCCCTTCACAGCTTAAGATCAGCTCGGATTCCAGATTATTTAAAGCGGCGCTGATACTTTGTCCCCGCAACCCAGCTTCCAGTAACTCTAAAAGATACTGTCTGTGTAAACTCAACGATGTCTTATTAAAAAGAAAAGACGGATTGTTTTGAGAAACCCACCACTGCTCAACGCAAACAATAAAGTCAGAATCTTTTGACCCAACATCATCACGCAAAAGAAATTGCCGTACACCTTGAGCCACTGAATGTCCTTTGGCTAAAGATCGCTTCACATCCCACAATAATAATAAGGAAGGACTTATGTTTTCCATTTTTTTGCCTTACCTAAATTAAAAATCCATAGCTGTCCCGTCAAAAAGAGTGCCAAAGAGCTTATAAAAGTCGACGAAAGTGGTTTTAAGTTCAAAAAACTTATGCTCAACATGCAAAAAAACAAATAAATCAGGCTTGCAACCACCGCTTGCGCACGAACATGCTGCAAAATTTGCCGTGATCGACGTTGCAATTGGTTTTGCACACGTAAAACCTCACGAAAGGCGTGCAATTGCTCTGTTATGGCGGTTGAAGAAGACAAAATCGTCTTCAATTCTGTGAAAAAGTGTTGTTTGAAACCTTCACTCGCGCCATTTTTTTCATTTTTAACTTCAAAAAGGTGCTGCAATTGAAAAAAAATACGCTTTTCACGCGCATTGAATTCATTCCAAACTATTTTCACGCATGTTGATGATGATTTTCCGCTGTTGAATAACAAAATTAGTCTTTCAATGATGTTGAAATGCAACTTTTCAAATGTTTTTTGATCGAAATACGCAATTATTTTGTCATGAAGTATTAATGTTATAAGAAATATGCCGATGTAAATGATGACCAAATGTATTTGTTCTTTGAAAAATAGAAAAGCACACAACGGAAGTTGAAGAAAACAGAAGAGCACACGAAGTTTAACAACAGAAAGCACTTCCAATTTCTCAACGAGAGACAAGTTTCGATGTATGATCACAGTTCCGAACAACGAAACAATAAGTTCAACGAACATCAACACCTCCTGCAACCCAAAAAAGTCAGCAAAGACCATGCAAGAAAAAAAAGTGTTGACGAAGCTTGTCGAATTAATAACAATTTTATTAAGGAAGACTGAAAAGTCGCAACAACAACTGTGGTGTCAGCAATGGCATCACTACTGATAGGAGCAACAAATGGCTAAGAAAAAAGCGAAAAAAGTAGTAAAAAAAGCTGCTAAAAAAACTGCTAAAAAAGCAACAAAAAAAGTTACTAAAAAGAAAAAGAAGTAATTAGTTTTGTAAAGCAAGCAGTTGCTTTGTAACCCTTGGTGGAAACACCAAGGGTTTTTTATTTTCAGTCCTTTGTGATTCTTTTTTTCTACTCATTTATTTCAAAAAATTCTGACCCTTAAAAACGACAAAACCCGCATCTGTAGCGGGTTTCATGAATTTAAGTCTGTTAATCTATTTAAATTTTTTTAGTAAAAATAAATCATCCCCACGGCGCCGGATGGAATGAAGGTGGCTGTTTTTAATTCCGTCATGAGGATCACTTCACCATAGAAATTAACTCCGGCCATTTCGCCTTCCAACTGGTTGTATTCAGCCCCTAATCCGGCGATCAAAAAGTCCGGATCGAAGCGTCCCGCACGCAAGTCCTGTTCTGAATAAATTCGGCGTAAAATATCCGAATCCATAGCTCCACCAGATACCCCTGAAGAACTGAACCATTTCGAGTAACCTAACTTTGTAAAAGGGGATAAATACTGGCCTTCGAAGTTATTTTTCCATAAAACGCTGATCGAGCCGTAGCTTGGTCCGGTTCCCAAACCCACAACCAGCGCATTTTCCGGATCTAAATTGAATTCGGTATTTAACCCCAAAACCCCGTTCGCCCCGCCCAAAGAAAGTCCCAAGCCGAAACGTTTATGTCTTTTCATGTCTAAGTTTGATTCGTATAACTCGACACCTTCGTGGTCAAACTTCTGGTTTTTAGAAAAAAAGGATCTATTTGAGTTTCCATATTGATTATATTGAGCCTGAGCTCCTACCGCGATCAAAAGTCCGATCAATGCTAAACTGATATGTTGAAGTCTCATGTTGCTGTCTCCTCAGAAGAACGCATTTCTACTATAATATATAGTGTACTGAGGAAAGAGGCAGGGCAAGCGGCGCCTGCACTCTTGTCTAGTAGCGATTCTAGTATCGATGGGCCCTCTCAATAAAAATCTGTGTTGCTGTGATAATCGCGTCTTTGGTCTGTCGAATTTTTACTTAACTTTACTTAGAATTGAATTTGGTACGTTAATTATTTTATGAGGACGTTTATGCCAATTAAGACAACTTTCGGTGTCTTTATGTTTGCGGCTCTGTCGCTAGTTTTATTTAACTCAGGTTGCAGCGGAAAAAATTCCGGTGATTTCGGTTCGTTTACGATGCCTTCGTATAAAGCTCCGGATACACCTCCAGGTTCAGGGCCAACGCCAACTCCGACAGATCCTTCAACTCCGAGTTTTAATGATACAAACTTCCATGTCAGCCTTCCATCCGGTGACACAAGGATTGCCTATATGCACAAGGCTTCTGGGTTCAGTGAGAGCTGTGCTATTCCTACAGATGCAACCTCGTCACAGGATATTGAATGTATTGTTGAAATTCCTGAGGGCGAACTTTATGTGCGCGGTTTAGATTTAAACTTCAATGTTCCAGGAAATAATTTTTGCTCGTATCTTTCGCGTACAACATATTGGTACTTTAATAAAGAAGTCGGTGTTGCCCCAAGCGATATTACTATTCAGACAACTATTGACCCAGGTGGAACTGTATCTCATCTATGCTCAGATTTATATGAAGGCCCCTTCAACTGTGCTTCACATCCTGAAATAACATTAACCTTCGACCCTGCAACACATGCTTTCGCCGATACCAGTTGCTATGCCTATGATGGCTGTTGCTTTGGTGAGTTTAAAATTTCTCAAACTATTGAAGATCAAGGGACTGGGGTCACAACCACACAACAGCCAGTTCGTGGAGTTTGGAGTAGCGATCATAAATCTTGCTTTGGTGGTGCTGCCATAACTAGTTGGGGCGCTTTTTCTGCAACGGGAGTTCCTATATCATTGGTTACCTCTAGCATTAATGGTCTAAATGATACCTATGGAATGTCGGCTCCAATAGAACTAAAGCATCTGAACAACAGAATGCTCGCTAACTACTACACACCGGCATTACATACGCACACAGGTTTTTTACGGCCTGAGGTCAGTAATCGACCTTTCTTTATTGATCCAGTTGATGATTATTCAGGAACATTAATGTCGGCTCGTGGGGCAACAGCAAACGAAGCCTACACCTTCAGTTGTTATGATGCTGGTTATGAGATGAAACATCGTATTCGTGTTTATGTTCGTGAGTGGGATACTCGTAGTAACTATGTCAGCTACATTACAAGTAATGGTACAAGTGGCAATCCAAACTCGGTTGGAAATTGTAATGGAATGCCTGATGGGACGATGTTAGATAGTTGCAACGACTTTACTGATCCCGATAGTTTTGTCATGACCGAGCTTCCCGCGGGATATGATACAACTTTAGGTGGTAGTGAAACTCTACAGACAAAACGTCGTCTGTACTTCCCTTACGATCTTTACCAATAAGTCTTTTTTCTTTAGCTAAAATGTAAACATCAAACGGCCTTGAATAATCTCGGCCGTTACGGATGATTGTTGTGGAGCATAGCTTGTAGCTCCCTGTGCAATGGCCGCGTCACCTGCTCGGCGGAAGAATTCATCGCTGACTTTATGAAAAGCGCGCATGTACATAACCTCTGCGCTGACCTGTTCACTGAAATTAAAGCCCGCACCTAGTTGAACAGTTCCGCCACCGCTAGCGGATACAATTTTTTGAATTTCATCGCCGATGAATGTCTCGTAACCAACACCACCCAGTCCATACAGAGCTGATGTTCCACCGACTTCGACTGTATAAGACAAATTGAATTCAGCACGAATAGTGTGAATAGAGGACAGGCCACTCTCGCCATGATTGAGCGATGTTCCCGCTGTCACATTAATATCCGCACCTATATGATCAAAGGGGAAAATAGCATAACGTCCCACAAAGCCAATATTTTGAAAGTCATTACTGCTGCTAGAAAGATCTACTGTGTTCGTAGTTGTCGTTCCACCAATTACAACTGTTGTTAAAAGTGAGGCTTTAATGTCGAAACGCTGTGTCCATACCTGTAAACCAAAAGAATATCCATTTTTAGCATAGCGAGGTTCAATGTAGCGCACGCGACCCGAACCATCGTCATCATGATCTTCATCATCATCATTTGTATAAGTTTCTAACCCCGAGCCAGTTGTGGGATACGGCGCGACCGGAGAAATCAATCCCGTTTCGTCTAACATCATCAATTCATCCGTAGAGATACCATCTGGGTTTTCACCTGTGCCTAACTCTGTACCCAATTCGTTATTCAATTGCTCTTCTAAACTGAGTTCATCTAAAGGGATACCTGTGTTCGGCGCGGGACTTGGAGGTGGTGCCTGTTGGGCCTGTGATGGCAACGACAGTTGAGTCAACGCGATCAAGATGAAAAAACTAAAAAATTGATTGAGCTTGCGCAAATTAAACCCTACCCCTATCTATACGTCCAGATTGGTAATATAGAAATCAAAGCATGTTTTCCTAACACAAACAAGAGTCTTTAGAGCTTAACTTCTATTATTCGATAAAGTTCTGCTTTATCTTTCAAAAACTCCTGATGTCTTTTGAAGTTTAAAACAGCGCCCGAACTTCTTACGCGTGATAAATGAGACAATCTTAAATCTGCATACAGCCATGCACTTTGGTTCCATGCACTTGTCGCCACAACTCCATCATCTGTAAAACCCACATCCGGCGTTGAATAAATCGCGGCAAAGCCATTATTTAAATCCACAGCCGGAGACCACGTCGCCTCGCCAATTGTTTGCGAAACAACTGTATAGATTTGATTTTCCAAAGCGCGCGCACGCGCTCCGATATGCACACGATGTACTCCTTTTGCCGTCTCGGTACAACTAGGGACAAAAATAATTTCAGCACCCGCGTGAGCCGCCGCCAAAGCGGGAAAGGCAAATTCCACATCAAAGCAAGTTGAAATAGAAAAACTTAGATCCTCAGTTTTAAAAACTTTTACTTCGGGCTCAGAGGCTTGCACATTCCACTCTTCATCTTCAAAACGAGTCATAAATAGTTTGTCTTGAAAGTCGTATTGACCACTCGGAGAAAAGACACCCACCCGATTAGTCGTATGAGTTTCCGAGTGATACACAGGAAAACTAGGCGCGATAATATAGACCTGATATCTTTGTGCTAGGCTTTGAAATGTCTTGTTGAATTCGGGCCAATATTTTTGCAAAGCTTCAGACTGCGAAGCCAAATTCTGGCGCACCTCTTCATCCAAAAGTGAGGTCAGCTCCATCGAACCATATTCTGGGAATAATAAATATTTTGCTTTTTGTTCTGCAGCTTCGCTAACCCATTTTTCAGTTTTACTTTGCCATTCAGAAAATGACTGGAAAAAATCAATTGGGTAAAGAGCGGCTGCTACTTTTACTAATAACGAACTCACTTCAACCTCCGAAGCCAGTACACCATAGTTTTCCCTGTTTCCACATCTTGATCCACATCTTTCCATTCGAACGTGCTCGTCAGTTCTGGTTTTTTTTCATAACCTCGTGCACGCCAAAACTCATCCAACGGACGATAGTTCTGTGGACGCAAAGGATGATTTTCAGGACGATGAACAGCACAAAAACTTGTGTAAGTAGATCCGAATTCACGGGCAACTTTCTCGCGCTCATCAAAAAAACGATGACCGACTTTCTGTCCGCGATATTGCGGAAGCAGCACGCTTTCACCAAAATAAAAAACGTCTTCCGGTTTAAATCCCGCGTTTAGAAACGGCTCTTTCACGAAGTTTTCTTCTTCACTTAGTGGCAGACAGGTCGCGATTCCAATTAAGTTTTCATCTCGGTCTTCAGCCTCAGAAAAAGCGCCAATAAATCGTGCATTTGGCGCCTGTAAATAGCGTCCCAAATACTTAACTTCATAATCAATCGACCCATCGTAAATATAGGGAAAGTCTTGGAAAATTTTGATCCGAAGGGCTGCAATTTCAGAAATTCGCAACCGCACCTCATCCGCAGTTAAAATACGAACGATAGCGCCTTTAGAACCGCTCAAATTTTCACCATTTCGATCCAACGAGGTAGGTTGTAGTAAGTTGTGACGCGTTTGATTTTACCGCCATTGATTTCAAAGAAAGAGCCCGCGCGAATCGCGTAGTTTTGCTGACGAGCTTCTGGCAACTGGCCATCTGTTTTCAAATAAGTTCCGTGCACTACGTATTCTGCCGATACACGATTATCAGTCGCTGAATCTGATGAAAAAATGCTCATATCTTTGAGTTCTTCTTTGTAGCACTCATCCATATGGGCCATAAACTTGGTAAATGACTCTAGTCCAATCTGAGTTTCACCTTGATTGATTTCATGAATCACGTCTGGGTGAAGTAAAGAGAGCATTGTTTTTGTATCACCAGCATTGAAAGCTGCGAAATACGATTTAATGATTTCTGCATTTGGATTTGTCGTTTGATTTGTCATAGCTATTTGATAACTCTGTTTCAAAAAAAACGCCAGTTGCACCTTGCCAAAAATCTTCTAGACTTGAGCTTTCAAAGCAAAACGACTAAACCTGATAAGTATCAAAAAAATCAAGTATTTATTAAAATCTAAAAGGAGATTTTTATGGCTCATAAAAGAAAAAAAATTGCCGTGATTGGTGCTGGTTTTGTTGGATCAACAACAGCTCACTGGGCAGCTCAAAAAGAATTGGGCGATGTGGTTCTGTTAGACGTTAATGAAGGCGCCGCTATCGGAAAATCTTTGGACTTGTTTCAATCTGCTCCGATCGAAAACTTCGACTCAAAAGTAAAAGGCACTGCGAACTACGCAGATATCCAAGATTCAGACGTCGTGATCGTAACTGCAGGTATGCCGCGTAAACCGGGCATGAGCCGTGACGAGCTCGTTGGTATCAATGCGAAAATCGTAAAAGATGTTTGTGCTGGAATTAAACAATATGCTCCGAACTCAGTTGTTATCGTTGTTTGTAACCCGATGGATGTTATGGCGGTTTATGCTAAACAACAATTGGGCTTCCCACGTGAACGCGTAATCGGTATGGGCGGCTGCTTAGATTCAGCTCGCTTCCGCGCTTTCATCGCTGAAGAATTAAATGTTTCTGTTAAAGATGTCACTGGTGTAGTTCTTGGTAACCATGGTGACGCCATGATGCCAGTAGTACGAACAGCTTCTGTTGGTACAACTCCAATTACGGATCTACTTTCTGCAGATAAAATCAAAGCTATCGTAGCTCGTACAAAACAAGCCGGCGCTGAAATCGGTGGACACTTGAAAACAGGCTCTGCTTACTATGCTCCGTCTCGTGGTGCTGTTGAGATGGCAGAAGCTATTTTGAAAGATCAAAAACGTATTCTTCCGGTTGCTGTTGAATTGAACGGCGAATTTGGTGTGAATGATGGTTTAATGGTGGGTGTATTAGCAAAACTTGGTGGCGCTGGTATGGAACAAATCATTGATTTCAAAATGAACGCAGATGAAAAAGCAGAATTCGACAAATCAGTTGAAGCTGTTCGCGCATTGGTATCAACACTGAAAACTGTACAGTAATTGGTACGGCCCTAAAGAGATTGGATTAAAATGAATATTCACGAGTATCAGGCAAAAGAAGTTCTTAGAAAATTTGGAGTAGCAACGCTAAAAGGACAGGTTGCGAATTCTCCTGAAGAAGCTGTAGCAGCAGCAAAACAAATCGGTGGAAATCTTTGGGTTGTTAAAGCTCAGATTCACGCTGGTGGTCGCGGTAAAGGCGGCGGTGTTAAGTTAGCTAAAACGTTGGACGAAGTTCGCGACTTAACAAAACAAATGTTAGGTATGACTTTGGTGACTCACCAAACAGGCCCTGAAGGCAAAGTGGTGCAAAAAGTTTTCATCGAAGCTGGTTGCAACATTGCTAAAGAATACTATGTTGCTTGCTTGATCGATCGCGCTACAGGCCGCGTAACGATGATGGCTTCTTCTGAAGGCGGAATGGACATCGAAGAAGTTGCAGAGCACAATCCGGATGCGATTAAAAAAGTCGACATCGATCCTGTAACTGGTTTGGGCGCATGGCAGGCTCGCGAATTAGCGTTCGCTATCGGCATGCAACCAGAAGTTGTTGGCAAAGCTGTTAAATTCATGACGGGCTTATACGAAGCCTTCGTGAAATGTGACTGCTCAATCGCGGAAATCAACCCGTTGGTTGTAACGAAAGAAAATGATGTTCTTTGCTTAGATGCAAAAATGAATTTCGATTCAAACTCATTGTATCGCCAACCGCAAATTTTAGAAATGCGCGACCTCAATGAGGAAGAGCCGACTGAAATCGAAGCTTCTAAGTTC
Source organism: Pseudobdellovibrio exovorus JSS (assembly GCF_000348725.1). Taxonomy (NCBI): domain Bacteria; kingdom Pseudomonadati; phylum Bdellovibrionota; class Bdellovibrionia; order Bdellovibrionales; family Pseudobdellovibrionaceae; genus Pseudobdellovibrio; species Pseudobdellovibrio exovorus. The sequence goes on from NC_020813.1 coordinate 2,547,410, forward strand.
GACCTAGCGTTCATCAAATTAGATGGTAACATCGGCTGCTTGGTAAATGGCGCTGGGCTTGCAATGGCGACTTTAGATATCATCAAACTTCATGGCGCGACTCCTGCGAACTTCTTAGACGTGGGCGGCGGAGCTAATAAAGAAAAAGTAACCAACGCATTTAAAATCATCTTAAAAGATCCAAACGTAAAAGGAATTCTTGTTAACATCTTCGGTGGCATCATGAAATGTGACGTGATCGCAGAAGGCGTTATCGCCGCTTCTAAAGAAGTCGGCTTAAAAGTTCCATTGGTTGTTCGCCTTGAAGGAACAAACGTAGAATTGGGTAAAAAGATTTTAGCCGAAAGCGGTTTGAACATCATTCCTGCTAACGACTTAACAGACGCCGCTAAAAAAATCACAGCAGCTATTAAGGGATAAGGAACATCATGGCTATTTTAATTAATAAAGACACAAAAGTTATCTGTCAGGGTTTAACAGGATCACAAGGTTCTTTCCACTCTGAGCAATGTAAAGCCTACGGAACACAAATGGTCGGCGGCGTAACACCAGGTAAAGGTGGCACCACTCATTTAGGTATTCCAGTTTTCAACACAGTAAAAGAAGCTAAGGCAGCTACGGGCTGTAATGTTTCAATGGTTTTCGTTCCGCCTCCGTTCGCGGCGGATTCGATCATGGAAGCTGTAGATGCTGATTTAGATTTAGTTATCTGTATCACAGAAGGCATTCCTGTTTTGGATATGGTTAAAGTAAAAAAATACATGGAAGGTAAGCGCACTCGCTTGATCGGCCCTAACTGCCCCGGCGTGATCACTCCAGATCAATGTAAAATCGGCATCATGCCTGGCCACATCCACAAAGCCGGTCGTATCGGCGTGTTGTCACGCTCTGGTACTTTGACTTACGAAGCTGTCGGTCAACTGTCAGCTTTGGGATTAGGTCAATCGACATGTGTTGGTATCGGTGGTGACCCTGTTAATGGAACTAACTTCATCGACGTATTGAAATTGTTCAATGAGGATCCAGACACAGACGCCGTTATCATGATCGGCGAAATCGGTGGAACGGCTGAAGAAGAAGCAGCTGAGTACATCAAAAAAGAATTCAAGAAACCTGTAGCCGTATTCATCGCGGGGGCTTCGGCTCCGGCTGGTAAACGTATGGGCCATGCGGGCGCTATCATCAGCGGCGGCAAAGGCACAGCAGAAGCAAAGTTCGCGGCGTTAGAAGCTGCAGGCTGCAAGATCTCAAGATCACCTGCTGATATGGGCGTAACTTTAAAATCAATGTTGAAATAATTAGCTAAATAAAACTAAAGGGAGAAAACAATGGGAATCGAAAGAACATTTTCAATCATCAAGCCAAACGCAGTTAAGAAAAATGCAATCGGCGACATCATCCACACTTTTGAATCAAAAGGTTTAAGAGTAGCAGCAGCTAAATTGACTATCTTGTCTAAAGAAAAATGCGAGTTGTTCTATGCTGAACACAAAGAGCGTCCTTTCTTCGGAGAGTTAGTTTCTTTCATGACTTCTGGTCCGGTTTTGTTGATGTGCTTAACTGGTGAAGGTGCTGTATTGAAAAACCGCGAAATCATGGGCGCAACTGATCCTAAGAAAGCTGACGCTGGAACTATCCGTGCTAAACACGGTGATTCAATGGGCGAAAACGCAGTTCACGGGTCAGACTCATTAGCATCTGCTGAACGCGAATTGGCTATCTTCTTTGACAAGCACGAACTTGTTAATTTGTAATAGTCAGAGTGAAGAGCACAAAACCTCAACATTCTAACAAACAAAGTAAAAGGGGCTCTGCACTAGAGTCCCTTTTGCATTCTGAGCACACCGCTGAAATCGAAAAGCTGGTGGTCGGCGGCCAAGGTTTGGCCCGCATTCAATATCAAGATAAGTTTTTGGTGGTTTTTATTCCGCGTACAGCTCCGCAAGAGCAAGTCCGCTTTCGCATCACCCATGTTGAAAAAAATCATCTACAGGCCGAAGTGGTGCAGGTTTTAAGACCATCACCGAGTCGTCGTGAAGCTCCTTGTGACTACTTCACCAATTGTGGTGGCTGCTCGTGGCAACACATTACCGAAACTGAACAGCTAAAGCAAAAAGAGTTAATCCTACAGGACCTCTTTAAAAAATTTATTCCCGATGTGGCCTATGAACTTCTGCCGTCTGTATCGTCTGAAAATAGTTTTCACTATCGCAATCGTATTCAGCTAAAGCAGCTTGGGACCGAGCTTGGATATTTCCGTCGTGGCAGTCATGAGATCGTGGATATCAATCATTGCCTCATCGCTGAAAAAGAAATTTCAGATCGTATTCCTGAACTCAAACAAAAGCTGAAACCCGCAAAAGAATTGCGAAAATTCGAATTGCGTATCAATCACCTCAATCAATTTGAACATTATCCTATTGGTGGTGACGGAGAAGGTCTTTCGTTTTCACAAGTGAATAACAAAGTGAATGAAAAGCTCGTCGCGACCGCTCTTCAGTTGATTGTTCAAAAGAATCCGAAATCTCTTTCTGAACTTTATGCCGGAGCCGGAAACTTCACCTTTCCATTACTTCAAGCCTTACCCGATTTGCACATTGAAAGTGCTGAAATGAACCCCAAGTTGACAGCCTTCGCGACCGAGAAATTAAAAAATTTAAAGCTACAGAAACGACTTTTCGCCTTCACGACCGATTGTGAGTCTTTTGTTCAACGTCGCCAACTTTCATCAGAAGTGGTTTTTCTGGATCCACCCCGAGCCGGCTGCTCTGAACAGGTGATTCAAAAAATCATTCACTCCGATGCGCGCACGATTTTGTACATCAGTTGCCATCCGGTATTTTTGGCTCGTGATTTACATAAAATCTTCGCGGCAAAACCGGACTATCGTTTAACTCACACACAAATTTTCGATATGTTTCCACAAACAGATCATTTCGAAACTTTGGTTATGCTATCGAAATAATTCAGTTCTTCATTGACTGAGCTGCCTTGCATGTTAGCATTAAAGCATGAGATTGTTGTTTCTATTGTCGCTCGCGTTGGTTTTAATCGGCAGCGGGTGCGCCACAACACGTGAACATCAAAAAGAAACGGCGGCTCTGCACTTGCAGATCGCAACGGCTCATATCAAAAGCCAAAACTATCCTATGGCCTTAAAAGAACTTTTACAGGCTGAAGAAAATGATCCCACAAATCCTGTGGTGCAAGCGAATTTGGGCTTAGTCTACTTCATGCGTGAACGCTACGAGCTTTCAGAAAAACATTATAAAAATGCGATTCAATTGCAGCCCAACTTTACAGAGGCTAAAAATAATTTAGCTCGCTCTTATATTGAACTAGGAAAACTTAACTTAGCGGAACCCATCTTGAAAGATGTTCTGTCAGATCTCACTTTTGTGAACTATCTTTCAGCGCACGCGAACTATGGACTTTTAGAGTTCAAGCGCCAAAATTATCAACAAGCTATTTTTCATTTCAGAAAAGTTTTAGAAAAAGACCGTGAAAATTGTTTTTCACAGGTTTATTTAGGGCGCAGCTACTTAGAACAGAAAAATATTTCTTTAGCTGTAACTCAGTTAGAGCGCTCTATTCCTTTTTGCTCTCAGGCTGAATCGGACGAGGCCCATTACTATTCAGCTATCGCTCTTTACCGTGACGGACAAAAAGACAAAGCCCGCTATCGCTTTGAAGAGCTTATTAAATTATTTCCCAATGGGGCCAATTACGAAAAGGCGCAGAAAATGCTGACTATCGTGAAAAAGGAGACCCTATGAAAATCACTGGCGAATTACTTAAGGCGGAACGAGTTAACCAGAAACTTTCTGTTTCTGAAGTCGCTCATTCTTTAAAGCTGACTCAACGTGTGGTGAACGCACTTGAAGCGGGAGACCTTGATAAACTTCCTGCAAAGGCATTCGTGCGTGGTTTTGTAAAAAGTTATGCTGAACTCTTAAAAATGGACTCTGAAAGTGTTCTTCGTCAATTTCAAGAAGAAATGGGCAGCACTATTCCTTATCCGAAAACAGTGACTCCACCAGAACCAGAGCCTGTTGTCGAGACTCCGCCAGTGAAAACGGAAACAGAGCAGATTAAATCCGCTCGTCCGTCTCTTAAACAGACATCACAGAACTACACTGACAATACGGCGAAAGATAAAGTTAAACCTATGATTTTAAATCAAGATAACCGCAAAAGTATCATCGTGATGTTATCTGGTGCTGTCGGTTTGATTTTAGTTATCTTAGGCACAAACAAACTCATTAATCACTTTCAAGAAAAACAACGTCAGGCCGAAGAAGTTGCAAGCGCGCAATCAACTTTACCATCTTCAGCGACATTGTCTCCGATTGCTCCTCCGATTCCACACGCGGAAGCTCCACCTGCTGCAACAGTAGAAGCCACTGTGCAAACGGCAGCGGCTGAAGTGGGAACTCCGGCTCCGGCAGAAGTGAATGTTCCTGAGGTCGGTTTTGAAAAATCGAGTGAAAAACCTGTCGAGCTTTTATTAGAAGCTAAAAAAGATGTGGTTTTATTCTATGCCAAAGGGAATTCTAAACAATTCAACACAGTTCGTTTAAGTGCCAATCAAGTGCAGGTGCTGCGCTCGAAGGTGGGCCTTTATTTAAAAGCTGCCGATGGAGGAGCCTTTAAAATCAATGTTAATGGCATTGATAAAGGACTTGCTGGTGCGCCCAACAAAGAAGTGAAGTTAAGTTTCTAATCGCTTGAACTCACGCCATCTTTATCTTTTTTTAGGTATTACATTACTGCTCAAGGTGCTGATCGCATGGATCACACCTGTCGTGGGCGATGAGGCCTATTACTATATCTGGTCGATTCACCCCCAACTGAGCTACTTCGATCATCCGCCAATGGTGGGTTGGTGGATTTATTTGGGGCATCTGTTTTTTCCAGCGGGCCATCCCCTATCCCTGCGAGTGATGTTCATCTTGGGCGGCTTTCTAACCTCTTTAGTTTGGATTAAAATCCTATTAGAAGAAAAAGCTACCTATCGCACGATTCTGATTTTTTTACTGTTTGCCTTTTTAAATCCTCTTTTGGGTGCTGGCTCTGTCTTAGCAACTCCGGATGTACCACTAGTTCTTTTTTGGTCTTTATCCTTTTGGGCATTTTTAAATGTTCTGCGCACCAAAGAATTAAAGTGGTATGGGCTTTTAGGTTTGTTCCTTGGACTGGGTTTCTGTTCTAAGTATCATATCGTTTTATTTGTTATTTCCGGCTTAATCACTTTGGCTTTTGGCAAACGCTACCTGCGTCTACGCCCTTTAGGCATAATTTTTACTTTGGTTATCGGGGCTCTTTGCAGCCTACCTGTTGTTATTTGGAATGCACAAAATGAATGGGCTTCGTTTGTATTTCAGATCAATCACGGTTTCGGTCAAGATCCGTTCACGTGGGATTGGCCGCTGGCTTACGTGGGCACGCAGATTTTGCTTTTAAATCCCTTTGTCTTTTTTACGCTGTTTAAAAAATCTCAAGACGGCACTGGTCCTATTTTCGCAGACCGCATTTTCACATGGTCACAGCTGGCTTTCTTTTTCAGTAGCTCGCTGAAATCTGTGGTGGAAGCCAATTGGCCGATCAGTTCGCACCTACATGCAACCCGTCACTTTGCCGAAACAAGTTCGCAGAAACTGGTGCGCTACTCTATCGTGTATTGGATTGGAATTTATATTCTGCTAGCGGCCTTTTTCATGTCGCCTCAAAGTGCCCATGTCCGCAGAAACTTAGTCAATTCGGCACAAATTGCAGATTTACTTCCCGTCGTTGAAAAATATCAACCTCTGTATGGACCGAGCTATCAGATGTCGTCTTTGCTGACGTGGAAAACGCAGAAGCTCGTACCGAAACTGAACGAGCTCAGCCGTCATGATTTTTATGACTCATTGCCTGAATCTAAGCCTACAGCCCGCAGTTTTTACGTTCTGAAGTACAATAATTCATGGTGGCCCGCACAATATGAGTCTTATAAGAAAATTCACCTCGAGAGCTTTGACAAGCTCGGAATTGATCTTTATCAATTGAGCCATGAGTAAGGTATTGGCCACATTCGCCTTTTTTCTGATTTGTTTTTTTACTTACGGCTTTTATATCTCGCAATTTGAACTCAGCTTTAACTTACGCAAAACCACAACCACAGGATTTTATTACGATTACAAATTGGGAATGAACATTCACAGCAATCTGTCGATTGGTTCAGAACCATTAAGTGTGATTTTATCTGAAGCCCGCAAATCAGAAAACAAACTGATTATGATGACAGATTTAAATCCTCAGGTAAAAACACCCAATGACAGCTACCTGATGAACATCGGTGTCTTGCAAGGGGCCAAGTACGGCTACAAAGACTCGCGCTTAATTTATTATTCGACAAAAGAAAAAAACCTCGGCCTTAAAAGTGGCGAATCTCAATTGATGTTGTCAGACCTCTTATCGGAATCTACACAGAAAAACTCGGACACACTTTTGGTTTTGGCTCATCCCTTTAAATCGGACTTCAATTGGAAAGGGGATTTGCCCGAGGGACTTGATGGTATCGAAATCGCCAATCTAAAAAGTCTTGCTCAACGTTCGTGGAACTACTCGCGCCTTTCTACCATCTGGAGCTTGATGCTTTATCCTTTCAATCCACAGTACGCCTTGATGCGCTTGTTCCAAGAACCTACTGAAGAATTGATGTTATTCGATCAGGTTTCGCAGACACGCCGATTGGTGGCGTTCCAAGGAGCCGAAGCCTCAGCTCGCGCCATTCCACTTGCGGACTGGCTGATTAAATTCCCAAGCTACGAACGCGTTCTGAGTATGGCCTCGAACCATTTACTGCTGACGTCCGAGCTGACAGGAAACATGACTGAAGATAGCCAAAAAATCCTAACTGCACTTAAGCGAGGACAGTTTTACATTTGCTTTGATACTTTAGGAAACCCCAATGGTTTTGAAGCTTACTTATTTAAAGAAAATGATCGCCAGCGCTACTCGATGGGTTCCGAAGTGGAGTACTCGGATAACCTGCGCTTGTATTTCAAACTTCCCGCCGAGCCCACTTCATTCTATGAAGTCGTCCTTTACAAAAACGGCCAACGCGTCGATACGATCAACACCTTCGAAGGTATTTTACCATTGCAAGGTCCCGGCACCTACCGCGTCCAAGTCCGCATCAGCCCCCGCTTCCCGCTGCCGGACGCGATCAAGTGGCTAACATGGATTTATACGAATAACTTTTATGTGGTTTCTCCGAAGTAGAGATCTAAATATTTTGACCTTTAAAAAGCTCAAACAGCCGCCGAAGGGCGGAACTCGTTTTTAAAGGTCAAAATATTCAGATCTCAGCATGTGAAAGAAACCACATAAAAATAATCACTGGTATCAATTTCTTAAGAGAAATCATAAATCTCGAGGGCGAATGAGGCACTAACGTTCGCTTTCATTTGTTTTTTGGGTCTTTTCAAAACGAGTTCTGCAAGTTGAAGACCTGAGCGACAAAATCAAATCAACACGCAGATTCAACTTGCAGCTGTCTGAGGCTTTGGAAAGGCCCAAAAAACAAATGGATCGAGCGAAGAGTTATTCGATTTCGAGATTTACAATTTCTATTTCGATGTCCCCGAAAACCTGTGTTTGGCAGGCGAGGCGTTCGTTGTCCTCAAAGCCGCGCTCGTCGGCCCGTTCGGCTTCGATTTCCGTACGTGGGCTACAGTTTTCGAGGCCTTTTAGTATAAAAACACGGCAGGTGGTGCAGGAGCCATTGGCCCCGCAGGACTGATAAATGCCCACATTGTTGGCATTTAATGTATCAAGTAAATTGTCCCCTGCCGTTATTTCCAGAGCAGAAAAAAAGCCTTTTATTTGTAGTCTTTTACTTGAAACCATCCCCTATTGTTTGTATCAAAATATATATGAGATTCATAGCATTTGACTTAGAAACCACAGGAACTGTACCGGGCGTTGACCAGATCGTTGAAATCGGAGCCGTGCGCTTCAATGAACAAGGAATCGTGGACAGCGTGTTTTCAACTTTAGTTGATCCACAAAGAAGTATTCCTCCAGGAGCTTCTGCGGTGAATGGAATTACAGATGCAATGGTTGCAGGTAAGCCTAAGATCGACTCGCTATTACCGGCCTTTGCTGAGTTCTGCGAAGATTTGATTTTGGTGGCTCATAATGCTCCGTTTGATGCTCAGTTTTTAATTTCCGATATTAAAAAACACGAAGCTCCGGCTCCGCTGGGTGTGATCGTGGATACTTTGCCTATCAGTCGTAAAGTTTTTCCTGGTTTAGCCAATTACAAATTGGGAACTTTAGTTCAGCATTTAAAAATTCCTGCTGGTGAATTCCATCGCGCGGAAGAAGATGCGACTTACTGTGGAAATGTTTTCTTAGAAATGATCCGCCGTATTTCTGTAGGTGGTAAAGCTCCACAAGTGGAAAACCTTGTGGCTTTGACTGGTAAACCAGAACTGCGCTTCCCGCAGATCGAGCGCCAGCCAAAACAAATGGGCTTCATGTTCTAGAGTTCGAGTGTTCTAATTCGGCTAGGTCCAGTTAACGAAATTCAATTTTTATATTAATCTGGCAGTATGAAGAAATTCCTACTGCCCTTTTTTTATTTAAGCCTGTTGTTTAGTTTTTTTTACAGCCTTGTTGGCTGTTCCTCTTTTCAATCACGGACGCCTCAGTCTGATGAATCACCTTATCGTGTCCATCTTGAAACTTACACCTATCACAGTGGCGTTCCACTTGTCGGAGATGTGAATTTACGTATTGGCTACGCGGAAGCCCGTAATTCCGCATTCAAAGGCTGTGTGATGTATCTACAGGGACTCGGTGACTCTGTGATGAATCACGAACCTTTCTTTCGTGCGATTACAAATCACGGATATCGCGTGATCTTTTTTGATTACATGGGACAAGGTGGATCTGAGGGAACAATGAATCACACGCGCGTAGCCGATGCGACTTTTCGTCGTTTAGAAATCTCGTCGATTGCGAACGAAATCTGGGCTCGTTTTGCTGGTGTGAATTTTGGCCACAGTGAACACGACTGCTCTGCTGGAAAAAAGATTCTTATCGGCTGGAGCACCGGAGGCCTTGCCTCTTATCGTGAAGCTCGGCACAACCGCGCCGATGGTGTGGTGTTGATAGCTCCGGGCATTCACACTAAAACTTTAGTGGGCGAAGCTGCAGAGAAACCGCATTTGCTCCCGATAGCGTCGACGATCATCACCGAGCGTACTTTAACCCGTAATGCGTTTTCCGGCCTCTCGAATCCCCATGTTGATCCGGTTAAGCCAGACTCACCAGTGAAGGTCCCTCTATTTGCGGCAAACCTCGTCGCGACCTCTAAACTAGCACAACACTGGTCCATTCCAGAGCGTGTGCACGGATTGGTTTTTCTTTCCGGAGACGAAGACACCTATGTGGACCGCACGGCAACGTTGAAAACACTGGCTCGCAAAGCACGACACTTTCAAGTGGTGTCTTATGATGGCGCCCTACACGAAATCGACAATGAAACGGAAGACGTCACCACCGATATGTACAGCCGCACCCTGCGATTTTTGGATAGCGTAAACGGACTCTAATTAGCTCGTTCGCGGCTTGGCTCCGCTTGGCTTGTCGGCTTTTGGGTTGAAGTTATTGCATTGCTTTCGCGCCGGAAGTTGGGTGTTGGTTCTGTGTGTTAATCCGCTTTTCGTCTGAATAATCCGTTAAAGAATCCGAGGCGCGAATGCTGCGCCCAACCGACATCGAAGTTTAGGCAGAAGCCCCCTCCACATCATTGGGGTTGAGATCGAGCCTTTACTTTACTTCGCTTTACTTTAATTTACTCTCTGCTTTACTCTTTTGCTTTGTGGGCTACTGGGAAGCGGCGGCCGCGGCCGAAAGAGTGTTCAGAGACTTTTAAAATCGGCGGAGCCTGCCAGCGCTTAAATTCTGTTTTCATCAACAGTTGCAAAAGCCACTTGTCGGTTTTTGTTTTTGCTTTTTTGCGATCTTCCACGATGTTGATCACGGCGCTGTCTAACAGATCGTATTCTGGTAAGCTGTCTTGATCTTTTTGATTTGGACGAAGCTCTGCTGATGGTGGGCGTGTGATGATCTGCTCGGGAATCAATTCGTACTCTTGATTGAAGTGTTTGGCTAAGTCATAGACTTGTTTTTTTGTTAAATCGCCAATGACAGCTAGGCCACCGCACATGTCTCCGTAAAGCGTGGCGTAGCCTGTGGCATATTCTGATTTATTTCCTGTAGTTAAAAGTAAACTGCCGGATTTATTCGAGTAAGCCATCATTAATAACCCACGAATGCGTGACTGTAGATTTTCATGCACTAACTGAAATTCTTGAATGTCGTATTCGCGATCAATCTCAGTTTTGATTTTTTCATAGATGGGCTGAATGGAAATCGTTTGAAATTCGACCTTAAGATTTTTTGCCAGTTGGTCGGCTAAAGCAAAACTTTCGGGGCGATTGAATTCGGTCGGCAAAGCAAAAAGCTTCACATTGTTTGAACCCAAGGCATCCACCGCCAGACAAGCCACCACAGCCGAGTCGATTCCGCCCGAAAGCCCTAAGTGAACATGGCGCAAACCTGTTTTTGCAGAAAAGTCTTTAAGGCCCAACACAAGCGCTTTGCGCAGCTGTTCTGTTTTACAGATAGAAGACAGCTTCGGTGCAGGTTTGTGGCCCGTCCAGTCTTCCAGTGTTTTAAGATCGAAGACATTTAGATCCTCTGCAAAATCTTCGCAGCGGAATTTTACTTTACCTGTTTTATCGACAAGAAAGCTTTGTCCGTCATAGATGATTTCATCCTGTGCTCCGACCATGTTGACATAAACCATCGGAGCCTTGAAGTGCTGTGCTGTCTTTTGGACAACGTATTCGCGCTGTTCAAGTTTGCCTTCAAAGAACGGAGACGCACTGAGGTTGATCACTAAATCCACTTTTTGCTTTTTGATTTTTTTAAGTGGGTTTTCTGTATAAACCGAGCGGCCTTTTTTGTCTTCCCACGCCCAAATGTCTTCACAAATAGTCAGGAAAAAAGTTTTGCCTTTCAGTTTGAAATAGTTGTCTTTTAACTGACCTTTTTCAATGAATCTGGCTTCGTCAAAGACGTCTCCGGTTGGCAGGAGTTCTTTACGGAATGTTTTGATGATTTTTCCACGCGTACAAAGAAAAGCCGAATTGAAATAAGGTCGTCCTTTTTTACTGGTGTTTTTTTCAAATCCCCCCACAATCACGTACATGTCTTTGGGAATTTTTTTAAGTAAGGATTTAAGAGCACGCATTTGCGAATCAATTAACTCTTCGCGCTCGAGTAGGTCGAAAGGGTGATAACCAAACAGACTGGCTTCAGGAAAGATCACCAGCTCTGCTTTTTTTTCTTTAGCGCTATCAATTGCAGCGCTTATTTTTTCTATGTTGGATTCAAAGTCGCCAAGTATGGCATTAATTTGGGAAAGGGCAATTCTCATGCTGGTCGTTGCGGTGGTGCGTGCAACCTTCGTTGAAGCTTTCATCTAATTCCTCGTCTGATGCAATTAGAATACGCCCAGTGAAGCCGTCTTGGTAGCCATGTTTGAATAAAATTTTTGTTTCTGGATACTTCCAGCAAAAATAACCCGTACCATTGTCAAAGTCCGCTAACCAAAGGCCTTTTGGTTTGGCGCCAAGGCGCTCGATCTTACTTTGCCAGCGGTCAATCACGTCATTGATTTGATCTTGCAGCTCTGCCGCACGCGTTGATTTCTTGTCTGGTAAGGCTTCAATACAAGCCATTAAGTATTTTGCACGTTTAGCGGACTCGTCTGTTAAACGATAGATCAAAGGTAAAAGATCTTGAGCTTGTGCTAGAGTAAAAGTGCGTACTGTATTGCGGCTGATAATTTCGATCAAAGCTCGATCCTTTATTAAGAGTTGTTTTTTCGAAGCCAGTTATAATTTTATTTTCTGACAAGATTCAACGAGCAAATTTCATTTTGTAGAAAATTTAGATCGCGCAAGGCGTTGCAGATTTAGTCTTTCGAGTTCGTATAATTCAATAACTGACCACCGAAGAAGAGCACGATTGCGATCACCATAGCGGCAATGATCAACCACTTGAAGAAATTACCAAAACTGAATCCAGAATCATCATTTTGCGAAGCAATTTCACGCTTTGGTTCCGGAGGAGTAAACGTCTTCTTGTAAGGAAGCAGACCTTCTCCGCCTTTGACCTTGGCTGTAGTTTTCGCGCTAACTTTCGGAGGCTGTTTTTTCGGAGCTGTTCTTTCAATTTCCTGCTCCATTCGGCCTGTGATGGCACGATACTTACTGCGCTCGTAGACATAGCGGACCGAGCCGCCACGGCCCCCACGACCGCGCCCGCGGCGGCCTCCACTGCCTTCTCCGTCAGAGGACCCTTTTTCATCCACAACAGACACCTTGTCGGACCCCACTTGTCCATCGCCGACGCCATAGCCGCCTTTTAAGCGACGAACTTTTCCGTCAGCATAGGATGAACGACGACCGCGTGATGAGGAACTGGCACTGCCGCCTCCGGAGCCATCAGAGCCAGAGACAGAACCCGAGCCATCACGGCTGCTACTGCCATCGGCATTTCGTGAAGAATTTCCATTGCGATCAGAACCGGAACCAGAGCGTCCATCACGAGAGTCTCCGGTACGACCAGAACCCGATCCCCCACGACCCGGTGAAGACGAATTGTTTCCGCCATTTGAACCATTACCACCATTGCCGTCAGAGCCACCGCCGTTGTTGCCGCCGCCTGTAGGTGGTCTGCCGTTGGCGAACGTAAATCCTTCAAAGCGAGCGTTACAAACTTTTTGTCCCCCATTTTCATCGCCGGCATGTTGCCTTAGAGTTTCGTCGAACACTCCCAAGGTCGGTAACTCTCCGAATTCCATCAGGCATTCGTAGTAGTCTCCGATATAACTTTTCATAAATTCATTTACGTTTGAAAAAGCGCGCTTAGCCCCTAAAATAAGAGCTACGGTGATAACCATCATAAGAATATACTCAACAACAGCTTGACCGCTGTTGTTGCGAATACAGAACTTCGTCTGAAAAATAGATTTCTGGTCTTGTTCCACCTCTGTACTTATCGGAAGATCAAAAGAAACGTATTATGCTTAAACACGGTTTATCTGGATTATTCTTTATTGCAAGTGCCCTTTTTTGTCTCGATTTGGGACACGCTCAGACTGCACAGTCACCCGTTGAGGCTTTGGCCAATGCTCTGAGCACAGTTCAACCGATTCCTCCCCCAGCAGCGACAACACCACCTCCGGCAAATAACTCAGGAAATCCAGCTGGTGGTGCAAGTGGTGGTGCCGGAGCCAATGCTCCTGCAGGACCGACGCCGACAACTCCCTCTAGCAATTTAGGGGGCAAGTACGAAGAGCATCAATCCATCTGTCGTATGAACGAATACGATCTTGTTAAAGATTTTTCTGACGACTTAAAAAAACGTCGTGTCGAACTGATTAAAACAAAATTGAAAAACGAGTCTAATGAGCAGCGAGTGAAAACTCAGATTCGCCTTATCAAAGAATACTTGGATCAAAAAAACAACCTGGCCGCCGGAGCTTTAATTCAAGAGATGAAGCAACAAAAACTCAGCGGTTTTGACAATGAGTATGTAAATTCATTAGCGGCTCTATCTGAAAATCGTATCAGTGTTGCAAGGCAAATTTTAAATAAAATGTCCTTAGAAAAAGAGAACGCCTCTAACGTCGAACTGCTGCGCAGTTTAGCCGAAGTGTACATCGCCGAATCCAATTATTACGAAGCGAGTACTCTTTATGAAGACCTCAATGCTTTGACGAAAAATGCCTATCTACCACAGCTTTGCGAAGTGATGACTTTGAACACAATGAACGCCGAGGCCGAACGTATTTGTCTGCAAGCCTCAAGTCGCTTTCCACAAAATCCATTCCCGCCGATCTTCCAAGGCATTACTCATCGCGAGCGTTTGGATTTAAAACAGGCTGAGTCCCTTTTCAAAAAATCTATTGCGATTAAGCCGACAGAAATGGGCCATAGCTGTCTTGCTGAAATCAATTTTATGAATAAAAAATTCACCGAAGCCGCAAGCGAATATAAAAAAGCTCTTGAGGTGACCCCCACATCAAATCGCGCTTTGTTGGGTTTAGCATGGACCGAGATTCAATCGAAAAATTACACAGAAGCCATTGAGGCTTTTAAAAAAGCGTGCAAGCTCAACAGTAAAAATGAAGTTGAAATTCGCAAGGCCTTTAAATACCTAAATGACGAAAAAATAGCTGAAGCCCCTCGCTTTATCGAGGCGGTCAACAGCTGCTCTGGATCGTAATTAAGTTCTCTTAATTAAACTTCTTAATTGAATTTATTTATTCGACTACTCGACGATTTCACCGATCAAATCGTATTCCATGCTATCTGTAACCAGTACTTTTACGAACTGTCCGATTTTAGCTTGGCCATCATTGATCAAGACCACTCCATCAATTTCAGGAGCTTGCTGAGACGTACGCCCTTGCAACAGTAAATCTGTTTCATCACTAAGGCCTTCCACCACAACTTCAACTGTTTTACCAATAAAGGCACGGTGTTTATCGCGTGAAATGTTTTGCTGCACTTCCATCAAAGCATCGTGACGGAACTGTTTGATTTCGGCTTCCACTTGCTGATCCATTTTTCCACCCGGAGTGTTTTCTTCAGGCGAGTATTGGAAGCACCCAACGCGATCAAATTTTTGTTCAGCAACGAATTGTAATAGCTCTTCAAAGTGTTCTTGCGTTTCACCTGGGTAACCCACGATGAACTGAGTGCGGATCACGGCCTCTGGGATCTCTTTACGAATTAAGTCTAAAGCCGTGGTGATTTCTTCGCGGGTCATTTTGCGATTCATGCGTTTCAACACTTCATTGTTGATGTGTTGCAATGGCATATCGAAGTATTTCACGAACTTATCGTTATTTTTGATCAGATCGATCATCTCTGGCGTGATTCCATCTGGATAAAGATATAACAAACGAATCCACTTAATTCCTTCAACCTCAGCAAGGCGACGCAATAATTCAACAGGGCTTTCTTTTGCCGTTGGATCTTTGCGACGGACATCCCAGCCGTAATCTGTAAAGTCATGGCTGATGATAATCAATTCTTTCACACCGCTCGCCGCTAATAGCTTGGCTTCATTCACGATGTTGTCCATTTTACGCGACTGTAAGTTTCCACGAATTAACGGGATAGCACAGAACGCACAACGCTTCATGCAACCTTCAGAAATTTTTAAATAGGCACGATGACCCGGCTGTGAGTTCACACGTGGAGTGCTGTCTTCTTGTAAATACGTCGGAAGATTAAAGAATGTTTTTTTCTTTTCGCCTTCATCGTGGTTTTTTAAAATTTTAGCGATGTTCTGGAATTCGCCCGAGCCCACAAATAGATCGGCCTCAGGAAGTCCTTCCACTAAATCCGTTTTATAGCGCTGAGTTAAGCACCCCGCCACTACGATTTTTTTGATTTTGCCTTCTTCTTTCAAAGCGGCCATGTCTAGAATTCTTTGAATCGATTCTTTTTTAGAGTCTTCGATAAAACCGCAGGTATTGACCACAACGGTATCGGCCTCTTCGGCGTCAGCTACAACGTTGTAGCCGTCTTTCATCAGCGTTCCCGCCATGATTTCACTGTCTACAAGATTCTTAGGGCAACCTAAGCTAATGAAATGAACTTTTTTTGGAGTGTTAGAAGTGGAAGTTTTCATTGGTTTAGGACCTCATCTGTTTTTGAAGGCTTGTATTGAAATTCAGAGCGATTCATTTTTTTATTGGTTTTCAAGTTGCTAAAGCTCAATGTCGTTTTTGTATCTACGTCGTCGACGAAAGACATCTCGGTTAAAGAAAGATCCGATGTATTTACTTTTAGACTTAGGTTTTTGATCGTCGCTGATTTGGGTTTTAGTGTCGCCACATAGACGCCTTCAGACTCGGATTGGCTCACCACAGAAAATTCTTTAGTGAAATTCTTTGGGTTAGAAAATAGATTTAATAAGCTGGTGACCAGTGGTGGGATATTTTTTTTGATCACCGTCACTTTGCGTTTTCCGTCATCGCCAAAATCTGTATCTGGATGCTCAACCAAAGTTAATACTTTATCGGCATAAAACAATTCTGTTTTTTTAGATCCATTTTGTGAAATGTAAAGGCGACTTTTTTGATACTTCAAAATCCCTGTGGATTCTGTCGTTGTTCCCAAAATGACTTTTTCATCTGTTTTTTTGATTTCGAATTGAATCGACGGCATCTGCGAATACTTTTCGAGAGTCTTTTGCAACGTCTGTGCTTGTGCAGCCTGCACGCCCACTGACGTGCCCGTCACCGCACCCATCGTCGCCATAAAAAATAAAGAAATTCCAATTAAAAAATTCATTCGAGGTATATAGCAAATCATAGCACAAACAACAAGCAGGAAGCTATGTTGAAGCCCTTTCGCTCAGACGAAACTCTACCTGCGCCTTGATCTGTAGAATAGGGTCAAAATTACGTCTTCTGAGTTTGCATTAAGTGCTTTTCGCGACTGTTCGTAGCTTTGTCCTGTTGTTAAAACGTCATCCACAAATATCAGTTTTGTAAAATGTTCAGGGAGCTGCCCTTTCAAACCGATCTGTGACTGGTGTTTTCTGTCTACAGCCGAAAGTTTTTTCTGCTGCTGCAAGGTCCTTTTTTGCAACACATCCCAGACCGGAAGGCCCGAGTGTTTTGACAAAACTGTCGCTAAAATCTGCGCATGCACAGAGGACGGCTTAGAGCCCGCTAGTGGCACGAGCGCTTGAAACTCCCCCCAGTCAAGATAATCACTGACATAGTAATAGAGCAACTTTCCATAGTATTCCCACGCTGGCCATGCACGATTACCCTTTAAGCGATAAATCATTTCACTGAGCAAATCACTTTCTTGCGGGTTCCATGCAAAAAGATAGTAATGTCGAGGTATCACTGACACCAACGGATGCTGCAATTGCTGCTGAAGTCGAGGATAAAGACGCGAACGAAAACACTCATCACACAGAAGGGTGTCTTCCACAAAAAATGATCCGCAGTGAACACAGTTCGGAGAAAACAGGTATTGCAAAAAA
This sequence comes from Pseudobdellovibrio exovorus JSS, assembly GCF_000348725.1. NCBI lineage: Bacteria > Pseudomonadati > Bdellovibrionota > Bdellovibrionia > Bdellovibrionales > Pseudobdellovibrionaceae > Pseudobdellovibrio > Pseudobdellovibrio exovorus. The sequence goes on from NC_020813.1 coordinate 2,564,552, forward strand.
GATTGGAATAAAACTTTCGAAGGAAGTGACTGACTCATAAAGTGACTCATCACCAAGGATTAAGCAAAAGCTCTGCCCACATGACGGCTATCCCAAAGGATTTTAACTTAGTTTTTTAGATATTGTGGTACGGAATTCGGTTTAGAATTGTCTGGGCACGATAGAATTGCTCTAACAGCACCACTTCCGCAACCAAGTGATTCATCACCATATCACTTAAACACACAGAGCGTTCGGCGCGTTTTTTGATTTCCTCGCTGACACCAAAAGCACCACCGATAATGAACACGCCACGCTTTTTCCCTGACTCACGAGCGGCATTAACCAACTTAGAAAATTCTATCGAATCCAGTTTTTTGCCTTTTTCATCCAGTAAAATAACAAAATCATCGCTAGAAAGTTTTTCTAACAGCACTTTGGCTTCGTAATTCTTTTTTAAAGTGGCTTCGTCACGATCTGTTTTCAGAGTTTTTAAATGCTGAACATCAAAGGTCGCAAATGGTTTGATCTTTTTAAGATAGACCTGTTCGGCTTCATCAAACCAAGGCTCCTTGGCTGTTTTGAAGTCGTACAGAGTCCATTTCATGCAAGATTCCTTTTGTAGTTCTTAGGCTTTCGGAGCTGCGCTGGCTGCTGCCGCGGCCGTTTTGTCTTGCAGCTTTAACTCGGTCCCGTTTTTCCAAAGATCTTCTAGGCGATATTCTTGACGAACAAAATCGTAGAAAAGGTGAACAATCAAAGCTCCGTAATCCACAACAACCCAACGACCTTCATCGACACCCTCGACACTCAGTGGGTAGACGTTGAATTCATCTTTAACCGCACGCACTAGGTTTTCAGCCATAGAGCTGGCATGACGAGTACTTGTACCAGAGGCAATCAGCGTGTAGTCACTGCTAGACGAAACCGACTGAATATCAAATGCTTTTACTGCAATCGCTTTTTTGTCGAATAAAGTCTGAGCACAGAATTCCGTAAAGTTTTTAAAATTAGAAATCTTCTGGCTGCCACTTTTATACAGACCATTTTGCTTGATGTAGCTTTCAACTGCTAATGGTAAAAACTTTTCAGCAGGGCGACCTACGCGTAATTTTTTACGAAGCTCAGAAGACGAAATGTCTAAATCATCTAAAGTGATAAATTCAACTGAACGGCCTGTTGTTAGCTCTAACGTACCGAAATCACTTTCAGCCACTAGCGGAGTTAAATAATCTGGCCACTCGTCTTCACCTTCAGGAATTTGATACCCAGGGCGAGTCGTTACCACGATATTCACTAGCTCTAGAAGTTCTTTGTAGTCCTTCCAATCAGAAAAAGTTTCGAAGTTATCAGCGCCGATAATCAGGAACAGCTCTTTTGATTTGTACTCTTTCAAAAGCTCTTTCACGGTGTCGATAGTGTAGCTTTTGCCACCACGTTTTAATTCGATATCATTAACACGGAAAGCATCCCCGTAGGTGCTAAAGGCTAAACGGGCCATTTCCAGACGATGATCACCCGATGGGCCATCCATTGGAATCTTAAGTGGATTCTGACTGTTCGGAATGATGTGAACTAAGTCGAAACCCATTTTCTTTTGTACAGTTGTCAGACTGTTGACGTGTCCGTTATGTGGAGGATTAAAACTGCCGCCGAATATTCCAACTTTCATATCTTTACCTTTATTGCCTTTACATTTCTTCTTTCGACTTCAGAACTTTATCTGCCACTGCCACTAATAAATCCTGAGTCTGTTTTCCGGTAACAGCTGAAATCGCGTAGCCATCCACACCGAATTTTTTCTTAAATTGCTGTTTTATTTTTTCTATCTGATCTTTTGGTAACAGATCTGTTTTATTTAAAACTAAGATCTGCTCGCGCGAACTTAATGGAAAGAACCCGTCTTTATCTTGGTTCATTTCATCATACTTTTGTAATTCAAATTGGATATCTTCGTAATCCTGCAATGGATCGCGGCCACTCATGCCCGAAACATCGACTAAGTGTAAAAACAAACTGGTGCGCTCGATATGTTTTAAGAACATAATTCCCAAACCCACACCTTGATGCGCCCCTTTGATCAAGCCCGGAATATCGGCAACAACGAAGTTACTGTAATCCCCAACTTTAACCACACCTAATTGCGGAGTTAATGTCGTAAACGGATAGTCTGCAATTTTCGGTTTCGCTGCCGAGATACGCGAAATCAATGTCGATTTACCCGCATTCGGAAAACCGATAATACCCACGTCAGCGATCAGTTTTAATTCAAGTATGATATCAAGGCTTTCGCCCTCTTCGCCCGGTTGAGCATGTTCAGGCGCTTGGTTCACGCTGGTTTTAAAGAATGTATTTCCTTTACCACCACGGCCGCCTTTTAGAACCGTCACTTCTTCAATACCTGTTAAGTCATAAAGAACTTCACCATCTTGGCTACGAATCACAGAGCCCTCGGGAACGATCATAATCATGTCTTCCCCATTTGGCCCCGAGCAATTCGCTTTGCCCCCTGGCTGTCCATTCTGTGCTGCATATGTCTTTAAATTTCTATAATCGACTAATGAGTTGATGTGACGAGACGTTCTGAAGATAACATCGCCGCCTTTACCACCATCACCACCATCAGGGCCACCACGAGGAGCAAAAGATTCACGGCGAAAGCTCACCGCACCGGGACCACCATGACCAGAGGCAATTGTAATTTTAACTTCATCAACAAATTTCATAGTTTTCCTAGGGTGCCAGGCCGTGTTTACGGACGCATCGTGTCCGGAAATAAGGCCTGGCACCAAAAAAAAGGAGCCCGTTAAGGCCCCTTTTTAGATGATTTTAGCTCAGTTGCAAAGCTGTTTTACGCCGCTTTAGGGTAAACGCTAACTTTGAATCTATCTTTAGAAAATCTTTCAAATTTAACATGACCTTCGATCACTGCATAGATCGTGTGATCACGTCCGATTTTCACATTGTTCCCAGTGTGGAATTTAGTTCCACGTTGACGAACGATAATAGTTCCTGATTTTACTAATTGGCCACCGAATCTTTTTACGCCTAATCTCTTCGACTGTGAATCCCGGCCGTTCTTGGTACTACCACCAGCTTTTTTACTTGCCATTATTTACTCCGTTTCAAAAATTTAAATTCGTTAAAAGTTATTATTTAGTTTTCTTAGCAGTCTTTTTTGTAGCTTTCTTAGCTGCAGTTTTCACTGAACGCTTAGAAGGAGCTTTTTTAGCTGCTGCTTTTTTTGTAGCTTTCTTCTTAGTAGCCGCTTTTTTAGCTGGCTTTTTAGAAGCTGGAGCCGCTTCAACATCTGCAGATCTTACAGAAACGCGAGCTTTGTGATCAGCGACTTTCTGTTGGATTCTTTCTTCACGTAACTTAGCCATGTCTTTTACAACTGGAGTTTCGTCAGATTTAGAAGTTTGTCCGTCTGGAGACGTGATCGCCTTAACGAAGATCTCTGTGAAATCTTGTTTGTGAGTTGCGAATTTTCTGTAACCTTGACGACGTTTCTTTTTGAAAACGATCACTTTTTTAGTGCGTGCTTGTTTTGTTACAACAGCCGTCACTGTAGCGTTCTTAACAAGTGGAGTTCCAACATGAGCTTTTTCACCACCGATCATCAAGATGTCGCTGATTTTGAACTCAGAACCCAATTCTTGTTCTACTTTTTCGATTTGTAATACATCACCAGCTTGAACTTTGTATTGTTTGCCGCCGGTTTTAATGATTGCGTACATAGTCATCCTCTTTCGTTTTAACTTATATGCGAGAAAGACGTTTGTGCCATTTTGCTAGGCCGACTGTCAATACCATTTCTTTTTTTACTCAGATTCAGAGTAAAAAGTCTTGTTTTTGACCCGATTATTTCTTATAAATGGGTCACATTATGACCCATTTAACTGATTTTTTATGGAAAAGGCCCGAATGGCCCTCATTTTACTGGAGCAACTCGGCCCTGACCGAGCTGCTGGTTCAGACCCGCTTTATACAGGGGCAACTGTTGGCTCTTCCCTCCTCGTTTGTTCACTCTTATGAAATGTCCGACACGAAAAAACACCTTTATGAAGACCTGCTGACTGCATCGAGCGCAGATGCCACGGCCTTAACCGACGAGCGGCTGCGCGGCTGGCAAGCCTCGCTTTATCCTACGGGCTATGCTGGAGTTCGCAAAGTGCGTGTGGGCGAGTTTCGCGATCAGAATCTTTTGAACTTAAAAACCGAATTTTTACCGCCCGAGCTTTTAAAAGAGGAAATCCCTAAATATCTGACATGGTGGAAAGAAGCACCTGCGGCCCTTGACCCCGTCTTGCGTTCGGGCCTTGCTTTCTTTTGGTTCTATCTGTTGTCCCCGTTTGAAGCGGGCAATTTAGAAATCGCCGCCGCGCTGGCAGAGCTGAGTTTACAAGAAAATGAAAAGACTTCGCTTCGATATTACGATATCGCCATTCAGTTAGAAGAAAATCGCGACGAGATCGAACGCTTAATGCAAGCTTCCCATCAAGAAAACGGCGACATCACCACATGGATGCAGTTTTATTTACAGCTTTATCTGGAAGCCGTACAGGCTTCCTTTGCAATTGCCGACAAAGATTTTTCCGTGGAACGCTTCTGGGCCCGCCATTCCGAATTGAATTTGAATGCACGCCAACGTCAGATCTTAAACTCGATGCTTCTAGGTGAAAGCGAAATGACAAATCGTCGCTACGTAGAACTGTGTGAAACCAGTCGCGAATCGGCTAAACGGGATTTGGCTGAACTCGTGAAACTCGGACTGTTACAAATAGGCAACAAAAAGGGCCGCTCGGTCAGTTACAGCTTAGCAAATTTGATCAAAGCATAGTTTTTATCTTATTGATATTACTATTATATTCCATATTGGAATATTGAATATTGAATATTTTGAAAATCTGGCATATACTTATCGTATGCGACAGCAGCTCAGTTTAAAACCTCAAGATGTGGCCGTACTAGTAAAGCTTTTAGCCTTGCAAACTGACCAGTGGAAGCAAGTGGACTTAGCCAAAGCTATGGGACTTAGCCAAAGCGAAGTTGCAAAATCTTTAGTACGTCTTTCAAAAGCTCAGTTAGTACAAAATAAACGAGTAAACTGTTCGGCAGCCCTTGAGTTTATTCTTCATGGTGTGAAATATTCTTTTCCGGCAGAAGTCGGCGCTTTAGCCGTAGGAGTCCCTACAGCGCTATCATCCACAATACATAACAATATGGTGATCCATAGTGATGAAGATCGTTATGTTTGGCCCTCACTACATGGAAAAATACGCGGACAGATGATTAAGCCTTTCTATCCTGAACTTCCTTTGGCCGCACTAGATGATTCTGAATTTTACGGTCTTATGTCAGCCATCGAAATTCTGCGGGTCGGAAGAGCACGGGAAAGAAAGTTGGCCGAAAGGTATTTGGAAAGCAAGATCAAAAAATTATGAGTTTAAACTTAGTTACTGCGGAAATGATTAAGGTTATTGCAAAAGCATTGGGTGAACTTAATGAGAACGCAGTCTTTGTGGGTGGGGCCACTGTCCCATTTTATGTTCCTGAAGCTTATCAACATCAAGTTCGTCCCACTGAAGATATTGATGTTGTTATGGAGATTTTGGGCCGTCATGCAAATTCGATTAATGAAGATATTTTACGCCAAAAAGGCTTTCGCAATGACACCAGCCAAGGCGCCCCTGTTTGTCGATGGATTTACAATGGGTTTATCGTTGATATAATGAGTTCAAATATTGCAACCTTTGGCTTTACAAATCGATGGTATAAAGAGGGCATTGAAAAAGCGATTGTCGTCATCGATGATCCCGTACAAGTTAAGATTTTTAGCTTACCTTACTTTATCGCCTCGAAAATCGAAGCCTTTAAAGGCCGTGGAAATTCGGACTATCTTGGCAGTTCGGATATGGAAGATATCATTACAGTTTTAGAGGTTTCACCCAGCCGCATGCTGGAAGACAAACGCACAGATTGCTCTGAGGAATTGATTGAATACCTCAGAAACGAATTTAAGCGACTTTTAAACACTTCTGCATTTTTAGATGCCTTATCTGGAGCTGTTTTAAATAGGCAACAGATTCAAGAAACAATCACAGCTCTTCAGCTAAGAATGAAGAATTTTTAAGGCGCAGAGCTTAAACTCTAGTAATATATTCATAGGTTCTTTTTAGCAGGCTGTTTCAGATACCCAAGTCTTCGCGTTAGGTCTATACAGACCCCATGAAAAAACTATTCTGCTTATCTTTGTTAGTGGTGTTCTGTGCGTTGAACGTATTTGCTGTTAGCTCTTTTGCGGGCAATACAACTGTACAAACAAATTGTGATCTTTATCGCTTGACTGATTATTCTGTTTTTGTGCGCAATAATGCTCAGGTGCAGTCTTCGGACTTTGAAGGCATGACCGCAGTTGTGAATCAACTTCATGCCCGCAACTTTGCGTTCGGCGAAAAATTGCGTGGAAATACCTGTCCATCATTGGTGATTGGAAACTCATTTTATGGAGCGAGTGGCAAAGCTTATCAGTTTATCACATCGCCGACTCGCCAAGTTCGCTTGAATGTCGAGCGCAATCCCTATCCCAGTTTTTCTTTACCAAATCTAAAAGTACAGCCGAACTTGGATTTAAATTATGTTTCAAATGGTCTTTTGAATTTGTCACAGAACTTGGCTCAGGCCGAAACTCGCACGGTGACTCGTCAGGACTCTTTCGGAAATTTATATCTGACAGTCACTGGCAACCAAACTTTAAATAGCATTTTTATTTCAGACGCGGATCTTTCTAATCGCGAGATCATTCTTTCAGGACGCGCCGATCAGATTTTAGTTTTGAACTTCACCAGCCAGTCTGTTGCTATTCAATATGCGAAGATCAATGTGATCGGTTTAAAAATCCGCAATATCATTTGGAACTTTCCCAATACTTTCGAGTTGCGCTTAGGAAATGTGGGCGGAGCTAACTCTAATTACTTAGACAAGCAAGATGGCAGCGCGGGATTACAAGGTTATGTTGTGGCTCCTGTGGCTTTAGTGACCGCTGTCGATATGAAAATCACAGGTGGATTGTATGCGGACTCTATCGAAACGACCTTTGGGCGCGCCACAGTACAGGTGAACTTACCGCCAGATGCGGGGCATGAAAACCCATGTTTACAAATTGGTAATCCTCAATGTGGAGTCGGCGCACAGCCCACACCAGTAAAACCACAACCGACACCTCCACCAGCTGTGATCCCTAAACCTCGATAATAAGAAGGACTATCCTATGGCGACGTTGGCATTAAGAGTTTTTTTTATCTGGTGTCTTGTTCTAACGGCTTTAGTGGTGCGCGCGCAAATACGCACACCGACAGACTTAATGCCGTCAACGCCTCCGAATGCTAACGCCTTTCGTGGGTGGCAGCCTGTTGAAGGCTACGCCGACTCGTCTGTGAATTTAGCCACTCTGGACCGCGTTGAAATCAACTGCCCTGTAGATCCAGATAGTTTATACCCGACACATCCGCAACAGGACAGCAAGATCTATCACCGCTTCGACTGGGGCGGATACGATAATACAAAACTAAAAGGCGACGACGAAGCCTGCGCGATGTCGTCGAAATATAAAGGCAGCAACGGACAGTTCGCCTGTCTACGTCCCGACGTGGCTTATTTCGTGATTATGTCGGATATCTATCGCGATCGCTGCGGCAATATGTATCGTGGCTATTGGAAGTTTTTGTTCTTAAAGAAAAATGAAAACATGGGAACGTTATTTTCACTGGGTCGCACCATGTACCCACGGGCGAACTCGAAAATCCCAGGGGATTACGTGCTGGGCGGCACCTATAGAGTTAGTCGCGCACAAATGGTTTTCTTAAGCCCTCCTCTTGCGGGCGAAGGTTTGTATGGAGATGCTGGCAAAGCGGCGGAGCTGCGGGCTCGCGCGCTGAAGGCGGGTGTGGTGTTTAATGGGGAGAGTTTGTTGTTTGAGGTGAGGTAAATCCTGACAGCTACAGATAAATTAGTCTAAAAAATTCCAAATATCTTAATATCTTTTATACTTGTTGGTTTTTTTAAAGAGATAATCTCTCCAGCATCATTCTCAACAAGAAATAATCTCTCAGTATTTATCAGTCGAATTATTCTTTTTGTACGTTCATCCACTTCAACGTTAACTTCTATGGCCGGATAAAGATGAAATGACCACACATTACCTTCTGTTTTTATTAGTCGAAAGCTTTGTTGTTCAAGATGTTCAACGGTTTTTTCATCTTCTTTTAACATATCAAAAAAGAATCCAACATTCATATCTGTATATTCATATGGGATAAAACTAACCCCGCCATGAATCTGGTACGGTCCCGGCAAAACACAACGCAAATCATTGATAGCATCTATATCTACCAGCCGTTGTCTAAAAGGTGGTTCTGCAGCTTCTATGTTTTTTATGAATATTTGTTTTGGCTTATGTGCCACAGGGCACGCGGTAGATAACTTTTTCTTCTCTTCGCTTCTGCCTTGAATCTTATAAGTGACATGACATATTTTTTCAGCGAATAAAATTGAAAAAAATATGCTTATTTCAGAATTAATACTTTCTGCAACAGCACAGGGCATTGTGCCATATGATCTCGAACTATCTCCAGATCTATATGGGCTTAATGCATACAACAACACTACAACTATAAAAAAAGGCATCATTTTTGAACTTTTACCTCTACGACATTTCCCACTGCTTTTAACATATTATCTAACATTATCTTAAGTTTATTTATTTTTTCCTCGGATCTTTCTACATTGTACCATAGATCAGCTTTTTTTCTGGATCAGTCTCAGAATCATGCGCCTTAATATACGCTGCCTGAAATATTCTATATCCACGGATTGATGTTAGTTTTGTTAAAAAAATTTAACGAATTTTTTTAATTATTTCTATAAAACACATTTGCGATTTATTGAGTCGTCCTGCTCATGCTATCTTTAGATAATGAAGAGTTTTTTCGCAAAACGAGTTTTAAAAAATAAACTTTGGTTTTCGCTGCCCTTTATTGCGTTTGTAGCTTTTCTTTTCTTTTTTATAAAAACTCTACCTCTATCGCCGGCATCTAATATCTCTAGTATTCTTGTCACCGCAGACATTTATATAGAAATGACGCCATCTTTTTTACAAGGCTCAGAGATTTTGTCTCCTCGATATACACACTTAAAGTTTTCAGCCACCAAAAAGTTTCTTCAGAGCCTTAAAGAAGGTCATTGTGACTCTACACCATCCTTATGCGAAAAATTTAATTACATTACCTACAAAGTAATTGCTGTCGATAAAAACCAGAAAGTTGTTGCCGCAAGAAATATTAAGACATCTGCTACGCCCGCACCTTTATCGTCGCAGTCGGCATATAATTTAAATACTAATGATCTCAACGCCTCGTTTACGGTTATTTTCCCCGCCTCTTCAAATATAGATCAAATTCAACTTTTCCACGAAGATATACTTATCTCAACAACACACATTTTTTAAAATTTTTATTTCTTATATTCTGGTACAGAAAAATTCCACTCAACCGTTTTGTCTACTTTAACCATTAATTCTTTTTGCGTTGTTTTAGCAGCGTTAATTTATCTTTGAACTGAAAATTTACCTTCGTATTGGGCTTTTGTGCCTTTAAAAATTTGTGAGGCGTTGATGACAGCAAAGCCAGTTGCAGAGGAAACCCATGTTTCGGTTAAAGTGAGTTCACCGTTCATAACTGTCGCTGTAAAGGTGCAGTTCCCGTTAGTACAGACGCCTTGGCCGCACACCCTCTGCTGATTGTTCAAGTCTAAAAGTTCGAACCGCGTATCATCCAACGGACGAACTTTTAATGAGGCTTTTGCCTCGGCAATAACATGTCCTAACAGATATGCTTTTGTATGAGCTTGGATAATGCCCGCCTCAAGACGACGTACAGATTTAAAATTCAAATTAGGTACAAACGCGGTTTTAGAAATGAGTTTACCCTGTCCTTCGTAAAGACCGTTGGCAACACCCAAGGTAGAGTAGCCCGCTTGAGCCAGAAGTGTTTGAGAAAAAATAAGGCCCATAAGTGTCAGAATAAATGCTTGGCGCATGTGGACTCCTTTTGCAGAAGCCCAACATAAAGTATTTTTATGAGTCTCTCGAGTATTTTTTGTTTTCCATTGTATTGTTGTAAAAACATCATTGTTGTCTAAACATCAGAGGCTTCTTTTTTTTTAGATACATAAACGATCTCGAAAGAGCTTCCCTCAGCCCTTTTGCGGCCACTGTCTTATTTTAAGACACTTTAAATCCTTTTTAATTGATTCTGGTTCGTTCTAACAGTGGAGCGGTCTTTGCTTTGACTGAATCCCATAGTCTTCTGTGCAGCCGTTTGGGTCACAGAGGCAACGAAACAACTCGTTCAGAACTTAAAGATAGAAAGAGGATTTTATGCGTATGAAAAATTCCGTTTTAATGGCTGGCGTCTTTGCTGTGCTGCTGGGAGCTGTTGTTGCCAAGGCTCAAACAACCACGACAGAGTCTACCGAAACAACGGTGCAGGTGGATACATCCCAGTGTGTAGAACGCGAAGTGCTTTTAGTCGTGAAGTCGACTCGTAATGTTCACTACAGTGAAAAAGACGAAGGTCGCTTGATTTCCGATCGTACAATTAAGATTAAAGACTGCGGAGGTTTAGTCCTTGTCGACAAAACCCCTGCTCAAGGCTCGAATGGTTCTGCTGGCCGGATTGTTTGCCCTCCCAGCGTGCAGGACTGTATCAGACCTTAAGCGTTCCCACCGCAGCCTCCCTTTACTCGGGCTCCCAAATGGGGGCCTTTTTTATTTTCAGCTTCTGTACTCTTGCACGTACTCTTACCATTAATCAAAAGCTCCTATTGCCAATTCCATTAGCCATCTCAATTTGGTCCAGTTTGCACAGACGAAAATGTTATGAGATAATCTTTCTTAGTTAGGGAGTTCACCATGAGAACATTATCTAAAAACCATGCGGCCTTTGCTCAAGACCTTGTTGACATAAAATCGTCAGCGGTAGCGACAACAACAACGGCGTGGGCACCTCCTGACTCAACTCCGCAAAAGAAATCTAGAAAAGCAAAACTGGAAGACAAACAAAAAGCTTCTCATTTAGTTGCTTTAAACTGCGAAGGCTTTGTGGCTTACAAAGTGAGCGCGGTTAAGTTCATCCCGTAAATTCATCCTGTGATCGATTTTGAATACTTTTATAAAAACCACTTAAAATCGGTTCTTGAGCCTGATGAGCTTCACCCTCATCATCATAAAATCCAAATCGGCAAGCTAGAACGCTTTCCAGAAAAGCCTTTTGATGAAGCTGTCCGTGCAGCTCAGCTCATTGGTGAAAGACTTCGCGATCCCGTTTTGTGTCTAAGCGGTGGCTTAGACAGTGAAGCCATGGCTTTAGCTTTTTTGGCAGCGAAGGTGCCCTTTCGAGCTGCGATCATGGTTTTTTCAAATGATCTGAATCTTTACGACATTCAACACGCCCTTGATTTTTGTAGCGAACACAATGTCCCTTTGCAGAAAATTGAAATCGATCCCGTAGAGTTTCTAAAACAAGAACAGCATCTTTCTTTGTCTTCAAAGTATCGGACTCTGTCTGCGGAACGCGCGCTGTACATTCACTTTCTAAGTCAGGTGAAGGGTGAACCCGTGCTGGGCGGTGAAATTCTGCGCTTTGAATCCCCACAGGATCACGTCGAACTAGCGTGTCCAAAAGATCGCGATTTTAGTTATTGGCGCTACTTTTTGGCTACACAAAGAAAAGGCATTCCCTACTTTCACTATTATACTCCTGAGCTGACATTTTCTTTTATGGCTCACACATCTGTTTCTAAAAAAGAGTTTTATCAAACGAATTGGACAGCAAAACACTCTGAGTTCTATCAGAATAAATTACAAATTTATCGCGAGGCTGGTTTTTCTATTGTGGACCGTCCCGCTCGACAGCAAAAATGGCATGGCTATGAGCAGTTGAAAATTTCTTTCGACAACCAAGGTGGCTCGACCGAATCTTACAACCAACAGTATCGCCATATCTATGGCCCACTGCCAGTTTATGATCTGAACCAGTTTTTTTTGATTGATGAAAATGACTCTATCGCCCGTCAGATTTTTAAGAGTTCAATGGCCGAATAAGGACTTGATCCATCCGGAGCCAATAGCGGCTCAATGTCATCGTACAAGCGAAACTTCAATCCCGCAGCAAGGCTCGCTTCTTTGAGTTCGCGTTCACTGTGCAGGAAAATCCTTACAGAGCTAAATCCGAACTTCTCATGTCCGTAGGGAATTTCTAAAGTTTTTGGCGCTGATAATTGCCCTCGTGAATACCAAATTTCGGGGTTTTTAAGACTAGGCACCACCACCAGAGCTTGGCCCTTATCTGACAAATGCTTCTTTAATTGTGTAAATGCGACCTGTATGTTTTCCAGTTCTGACCACACCATCACCGAAAAAATGCGGTCGTACTTGTGTTGCAGATCCATCGACAGCAAGTCGGCCTGTTGAAAGTGGATGTTGGGGCGCTTTAGATTTTGCTGAGCATGCTCAATAAACACCGCGGAATCATCAATTCCGGTGTAGATGGATTTTTGCAATTGTGGCAACTGGCTTAGGAAACCATCCCCGCAACCAACCTCAAGAACAGTTTGAAAGGGTCCGCTTTGTTGCAACCACTTTCCGATCAGATTTTGGTTAAAGCGGATATGATAACTGTCTGGTTTTTCCTGCATGTGCTGAAGCCAGCTTCTCCCCACTTCGGGTCTGCGATAGGGATTTGTCATTGCAAAAACCTTTTCATCAGAACTCGTGATTGCTCGTTTTTCATTTTATAAATCCAACCATCCAAAACGAAATGAGTATTCGAAACGGAGAGTGAAAAAGCCAGAATAGCCGCACTTAAAAGGCGATACTCTTCAAAAAAACGGGTGATTTCAAAAATCCCTAAAAGACCAAACAGAAAAAGAAAACTTAAAAAACCAACAGCAAAGATATGATTCGTTCTTTTCTGTAAACTGCGGTCTTCTATCTTTCGGGTCAGCTCGTAATATTCAGCTCCGTGAATGGCATTCACCCCATAGGCAGAAATCGGAGTGAAAGCTGTCATCAACCACATAAAAAATCGCGATAACACCCAAAATTGCCGCCCCTCACTGGTGCGAATCAATGCTGTACGAATCAAGATATACCCTAAAAGTAGAGCCGCCACCCAATACAAAGATATCCCGATGTAGTACAAGACTTTCTCATTTTGAAGTTCGTAAGCCAAAACTCCCATACGCAGCATTCGACAGCCAAAAATAACCAGAACGAAAACCTTTAAAACATTCAACGTGTGTTGATACACGGAACGCGGCTGGCGCAGAACTGTGGCGTGATACAAACCCCGAGTTTGAGTCAGGTAATGCCAAACACCCCAAATGGCCTGCGCCAATAAGACCGTCTTCACCCAAAAAGGCGAGCCATAATAACAAACGGCAAAAATACTTCCGCAAAAAGCCAAGAAGATTAAAAGCAATTTGAAACGTACAGTTTGGATCGGTCCCACATTCGTTTCGACCAGTTCACGAAAGTCCCCACTGCGCTCCATCAGCCAAATTGGAAAAATCACATGGACCGCAGAGGCAAAGCCATAAAGGGCTGCAAAATCTAAAAAGAGCCGCTGCGCCGGAGTCATAGCAAACGGAAAGAAGATATCGCATAACCCTAAGACTGCAAAAAAGAAAAGAGCCATCGTCGGCAAAGATATTTTTCGATGAGCCGTCGATAAAGATGCCGGCAAAGACGTCGATAGCATAGGAGACGAGGACTGGACCTCATCTAGGGCTATCTCAGCAGAGCTATTCATGGATTGTGCTGCGTCCTTTTTAGAGTACAAAGGTGCTCCCGAATAATTTTATCTTTTCAGTGTAGGGGCTTTTCTGAATTGTATCAGCCCTTTTCAAGACTGGATACAATTTCGACACAATCTGAGAATTTCACTCAGAATTCAGGGGAATTTAGATGTTTTGCTTGTTATTTGAAATGGCTTACCTGTATCATTTTATTATATGGGACAGAATACAAATCGTCGTAGCTTATTTTTTGCGGCTGGCGGAGCCTTTTTGGTTTCTTTGCTAACGCGTACAAAACTCACTTCTAGCAATACTTCAGACATTGATACAGTGTTGTTAAAGTCTGATCTGTCCACGCAAGCAGATCGCCTTTTGGATTCGGTTATTAGAAGAAATCCAAAACATGCTAACCTGACAGAAGAACAGTGGAATGCTTTAACCACTGAAGGTGCTGAGCAAATTCAGCAGGTCTTCCGCGATCTGGCAGCCAACCACTTTTCTCCTGCAGACATTGAAGAGATGGCCCGCCATCTGTCTCAGCCAGCAGAAAGAAAATGGAAGAAATTTAATCAACTCGCTTTAGAAGAAGCGAAAACATTCGTTTCAAATAAAATTGAGGATGTGCTCAACAACAAGAAATCTGTTTAAGAGATTTGTTCGTGCCTCTTTGGTTTTATAAGCGATTTTATAAAGTTTTATCTAAAATATGCTGAATCAAAACCTATCTTCGCAATTCCAAAAGGACTTTTTCTTTAAAAAAGATGGTCCTTTGTTTTCTGAATCCAACTTCAAAAAAATTCAGTCTTACTTTTTAAATCTAGCTGAAAGCGTTCCAGAACCTCAACGCTATTTAAATTTTGCCAATGATATTCGTTTTCGCCCTGCCATCGCAGATTGGGTAGATCGCCGTGAACTCATGGATGTGGTGCAACCCATTCTAGGTGAAGATTTAGTTTTTTGGTCTATTGGCGTCTGTTACAAACCCCCGATGTCCGACTATCAAGTGGGTTGGCATATTGATTCCCACTTTTGGATGCGCAACGAAGTTCTTTTCCCTCCTGATGCTTTGATTTTATTTTTTTCACTGACCGAGATGACTGAAGAAAATGGTGGATTAGAAATCATTCCGCACTTAAATGATCCGAAATACTACGAACATGTTAAACGCGATAAAGATCACTTTTTCTTCGAACATGAAATTTCTGAAAAAGAGTTCGGCGGCCGCAAACCTCATTTGATTCAGATGAAAGAAAATGAACTCTGCGGTTTTGCTAGCCATGTTCCCCATCGCTCGGGACCAAATCGCAGCACCAAACCCCGCATTGGCATCACCTTGCGCTATCTTCAATCCAGCGTGAAAATAACAGATACTCCTTTGGACGGACGCGAGAGCTACTTGATTTCAGGAGTCGACCGCGCTGGAAATAGCTATTCACAAATTCAAGCACGTGGCTCTATCGGCGGCCTGACATGAGTGAACAAAACCATCAGCCACGAACACCCCCACTAGCTCCTCACTTTCTAAAAATCTTTCTGCCAATTAATTTGCTAGCACCATTTGCTCTTTATCTTTTTATTGCGAATTTCAGTTGGATGAACCTTTTGATCTTGATCATCGGGTGGCTCTGCATCGGTGGATATGGTATTGCCGTTGGTTACCATCGGCTTTTATCACACAAAGCTTTTTTAACTCCGAAGTGGGTTGAAAGAGTGCTGACTTTCTTTGGTCTTTTTGCAGGACAGGGCTCTAGTTTATTTTGGGTTGCTGTCCATCGCGGATTACATCACCCCTATGCCGATACCGAAAAAGATCTGCACAGTCCTATTCATGGAAACTTCATGGCCTATGTCGGTTGGCAGATGTACTTAAATCCATCTAAGGTCACATTCAAACAGTGCCGTGATCTTTTACAAGATCCCTATCAGGTCTTCTTACACAAGCACTACAACAAGATTTTCTGGACTGTGATTGTTCTGGCAACTCTTATCGACTGGCGCTTAGGCCTCTTCGGCTTTGTACTGCCTTCTTTTATTTCGATGCACACGGAAAACTGTGTGGATCTTTTCTGTCATAAAAGAAATCTGGGCTATCGCAATTATGATATCAACGACAACTCCACTAATATTTGGTGGCTCGGCTACTTCGGCTTTGGACAAGGCTGGCACAACAACCATCACAATAGGCCTTACACGCACTACTACTCAGAAAAATGGTGGGAGCTAGATTTAACTCGTCTGATGATTTGGCCAATCAAACTGCGCAAAAAATCGGGCGCTCCAGCAAAGCCCGCACCCGCCGTGCAGACACAGACAACTTAGGTTTTATTTCATCTATTTTATTTCTAGATGGCGTTTTAAACTATTAAATGATTTTTCGTTGTTCACCACATTGAAGACGGCAAAAACGCAGGGATTAAAAGCAAAAGTTGCATGTGGCATCTTCGTGTTCACGTAATACCAACGGCGATCTTGTAAAGGCAGCGTGCGCCCATTTTGAATCCAAACGAAATTAGTCGGATGACAGCCTTGTATACAGTAAATAAGGCGAAAAGAGTCCATACCCAAATCGCGATGGAAGGGAAAGTGGCCACCAGAGCCTAACTTGATAAAGTGCGAGCGACCTAAATCGAAATCTGGCAAAAGGAATTCAAAGGCCTTACCAGCTTCAGTCAAGGTGCGAAAGTCTGTCTCTTTATAAGATGTCTTGTACTCTTTATTATACTCGTAAATGCTATCTAAATCAGGAACACCTGTGTTTTTACCATCTAAAGAGGTAATACTTGAGCCCCAGCGAGCGATCTCTTTTCTAGGGTTGTAGCGGTGCCATGTGAGCTGCTCGGTATTAATGTCAATCGTTGGCAACTGCAATGAAAAGAAGTCTTCGAATGATTCTGTGAACATTTTGCTCCCTTAACAACAAAGCTTGAAACTTTAATATACACTTGTTTTAGCTTAAAAAGAATCCGATAATTTTTTTATGTGGTCCGAAATTGATAAGAACTATCGCCTTCTGAATATCGTGGAAAACGATTTATTAAATCCAGAAGCCTACCAGAAGTTTACAGTGGACTTCCAAAATGTCTTAACCTCGCAAGATAGACTTTCGAACAACTACTCACCGCAAAGCTTAGACATCGATCATCATCTGATGTTTCACGCCCTGTATGATCAAAATGATACTTTTATTTCCTGTGCGGGCATCTATCGCCGAACAGCCTGGCCGCAAAATAGCTATCGCCTGTTAAACCGTACCTATTACAATCCGCAAATTCGCACCCCACAGCGGTTTCAGTTTTTAGGCTCTGACTACATATTGCCCCATCAACTGAAAGTGTGTAACAAACCTCTAGATTTTATTTTTGTTTCACGACAAGGTCCCTTTGCTGCCAACTCTTTAAAGCAGATCAACAAGCGCGCCGCCTTTAAAAATGAATTTCAAGTTTCTGATGTTTTTGTGCAGGTTGTGCCTTCGGTTGTTGATCCGCTGTCATTTCAAAAGATTCTTTATCTTAAACAGAATCCCGATGCTCAAATCCAATTTCAGTGTGTTAGAACCCTGCGCGATTTGCAGAGTTCTTCTATAGAAACAATTACGTTTTAAATATGACTCGATTAAATATTATTCGATCGTAACAGCTGTGCCGTAGGCCAACACTTCTGCTGCTGTCGGAGCCACATCACTGGTGCTAAAACGAATGTTCACAACGGCGTTCGCACCAAGTTTGCGGGCGCTTTCGATCAAACGGGATAAAGCTTCTTCACGGCTTTCTACCATCAGCTCGGTGTAGCCTTTAAGCTCACCACCAACGATGTTTTTAAGTCCTGCAAAAAAATCGCGACCAATGTGTTTCGTGCGAACTGTGTTACCCATAACTAAACCATGATGTGCTGTGATTTTTTTTCCTGGGATGTGATCTAAATTCGTTGTTTGCATTTGGCCTCCTTGTGATTTTATTTTATCGACTCGTGTTTTGCTGTTTTGTTTTACTTACTATTTTACAGGTGCAATTCGGTAAACGGCAGAGCCCCATATTTCACGTTCTGTATACGCAGACTTTAGCACACAGGCGAAAACCACTTCATTGCTATTGTTGATATCCACATCTCCAGCCAAACCTGGGAAACTTGGCTCTGCTAATACAAATGATTTTCCTAGGTCAGAAATCAACATATCGCCTTCACCTGTCAGACGATTTAACCCTGACTCATCGGCAACATAAATTCCGCGTAATTTTTTCTGATCGAAGGCTCTGAAGACGGCAACTCCGTTGTTGTTGATCTTCGGATTGAATGGCTCGATAACACTGATGCCCGCTTCGCCCTCTTTTGCCAATATCGTGTGTACACCATCTGTCACTTTAACAATCGCTTTCTTATTTTGAATGCGTGTTACGAACAAGATGTGTTTTCCGTTTTCAGACAAAGACACCACGTTGCCAAACCATTCATAAGCAGAGTTCGCATCCAGATCGCGATCAGCCGCAATGATTTCAGGTTGAGCCAACGGATTGTTGGTATCTAATACCACAACGGCGTCCGGAGCCGACTCTGACCACTCGCCCGCAGGGCCAAGACGTGTTTTGAATGCGATCTTTCCCGCGGTATTCGGCGTCGCACGAAATAGGAAAGAAAACGGCAATGCATCTGATAACGATGGCTTTTCACCCTCTGCAATCAGACGAGTCACTTGTCCATTTGCAAGTTTATAGAACTGACGATTATTATCTGCATCGACACCACGGAAGAACAGTTCTCCTTGAGTTGTCAGTTGTGGATCACCAAAGTAATTCAGTTTCAAAGTAGCCGATGGCTTTAAAACATGTTCTGTCGTCTGCGTATTGGCATCGTAGACAAAAACACCCAAGCTTTTCACTTCATTGAAAACAGAAAATGAAAGTTGTCCGTTACTGTTCAAACGTGGATCACTTAGGTATTCGTTCTCTGGCGCTTCATACACCACGCGTCCCGCTTTTTCTGCGGCGGTCTTAAACCAATAGCCCTGATTGCCACGCTCAGAAAAACTCATCAGCTTAAAAGCCACATCCCCACGATCACTGATCGCCACAGACGTGCTGTTCAGGTAACTGGGCTGTGGCAAATTATACGTATCGTAGCCATTAGCACGCGCCAATATTTCGGGCTCATTGTAGCTCGGCAAAGCATTCGCACAGAGTGGGAATGCCATCACTATTAAAATATTCAAAATAAGCTTCATATCTTATCCTTTCATGCCGCTTTTGCGCTGCGTCCGTAAACAGGGCCTGGCACCTTTTTCTACTCCGTAAAAATTTCGTACTGCTCTGTGTGGTAGCTCGGTTCGATTTTGAAAGCGATCGAGCGGCCCAATCTTTTTTCTAAAGAGTCCAATGTTTCTGATTCACTTTCGTAAACCCAATCCACGATCTCGGCATGGCAGTGAACGATCACACCTAATTTGCGGTTCGGATCGACCAAGCTGATTTGTCTTTCCAATTCACGGAAGATTTCGCCCGCGATGGTGTTCGTGCGTTTGATGTAGCCTTTGCCATCACAGTAAGAACAGGGCTGACATAGGCGTTTGATTAAACTTGGACGCGTGCGTTTACGCGTCATCTCGACTAAGCCCAGCTCAGACATAGATATGATATTGGTGCGACTGCGGTCTTTGCGTAACTCTTCTTCCAGAGCCTGCATCACCTGTTCACGGTGCACTTGTTTTTCCATATCAATAAAGTCGATGATGATAATTCCACCGACATTGCGCACACGCAGCTGGTGAGCGATTTCTTTTACTGCTTCTAAGTTAGTTTTTAAAATCGTGTCTTCTAGATCTTTTTTACCGACGTAGCGACCTGTATTGATGTCAATCACCACCAGCGCTTCCGCTTCATCTAAAACAATGTAGCCGCCGGACTTCAACCAAACTTTTCGCTCCATCGCCCGTGAAATTTCAAGATCAATGTCATACAAATCGAAAAGCGGTTTCTTTTCTTCATATAAGATAATGTTCTGGCGATACTTCGGCATCAACTGAGTTACGAACTTCGTAACTTTTTTGTAAACCTCAACATTATCTACCCAAACCGTTGTGACGTTTTCGTTCATCATGTCGCGAAGGGCGCGTAGCTCGACATCAAGCTCGGCGTGTACTTGTCCTGCGGTTTTTCTTTTTTCATAGTTCTTTTGAATCTCTTTACTAAGACGATCAAGATACTCGATGTCCGTGCGCAGAGACTCTTCGCTAGCGCCTTCGGCGGCAGTTCTGACAATCACTCCACCAGAAGGATTAATTTTTTGTACTAATTTTTTAAGGCGCTCTTTTTCTTCTTCATCTTCAATCTTGCGCGAAATACCTGTGTGCTTCACGTAAGGCATGTAAACCACACCCCGACCCGGCAAAGAGATATGAGTCGTGATGCGCGCCCCTTTCGTGCCCAATGGATCTTTCGCCACTTGCACCATCAAATGCTGACCTTCTTTGATCAGATCTTGAATCGGAGTTTTAATTTCACGCGAAGGACGGCTGTCTTCTGTTTCATCCGCCGCGCCTTCGTGATGGTGATCTTCATCTTCAAAAAAATCTTTTCCATCCGTAAGAATATCCCCCACATACAAAAACGCCGCTTTATCTAAACCGATGTCGACAAAGGCCGCCTGCATGCCAGGTAATACGCGAGTGATGATTCCGCGGTGAATGGTCCCGACCAAAGTCGGTGAAGTTTTACGTTCGATCTTTAAATCCATCAAGGTGCCCGCTTCAACATAGGCAACCCGAGTTTCTAGGGGGCGGACGTTAATCAAAATCTCAGCAGACATTTGGACCTCTTTTCTGTCTTGGTTCTGCTTTCGCTCATAACGCCCATGAGTTTGGCCATGGATGCGTATTTTTTGAGCTGAGGACCTAGCTTTTGCCACTCTGGGCGTTTTAGACCTAGGGCCTGTTAAAAATATCTCCATTTGTACCGAATAAAAGAGTGATAAGCAAACTGGAGAATAGCAAATGGCTACTATCGATGATCTTTTTAGATTAATGGTCGAACAAAAAGCATCAGATTTACACTTAACAAGTGGCGCTCCTCCGTTTCTGCGTTTACACGGCAACATGTCACCGCTGAATTACCGCCAATTAAGCAATCAAGATGTTCAAGGTCTTATTTTCGAAATCCTAACTGAAAAGCAAAAGAAAGCCTTCGTTGAAAAATGGGAGCTCGATTTCGCCTACGTTGTCGAAGGGCTCGGGCGATTCCGCTGTAACGTCTTCATGCAACGTAAAGGTTTAGGAGCCGTTTTCAGAACGATTCCTGAAAAAATTAAAACCGCACAAGAGTTAAATTTGCCTCCGGCTATTATCGATTTAGTCGATGCGGATCGCGGTTTGATTTTGGTTACAGGTCCAACAGGTTCAGGTAAGTCGACAACGCTGGCTGCGATGATTCAACATATCAACGCCACTCGCGAAGCACATATTCTGACGGTAGAAGATCCTATCGAGTTCGTGCATCCAAATTTAAAATCATTAGTGAATCAACGTGAAGTTGGCTCGCATACAAAAACTTTTGCCAACGCTTTAAAAGCCGCACTTCGTGAAGATCCAGATATCATTCTGGTGGGTGAGCTTCGTGACTTAGAAACAATTTCACTGGCGTTGACCGCAGCCGAAACGGGACACTTAGTTTTCGGAACACTTCATACCAGCTCGGCGGCGAAAACCGTGGATCGTATTATCGACGTTTTCCCACAGGGCCAACAAGGTCAGATCCGTACGATGTTATCGGAGTCTATCCGCGGGATAGTAGCTCAATCTTTGTTTACTCGTGCTGACGGACAGGGCCGTGTTGCTGCTTTTGAAATCATGAAGGGAACCAAAGCCATTGGGAACTTAATCCGTGAAGGTAAGATTCACCAAATCCCATCTATTATTCAAACCAGCGCTGCCCATGGCATGGTGCTTTATGAAAAATACGTGGACGACCTTGTTAAAAAGGGTCTTATCACATTAGCCGATGCCAAAACTTTCTTAGGAAAAGACGCGGCTTAAAAATCGCCCATCCGGCCCTTTGACTTCTGTTGAGTTTTAAAAGCCATAGTGTTATTTTTTAACACTATGGTAACTTTTGATTTTAGCAAGCCTCAGTCGATCGCGACTTATATTGACCACACTCTTCTTAAACCCGAAGCCACTAAACATCAGGTTCGTGTTCTTTGCGAAGAGGCTCTTACCCATCACTTCTTTTCGGTCTGTGTAAATTCGTGGATGATCACCACTTGCCGTGAAGTTTTAAAAAATTCAAAAGTAAATATCTGTAGCGTTGTTGGCTTTCCTTTAGGAACAGCAGAGTCCTCTGTAAAGGCTTTCGAAACAGGGCGCGCCTTGAACCTTGGTGCACATGAAGTCGATATGGTTTTAAATATCGGTGCCTTGAAAGCACAAGAGTACTCTTACGTTGAAAAAGAAATTCAGTCTGTTGTGCGCGCAGCAGAGGGAAAAATCGTTAAAGTGATTCTAGAAACGTGCTTGTTAACGGAAGAAGAAAAGAAAAAAGCCTGCGAAATCAGTGTGACCGCCGGAGCCCATTTCGTTAAAACCTCAACGGGTTTTAGTACAGGTGGAGCCACTGTTGAGGATGTGCTTTTAATGAAAGCGACTGTTAATGGCAAAGCACAAGTAAAGGCCAGTGGTGGTATCCGTGATTTGGCCACTGCCGCAAAAATGATTGAAGCTGGTGCCACTCGTTTAGGAACAAGCTCTGGAGTGCTTTTAGTTAAAGGCCAAGAAGCCGCAAACAAAGCCGCCTATTAAATCTAACTACTTTTTAAACTAGTCCCAGAAGCTAGTCCTTGATAGCGCCCAGACTTACATTGATTGAGTTTTAGTCTTAACGGTGCTATCTCTGAGAGATGCTACTTCCTGCAGAAATTATCAAAAAAAAACGCAACAATCTTGTTCTGACTTCAGAAGAGATTGAATTCTTTATCAACTCTTACACCCAAGGCAAAATTCCTGACTATCAAATGTCAGCATTGCTGATGGCGATATACTTTAACGGAATGAGTCCCGAAGAAAGCGTGGCTTTAACCAGCACCATGTTGCACTCAGGAATTACTGTAGATACCAGTTCGATCCCTGGCTTTAAGGTCGACAAACATTCCACGGGTGGCGTCGGTGACAAAACCAGTTTGATTCTGGGCCCTGTGGTCGCAGCAGCTGGTGTTTATGTTCCTATGATTTCAGGTCGTGGCTTAGGACACACCGGCGGAACGCTGGATAAGTTAGAAAGTATTCCCGGTTTTAACACTCAACAAAGCCTTGAAAAATTTATCGAGATCACAAAAAAAATCGGTACGTGCTTCATCGGACAAACAAAAGACATCTGTCCCGCTGATAAAAAAATCTATGCTCTTCGTGATGTGACGGCCACCGTTGAAAGCTTTCCTTTAATCTGCGCCAGCATCATGTCGAAAAAAATCGCCGAAGGCATTGATGGTTTAGTTTTGGATGTCAAATACGGCACTGGCGCATTTATGAAAAGTGCACATGATGCAGAACTCTTGGCAAAAGATCTAATTCACATTGCAAAAAGTTATGGTAAAAAAATTACCGCCTTGATCACGTCGATGAATCAACCGCTCGGTCGTTACGCCGGAAATGTTTTAGAAGTCGTGGAATGTGTTGAGATCATGCAAAACAAAACCTCGCTGGATCGCTTTGGTCGCGACCTGTACGAAGACACGCGTGAATTGTCGTTACAACTTTCTGCCCACATGATTCATCTTTCTGGAAAAACAAACTCTTTAGAAGAAGCCTACACTTTAGCAAAAGAAATGCTGGTGTCTGGCAAAGCCTTGGAAGTGTTCAAAAAAATGTGCCGCGAACAAGGCGGAGACCTTAACGGGCTTGTCTTACCAAAACAAAAACGTGATGTTCTTGCGCCCAAAAGTGGATACATCTCGTCTTTCAATGTGGAAAAAGTCGGCATTGCAGGAATTTTATTACACGCAGGTCGCCGTAAAGCGGAAGACACCGTCAATCCCACTTCTGGGATTGAGTTTCACGTCAAAATCGGAGACCAAGTCAAAGAGGGCGATGTGATTTACACAATTCTGGGTGATGAGCCGGAACTGTTTGATAATGCTCACAAAACCTTAACAGAATCCTTTGAAATCCACTTGCAAAAACCGGCTGATCACGTTTTGATTGAAAATATCATTACTTAGTTTATTTGCATCACGAGGGAGCTTTTATGGTTATCGAAAAACTCACTGAAACCGTTGGTTTTCTAAAGTCTCGTATTAAAAACAAACCTCGCATCGGTGTGATCTTAGGCTCGGGCTTAGGACATTTTGTACAGCACATGCAAATCGAAGTGGCCTTGCCTTTTGGTGACATTCCCAACTTTATCCCTCCGACAGTTGAAGGCCACTCGGGCAATTTGATCTTTGGTAAAATCGAAGGAATTGACCTTGTTGTTTTACAAGGACGTCTGCACTACTACGAAGGTCATTCGATGGAAACAGTGGTCTTTCCGGCGCGTGTGATGGCTCTTTTAGGAATTGAAATTCTAGTGGTGACCAACTCTGCCGGTGGTTATGGTGACGGCATGAAGGCCGGTGACTTTATGATCATCGAAGATCACATCAACTTGATGGGCAACAATCCATTGATGGGTCCGAACATTAAAGAGTTAGGTCCTCGTTTCCCAGATATGACTCAAGCTTATGATCCTGAGTTGATTGAAACAGCCGAGCGTATTTTCCGCTCACAAAAAACATTCTTCCACAAAGGCATCTACGTTGGCGTCACAGGGCCAACTTACGAAACTCCTTCTGAAATCAAAATGTTCAAAGCTATCGGAGGAAAAGCCGTCGGTATGTCGACTGTTCCTGAAGTGATCGCGGCGAACCACTTCGGACTTCGTGTCGCAGCGATTTCATGTATTACGAACTTAGCTGCAGGTGTTTCTGAAAAGAAATTAACTCACGACGAAGTAACCGAGACAGCAAAAAAAGTAGAACAAAAGTTCTGCGCGTTTTTGACTGAGTTCGTGACGAAGATTTAAGGTAGGCCGTACCTTATCCGGAAATATATGCGACTTGAAATCGAATTACTTTTCGTAATTTAATTCACGTCGCGCACGCGCTCTACTACTACACACTCTCTGCTGCGCTCGAATACGCTCTTAAATTCATATTAAAAAATTTTCATTTTCTTTCCACATTTCGAGGTGTTTTGTCTCGTAAATGTCTCGGTAAAATAGATAGTTTTATTCCTTCCATTAGCATTTGTTTTTATACCTAGCTCAATTCAAATAGCTGGACCTTTTCTCGACTAGTTCGCACTTATTTCTGCACCGAAGAGTTAACCATCCTGTGAGATGATAGATGTCACAGTTATACGGCTATCCCGTAACAGCGAATTATCTTTAAAGGAGTTAATTTGAAATCGGAGTTTCGGATATTTTCAATCATCACAATCAGTATGCTGCTAGCAGCTTGTGGTGCGAAAACGACCGAAACAGTATTTCCGACTCAGGCCGCTGGAATGTGTGGACAAGGCGCCAGCGAAAATCGCCTTGAAGATCGCTTCATCGTTCAATGGGAAGATGGTTCCTTCACTATAGAAAATGCCTCATCAGCAGATGAGTTCCGCAGCGGCTTCGTCAGAAAAAATCTGGCTTACATCAAACACGTGGATCACGACTACCGCGTGCAAATCCGCACTGTTGCCTCTGAAGACGCTTCTGAAAGCGGTAATGATACAGCTTCTGAAGCTGATAGTGGTAACGTGGATATGTTGTCCTCTTTAAACTGGGGACCTTATAGCATCCAAGCGGATAGCGTGTGGAATGACGGCGTCCTTGGCGATGGTGTCTTAGTTGGCGTTGTCGATGGCATGGTCGATGTCGGACACAATCAATTAGCTGATAATATCTATATCAACACAAACGAAATCCCTGATAATGGCATCGACGATGACGGCAATGGTTTTGTCGATGACTACAAAGGCATTAAAGTGAATGCCGGAGTAAACAGCCCCGCATTAAACCGACACGGAACTCACGTGGCGGGGATCGTCTCTGCCGACCCTGACTTTGGTCCAGTTTCTGGAGTGGCTCCCCGTGCAAAAGTAGTCCCTGCTCAATTTATTGGTAACGACGGCAGTGGCTCGATCGGTGACGCCATCATCGCCTTAAATTATGTGGCCAGTCGCGGTGCTAAAATCATCAACATGAGCTGGGGCTTGGGCTCTTGTGTACAAGTGCCAAACTTACAGGCGACCTTAAAACAACTGAATGATCGTGGGATTTTACTGGTAACCGCTTCTGGTAACGGCGACTCTAATGGTTTCGGTGTGAATATGGATGTGTCTCCGGCGTATCCATCGGCTTACAACTTCACCAATCAGATCAATGTGGCCGCGTCTAGTCGCCAAAGTGCCTTACTGAGCTTTTCTAACTATGGCGTTAAAAACGTGCATGTGGCGGCTCCGGGTGGAGGAATCTACTCGACAACTCCGAATAACCAAATTGAAACCATGAGTGGTACCAGCATGGCCGCCCCGATGGTTTCCGGCGCTGCTGCTTTGTTATGGAGCGCCATCCCCTCAGCTACCGCGGCTCAGATCAAACAGGCTTTAATTAGCTCGGTGGAGCTGCCTCCATCTCCGCTAAAAGTTTACAGCGGTGGCATCATCAATGTTTACCGCGCGCTGTCTGAGCTGAAATCGTTGACCTCGCAATAGTCACAGCCAGCATCGCCGCGCTCATCACTTCGTAAGCAGTAGATTCTTTAAGCGACACCTTAACAAAACGAGTCAATTTCTTCCTCTGTTCTTGTTGAATAGCCCTGCCAGAGTAGAATAAAAAGTCTAATAAATTGTAACCGCGCTCAGGCGGAACAAATACAGACAGCAGGAGCTTATGAGAATCTATATCAGCGACTTGAAAGATCATGTCGGTCAGACCATTGAACTTAAAGGATGGGCTTACCAAACTCGCGCATCAAAAAAAGTAAAATTCCTAGAACTACGTGATGGAACCGGAATCGTTTCTTGCGTTTTCTTCCCAGCAGATTGCGGAGAAGAAAATTTCAACAACTTCGAACAAATCACTCAAGAGTCTTCATTAAAAGTAACAGGCGAAGTTCGCCAGCATCCGAAGCACGCCAATGTTTACGAAATCGCCGTGAAGCATTTTGAAATCATCGGCAAATCAGAAAACTACCCGATCACTCCGAAAGAACACGGCACAGACTTCTTGATGGAAAACCGCCACCTTTGGATTCGCTCAAAACGCCAACACGCGGTTTTACGTGTACGTCACGAAATCGTGATGGCCATCCGCGATTTCTTTGATGGACGCGGCTTCACGTTGACCGATGCGCCGATCTTCACTCCTGCGGCCTGCGAAGGGACTTCAAATTTATTTGAAACAAAATACTTCGACGACAAAATGTACTTGTCGCAATCTGGTCAGCTTTACATGGAAGCCACAGCCCGCGCGTTCGGTAAAGTGTACTGCTTCGGCCCAACATTCCGCGCAGAGAAATCTAAAACTCGTCGTCACTTGATTGAGTTCTGGATGGTCGAACCTGAAGTGGCGTTCAACGACATGTACGACAACATGGACTTGGCTGAACAATTCACTGAGTACATCGTTCAACGTGTTTTGAAAAACCGCGCCGAAGAATTGCGTGTTCTTGAGCGTGACATAACAAAACTAGAACCGATCAAAGGACCTTTCCCTCGCCTTCACTACAAAGAGGCCTGTGAAATTATCAAAAAAGAAAATCCTGAGTTTATCATCGGCGACGATTTCGGTGCGCCGGATGAAACGATTATCTCGTCACAGTTCGACAAACCGGTGTTCGTGCATCACTATCCTCAGGCGATCAAAGCTTTCTACATGAAAGAAGATCCAAAAGAGCCGGGATATGCTATGGGTTGCGACATGCTTGCAACTGAAGGTTACGGCGAAGTGATCGGCGGCGGACAACGTGAAGAGAGCGTTGAAGTTCTGATCCAAAGAATCAAAGAACATGGTTTAGATCAAAAAGATTTCGAATGGTACTTGGACATCCGTCGCTACGGAAGTGTTCCGAGTTCTGGATTCGGATTAGGTCTTGAGCGTGCTGTCACATGGATCTGCGGTCTTCCGCACGTGCGTGAAACAGGATCGTTCCCAAGATTGTACGGTCGCGCTTACCCATAAAAATGTAGGCCGTACCTTATCCGGTAATATAACGCCGGATAAGGTACGGCCTACCTCAAAAAGGAATTCCCATGACGGAAATGATGCAAAAAAAGATCGCTGAGCTGGAAAAACGCAACGAGCTGGCTATGGCTGGCGGCGGTCCAGAGAAAAAAGCCAAACACAAACAAGGCGGACGCTTAACGGCCCGCGAACGTCTGGATGTTCTTCTTGATCCGGGAAGTTTTGTCGAGATGGATCGTTTCGTCACCCATCGCTGCACGAACTTCGGCATGGAAAAAAACAAACCTTACGGCGATGGCATCATCACGGGATACGGACGCATCAACGGCAAGTTGGTTTACGTGTCGTCGCAAGATTTCACTGTCACTGGTGGTTCGATGTCGCGTACACAGGCGAACAAGATCTGCAAGGTCATGGACTTGGCGATCAAAAACGGTGCGCCTTTTATTTCTATCAATGACTCCGGCGGAGCTCGCATCCAAGAGGGTATCGAATCTTTGGGTGGTTACGCTGACATCTTCACTCGCAACGTGATGGGTTCTGGCGTGATTCCACAGATCACCGCGATCATGGGGCCATGTGCTGGTGGAGCGGTTTATTCTCCGTCCATTACTGATTTTGTTTTCATGGTCGAAAATACCAGTTACATGTTTGTGACCGGACCAGATGTGATCAAAGCCGTGACTCACGAAGAAGTGACAAAAGAACAACTGGGCGGAGCCGCCACCCACTCGCAAAAATCAGGTGTGGCTCACTTCACCGCGAAAGACGACAAGCACTGCCTGTTATTAATTCGCGAATTGATGGGCTTTCTTCCGTCAAATAATTTAGATGACTCAGCAGCACTGGCGACAAAAGATCGTCCAGACCGCATTGTAGATTCGTTGAATGCCTTAATTCCGGATAATCCAAAAAAGCCTTACGACATGCTTCAGTTGATTTCTGAAGTGGTCGACGAAGGTTATTTCTTAGAAATTCACAAACACTTCGCACAGAACATCATTGTCGGTTACGCGCGCTTCAACGGACGTCCTGTGGGCATCGTGGCGAACCAACCACAGGTGCTGGCAGGGTGTTTAAATATCGAAGCCTCACGTAAAGCGGCGCGCTTTATCCGTTTCTGTGATGCTTTCAATATTCCAATTGTCAGCTTCGTAGATGTTCCGGGATTCCTTCCGGGTAAAGATCAAGAGTGGAATGGTATTATCACTCACGGGGCTAAGTTGTTGTACGCTTACGCCGAAGCTTCTGTTCCAAAAGTAACGCTGATCACACGCAAAGCCTACGGCGGAGCTTACATCGTCATGGGTTCGAAGCTTCTTAGAAGTGATGTGAACTTAGCTTACCCGTCAGCGGAAATCGCCGTGATGGGAGCCGAAGGCGCCGTGAACATCATTCAACGTGAAGCGATTGCCAAAGCCAAAGATCCAGCGACTGAACGCGCTCGCCTAACGGCTGAGTACGAAGAGATGTTCAGCAATCCGTATGTATCCGCAGAATTGGGTTATACCGATGAAGTGATCGAGCCGGCGTTAACTCGTAAGCGCATTATTGATTCGCTTGAGATGTTAAAAAACAAACGCGACATCATTCCGCCGAAAAAACACGGCAACATTCCGCTATAAGCGAAGGACGTGATATTATGATTACTCCTCCATTTAAAAAAATTCTGATTGCCAATCGCGGTGAAATCGCGATCCGCATCACACGCGCTTGCCGCGAGCTGGGCATCGGTTCCGTTGCTGTTTTCAGTGACGCTGACCGCGACAGCCTGCATGTGTTTTTGGCCGATGAGGCCTACCATATCGGGCCGTCTCCGTCGAAAGAGAGCTATCTGAACTATCGTAAGATCTTAGACGTGGCGAAGCAGTCCGGAGCCGATGCAATTCATCCGGGTTACGGATTTCTTTCGGAAAATCCAACATTTGCACGTGCCTGCAAAGAAGCTGGTATTGTGTTTATTGGGCCGACTCCAGAAAATATGGAGGCCATGGGCGATAAACTTTCAGCCAAAGCGCAGATGAAAAAGGCCGGAGTTCCTCTAGTTCCAGGGAGCGATGGCGCGATTGAAACTATCGAAGAGGCTCAGGAAGTCGTCAAAAAAATCGGCTATCCGATTATCATCAAAGCGTCAGCTGGCGGTGGCGGTAAAGGGATGCGTGTGGTCCGTGCTGATCACGAATTGGAAAGTGCGTTCCGCGCCTGCCGCTCGGAAGGTCTGAATTATTTTGCTAATCCTGCCGTTTACATTGAACGCTTTATCAACGATCCGAAACACATTGAAATTCAAGTTTTCGGCGATACTCATGGAAACGTGGTTCATCTTTTTGAGCGCGAATGTTCTGTGCAGCGTCGTCATCAAAAGATTATTGAAGAGTCTCCGTCACCAAGTGTGCCGAACGATGTTCGTTTAAAAATGGGTGATGCTTCTGTCAAAGCGGCGAAGTCGATCAACTACATCGGCGCAGGAACTATTGAATTTATTTTCGATAACAAAACCAAAGAATTTTTCTTCATGGAGATGAACACTCGCCTGCAAGTGGAACATCCAATCACGGAACAGGTCACGGGACACGATCTGGTGAAAGAACAAATCTGGGTGGCAAAAGGCAATCCTTTAAGTTTCACTCAGGATGAAGTGAAACAGACAGGTCATGCCATCGAAGCGCGTATTTGCGCCGAAGATCCAGAGACCTATCAGCCACACCCCGGCGTCATCCGCGCCTGCCGCCATCCTCAAGGGCCGTTCTTGCGTATGGACTCTTATGCCTACCCTGGCTATGAAGTTCCTATTTATTACGATCCAATGATTGCGAAAGTGATCACATGGGGAGACACCCGCGAAGAAGCCATTGATCGTATGGAGCGCGCTTTATCTGAGTTTGTGTTAACAGGAATTAAAACCAATATCGTTTTACATAAAACTATCTTGCAACATCCGAAATTTTTAGATGGCAGCTACACGACTCAGTTTATTGAAAAAAACTTTGAAGTGTTAGAACCAGAAATCTTTAAAGAGATCGAAGATCCGTTATTCTTAATTTCGGCGGCGATCACCGCTTATCAAGATCGTCAGTCAAAAGATGTAAGACGTTTAAATGTAGCCTCGAACTGGCGCCGTATTGGTCGCAAGATGCAATTGCGCACCTAATATAGTGCTCATGAAAGAATAGGAATTCACCATGTACTTTGAAGCCGAACTTAGAGGTAGAAAATATAAAGTCGATGTGATCGAAGGCCGTCACAATTGGAAGGTGTCTTTACAGCAGGAAGGTCAAGAGTGGAAACACTATGATATTCCTAAAAAAGACTTCCGTAACGCCGAGGAATACATCAGCTTTTTGTTTGAAGGCAAATCTTATCTGATTGATGTCTTGGGACAAGATACTGAATATACTGTATTTACTCGTAACTCATTCCGTATGATTAAAATTTTCAACGATGAAATGTTATTACATGAATCTTTGAAAAAAGGCGGAGGCTTCGGCGGAGACGACCAATTGAAGTCCGGCATGCCAGGAAAAATTATCGAAATCTTTGTAAAAGAGGGTGACGAAGTAAAAGCCGGCAAGCCATTATTAATTATGGAAGCCATGAAAATGGAAAATGAAATGCGCGCCGCGAACGATGTCGTCATTAAAGAAATCTGTGTGAAACAGGGCGACTCGGTTGAATCAGGTGCGGTTCTAATTAAATTTGAAAAGAAAGCTTAACAACACAGAAATTTTAACAAGGAGACATCATGGACAGCATCAAGAAATTAATCAACAACCCAGATTTGGGTAAACTTATCTTCCGCCTATTCGTCGGCTTAAGCATGGCTTTCGCTCATGGTTTGGGTAAATTACCTCCACCAGAACAATTAGTTCAAGGCGTAGCTTCTATGGGCTTCCCTGCAGCTGGTGTTTTTGCATGGTTGGCAGGTTTAAGTGAATTCGCCGGCGGTCTTTTAATCGCTGTAGGTCTTTTCACTCGTCATTCAGCCTTATTCTTAGGTTTCACTATGGCGACTGCGGGTTTTGTAGCTCACAGTGCAGATCCATTCCGCGTGAAAGAACTTGCCTTCCTTTACTTAGCATCATGCGTGTTATTGTTCTTCGCTGGTGCCGGCAAATACTCTTTAGACAGAATCATCAGAAAAAAATAATTGGGATAACTTCCTAAATCGTTAACAAACGAAAAGCGCCTCTTTTTTAAGGGGCGTTTTTATTTTTAAAGCTGAGTTCTACTGTAGATTCGCGTTTAGGCTTTTGGGACCAAAGATTTTTCAGCGTTTTCAGCTTCTTCTGCGGCTTTCTTTCTTTCGAAGATTCCAACCACAACAATCGAAACCTCATAAAGTGCCCACATCGGCACAAGAAGTAAAATCATACTCAGAGCATCCGGCGGTGCCGCTATTGCCGAAACGGCGGCAATCCCCACGACAGCAAAACGGCGCTTTTCTTTTAGGAAGCGCTGACTGACTAAACCCAACATTCCCAAGAATGAAATTAAAACCGGAAGTTGAAAGCAAAGACCAAAAACAATCGCGGTACGAGTCACAAATCCTAAATAGTGCTCGATGGTGATCATCGGTTTATCGATGCTTCCACCAAAACCCATCAAGAACTTGAAGGCCATTGGAAATACGATGTAGTAACTGAAAGCAAGACCCATCACAAACTGAAGCGTCCCGAAGAAAATAAATCCTGTCGCTAAACGCTTTTCGCGGCGGTATAAAGCTGGCGCGACGAAGCTCCAAATTTGATATAACCAAAATGGCGCCGACAATAGCAAACCCACGACAAAAGAAATTTTGATGTGAGCCATGAACTTATCCATCGGTGCGGTGAAAACCAATCCACCCGTAGGCAAGTACTGTTGGATCGGAGTTCTAATAAAATCAAAAACCTGTTCGCTGAATCCCCAGCAGATCAACATCCCAATAAAAATTGCATACGCAGAGCGTGTCATGCGAACGCGCAGTTCTGAAAGATGATCGATCAGCGACATATTTCTGTCTTGAGATTCATTTTGATTATCAAGATGGTTCATCTTTTTTGTCCGCTTTATCTGCTTGTGCTGTAGTCGTTGACTCTTCAATAAATGGCTCATGTCCATTCGATGGCTGAGTTGAAGGTGGTTGCGGTTGGCTCATTTGGGCATTCTGCTGTTGATAGGAGTCCGGAGACTTATTCGGATTATATTTAAAAAGATCTTCTGGTTTTAACATCGCGTCGCGCTTGATGTCGTCCCAGATTCCACCCGTATGGCGTTTCAGATCATTCACGAAACGTGCAAACTGACGAGCCACTTCTGGAAGCTTATCCGGTGGTATCACGATCACAGCAATGATGATCAGTATTAGCATGTGAGAAAAACTCATAAGTATCCCTGTTCACTTTGATGATCTCAGTATCTATTAGGCTTTAGACAGTTTCAATCGTTCTTTTGACGATGTCGCAGGTAGAGCCACTCCCAGCTCTGTTAGCTTTTCACGGGCCAAATCTGAGCCAGTGCGCAAATAGCGATCATAGAGGCGAAGCACGTTTTGATCGGCCTGCACCTGAGATTTTTCACTGATATAATTCAGAACTTCAACAAAATCCAAAAAGCGTTTAGAAAAGGTCTGAAACACTAAAGACAGAGAGTCTTCTTTTGTCCAAACCGAAAGATTCGAATAGGCCGCAGAGCCAATTTCCACATAGTAATCCACATCGACTAGCTTACGTTGTAAAGAGTCCGAAAAAAAACCTGTCAGATACAACGCTCGATCACCGACGATCTTCATCAATTCTTTTTTCTTATTCGCTTCTGAGTTCATGGCCTGAAGATAGATTTCGGCGAAGGTTTCCAGTGGTTTTTCACCATTGCCTTCGTTCACAGGGCGATGAAAATTGCGCGAGTCGAGGTAATATTGAAGTAACTGCACCAGATAAACTTCAACATGGGGCGGGGTTTTTACTTTTCTGTTTTCGCAGGCCTCTTTTACAGCTTCTGAAAAGTGGGCTTCCGGCGTTAAAAACACAAAAGATTTCATTCTGAGACAACTCCTTTGTACCTGTTACTATTTTATCGGCATTTTCTTTAGACCGCTTAAAGTTTAAGACACAACACCCGAGTTTTCGACTTAAGGCCAGTCAAACAGAATCCGATAGGACCCTATGGCTATAGATTTCGGTCCTATCAAAAGCTTAATGGATTCCAGCGATATTTCAGAAGTGATGATCAATGCATGGAGCAAAATTTACGCGGAACACAAAGGGCTTTTGATTGCAACAAGCGCCAAATTTATTGATGCCCGTCAGTTTGAAGAATTACTTCATTCCATCTTAGCCGCAGACAAAAAAGATCCGCAACAGGGGCTCTTCTTTGATGGCGTGATTCATCCCTATGGTTATCGCTACAACATTACGTTTCCTCCGATGTCGCCTCGTGGACCGAGTTTAACTATTCGTAAATTCAACGTAAAAAACTTTACGTTACAGGATTTAATAAAGTCTGATTTTATCAGTGGCTCGGCGGCGCAGTTTCTACACTTTGCCGTACAAAGTCGTTTAAGCATTATTATTTCAGGTGGAACTGGTAGCGGAAAAACATCGTTCCTCAACACTTTAGGCTCGATGATTCCGCAGAGCGAACGCATCGTCAGCATTGAAGACGTGGCCGAGCTGCGCCTGAACCATCCTAACTGGTTACCCCTACAAGCTGTGCGGCAAGATGTACTGGGCGAAACGCGCTCGGTGACTCCGCGCGATTGTTTGGTGAATGCTCTGCGCATGCGACCTGATCGCATTATTGTGGGCGAGTGCCGTAAAGATGAAACTTTCGATATGTTGCAAGCGATGAACACTGGGCATGATGGCTCTATGACCACAGTTCATGGCAATACTCCGTCTGAGGCTCTGCTGCGCTTGGAAAGTCTGGTACAATTTTCTGGAATTGATTTGCCGATTCGTCATCTGCGAATGCAAATGTCGAAAGGAATTGATCTGGTCATTCAAATCCGACGACGTGCAGATGGAAAACGCGAAGTCAGTGAAATTATCGAGCTAACAGGAATGGAAGGCGAAGTGATTTCCAGATCGCCTATTTATGAAAGAAATAGAAACGGAGAACTGGCGTCTGTAGGTTATGTCCCGCGCAGTCTTGATAAAATCAACCGCGAAAAGACCCTACTGCCCGCTTCGCATTTTACGAAGCCTCCGACCTCTACAAATCCTACTGTAACGAAGAAGGCCTCTTAAAATATCTTTAAAGGCCCTTAACAAATTAAATCAGTAAATTAAATTAGCGAATTAATCTAAAATCGAACTAGCGGATATTCGATGCCCCGATAGTTAGATCCATCATGATTCTTTCTTTGAAGCGCTTGAAATCTTTTTCGGCCGAGTCTTGAATCATCGATCCAAATGAGATTTTATCGTGGCTCCATTGGCTGTCTGTTCCGAAAAGTAAAATCCACTCAGCACTTTCTTTAATCACAACCAAGCCCGTGCTTCCCGCCACTTGATTTTTTGAACGGCCATCTTTTGCAAACTCGGCGTGGTCACCAGTCGCTTTGATGTTGTAACTGCCCGTGTAGAAGTACTTCACATTTTGTTCCCCGCTAAGAACTTCGCCGGCACTGTAAAGAGCTGTAGCGCATCTCCAACCCAAGATTTGACGGCATTTCTTAATCGCCATGTCGGTGCCGATTTCAATAGACGCAGGTGCCTGTGGTGGCTTCCACGTATCGTCATTACCACGCGTGTAACGAATGTCCGATTGTTGTAAGTTATCAACCATCGAGTACTCATAGGCGTGATCGCTTGGACGGGCCGAACGACGATAGGAACTGAGTGTGTTCAATAAACTTTCCGCCGTCAGATTGGCCTTGTCGGCACTTTTATAGATCATCAAAAAATTGCGGTTAACAGCCGCACTCGGTTCGCCGTTAGTGAACTGAATGTTCACTCCTTTATTCTTTATAATGTTGGAGTCAATTTGGTTGATCGCGGCCAAAACAGCATTCAACTTGTCAGCCTCTGAGCTTGAATTAAACGCCGTCAACACGCGCTCAACATCATTTAAAATATTTTCGTTGGCTTGCATCGTGCGCTCGGACTCACTTTGATTTTTATCTAAGGACTTCGCCGGAGAAATCACACGATTATAGAGTTCATTATTACCGACAGTGCGCTCGATCAGCATTTCGCGTAGAGCTTCGATTTCCATTTGAGTTGACGCCAATTGGCTGGATACATCTGACGTTCCAGACGCTTCAACAGTTCCACTCGCCGTCACCCCTGCCGGAGAGGCCACAGCAAAAACCAGCTCTCCAGCGAAAGCAGCTTGGGATTGAGCCGCGATAATAACAGACAAAATCAGCGCCTTACGGCCTTTTTGAATAGAAAACACGTGAACTCCTTTAAAAAATTAATTCCAACCGTGTTTTCCAAAAGCAAACTCAAAACCACCCTTATAACTGTTATAATGCATTACAACTGTCTTAAAGTGAGACAGTTGACGAAAAAGGTAGGCCGTACCGTATCCGGCGATATAGAGCATTTGAATGAATTTCTTTTTGTTCATATGAACCTTCTTTAAAGAGACTCCTCATATATTTTTTCAAGATTTCCCTGATGATCAAATGTCCATATAGAATATTTTTTGTATCTAAAGCTTTCCACAATCACAATTATCCGATAATTGGACTCATTTAAAAATGGTCTGTAGCGTTCTTCGATCTTATCTGAGTAATCCGAGGGTATGTCTCGAAAGTAACTGTAGCCCTTTACCTCACTACCCATATTCAAATATCTATTGTTTTCTTCCGTGTTAAAATTATATTTTTCAAATTCTTTTTTGAAAGAGTCCTGAGAGACTTTAAACATTTCCATAATATGTTTCGCCGAACTTCGTTCGTAAACACTGAAAGCGAAGGATTTGTATTTCAGAGAAACAAAGACTGCTAAAAATACGACGATTGTAAGTAATATAACAATTCCCACTCTTTTGAAGTCGACTTTCAATGAACTCGAAATTTGGGAAAATCTCAATCTTACGTACTCCTTCAAACAGCGATATATTTTCGGAGTGCCCCTACGGGATCTAAAGCGTCTTTATTTGAGAATACATAAAATATTAAGTGATCTTAGCTATTTATGAATGGAAACAATTTTTTATTTCTTCTTTATAAGGATTTTTTGAAGACTCAGCTCTGCTTTTAACAATAAAAACAGAGCTTAAAACGAACACGCTCTATCTGTAAGCGCGTATATTTCCGGATAAGGTACGGCCTACATTTTCTCTTTCCCCACAATGCTCACCACGTGGGGTTGGCTGAAGAGGCGCTCGGATAGTTCTAGGATTTTGTCGGCGGTGATTTTGTTGTACTCTTCGGCGATGTTCAGGCTTTGTTCGTAGTCATTGCCATAAACTTCGTCAAAGGCGATTAAATTACATAACGCCGATTTTTTCTGAAGACCGATGTCGTGCTGACCAATTAAGTATTTTTTAGCGCGACTGATTTCGTCTTCACTGACTTTTTCTTTTCTGAGCTTGTTGAATTCCGCATGGAACATTTCAATCGACTTGTCGACTTTTTCAGGCGAGCACGCAATGTAACCGCCGAAGTAACCAGTCTCTAGTGATTCCATTTTTAGCGGAGACACCGAGTAAGCCAAAGAGTTTTTATCGCGAAGTTCAAAGAACAATCGTCCACCCTGCCCTGCCAATACCGCTTCAATCGCCTGTAGTGTGTAGCGATCTGGATCCGTTAAAGTTAATCCGCGCCAGCCGACGATCACATGGGATTGCTCTTTGTCTTTTTCAAGGAAGCGCTTTTTATTTTCTGTAAGCGCGGCCATTTTGTGTTCGCGCTTACCAGAGCCGTGACCTTGAATGTTTTTTTCGATTTTCTTCAACGCCGACAGCCATTGTTTTTTATTGTAATCACCCACAACCACAACCGTTAGATCCCGATTATTTAAAGTATTATCTTTTAATTGCAGAATGCGTTCGCGTGTCAGATTCGGCAAAGTCAGCGCTGTTCCTACAGCCTCGTAAGAGAGTGGATGATCCCCGAAAATTTCTTTTAAGAACTGGCGCACACACAAGCTCGAAGGATGATCTTCACGCGAGCGAATGATTTGCTCGATCACTTCTTTTTCACGCTGAATGATCTGCTCATCAAATGTTGAATTTAAAATGGAATCCACCGCGATCTCTAAAGCCTTGTCTTCAAAAGCAGACAAATAATCTAAAGAAAATCCATTGGTGTTTTTTCCAGAAAAGGCCGAAAAACCAATGGCAGACTCTTCTAGCTCTTGTAGAACTTGCTGTTCGCTACGTGTTTCTGTGCCGCTAACCCATACGCGTGACGTCAGTTCAGATAAACCCATTGTGTTTGGCTCTTCTAAACGAGCGCCACCGCGATAAACTAATTTTGCCGAAACAGTCGGTGTGTCTTTTGATTCTTTAAATAAAACTTTTATTCCTGAATCTAAAGTTACTGTTTCCACTTTTTTCTGAGCTGATGTTGTCGTGTTTTTTAACACCAAGTTTGGAATCTGCGGCTTTTTCGCTTTTTTCGCTGACTTCTGAGCCTTTGATTTTTTCGCACCTTTAGCGGCTAGGGCTGCTTCTTTTTTTGCAGCGGCTTTAGCCGCTTTTCTGGCTTCTAATTCGGCCTTCCACATGGCTGGAATTTTTGCCAGATGTGGGCCTGACTGTTTTTCGTCGATATCACCTAAAAAGGCCGCGCTTAGCGTTTCAATTTTCAAATATTTTTTAGCCACCGCTTGAACGTCTTTCGGCGTGACTTTACTTAAAGCTTTTAAATATTTCTTTTGAGCATTCTGATCGCCGAAATAGAACTCTTGCGATCCTGCCTTATTGGCTAAGCCATCAACTGTTTCAACCGAGTAAAATTGCTCGGAAGAAATGGCGACACGGGCCCTTTTGATTTCATTCCAATCCGGTTCGTTTTCTTGCAAGTGATGAATTTGTTGGAAGACCTCTTTCACCACTTCGTCCATCTTGTTTCCTTGATAGTGAGCCGAAACAGCAAAAAGACCTTGATCCTGCGGATTGTAGCTGAAAGCTGAAATCGAACTGACCACTGGTTTTTCTAGGCGAAGTTTTTTGACTAACACCGAGCTGTCCCCTTGACCCAAAACCATCGCCAGCACATCAAGCGCCGGAATATCTTTGTGGCGCACGTTCGGTGCCTTAAACGCCAAATGCAAATGGCGATCCTGAATTTTGTACTGCTGTACTTTGTACTGAAATTTTTTCTGTACAGGTTCTTTGGCGCGGGTCACTTTACGAAGTTTGTAGGGTTTGAATCCGCCGAAATACTCAAGAACTTTCTTTTTCATTTCTGGCGTTTCAAAGTCTCCGCTAACCACTAGGAACATGTTCGATGGTACATAACGGGACTGATAGAACTGTTTAATTTTTTTCGCAGACCAGCCACGCACATTTTTTTCGTAACCAATTACGGGAATACCATAGGCGTGTTTTTTAAACGCAGAAGAGAACAACAACTGCGAGGATCTGCGGCCCGGAGAATCCTGACCCATCTTGATCTCTTCACAAACCACTTCACGTTCGCTGTCGATCTCGGCCGGATCGAATGTTGGATAACCCATCATTTGACTGACCACATCTAGGGCCACATCGCTGAATGTTTTAGAAATCGTGACATAGAAAACTGTTTGATCGAAAGAGGTATAGGCGTTTAGTTCGCCCCCCGACGCCTCTACTGTGTTGGCGATTTCGCCGACTTTGAACTTATCTGTGCCTTTAAAGACCAAATGTTCGATAAAGTGACTGATGCCCTCTTCTGATTTTTTTTCGTCGGCACTGCCAGTTTTAACCCACATCTGCACGCTGACCACAGGGGACTTCTTGCTTTCGATTAAGAGGACTTTCATTTTGTTTTTAAGTTGATATTTTGTCTGCTTCATTTATAAGTTCCTTATGTCTGAGCTGTCTAAGCAATTTGGGATTTATATTCACATTCCGTACTGTCTGCAAAGGTGCACCTATTGCGACTTTGCGACCTACGTGCATTCCGAAATTCGTCCTCCTGAAGTTTACGTGGCCGCTGTTAAAAAAGAAATTTCCAATAAGAAAAATCTATTTAGGCATCAACAGGACAAACCCATCGACACACTTTATTTTGGCGGCGGAACTCCAAGTCTGATTCCGGCTCATTTGATTGTAGAACTGATTTCAGAACTCGCCAAGTTCGGATACAGAACTGGACCAAACACCGAGATCACGATTGAAATCAATCCAGCCACTGTAGATGAAAAAAAATTAGAAACCTATTTAGCTGCCGGAGTAAACCGCTTCAGTGTGGGCGCTCAGAGTTTTTCAGATCGTCTGCTTAAAATGGTGAATCGCGAGCACAACTCGGCCCAGACCATACAGACACTAGAGCTGCTGAAAAAGTATGATCTTAATTTCTCTTTCGATGTTCTGTTTGCTCTGCCAACACAGACTGTTAAAGAACTCACCTACGACATCAAAGTCGCCACCGAGATGGGTTCCCGTCACATTTCGCCCTATTGTCTAACCGTTCCTGAGGGTCATCCTCTGTCTAAAAATCGCCCGCTAGATGATGAACAGATTGAAATGTTTCAAATCATCCATCGTGAACTGACGGCTAAAAAATTTCATCGCTACGAGATTTCCAATTACGCTTTGTCTGGATTTGAATCGCAGCACAATTTATTGTACTGGACAGATAAGGACTTTTGGGGTCTAGGACTCAGCGCCCACTCGTATGCGCGATCAGCGCAGCACGATATGAAGCCACAACAGTGGGGTTCGCGTTTTTGGAATATCAATTCGTTCGAGCTTTATTTACAGCAAATGGAAAGTGAGTCGGAATTGGCGGGGCTTGATCACTATATTCCCCGTCAAATCGAACACTTACAGAAGCATGAATCCCTTTCTGATTACTGCTACACCTCCCTACGTCTAGACCGAGGTCTGTCTGTGGATAAGCTCGGGGAAAAGTACGGAAGCAAGACGAAAGACGCGGTTATCACACTGGCTGAAGATCTAGTAAACAGATCCCTTTTACAGAACTCGGAAGGCCATTATCGCCTGACAGAAAATGGGGTTTTAATCAGCAATCAAATCTTTGAAAAATTCAGTTTTTCAGAAGACGACTTATAAGCCTATTTTACTCGCTTTACGGCTTGGTTTATTGCCTGAGGCGCATTGACATTTTCTGTAGTAGACTCAATGTTTTAAAGATATCCAGAGAAGATAATTTAGAGGGTAATGCTATGTCAGAAAATAATGAAAAAAAGGTCGCGTCTGAAGAGGCTCAAGAAAACGGAGCTACAGACGGAACTCAAAAAACGGAATTAGAAATTGCTATTGAAGAAGCCGCTAAATGGAAAAATGATTTTCTGTATTTAAAAGCCGAATTCGAAAACTACAAACGCAACGCTTTGAAAGAGCGTTCTGATTTGTTGAAGTTTGGCTCTGAGCGTATTGCTCGTGATCTATTAGAAGTTGTGGATAATTTTGATCGCGCCCTTGAATTGGGCGTGACTCCTGAAACCGCGCAGACATTTAAAGTCGGCATGGAGATGACAGCGAAAGAACTGAAAGACATGTTAAATCGTCATGGAATTCAAGAGATTCCAAGTGCAGGTCAAATGTTTAACCCTCAACATCACGAGGCGATCAGTTCTGAACCCACAACTGAGTTTCCTGATGGACACGTGGCGCGCGTTTTTAAAAAACCTTACAAATTGCACGACAAAATCATCCGCATGGGTCAAGTGGTCGTAGCCACGACTCCGCAAAAGTAAAGGATCTGTGTGGCCGCTAAAGATTTTTATCAACTTTTAGGCGTTTCAAGATCAGCCTCTGCGGACGAAATTAAAAAAGCCTATCGGAAATTGGCGATGCAATACCATCCCGATAAAAATCCCGGTGACAAAAAGGCAGAAGATAAGTTCAAAGAGATCTCGGAAGCCTACGACGTCCTTAGCGATACGACGAAACGTAAGAACTACGATCAGTTCGGCGCGGCCGGAATTAACGGAAACCCTTTTGGCGGTGGCAACCCCTTCGGTGGTGGAGGCTTCGGCGGACAACGTCCACGCGGAGGCGCTGGTGGCGGATTTGGTGGAGCGGGCTCGGGCGGACCGGACCCTTTCAGTGATATCTTCGGGGATATGTTCGGCGATATTTTCAACCAAACAGGCAAAGGTGGCCGCGCAGGTGGTGCTGGCGGTGCCGGTGGAGGCTTCGGCGGAAATCCCTTTGGTGGATTCGGTGGACAGCGCTCGCAGCAACCGAATAAAGGTTCTGATTTAAAATACACTCTTTCTATTACTCTTGAAGAGGCCGCCGTCGGCTGCGAAAAGCTTTTGAGTTTTATGCGCCAAGTGGGCTCGAAGGAAGAGCGCGCGAAACTCTCTGTAACCGTCCCTGCTGGCGTAAAACAGGGGCAGCGCTTGAAGTTAGCCAAAGAAGGCGACAAGCCCTCTACAGGGGCCGCTGGCGACCTTTACGTCATTATTGATTTACAAGAGCACCTTTTGTTCCGCCGTGAAGAAAACGATGTGATCCTAGATCTTCCTGTGGCTTACACCGACGCGATCTTAGGAAAAACCGTAGAAATTCCTACTTTGTTTGGCAAAGCCGAAATTAAAATTCCTGCGGGAACGCATTCGGGTCAAAACTTCCGCCTTAAAGGCAAAGGCTTTCCGCGCATTGGCGCCACAGGCTCTGGTGATATGCTCGTGCGTGTGATTGTGGATACTCCGGCAAAAGCCAACCCCCGACAAAAAGAGCTCTTAGAAGAGTTGTCTCGTTACAACGAAGACACCCCTCTGGTGAAAAACTACAATGACAAACTACAAACGGTTCTTAAAGGCCGCAAATAAGCAGCAGCACATGCTGTCTGCTTATGACACATTGAAACTGATACAAGGAGCCGTGAATGACATTTCAGTCTGTTAAAAGATCCTCTGTAAAACCCGCGCTTTTATTGCTGGCGGGATTTTTTATTTTTGGCTGCGCGAGCAAACGAGTGGTTTACCACCCTTCTAGACAACAACAACGACCAGCCCAAAACCAAACAGGCACCACAGGCTCACAGGGCGCAGTACAAAGTGGTCAAGCCTCTCCGTCAGGAAGTGCGCAAGGAAATGTTTCAGGAGCTGTTTCAGGAAATACAGCGGGAGCTTCCGGTTCAACATCTTTACCTGTCACCCAAAATCCAGCGCCGATGTTGCCGCCACTAAATACCACCCGTCCTACAGAAACGACGAACAATCTAACTGAGCTTAGAAAAAATCTTCCCAACAAAAAAATTGCAGAAGACCTCATTGAAAATAAACTTTCTGAAGATGAGCTTGCTATCGCAGCGGCCACCCCGTCTTTTGACTCTGTTAAGCCACAGGTTCTTTTGAAGCTGGGTAAACTCAATCATAAAAATCGCAACTCAACGAAAGCCGCCGAGTACTACCGCGCGGTAAGCTCTTTATATCCCAACACGCCACAGGGCACGCAAGCCACGGCTTTACTGGGAAGTATCCAAGCGTCTTATTCGGTGGATGCGCGCGTGATTGGCGCCGTATTGCCGCTGACAGGCCGCATGTCGAGCATTGGTCAACATGCTTTGAATGCAATTCGTATGGGACTTGAACTCAACAAGCCTGAAGCGAAATACCGCTTGGCTCTGTTTGATTCGCAAAGCAATGCCGAGATGGCCGCAAAAGGCGTTGATAAGCTGATCAAAGAAGATAAAGCCATTGCGATTTTAGGTGGCTTCACAGCGACAGAGGCGACAGCTATAGGTCATCAAGCGGAACTGTTCAATGTTCCTTTTATCGCCTTTTCACAAAAAACTGGTTTAACGAATATCGGCGACTATGTCTTCCGCAATGCTCTGACTCCGGAAATGCAAGTCGATAAACTCACTCAGTTTGCTTTTGAAAAACTAGGTGCGCGCAAGTTTGCTATCGTTTTCCCTAATGACTCTTACGGAG
This sequence comes from Pseudobdellovibrio exovorus JSS, assembly GCF_000348725.1. NCBI lineage: Bacteria > Pseudomonadati > Bdellovibrionota > Bdellovibrionia > Bdellovibrionales > Pseudobdellovibrionaceae > Pseudobdellovibrio > Pseudobdellovibrio exovorus. Next base: position 2,608,569 of record NC_020813.1, read on the forward strand.
TTGAATTCAGTAATATCTTTTGGGATCACGTCTTAGCTCGCGGCGGAGAAGTCACTGCAGCTCAGACCTACGATCCAAAAGAAACAGACTTTTCTGAAGTGGCGCAAAAACTTTTGGGAACTTATCACATTGAAGCCCGCGCCGAAGAATACAAGCAAAGACTGGCTCAACAAAAAGCGCGAAAGAAAAAACAAAAGAGCACACGTGATCACTGGGCCGATGACAATATCTTGCCGCCGATTGTGGATTTCGATGTGGTTTTCGTACCCGATAGCAGCCGTGCTTTAGGACAAATTTTAGCGTTCATGAAATACTACGATGTTCGCCAAATGAATTACATCGGCACGAATATTTGGAATTCTCCGGATCTTCCGAAGCGTGTGGCTGATGAAAATGCCGATCTTTATTTTGTTGAAGCGTTGGATGTTTCGCAGGGATCTACTCAGCACGAAAGCCCTTTTATTAAGGACTACAGCGCTCAGTTCAGTGAGTCTCCGACGATCGTGGAAATTCAGGCCTATGAAGCCGCTAGTATATTGAAGTCCCAACTGGATTCTGGGGTGAGCAGCCGTGAAAACTTGGCCTCTAGATTGCGTTATTTAGGGCGTTCTAATGGGGTTACAGGTGAACTGCGCATGTCTAACCAGCGGGAATTACAGCGCCCTTTACATATTTTAAGCCTAGATGCCGGTATTATTAAAAAAGTTGAGTAATTTTTAACCTTCCCTCTATTCCCCCCTGTCTTAATAACCAACAAAACGGCGGTCCTCAACAGTGAAGACACTGTAAGGACCTCGTTAATTTAAGGACAGGAGGTCTTATGGATTTAGTAAATGGTTCAAATCGTTCTAGCAATTCCACTGAAAATTCAGCTGAAAGTTCAACTGATAGTTTAGTTTCAGAATGTCGCAAAAAACTTTTAAAACTAAAATCTGATTTACTAAATCGTTCAAAACAGGCCGCTTCTGATTTCAATCAAATCGACAAAGCTGCCGGAGACGAAATTGACCAATCCTCTGCACACCAAGAAGAGCATTCGTTCTTGGTAAATCAAAATCGCATCAAAACTCAGCTGGTTGAGGTTGAATTTGCCTTAGCCCGAATCGAAAATGGAACTTACGGAATCTGCGAAGAAACCGAAGAAAAAATCGAGGCTGATCGACTATTAGCCATACCTTGGACTAGACTGAGCATTGAAGGTGCAGAAATCCGCGAATCTGCTCAAAAAAGATATGCTTACTAAGCCCTTAAAATAACTTCATCAATTGCGCGATGATTCGTCACCCCACAATCTAAACTTTCTTGGTGACATCGTTTTACCCTTATAGGTAATTATCCCTTAGAAATTTCGGAAACTTTTATCTAGGGGGGAATTAGATATGAAGAGCGCCGAAAACGACTCTGTTTTAACATCTGATTTTGATTTGATTAAAAAGTCTTTGCTCATGCAAAAGAGCGATATTCTTAACAAACACAAAGAGTTCAAAAGCTTGCAAACCGCTTCGGCGAAAGCAGCTGACGAAGCCGATGCTGTTGTTCAAAATTTACAAGACAATTTAAACATCCAATTGCACGAGCGCGATCGTCATTCTTTGATTTTGATCGACAAAGCTCTTTCTAAATTTTCTGAAGGTAGCTATGGCAAATGTGAAGCCTGTGAAGAGATGATCTCTTTACGCCGCTTACAAGCTCGCCCACTAGCCACTTTATGTATCGCCTGCATGGAAGAAAACGAAAGCGCCAACTCTTCCGCCGGCCGCAATATTCTTCAATAGCAGTTTATCCTTTATACGACTCCTTTAAGGCTCTGTTAAGGCTCAGTGGATGAGTGTTACTTACATGGATGTGAGTCTTCTTTTTAGACTCACGTTAGGATTTATTTTTATAGCCTTTAAAGCCTCAAACAGCCGCCGAAGGGCGGAACTCGTTTTAAAGGCTATAAAAATAAATCTACGACAACTCTCAAAAGAAAAAAGACTTCGAACCTAAGTCTAGCTTTTCTAGTTCAAATCTAAATTACTCTGCTGTTTAACTATTTAAATCTAGTTTCTTCATTTCTTTTTGGGGTTTTCCAAAACGAGTTCTGCGGATAGAAAGACTCTATATTCCTTATTACATCAAATCCCCAGACCGACGTAGAGTCTTTCTATCCCGCAGCTGTCTGAGGCTTTGGAAAACCCCAAAAAGAAATGAAGAACTGGTCCCAAAATAGTTCAAAACAGGACTAAGAGTGGATTTAGAGAATCTCAGAATGCACCGAATAATTCTGCAGGAAACAGGAGCAGAAAATGACATTTGATAATCAAGCAGTAGAAATTCCTCAAACACTACCAATGTTACCAGTAAGGGACATCGTTGTATTTCCATACATGATCATTCCTTTATTTGTTGGTCGCGAAGCCTCTATCCGTTCAGTGGAAGATGCGCTTTCGAAAAACCGCCTTATCTTCTTGGCGTCGCAAAAAGACATCACAGAAGAAAACCCAAATCCAGCCGGCATCTATGAGACTGGTACAGTGGCTAAGATCATGCGCATGCGCAAATTATCTGATGGCCGTGTTAAAATTTTAATCCAAGGTGAAGCTAAAGGTCGTATCAAATCTTTCACTAAAACTTCAGGTTCATTTGAAGTTTCAGTTGAAAAAATTGAAGACACTGTAAAAGCAGAACATGCTGAAGAAGTACAAGGTTTAGTTAAAACAGCTAAATCTCATATCGAAAAAACAATCGCTTTAGGTAAAGCGTTATCTCCGGACATCTTATTAGTATTAGATGATGTTACTGAGCCAGGTCGTATCGCTGACTTAATCGCTAGCAACATGGGCTTAAAAGTAGCTGATGCTCAAAGAGTATTAGAAACAACTGATACTAAAGAAAGATTGTCTTTAGTTTGCCAATTATTACAAGAAGAAGTGGAAACGCTTACAGCGCAAGCAAAAACTCGTGGTCACAACCCGAACGATGCTCAACGCGGTCAACGTGAAAACTTCTTACGTGAACAAATGAAGGCCATCAAAAATGAGTTGGGAGAACAAGGCGACTCTAAATCAGAAGAAATGGACGAGTTGAAAAACAAAATCCTTACTGCTGGTATGCCAGAAGCTGTTCAAACTGAATCTTTAAAACAATTGTCTCGTTTAGAAAGAATGCACCCAGACGCAAGTGAAGCGACTATGGTTCGCACATACTTAGACTGGATGGTTGATCTTCCTTGGGGCAAACAATCTGAAGATATCTTAGATATCCAACGTGCGAAAGCTATCTTGGATGAAGATCACTACGACTTACAAAAAGCTAAAGATCGCGTATTAGAGTTCTTAGCTGTTCGTAAATTGAAATCAACTATCAAAGGTCCAATCCTTTGCTTCAGCGGTCCTCCAGGTGTAGGTAAAACTTCTCTTGGTCGTTCAATCGCTAAATCAATGGGCCGTGAGTACTTCCGTATCGCATTAGGCGGCGTAAAAGACGAAGCTGAAATCCGCGGTCACAGAAGAACTTATGTTGGAGCAATGCCGGGTAAAATCATCCAAGCATTACGCCAAGCTAAAACACGCAACCCAGTTATCGTGTTAGATGAAATCGATAAAATGGCTTCTGACTTTAAAGGTGATCCGTCATCAGCAATGTTAGAGGTGTTGGATCCAGAACAAAATGCTTCTTTCCGTGATAACTACTTGAACGTGGACTTTGACTTGTCGAATGTATTATTCATCGCGACAGCAAACGTAGTAGAAAATATCCCTGCGGCACTTCGTGATCGTATGGAAATGATCTACATCCCAGGTTACACAGAAAACGATAAGCTTTTGATCACGAAAAAACATTTGATCGAAAGACAAATGGAAGCGAATGGCATCACATCAGAAAACATCCGTTTCACTGATGAAGGTTTGAAGTTCTTGATCGCTGGTTACACTCGCGAAGCTGGTCTTCGTAACTTAGAGCGCGAAGTGGGTTCTGTTTGCCGTAAAGTAGCAAAACAAGTGGTAATGAATGAAACTAACTTCATCGAAGTAAATGCGAAAACAGTTCCTGAGTTATTAGGTCCTCCTCGCTTCACTCGTGATGACAAAATGTTGGAATCAAATGTCGGTGTGGTTCAAGGTTTAGCTTGGACACAAGCTGGTGGAGAAGTTCTGTTGATCGAAGCCTTGAAAATGAAAGGTAAAGGTCACTTGATGTTGACTGGTCAACTAGGCGATGTGATGAAAGAGTCGGCTCATGCAGCGATGTCTTACGCCCGCGCCCACATGGACGAACTTGGTATCGACCAAGAAATGTTTGAAAAATTTGATGTTCACGTTCACTTGCCTGCAGGTGCGATCCCTAAAGATGGTCCTTCTGCTGGTATCACTCTAACAACAGCTTTAGTGAGCTTGTTGACAGGAACCGCGGTTCGTAACGATATCGCAATGACTGGTGAAGTGACTCTGCAAGGACGTGTGTTACCTGTAGGTGGAATCCGCGAAAAATGCTTAGCGGCTTTGAACTTAGGTATTACAAACGTGATCATCCCAATGGCGAACGCGAAGGATTTAGAAGACATTCCGACGCAGTTCAAAGAAAAAATGAACTTTATCTTGGCTGAAAACTTAGACGAAGTGTTCGCGGTAGCCTTCGAAAAGTCAGAAAAGTTTATGAAAAAATTAGGTACTAAAAGACAAGAAAAGAAAGCTAAAGCCTCAACAGCTGCAGCTTAATTACTAACAACAAACCTGTTTCCTATGTTTCCTAAGCACCGGTCGAGTCATGGCCGGTGCTTTTTTTTTGAGGTAGGCCGTACCTTATCCGGAAATATAAAGCACTTGAGTGTTTTTATACTCGCCTTGAACCAAGTGTAAAACGGAACTCTTTGTCCTCAAAAAAATAGTCGTCGCTTATTTTTAAGACAGAAGATCAATAAAAGTATTTTTATCTTATAGAGTGTCAGGTCTGTGGAAAAGACGTCCGCTCCGTTAATATCTCAGATCGCGTATATTTCCGGATAAGGTACGGCCTACCTTAAATCGCGCAGTCTTGAGTTTTCTGATTCTAGAACTTTGATGAGTGTTTTCAGGTCCACGACTTCTTCGCGAAGTTGCAGGATTTGCTCTTCTTTTTCTTGAAGAACTTGTGTGTAGGCTTTTTTCAGATCGGTTAACAGCTTGTTCGCTGCCGAGATCACAGATTCACCTGGTTCTAAACCCGAAGTGGCTCCGGCAGGAGCTTCGGTTCTTGCTGTTGCTTCCATTTTTACTGGAGCTGGCGCAGAAGAAGTCGCCAGGAGAGATCCCGTCATCATCGGTGACGACGCAACTGTATTTGAAACTACACTTTGGATTTCGCTTCTTAGGGAGGGGCGATGGGCCATTGCGGGAGGGGCTGATTTAATAGCCTCTTGTTTCAAATCATGTTGAGACGCCTGTCTCATGGTTTGGTCGTACAGGAAGTATTTGCCATCCTGAAAGCGAAACTTAATGTCATCGGCTTTAATTCTACGTCTTAACGTAGATATACTCACTTGATGTTTAATTGAGTATTCAGCTAATGGTAACCAACCGGCAGTGGTCATCTGTTTCACCTCGACTAATCAAAAGCCTAACATACATGAAAGTCGTGTCAATCGCCTTATGAGATTGATTTTTATATAGATATTCAAAGTGCTGACTAGGCCGACCAAGGTCGTGAGTAGTCAGACTTTAGTCTTAATAAATGGGTTTATTTCGCTGTTTTTTCGTGGTTAACTAGCCCTTCAGATGAATATCCAAGGTAAAAAGAAGATAGCTTTAGTATTGAGTGGAGGCGGGATCAAAGCCGCTGCCTATCATATTGGCGTCTGCATGGCGCTCCAAGAAAAAGGCTTCGTCTTTGCCGGAGGCTCTAAGGAACTTGTTCTTCAACGCTATCCAAATGGTGATGCTCAGAACTCAAACAAACCCACAATTCGCCTTTATGTGGGCTCCAGTGCAGGAGCTTTTGTTGCTTCTGTTTTGGCCTCTGGAAAATCGTTGGAATCTTTAGTGACAGCCTTTCAAGTGGGGTTTGGTAACTCTCCGTTTTACAGTGTTCCCCACGATGAGCGTATTAAACCCATCGGTTATCGCCATCTGTTTAATCTCAACTCAAAACGAATCCTCAGTTGGATGCCTGAAAGCTTGATGCAAAAGTCGCTGATTACTGGCGGACTTGAAGTGTTTTTAAAGCGCGGTTTTAAATTAAATGGTTTATTCAACACCAACGGAGTTGAACGTTATTTACGCAAATATATTTTGGATGAAAATGAGTTTTCACGCTTAGGTGTCGAGCTTTATGTCATTGCCACTCAGTTAAATCACTCACGAAAAAGCATCTTTGGACCCTATTTAGAAAGCTCAAAGAATTCGACGACGAAATATATCGGTTATTCTAAGATTTCCGAAGCGGTTGCCGCATCAACATCTTTGCCTCCGGTTTATGCACCTTATCCGGTAAAAAAGCCAAACGGCAAGATCATCTATCACTATGATGGCGAAATCCGCGACACGCTAAGTTCCCATGTGGCTTCCGATCATGGTGCAGATTTAATCATCGCCTCTTATTCCATGCAGCCCTATCATTTTAACTCGGAAGTGGGCTCGCTTCATACATTTGGTATGCCCGCGATTGTGAATCAGGCTTTGTATCAAGTTCTGGAGCAAAAAGTCGCACGCCATATACAAAATCAAAAAGAGAAAAAAGACACTTATCTTGCACTGAAAAAAACATGTGCCGAACTTAATCTAAATGCGAGCATGACAGAACAGATTCTCGGTGTCGCACGTGAAAAACTCTCGCATCAACCAGATGTTGATTATATATATATTTCTCCCCGTCCGCAAAATTACGAAATGTTTTTTGCAGATCACTTTTCGCTGAACCCACAGATTTTAGAAAAAATTCTGCGCGTTGGCTTCAAGTCGGGCTTACACGTTCTTCGCGAATATATATAGACGACCTTGCCATCGCGGGGTGAAGGATAAAACGGTTATGATTAAATATCGCCCCTCAGACTTTTCCGAAGTAGCTCCTGTCTGGAGGGAAAAGCTCTGGAGTGCAGAATATGATTTTCAATCCACCAGTTGCATGATCTATCCGTCTGGTTATGACATTGATATTCCTAAAAAATATTCTGCTGTTTTTTTCGTGGCAGAAGATGAAGGCAAAATCGTTGGTGTTTACAGTGGTCATTTGACTTCGCCAGAGCACTTTCGCGCGCGCGGTCTTTACGTCGATCCCGATTATCGCGGACAGGGAATTTCAAGACAGCTGTTCAATTTAATTTTAGCTGAAGCCAAAAAGCAAAAGGCCACGCTGTTGTGGACGACTCCGCGCCAAAGCAGTTGGGCGACCTACGCTAGTTTTGGATTTACACAAGATTCAGAATTTACTCACGAGGGTTTTCGCTATGGTCCCAACTGCTATGCCAGCATGAAGGTTTCCACAGATAATCGCCTCATCAGTTTTTTAAAGAATTATTTTTTGTTGTAACGAATGCTGCCGGGACCGCGTGGGCGCGAATCATCCATTTTGTCACCGAAACTTAAGAAGACTTTATATTCCTCTTCATCAACCTTAAGGTTTTTAAAAATCTCGTCCCACTCTTTTTCGATCATAGATCGCTGAGCCTGTTTGTAAAGATCTGCTTCCGTCTGTTCCGATTTTGGATCGACGTTTTTGTTAACTTGGTTTTTTTTCATTTTCACCCGCACCTGAAAAGTTAATTGCAAATGTCGACATCTCGCTATCTAAGCGGTGGAACATTTGCGTCATGGCCGTACTGCGTGCTTTGAAGACTTTACCCATTAAAGAGCCCACTTCAGGACCGTGATCTTTAAGGATTTTTGTTAAAAGCTTTTTTTCTGAATCTGTCAGACTCGCAATTGTGTTTTCTGCAAACTCGGTTTCGATAGATTTTAAAATTTCTTGTGCGGCAGGAACATATTTAGCTTGAAGTGCCTGCAAGCAAACTTCTGGTTGAGTTGATTTTTGTGCGTGGTGAGCCATTCCCTCTGTTAGCTGATGGCCGAAGTCTTTACGGAACGCGCGAAAAAGCTCTGCGTGTTCACCAAAACGCTCAATATCGGCTTTCGAAAGATCAAAAGCTGTTTCAAGGTCAAATGCTTTCGCAGAAGATGAAAAACTCAATCCCGCGACGCCGGCGAAAATACTGAAGACATTTCGTACTGCTGATCTGCGATTTTGCGGTTTTGACCACTGCATACAACCCCCTTTAGGCCACTCACGATTTTTTGTATCTTTCTGTATATTTTAGAAGAACCCTACACATTTCGCAAAGAGTTTTATTGGGGTAAGTTGGGGAAGATCACTGTGTCTCAGAATGGTCAGTTTACACAAACTGGGGGGTCTGTTACCCTAAATTACGTGTCACACTCTTCCGCGTCTTTTTCTGCCTCTGGACTAAACAAACAAGGTTTCTCCTCTGTCTTCCGTGGAGTTGCGGGACAAATTTGGGAAACGCCATTTCTTTCGGCCGACGAGCTTTCTGCTGTTAAAAAGTATCTTTCTCAAAACGTCTCTGTAGAAAAGTCAGACGTGTACACCATCGGCCAGCCCCTTTATAAAAATTCTGCTGATGAAAATGCACTGCAATTTTATTTACAAGAAGCACAGATGTTTCGACAAACTCATTTTGCCGCACTGGATTGGCTATATTCCAGAGTACAAAATTCACTGCAGCAATTTTTATCGTACTCAAATGTCCATTACCATTCAAAGTTAGCTCCGCCTGGCTTTTTGCTTTATAAAAGCAATGCTCCCTTATCAAAACCTCACTTTGATTTTCAGGCACGGCGGGTTCCAAAGTCATGGCGTGAAGGTTCCGATCTAAATCGCATTATCACATTTACTTTGGCTATTGATGTTCCTTCTGCTGGCAGTGGTCTTTACTACTGGTCCACTCCTTTTAAAGATTTAATTTCTTCTTTAGAAAAAACTGAGCCCAGTACAGACCTCGACGGCGCGCGCGAATGGGGTTTTGATTCAAAGAAGATGTCGGACTTACAGTTCTATAATTTTTTAAAAACACAAGAGCGCCACTTTTTACCCTATCAATCCGGACACCTTTATCTGACGATTGGCGGTCTTTTACATCAAGCGGGTCCTACCAATATCTTGCGGGATGGCGAAACACGAATCACCTTGCAAGGACATGGGCTTTACCATGAAGTTAATGGCTGGGAGCTCTACTGGTGAAAACAGATTCTATTTCGTTTCAAAAAATTTTTGATCTTCATACTCAGTTTGCAAATGAAGAAATGGCTCTGTCTAAGTCTTTACTAGATGGAGCATTTTTACACCTGTCACCAATTGCCCGCAGAGTGCGCCGTGAATTTTTAGATTCTACGTTTTCTTTAGTTGAGTTACGAGATGGCCTTGAAAAAGATATTTTGTATCAAAGCCACTTGTTTGTATTGCCGTTGCAATATGAACAGCGTGAGCTTTTTTATAAAAACAATGTCGATAGTTTTTCTTTTTTATGTGAAAAATTCCCGACATTAAAAGATCTCGATGTGCGCCTTGTTCTTCCTTTACAGTCTGGTCAGACAGAAAACAAATTGCTTCACGAGTCGATTCACTTGCTGACTTTTGATCAAATTTTTAAAAAAGAGACCTACTTTTATAATTCAGACTTTTCTTTAAAAGAAAAACACGACTGGCTTTTACGTCACTTAGCGACCGAAGGAACTGTGTTGGCTTTAGAGCTGATGTCGACCATCGTTCCGCCAACCTATGAAAACACCTACATCACCCATTTTTCTTGTCATCAGGTGGCCCAACATCCGAGTGATTATCAAGTTCTTCTTGAAGCAGCAAGTGCCTTCGGTATGACTCGTCTTTATCGACTTTTAGCGCGGGGTTTTCTAAGCGCAAATCTTCTTCCAGGAAAGAACCTCCTTGAACAAGGTGAAGTGAATTTGATTTGCGAAGATTTAGCCGACTCTCCGCTGGCATGGAGAGTTTGTAAGCGCAGTCAGGATTTAGGAAATGGCTTCCGCATTGGCTCAAATACGCGTTACTTTACCTCGTTAGGTTTAGCCGAAAACTATGAAAAGACTATTTCCAGTTGGCAGCTAGAAAACCATTTGTCTAATCCTATAGTCGACCAGATCATCACTTTAAACGAACGCTTTTTGAAAGATTCCTAAGCGGCTTTTCTAATTGTGTTCCCATATAGTGAGCAAAATCTTCTGAGCCTTTTCCGTTGAAGTGCACATGATCATAAAAAATCTCTGTTCTTCCCGAAAGATCTTTGTCCGCATCAACCAGAATCAATTGTCGTGACTTAGCGACCTGTCGGATTTCATTTTGAATTAATTGCGAGGCTTTTAATATTCCGTCAAAATTCAGCTCGACAAAACGATAGTTCACTTTTTTTCTATCTTCGTCTTTTAGATGTTTTACGGGCAACATCGCCTGCGTTGCTAAAATGGGCGTTACCCCTGCGCTTTTAGCTATCTGGACAAAAGCTTCATAGTTGATTTTAATTTGATTTTTGAAATCTTCTTTTATTTCTGCGCCGTACATTTCGTCGTTGCCATAGTTCGCACGGCGATTTTCTATGGCGTTTTTGTTGTCTTCTGAAAAATAAATATCGAGGAACTTATAGCGTGCCAGTAAGTATAAATAAGAGTGCTCTGAAAGAAACTCGTCCACTTTGTTTGCGGGATAAATGTAGACATTTCTTTGTTCCTGAAAAGAGGGAATAAACGGAAGTTGTGGCGCGCTTTTATTGAAAAACCGAATGTCATTCCACGCTTCATAAAGCAGAACCGCATCTGGCTTTAAAAACTCTACCTCTGAAAGGAATCTGGCGGTGATTTCTGCACTTGAGGCCCCAGGGATTCCTGCATTGATCACTTCGATAGGAAGACCTTTTGCTTCTAACTCTTTTTGCAGTTGCTCGGGCCAGCTGACCGCGACTAAGGGATCAAAAACGGTGGACCCGCCGTAGATCACCAGACGAAATTTCTTTTTGGGTTCCTCAATTTCAGCCCCGCGATAGCCATAGCTATTGATTTGAACCCATAACCCTTCATCTTTATGTATCAGTCGTTTTTCACGCTTGATTCGCTGTCTTGAAAAGGCGCTAGGCTCGTACTCTAACGATTCGGCTTTGATTTGTGCGGGTGTGAGGAGTGGCTCCTCGGTCAACGCTAAAACGACAGGATCTAGCACCGCCAGAAACAGCAAGAAAACAAGCGTCGTCGTTACTAGTATTTTACACTTCTGACTTATCAACATAAATCTCCACAGAGTTTATCATGTTTTGATCAAGAGTCGCCTCTTCATAAAAAAGTAAGCGATTGGGGGCCAATACCTCTTGAGGAAATAACAAAATGTCTTTTGTCGATTCTGCAATCAACATTTTCTTCAGCTCGCTATGTGTTTGACTATGCGTCTGACTGTGCGTTTGTTGGTTTGCGCTGCCCTTTTGAATTTTGTTGGCGCACGCGGACGCCACAATCATGGCTGCGGTGCTGGTTCCACTGCAGAGGTTGTAGTCCTTTTCTGTATTCCATGCCGCGTGAATGTATTTCGCTGGCGCTAATAGAGTCAGACCTTCCCCATAATTGCTTCTCAGTTTTTCTTCCCACAGAAATGAATCCGAAAAAGAGGTGCCGCCCACGGTGATCACGTCTGAATTGCGTGTCGGCGAAAACTCGCTAATAGGGCGACCTTGGTTTCCAGCAGCCCAAATAACCGGAGCGCCATAACCCAAAAGCTCTTCTATCTTTTTATCTACAAAGGTTGAAGCCTCGGCCAGAAATGTACCGACAAAGACGACACGTCCTTGATATTTTTTAACAAGATCCGGTAGGAATTCAAAAGCGTGCTGTAGATTTTTCTCAAATTGATTTTTATTCGAAGAAATGACCGGAGCAGAAAACAGCTCTGCCGAGCAAAAGCCGGTGGTTTTTCCCACCGCAATCGAAGCCATCGCCGTTGCATGATCCACAGTGGCCATGCGCTCTTCTGTTTCAGGATTGAAAAGCAATTGTGTGCAGCCTTGTAATTCAGAATGCTGAGTTTCTACCACACCATCAAACAACACGATCGCTGTCGGTGGTTTTGCAACAGCTGCCATAGTTGCCGACGTCTGAGGTTTGCTTGTGGATTCTGTTATTTTTCTATCAACAAAATTGTGAGGAAATTTTTCTCGGGATGAGACACGAAATCGGGCCCAATTTTTTCTCCATGCTGGCCACGCAGAGGAGTCAGGATACAAAGAGCTCTCTTGTCTTGCGGGGGGCGTCAGCTCTAAAAAACTGGTATCGTTCTTTGTCATGGCTATATACTACGTAAAGCAGGTAATTTTATGCAAACGAAATTGATCAATCAAGACATCAGCTTAGAAAGTCCGATGCGTATTCCTTTGATACGCAAAGCTTTAACTGATCCTTTGATTCAATTAAGTCCGCGCGCGATCGATCATCGCTGGCAAAGCGAGGCTAGCTTGCCTGCAGCTACGGGATTTAATCCCTACAGCATGAAGATCTACTTGCCCTTCAACAGCGTTGTTTTTGATTGGCTAAAAAATCCAGCGCAATCGGCTCGCCCTTTTAACGAAGACGATGCTCTGATTAAAAAACTTTTGCTGGTGGTGCATGACTACATTCACTGCTGGTCTATTCTGGCGGTACGCCAACTGCGTCCAGACCTCAACTTTGGCTGCGCAGAAATCACCTCTGAAAATTTTGAAGACATGGTGTTCTGCCATTTGTTAACAGAGGCCGCCGCCGTTGCCGGAGCCGACTACTGGTATTGGAGTCAAAACAAAATTAACGATCTTTGCCCGATTGGCACCAGAACAAATTCTTTTGCTGTTTCTTATCAATCCAGTGAACTTGGCGAGTTCCGCAAATTTAATCCTGACTTCAATCCCTTTCATAAAGACTTCCTGTCTTATTTGACGAGCAACTACTGCCGTGGTGATTTTGCAGGCTTTGATTTACTTAAGATCAAAGAAAGCCCCATGGTCTCCCATACGATTTTTCACGAAGTCAGCTATTCTCATTCCCAACGACTTTATTCACGTCGGATTATTTCTTCTTTTTCTAAGATGCCGGATAACTTTCATCTGTCCGAAATGGCTGAATCTTTAAAAGCACCCGTTTCTTTTCGTGAAGACTGGAAAAAAGATCTGACCTTGCGCCTAGCTAATTTATTGTGGAATTATATTTTGGATTTAGAGCCACAATTAGATTTTCAGTTAGACTCTCATACTGATCCACTTCAAGAAGAAACGCGCTGGCAAAGCCATAAAAATCACTACATGTACACCAATGTCAACTCCCTCACGGAAGAACAGCTTCAAGCCGAACTGAGCCACATGGAATGGAACGAAGACAAGTATTGGTTTTGGACACAGTATATTTCGACGTTTGAGTTTTCACAGTTTACCAAACTAGAACTAGATAAAATTCGCCTTGGTCTTTTAATTAAAAGCCAAGAGCGCCTTTTAGAAGTTGTGGATGGAAAAACGCGTTTAGCTTTGAATACCTACGAACCACAAACACTTTTTATTCCAAACTAAGGACGTTGACACATGAAGAACGTCCGCCAACAGGCTGAACTCAAAAAACAAATCGCGAAGACCTTTGTGATGGCTCAGCAAGAGCTCAATTCAATGTCTTCGCGCTCTGTGGCCTTAAATGATTTTCAAAATGATGTGACGGGTGCCCGTGTACAGAAAAACTCTTTTGTTGAAAATGGATTCCTGCCTTTAAAGAAAACCTTAGCCGCCCAAAAAGGGCTGCACGGAAAGACTCCCTATTGGCAACTGACTCCGCAAAGATTAAAACATCCAGCGGTATCAAGTGTTGTCGACAATCCCTTTCCCTATTTGAGCGCCCATCTTTGGGATCGCAGCGCTTTACGTTTGCTAGAAAAAACCTTCGGGCCCGCGGATGGGTTTTTAACACAAGAAGTCCTTGTGAACCTTCGGACCATCTGTGCTTTTGCTGAAGATGCACCGAGAGGCTCCAACAAAGGAGTTTTCTGTGACCCGACCTTACTGAAGTTTTCCCATTATCAAAAAGATGAAGCGCGCGATTTGAGTCCCGCCGTTAGAAAAGGAATTTTTTTAGCGAATATCGAAATGTCGCATCTGTTAAAAGATAATCCTGTTTTTTTAAACGAACATAGCGGCACCACTTTTGATTTGCCAGACGAGAATACTTTTTTCTATCAGCTGCAACGTCAACTTCCCTTTGAACAAATGCAGTTAGACGGACAAGATCTGTATTTGCCGATCTTTGCTATCTACTCGCAGCAACTGCGCCAGACGGCTTTAGAAAAGTTGATCTTTGGTGCTACTGTTTCTAGCGCTCAGTCTTCGACTGATTATCTAGCTTGGTTCAAACAGAATGTGGCGCGGCCGTTAATGCGTGTGATTTTTGATTCCTTTTTTAAATACGGAATTCACTTTGAATTACATCAGCAAAACCTCACTGTGCTTTTGCGGCAAGCGCAAACGGAATCGTTATTTGTTCAAGACTTCTATGATGTCTTGGAAGATCCGGTCGCACAGGCGTTGTTAAAACCCTTTGATGCAGAAGCGATCGTCACCCGCCAGCGTGCTCCGCTAGGGCTCTGTAATGAAATGGGTTTTGCTAGCGACGAACAGGGGCCAAAAAGTCTTTTAGCCATTGGTAGCTGGTATCGTCTTTTCTTGCGCGACTTCGGACAACATGAAAAGTGCGTTCGCGATGGCTTTTTATCTTTCTGCAAGGGCAACTCTCAGGACGGCGATTCAATTCCCACTCTGAGCTTTAATGATATTTTTTCTGAGGGCATTGCAGAGGAACTTAAAAAATTCACTCAACAACATCAGATCGATTTTGATCTGTCTACCTTCCGTGAGCATGATATTGTTATCGATTCTACCGCGGATTTTTATGCGCGCCTAACCGCTTTGCGAGAATTGATTTGTTTTTCTTTACTTAAGAAGCTGTCTCTGTCTGAAGCCACTAGCTCTTTAGCCGGAGCCTCAGGGGAAAATGCTTTGGATCGCTTTTATCAAACATTACGGGATGGCCATGGCATACTTCTGAGCTATGGCAGCGTCGTTCCCGAAAATCAAGACGAGCTACGCCTTGGATGGAATAGCTGGCTTTTATCGCCGCATCCTCGCCTGCAAGTTTTATTTCAAACGGACAAAGATAACCCGCGAAAAGCCCGCTATTTTGCAGCTCTTTTTCCGCGTCAACCTTCGGCTTTTTATTTAGAGTATTTTAAGGCTGTAAACTCAATTTCTTAAGATAGGCTTCCGCCTTATCGAAAGAGTCCACCAAAACTGTATCTTGATACTTAAAGTTTTCAAAAAGTGCTGTTGAGGTTCCTTCGCAAATCACCACAGCAAATTCGTCCTTCCATATTTTTTGAGCCTCTGACCACTCAGCACCATCTGCTTTTTTAAAAAGTCGTTCGCAAACAAGCTGTTCATAGGGTCCAAGAACCACTTCGCTTAAACGGCTATCTGAGGTGCGATATAACGACAGTTTGTCTTGCTTCCATGTGGACCAAAACTCTGTCAGTTGCTTTTCCGCAATGGCACTTGAGGGTTTAGATAGAACGAGAACACGCAGTTGCCGCATGGATTAACTTTCTGCCTCTGAATGATAGAAAAAATTTTCTTCCGCTGTTTTTGGTAATAGTGTTCTAACAGATGTTTTTAATGGAAAGATTCGTTGTAGTGGCTCGCGGAATAGTTTTTCGTAAGCATCACCAATTCCATATCTGTTGGCATAGTACTCTTTTACTTTTTCAAAGCCTGTGTACTTTTGAGATCGTCCTGTTACGATTTTCGTGTCGAAGCCGCCTTGGTCAAAGGCATATTCTTTCATGTCATAGTGAGTAGCGAGTTTTAATTCCATACGCTTCTTTTTCGAAGAGCCAGCAATGGTATGAGTTAAAAAAGAGAAGTAGAGTTCGGGTGTATATTGAAAAAAATGGCCGACTCCACTTTTTCCTGTCTGTTGGAAAAAGCGATCCACGCCGTATTCTTTGTCTTCTGATGTATATAAATAGCTTTCCTCTAACTCGTTGCCCTCGCGGTCGAAGTAGTTGATATAGGGAAAGCTTCCTGCAAAGACAGGAAGACCTTGAATCTGCTGTGCCAGCCAAAGATGCGTTGCAAATTGTGGCGAATTTGTTCGGTATTTTAATGCGTATTCAAGGTATTCACCGGACTCATAAAAACGGACAATACTTAAATCGATAAAGATTGGTTTTTTACCAATCTTTTCACAGAACTCCAAAGCATAGATTGTATCATGATCATTAAACTCAGGTTGAAGTCGCATGATCACCAGCTCAAAAGGGACTTTGGCGGCCAACGCTGCCTGCGCTACGCATTCGCTATCAATTCCGCCGCTAAAGCAAATCATCAACGGAGTCTTATATTTTTCGTATATCAACTGGCACGCGCGCTGCGCTTCCACAAATGGCAACTGCGGACGCGAATTAAAGAGTTTAAAGTGTGTGAGCTGATGACCTTCTTTAGGTTCTGAAATCGAGTAATGCGAAAGATGAGATGCGGGATAGAATAGTGTCATCGTGATTTAATTGTAACGGCCCATATGTCGTGCGATCAAGTCGTGACAGATATATTCTTGTTCGTCGGCGTAGGTAATGGTTGGCTTTAGTGGTGGTTCATCTGAAAACTTTCGGATGTATCGCTTAACCACGATGCTGTAAATTTCAACTTTTCTTTTTTCACTATGATCCAGACAAAGTGCGGCCACCCATCTTTCTTTTTCATAGGTGTTGTGTATGGCCCGTTTCATCACGTGAAAGCGGCCCGCAATTAAGGAATCGGCTCGATCCACCCGTGGCAACAGAAATAGTTCGGTGTCGTCCTTGTGCTCTTTTACATAAAAGAAGTAGTTGTTGTGCTGTGGGGAAAAATCTGAAAAGACAAACCAAAACTGATACAAAAAAGTCCGACTGAGGATTTCAAAATATTTTTGCATCTTTGGGTTTTCATCATGGTAAAGCGAAAGATAGTTACTAGACACGATCACAAGACAAGCCAAGATAGCTAAAGTGGCTTTCACCTTTCCGTAGGTTTTTTTGACAGCAGAGGCTTTTGGGTTTTTTGACGGATCTTCCACTGTCTTTTCCTCTTCGGAAAAGCTGGCGTAGCGCCAACGACCAAGGGCATTCCAAAACTCTTTTGGAATCAACACCATCAGTGGCACCATTAAAAACCAGTACATCGTGGCATCTGAAACTAATAAATAACCAATGAAATGAAAAAAGGCCCAAAAAGCAAAAATTCCTCCATGAATCCACGCTTTTTTCCACGGAGCCAATAGCAACAGACTCAATAAAATCTGTAACAGAGGAAGTGCATAACTGATTCCTTGCAAGAGCCACGGAAACTGCGCCACAAACCCATAGCTTTCAAACACACCTTCAGACTGAATATTTCTAACAAAAAATAATCCCTGCTGCCAACTGTCGTGCGCTAACTTCGTGAAACCGGCAAAAAAGTAAAGACTGAAAAGCTGTACGAAATACGGCAAAGTCACAGGCCATGACCATGACGACTTCACCACTTCGGTTTGCTTTAAAAAGCTTCCTGTAGAAGAAAACTTTAATGGTAGGAATAGAATCCAATAACAAAAAAACGTAAAAACTAAATCACCGATGTGTGCGGCTAGATCATTCCTTCGCATCGTTAGGCGTAAAATAATCAACCAAACAACCAGCCAAACTTTCGGGCGCCAACCGATTATAAGAAAAATTCCCGCAATCGCCTGAAGGCCGATTAACATCTGCCATTGCTGTAAACTCAAATTAGCAATCAGTTGATGAATCCACAATGAGCGACTGAAGAACTCGGCTGAAAAATCACGATAGCCATCTGTGCTGTACAGCCAACGAATATGGGGAAACTTAATTAGGGCGTCGTAAAGTGCTAGCAGTCCCGCGGCAATACGAAAAGCCACCAAAGAGCGTAGATCTATATCAAATAGAGAATTTAAAGTTCGCTTTATCACGGGTTTCTTTAATATCTTGGCTGACTCAGTAAAAAAAGACTAGAGTTATATAGAGTGAACCCGACTTATATTCTAGATTTCAAATCCGCTGTTCTCAAGTTGGCTCAAATTAAGATTCGTAGTCAAAGGCCTCGCTATGAGCGCGTTGCTTTTTTTCCCCGCCACGAAATGCGCGGCAGTTTGTTTGTCGCTATCACTCACTACGATTGGTCCGGATACGATTATCTAAAGACAGCGCTTGAAGCTGGTGTGGCCGGAGTCGTTCTAGAAACCTCCCACGAACACTTAGCGGCCTTAATTCCCAACAATGTCGACGTCTATCTTGTCGAAAGTCACCGCGCCTTTTTAGCCTCTATGGCCCATGAATCCCGTCAAGAGTTTGATGGAGACGTCATTGCCATCACGGGAAGCACCGGAAAAAGCCAACTCGGCACGTGGCTGCAATACGCTTTAGATTTTCATTTTAAAACTCAGTTTAACGATGGCAATCGCAATAGTTTTTTCGGACTGTGTGAGTTGCTTCTGCATATTCGTCGAAGCACACAAAAGCTTGTCGTCGAATTAGGTGCCCGTCAACTCGGAGAGCTTTCTGCCTTAGGTGAAATTCTTCAGCCACAAAACGTCGTGCTGACCAACATTCAGCACTCGCATTTAAAATATCTTAAGAATTTACAGAATGTCTTCGCCCTAAAAACAGAGCTGTTACAGGTTTCTTCTGTAGAAACTGTTTTTTTAAATGCTCTTGATCCCCTACAAAGTCCACTTCCCGATCAGTTTCCAGATAAGACTTTTATATTTTATCATCCTGAAAAAGTTTCGTCTGAGTTAGGCTTGTCTGGCCCCCATGAAGCGCAAGCTTATGCCGCTGTCGATGCAATAACAGACTTTCTTGGTGCGACCCCGATGCCAGAGTTTTCATTTTGGCCAAAGCTTCCTTTTAGCTTGTCGCAAATGCACACACGAAATGGCCAACTGGCTTTGTTGGATGGGCGCGTGACAACACCGGAAAGTTTAGAAAACTTCCGTAAGATTTTTTCTACCTTGTTAGCTCAGCAGAAACCGCCAACATCTTTTGCTTTGATCTCTGGCTTTGTCGATTTCGATCCTGTACACGAGCTGGCCTTTATCAAGACTGCAGCCCAGCGGTGGGCTGAATTACCTTTGAAGAAAATTTACTATGTTGGGCCACATGGTGAGTCTTTAAAAAAATTATATCTAGAAAATGGTGGACACGCCGAAGTGACTTTAGGAAAAAAAGAAGATGTGCAAAAAATTCTTGAGGAAATTCAGAGTCTAAGCCCCGAAGCTTTACTGGCGATTCAAGGACATCAAGAAGAGTGGTTTTTTAAATTGATGACAGAGCTAACGAAAAGTTAGCTCTGTTGTTAGAAAAATTCAGATTAGCCTAAGCTTTTTTCGATCATGCTGAAGATCGGACCCGAGATCAAACCTAAAGCTAAAATCAACAATGCTGAAATCACCACAACAACTGTTGTTCCGTAGTGACCTTCTTCTTTTGTCGTACAATTTCCTTCTTTCATGTACATGACCACGATTGGACGTAAATAGTAGTACGCACCTAGAACCGAGTTCACAACACCCCAGAAAGCTAACCACAGAAGTCCTTCGTTAACCGCCGCACTGAATAAGTACAGCTTACCGAAGAAACCTAAAGCTGGTGGAATACCCGCTAAAGACAACAAGAAGATCGTAAAGCATAAAGCTAAAACTGGTTTTTGCTTTGCGAATCCAGCAAGGTCTTCTGTTTGAACAAAGTGATTTTCATCTTTTTCAATCATGCTTAACACCGCAAACGCACCCATTGTCATAAGAGCGTACGTCATAATGTAAAACACGACGCTAGAAGCACCATAAGCTGAGTTTTCACTGATACCCGCGGTGATCACACCCACCAAAACATAACCCGAGTGAGCTACTGACGAATACGCCAGTGTACGCTTCAAGTTGTTTTGAATTAATGCAGCCACGTTACCTGCTGTCATCGTGATAACGGCAAACCATTGCAAGATCATCAGTAAGTTCTCGGAACCCACTAGGCCTTTAGAGGCCACAATTCTTAAGAACGCTGCAAATGAAGCGGCCTTAATCGCTGTCGCCATAAAAGAAGTGATCGGAGTCGGTGATCCCTGATAAACATCCGGTGTCCATGCATGGAAGGGAGCAATCGAAACTTTAAAGCAGAAGCCCAGAACGATGAACGCAAAACCAA
Source organism: Pseudobdellovibrio exovorus JSS (assembly GCF_000348725.1). Lineage (NCBI taxonomy): Bacteria > Pseudomonadati > Bdellovibrionota > Bdellovibrionia > Bdellovibrionales > Pseudobdellovibrionaceae > Pseudobdellovibrio > Pseudobdellovibrio exovorus. The sequence goes on from NC_020813.1 coordinate 2,628,822, forward strand.
AAATAAATAGGTAGTTACTGCTTTTCAAAAGCATGTCAGCGTTTTGAATTAAAGCCAATGTGCTGACTGTTCCTGTTGTTCCGTAGATAAACGAAACGCCATACAAGAAAATCGCAGAAGCAAATGATCCCAATACGAAGTATTTGATCGCCGCTTCTTTTGAAATGCGCTGTTCATGTGACATCGCGATCATTAAGTAAAGTGATAATGACATCAACTCTAATCCAATGAAAACCGTGATCAGGTTCACCGCTGAAATCAAGATCAGCGCACCTAATAGCGAGTTCATTGCTAAAAACAACAATTCTGAAAACTGTTTACCACGAGTCGATGGGTTTTCGTACATCATCACCATTGCGCCACCCGCGATCACAACAGCCACAACACCTAACCACTGTGTTAATCCGTCAAAGATCAACTGGCCATTAAATGCCGTTGGGGCGCCCGAAGCTCCTTCGCCGCCGAAGACCATTAAAAGTCCCGCCGTCAAAGTTAAACCGATAAGAGCCTCAATGATTGTGGCTACAGGGTTTTGTTCGCGATTGCCGCGCAACACTTTGATGGCGATTGGCAACAAGCTGAACAAAAACAACACGATCATCGGAGAGATCAGTAATACATCAGAAAGACCGACGGTTACGATATTATTAATAGAAGACATTTTTTACTTCTCCTCAACCTGTGCGTGTTGCGAACCACTTACTGGAAACGAATAATTACTTTTGTTTGCAATCAAGTGATCCACGCTGACTTTTGAATACTGCATGAAGTGATTCGGGAAGATACCCATCCAGAAGATCAACACAACCAAAGGAACTAGCACAGCGATTTCACGCGCACTTAAGTCATGTAGCGGATGCTCAGCATCTTTTTCACCAGCTAATACCAACTCACCTTTAGGACCGAAGAAAACTCGTTTCACCATCCACAACATATAAGCCGCACCCAAGATCACACCGCTGACCGCAAAAACAGCCACTGCCGGAGAATAATAGTACGAGCCCAACAAAATTAAGAATTCGCCGACGAAGCCGTTCGTTAACGGAACCGCGATAGACGACATCGTCACGATAATAAAAGCTATCGTGTAGATCGGAAGAACTCCGGCCAATCCGCCGTATTTTGCAATATCACGCGAGTGTGTTCTTTCGTAGATCATACCGATCAAGATGAACAGAGCTCCTGTTGAAATACCATGATTCAACATTTGGTATAAAGCGCCGTTTAAGCCGTATGTATTCATCGCGAACAATCCCACCACGATGTAACCCATGTGCGACACTGAAGAGTACGCTACAAGTTTTTTCACATCTGGCTGTACCATCGCCACCAAAGCACCATAGATAATACCAATCACACCTGCAGCCACGAAAATCCAGCCGTAGTGCTCAGTTGCTTCAGGGAACATCGGAATCACCCAACGGATGAAACAGTATGTACCCATCTTTAACATCACACCCGCAAGAACCACAGAACCTGGCGTCGGTGCTTCCACGTGGGCATCTGGTAACCATGTGTGAAGTGGGAACATTGGAACTTTAATCGCGAAGGCCAAAGCAAAAGCGAAGAACAACAACGTCTGAGCTGTAAAGAAATCACCGCCCACGAATGGAATGTGTAATTTATAGAAGTCTAAAAGGCTGGCGCTCATCGTGCCGCCTGTTACTTCTGGTGTTAAGCGCATCATGTAGATGATCGCTAACAACATCAAAACCGAACCCGCCATCGTGTAGATGAAGAACTTAACGGTGGCGTAGATACGGCGCGCGCCACCCCAGATACCGACCATGAAGTACATTGGAACCAGTGAAAGCTCCCAGAACACATAGAACAGAATCGCATCTAAAGCTAAGAACGAACCGAGCATTGCGGTTTGCAATACAAATAGCGCCGCATGAAAGCCACGAACACGATTATCAATCGAGTTCCAAGACGCCAGTACAATCACCGGAATCAAGAACGTTGTTAGAACCACGAGCATTAGCGAAATACCATCGACGCCAAGGAAGTAAGAAATTCCGAAGCGTTCGATCCACGCGGTTTTTTCAACCATTTGCAGAGCCGCAGTGCCTGTGTCGAATTTTTGTAACAACACAAGAGACAGCGCGAACTCAACTAAGGCTAAACCTAGAGCCAAGTGGCGAACCGTGCTTTTTTGCGGCCAAATCATTACTAGGGCCGCGAACAGTACTGGTAAAAATATTAAAAGCGACAATATCATAACAACCTCATTAACCCATCAACATATAAGATAAAGCGATGACAACACCGATAACGACATACATCGCGTATGTCTGCATATTGCCGTTTTGTAATGACTTCACAATCGCGCCGCCACCACGAACTAAATCCGTAGCTTTGTACGTTGCTTTATCAATTACGTTTACATCCACGTATTGCCACAAGTTGCGGCTCGCATTTACTAGCGGATTGATGATCCCACCGAAGTAAGCTTCATCTACGTAGTATTTGTTATTCACAACATTGTAAACCGGAGCAATCGCTGTTGCGACTTTATCTGCTGCACCTGTTTTACGTGTGTACATGATAAAGGCCACTAAAGCGGAAACAGAAGCCAAGGTCACTGACACGCCCATCAAGATCCACTCTTCAGTTGCTGAGTGCACGATGCCCTCTGCTTCAGGAAGAGTTTTGATTAACGGAGACAACCACTCAGCCCAGAAGTTCGGAAGGTGTCCTAAGTAGTGTCCAATAACGTGAGGAATACCGATCCATCCACCAATCACGGATAATAGACCTAAAACCATCAGTGGAATTGTCATCACCAATGGGCTTTCATGAGGATGAACGCTTTTGTCCACACGAGATTTTCCCCAGAACGTCAACGCCATCAAACGAGTCATATAGAACGCTGTTAACGTCGCACCAATGGCTCCAGCTAACCACAATAGAATGTGTCCGCGCGGAGACGAAAAGGCATAATATAAAATTTCATCTTTCGAGAAAAACCCTGCAAATGGCGGCATCCCGATAATCGCCAACCATCCTAAGAAGAATGTGAAGTGTGTGATCGGCATGTACTTACGCAAACCACCCATTTTACGGATGTCTTGCTCTTCGTGCATAGCATGGATAACAGAGCCAGAACCCAAGAACATCAACGCTTTAAAGAAAGCGTGAGTCATCAAGTGGAACATCCCCGCACCGAAAGCTCCTACGCCCACAGCTAAGAACATGTAGCCCAGTTGAGATACTGTTGAATAAGCCAAAACTTTTTTGATATCGGTTTGAGTTAAACCTATTGTTGCCGCCATAACCGCAGTTGCCGCACCGACAATCGCAATCACCATCATCGTGTTCGGAGCCGCAACAAAAAGCGGATTCAAACGCACGATCATGTAAACACCAGCTGTTACCATCGTCGCCGCATGGATCAACGCTGAAACCGGAGTCGGACCTGCCATCGCATCTGGTAACCAAACATAAAGTGGAATCTGTGCCGATTTACCAGTCGCTCCGATAAACAACATCAACGTTCCCAGCGTTACCATTCCCAACCAGCTAGCTTCCATTGTTGTCGGAGCCAGCGCGTTTAATTCGTACAAATTCAATGTGCCGAATGTGGTGAAAAGGATGAACATACCGATAATGAATGCCGCATCCCCGACACGATTCGTGATGAAGGCTTTCATGCCCGCGGCTGCTTTAGCTGAGTCATTGAACCAGAAACCGATTAACAAGTAACTGCAAAGACCCACGCCTTCCCAACCTACGAACATCGTCAACAATGAATCCCCTAAAACAAGGATCAACATGTTGAACAAGAAAAGATTCAGGTAAGCGAAGTATTTGGTAACACCTTTATCGTGGTGCATGTAACCAATCGAAAACAAGTGAATCAAAGAACCGACACCTGTGATGATCAAAATCATGATCGAGCTGATCTGATCGACAACAAAGCCCATATTGATCTTAAACTTATCTACGGCCATCCATTCAAAGAATGTCACCGCTAATTTTCTTTGATCAGGTTGTAAACCCAACAACTGAGTGAAAAGCGCAATGGCACAAGCAAAAGAAATAACTACGGCTCCGGTCGCAATGCTTCCAGCTAGTAAATAGTTCGTACTACGAAAGCGAACACCATTCAGAATAAAACCCACAAGTGGGCTTAGAAGTAAAACAGCTATTAGTATTTCGTGACTCATGGATTACCCCTTAAGATGTTCAAAGAAACGGATGTTAACTTCTTTAAAGCGCTTGAAGACCGCAACTGCTAGCGCCAAACCAACCGCCGCTTCAGCAGCAGCAATCGTCATCACAAAGAAAACCATCACTTGCCCGTCCACTTGGCCTGATTGATAGGAAAAGGTTACGAAGCTGATATTAACTGCGTTTAGCATTAGCTCAATCGACATAAAAAGAACGATTAGATTTCTTCTTAACAAGACCCCGGCCATACCGATGCTGAAAAGAATCGCGGATAGAATCAAATAGTGATTGGCTGTGATAGTGGTGAAGATATTAGTTTCCAACATGTGTTCCACCTTTACTTCTTGAAAGAGCTACCGCTCCGACCGCGATAACTAGCAACAACACACCCAAGGCTTCAAAGCTGAAGACGTGAGTTAAGAATAAATGTTCAGCTAGAGGTTTTGTCGCCTCAGTTGAAGTCACAGTTTGTTTGATCGGTGTTGCGTTGTTTTCTAGGTAAACCGCCGCTGTTCCAACAGCTCCCACGATCAAGCCAGAAAGGATGCCGACCGCAGCCAATTTAATCCCACCAGTTAAACGACCTCTAGAAAAGGCCTGTAGTTCGTGTTTTAAGTCGAAAAGCATCAGAACCATCACAAACAGAACCATCACGGCTCCGGCGTAAACAATCAACTGAACGCCTGCCAAGAAGTACGCCTGTAGTGTTACAAAAAGTCCTGCGATACTGACCATCGTCATCACAAGGCTAAGAGCGCAATAAACCGGATTGGTCATAATCACGACTGAAAGCGCGCTGACCACGGTGATAAAGGCTAGAAACCAAAATATAAAAACATCTGCCGTCATTTTATTTCTCCAATTAATTTACCGCTCAAATTAAAATACAAAATACGCTGTAACAAAAATCACAATCGCTGTGATCATCGTGTTCGCTAACGCCCATGGAAGCATTGTCTTCCAGCCTAGATCCATCAGTTGGTCATAGCGGAAACGAGGCAACGTCCAACGAACATGGATGAAGATCCACAAGAAAATTGCAAATTTAACATTGTACGATAGAAAGTGAGCCACTGTGTTCAAGATGTTCGCCGTCTGTTCAGAGCCTGTTAGGCCATAGAACCATTGGTACACTTGATCCGGAGTTAAACTCCAAATGCTGTATCCACCGAAGAAGAATGTCGTCATCAAACCTGCTGCGATCATCATGTGAGCGTACTCACCGATGAAGAACATCAACATTTTGAATCCGCCGTACTCCGTGTGGAAACCCGCAACTAGCTCGGCTTCACCCTCTGCTAAGTCGAATGGAAGACGATTTGATTCAGCAAATGTTGCTGCAAAAAACAAAATCATCCCTACGGGTTGGAAGAAAACGCCCCAGTTGGGAATCAGTGCAGAAGCGGTAATGGTGTAACCAAACGCTGCGAATGTTAAAGGCCCGTGCTGAGCCGCAATCATATCGCCTAGGTTGAAAGTACCATACATCAAGATCACGCCCACAACAGAAAGACCCAAAGCTAATTCGTAAGAAATGATCTGAGCCGACGCACGCATCGCACCCATTAACGAGAACTTACTGCCAGAGCCCCAGCCCGCCATTAAAATCGTGTATGCCGCCAAAGACGAGATACCCAAAATGAAAACGATACCCACGTTGATTTCAAAGCCTTGAATCAGGAACGTGTAGTTTTCCAGTTTTAGCGGCACTGACATTGGAATCGCCATGTACGCAATAGCACCCGGAATTAATGCAAAAACCGGAGCTGCATAGAACATGAAGCGATTGCCTTTTTCAGGAAAGAAATCTTCTTTTGTTAAGAATTTCACCGCATCGGCCAACAACTGCATCAATCCCAAAGGACCAACACGATTTGGACCGAAACGATTTTGAATAAAGCCTGAACCTCGGCGCTCAAGCCAAACCAATATAGGTACCGCTTGTACCATCATCAAGAACACTAAAAGTGTTTTGATTACATTGATTGTAATTTCAAAAGTTGTGCTACCCATTGACATCATAAACTAGTCCCACTCCAAAGCTTTTGATTTGATCTCCCACCAAAGACCGAAAATGAAAATGGCAAGAAACACAAACATAGAAATAAACACGAAAGGACCAGCACCAGAGGCGATGAAGTTTTTGAAATTAACTGCCCATGGGTACATGAAGATAATTTCGATATCGAAAAGAATAAAAAGAATCGCAGTTAGGTAGAACTTTACCGAGATTTTTGTGTCTTTCTTTTCTTCGCCTGGGATACCACATTCGTAGATATCAAATTTAGCCTGACTTGTTTTTTTCGCGCGACCACCGGTCAAACGCGCTAAGCGAATCAGAATAAATCCGAAAACGGCGATAAAGATCGTGATGAATATGACTCCACCAAGTGGCATGAGCCCTCCTGTTGTTCAAGATCGTAACGCAGACATTTGCGCCAGATCTTTTCGTTTTTTTCATTTAATTTTCAACTATATAGTTATACAAAGCTAAACTGTAAAAACCAATGAAAAATCGTTACTCAGAAGGATGCGGAATTACTCTGAAAAAATGGCAAATAAGTGGCAAGTAAGTTCCACGCGACTTGAAGACTTCATTCAACGTGGACTTGAAAAAAACAAAAGACTGTTCAACATTTTGGGCGCTTCTTCAGGCGTTGCTGCTTCTTATTTTTTGTCTCAATCTTTATCTAAAGAAATTAAGGGCTTGCCGCAAGTTGTTGTTGTTTCTGGTTTATCACAGGCCTTAGCTTTTCAGCAGGAATTGATGTTCTTTTCGGATCAACTGCGTACACACATCCTGTATCCTTGGGATATTTCGCCTTTTTCTGGGCTTTTTCCATCTCCGGAAGTTCGGCGTTCACGCGCGAGCTTTCTGTATTGGAGCGCCAAAGCTCAAAAAAACGACATTTTTATTGTCCCTATTGCCGCCTTAATGCAGCTAACGGCTCCGTTTTATAATTTCAATCAGCGCTGCCGTAAACTGATTGCAGGTGACGAGCTGCCTACAGATCTAGCACAATACCTCAACTCCTTAGGTTATCAGTCGGCTCCAATTGTAGAAGATGTCGGGCAGTACAGTATTCGCGGTGGCATCGTGGATATTTACTCACCAGCAGAAAAGCAGCCCGTTCGCTTAGAGCTTTTCGGAGATCAGATCGAATCACTGCGCTATTTCTCGGTGGTGGATCAGCGCAGTTTAAATGAAACCAAAGAGCTGCATCTAGTTCCCACTTACGAGTTCGAGCTTTCTGACGAAAACATCGAAGATATCATTAAAAACTTACGCGCCGACTTTAAGCGCCGTGAAGTCACACCGACCGAAGCCGAAGAGGCTGTTCGTTCTATTTCTTTGAAAAACTATTTCGCTGGCTGTGAACTTCTTTTGCCTTATTGCTATAAGTCCTTGTCTTCTGTGCTGGATCATTTCAGTTCGGACTTAAATGTTTTTATTTTAGATCCCTCTGAAGTTTCCCGCGCGGCGGATGAGTTCCAACAGGAAATCGAAAGCGATTATCGTAACAACTTAAACAATCCCTCCGTTCTATTTTGCCCAGAGCCAGAACGCATTGTTCAAAGTTACGAAAAAATTCCGTGGTCTTCTGACTCACGCTTTTTTAATTTTTCAAACTTAGCTTTTGTTGAAGACGAGCGGGCCGACGAAGAGCGCATCACCTATTCGTCTTTACCTTTAACTGAGTTTTCCTTGCTAGCGCAGAATTTGACTCCGGCTTCAGACGCATGGATTAATGCAGCTAAACCAAAAATCACCACATGGTTGAATTCTGGTTTTAAAATTTTTATTGCCGCCAAAAATCACACGCAGATTGATCGCCTGAAAACTCTATTGCAAAAAATGGAGCTTAACTTCGATCTGGCCACCGAAGATGAATATCTTTGGGACACATGGATTGAAAACAAAACTACTATCACGGTTGTTCCCCGCCTGTTTTCAGAAACATGCCTACTGTCAGAAGAAAAGTTAGTTGTTTTACGCAGTGATGATTTCTTCGGAAAAAAACAGCGCGCCACTACATCTGCCAATGCCTACGAGCAGTTTTCTTCTAAAGCGAAAAGTCTGGCTTTCGGTGATTTAAAACCGAACGACATGGTCGTGCACGTCAAGCACGGCATCGGCCTATACGAAGGCTTAAAAATCATGAATATCGGCGGAGTCGAATCCGAATTTATTCAGATCGCCTACAAAGATAAAGACAAGTTGTATCTGCCAGTCTACCGCGTGGGCCAGCTCCAAAAATTTTCAGGCTCAGCAGCACAGACCGGTTTACTTGATAAGCTGGGCGGCACCGCTTGGGAAAAAACTAAAATCAAAGTTAAAGCTCATTTGCGTGATATCGCCGCTGAGTTGTTACAGCTTTATGCTAAACGTAGCGAGCTGACTCGACCGCCGCTGCCCGTAGATGAAATCGCTTACAACCAGTTTGAAAAAGGTTTCCCCTACGAAGAAACCGACGATCAACTGCGCGCTATTACCGATATTCAAAAAGACTTCACCTCGGGTAAACCTATGGATCGCTTGGTGTGCGGTGATGTGGGCTTTGGTAAAACCGAAGTTTCTATGCGCGCGGCCTTTCAGGCTGTTCACAACCGCAAGCAAGTGGCGGTGCTGGCTCCGACGACAGTTTTAACCTTTCAGCACTTAGAAACGTTCCGCAAACGTTTTGCCGGATGGAACTTTGAAATCCGCTCACTCAATCGCTTCGTTAGCACTGCTGACCAAAAGAAAACCCTTGCTGATTTAAAAGAGGGAAAAGTTGATATTCTGATCGGCACCCATCGTCTGTTAAGCAAAGATGTCGCTTTCCGTAACCTTGGCCTTTTGATTATCGACGAAGAGCAAAAGTTCGGAGTAATTCATAAAGAAAAAATTAAAAAGATGAAGACCGAAGTCGACACGTTAACTTTATCCGCGACTCCGATTCCGCGAACATTGAATATGAGCTTCACGGGTATGCGCGATCTTTCGATCATTAACACGGCTCCCGTCGATCGCGTTCCTACGCGTACTTTTATTTCCAAGTTCGATACGGAATTAATCCGCAAAGGCATTCAGTCAGAAATCGCACGTGGTGGGCAGGTTTATTTTATCCACAACCGCGTACAAAGCATTTACGGCCTAGCAGACGAGCTTCGCAAAATCGTACCTGATGCTCGCATGCGTGTGGCTCACGGACAAATGGGTGAAGAAGAGTTAGAGTCCGCAATGCTCGCTTTCTTCAATCATGAAATAGATGTATTAATTTGTACGACCATTGTGGAATCCGGCATGGATGTTCCACGTGCGAATACCATGTTTATTGATCAGGCCCACATGTACGGCCTGTCACAGCTTTATCAACTGCGTGGTCGCGTGGGACGCAGTAAAGCTCGCGCCTTCTGTTATCTGCTTTTACCAAAAGACAAACGTATCGAAAAAGATGCGCAAGAGCGCCTGAAAGTGATTCAGGAAAACTCAGCTTTGGGGTCAGGTATCCGCATTGCCCAATACGACTTAGAACTGCGCGGAGCCGGAAATATTTTAGGTGACGATCAGTCCGGACATGTGAACTCAGTCGGCTATGAACTTTATATGGATTTACTTAATGAAGCCTTAGCTGAAGCTAAAGGTGAGCCTTTGGCAGATCGCGATTTAGATCCGGAAATTAACTTGCGTGTACCAGCTCTGATTCCAGACGCCTATATTTCAGATATCCGCATTCGCTTAAGTTATTACAAAGCTTTGTCTGAAATTTCATCCCATGAAGAATTAGATCGCATTGAAGAAGAGCTAAAAGATCAGTTCGGACCAATTCCTGAGCCGGTTGTGAACCTGATGGGTTTGATGCTGATTCGTAAACAGTGTAAAGATTTAGGTGTGCGCGATATCAGCGCCGGAGCTAAAAATATCTCGCTTATCTTCACTGAAAAAACAAAGTTAAAACCAGAAACAGCCATTCAGCTTGCTATGCGTGAAAACAAAAAGTATTCGATCACTCCGGATCAGCGCCTGAATATCCGCATGAATAACATCACTTGGTCGAATGTGTACGAAGAGCTGAATTACTTACTGACGTTGATTTAAGTGTTTTAGGTATTAATTCTCAGTATCCGTTCTGGTGCGTGTGTCTAGAATTCGACTTTCAGTCCCAATCCGATTTCACCTGTTGAGTACATATTCGGATCGCCTTCATTGCTGGGGTCTGCGGGGTCGATGGCGCGACTTGATGCTAAGTGCTCAGAAAAATAAATTTCAATAAAGGTATTCTGTAAGCCTGATGATGTCAGTCTTTGTGCGCGAGCCGAATCATCAAACATGTTCTCTAGCCAATCCAATTGAAACATCAAACCTGCGCGATAGTTCATCGCCATCGAGGCTGTTGCCGAGGCACTTTGAGCCGCGTCGGCTTCGCTGACCGAAAACTGATGAACTCCACCCTGAATAAAGGGCACAATCCACGGCTCATCAAATAAGGCATCCATAGCATAATTCACACCGATACCCACGCGTGAAATGGTCACTTTGCGGTCCACATTCGCTACGGCTCCTTCAATACTGCCGTAGGCATAATTTCCCATAAGGCCAATACTTCCCGCGCTGAAATTGTATTTATAACCAATCGTCACATTGTAAAGATTCACGCGCGTAGAACCCACAATATCATCAAAGTAGGCGTCTTCCAAAATCGAGCGGTAACTGGTGGGATAAAATCTTTCGGCTCCCAGTCCAAAGATAAATCCATGGGGGCCTCGGCGTTCGCGGTAGTTTTTGCTGAGGTCACGCGGTCTTTCTAGAATGACATTTCCTTCAGGATAAGCGGTCGTGGTATCAAGTGCGCCCATAACCAGAGCTTGTGCTGTGGACGTAAAAAGTGTCGCGGCAAAAAGAGTGCTTAATACAAACTGTCGTTGAATTTGGATGAAAATCTTTGAGGACATGCTGCCGACCATGACCCATCTTACTGAGATTCCCTACGTCTGTCCCCGCCCTTTAGTCTGGTTTGCTGTAAAAATCTTCTAGCTCAGGGAATGTGGTTCTGAAATCAGTTCCGCGACGGCGATCTAACTCGTCCACGTATTGTCGGAATTTTTTCTGATTCAGCATTTGTGTTTCAGGATCAAAAGGTTTTTGGATAACGCCCAAATCCCGCTTTAGTTTCGTCACTTCATGCGCTCGAAACCCAGCGACCATCCTGTCGCCCTCTGTTTTTTGAGGGTGTAACTGCATAAAATCAATTGCCTCGGCGATTGTGTTTTCCCATTTTGAATTTGAAAGCAGGCGTGCATTCAGCCATGTTGGATACACCAATAACGGAAAATCTAACCAGATATTTCGCACATTTTCCACAGCACCTGAGCTATAGGTTTGGCGCAGCTCTAAGACCCACTTTAAATATTCCGTCAGCTTCGGTAGGCTTAACGCCGTGACTGTATTGATAAGTCCAATAGAAACTGTTTTCGTATTTCGCATCACTTCGTGGATATTTTTCTTTAACAGATTAAAGTTCATTCCACTACGAATGTACTCGGCCTGTTCGCCTACACTGTCACAACTGACATACAAAGAAAAACTTTTGATCGCCTTTTCATTTTCTAGACGCTGTAGATATTGAATAAAGCGTTGAAGAATTTCGGGTTTGGGCGGACATAAATTACTGGTGATAGAAAGCTCTAAAGACGGATTGGGATGGGCCAATATGTAATCCATCACTTTCCATGTGTTCGCATCCAGAAGAGGTTCGCCTCCGGTCATGCGGAAGATTTTTAATTCGGGATAAAGCTCGGGCCACCACTTCCAGAATGTCTGCACGTAGGGATTTTCACTGGTCGGAACCTGCAATGGAAATAGTGACATTTGTTTTAGGGTTTCAAAATCATGATGTAAGTGGCCTTCAAGATTGAACGGGCCGAACTTTTCCACTTCACGCTGCCACTCGGTGCTGAGGTGCGGACTGCAGTAGATACACTTCAGGTTGCAGGCCTGATTGAAATTCACTTCGACGTGCGAAGGAATGACTTTTTGATCGTAAATTTGTTTTTCAACAGCATCGCCAGATGAAATTTTTTCTAGTTCGCCCTTTGCCCACCACTCGCTGCTGCGAAAATGCCGATCGGACAAATGAGGCTTGCTATCTGATGAGGGCACAGATGAGGACCCCGATAAGGGCGCAGCGTCTTCCACATTCCAGCAGTACTGACAGCCGGAGGGGCGCTCACCATCGCGCATCTGTTTGCGCTCTTGAATTTTATGATCGGTGTTGTGAAGTCGGCTGGGATATTCAGAAAGACTTTCTAGCGGTATCGGATGGGCCACAGGGTGATGGCAACTGTGAGTGTTTCCGGTTGTTAAATGCAACGTCAGCATCTTCCATTTAGCCACACAAAGACTGGGGCTGATGGCATTCAGGCGGTCACGCATTTGCTCTGCCCCAACTTGGTACAAGTTTGAGTTTGGGGGCAAAGCTGATGGTTTTATTGACGGCTCTTTTGGATCACTCACATTATGAGTGTAGGATGATTTCTTAGATTTTTACTAGCGCAATTGCGGCACGGGCTTTTTCTGCCTCATTCATAGCCGTTTCATACTCTGAATCAGAAAGAACTTCTGTGGTTAGCTTTTTCTCGACAGTTTGTAATGCTGCCTGAGCTGCTTCCGCACTTGTTTCTTCTGGAGTTTGCAAGAACTCAGCTAGAACATTCACGCCTTCCGGAGACACTTCACAGTACCCCCAGCTGATAACCGCTTTAAACGCCTTTTCTTGATTTTTAGCTTTGTAGCGCAGGATACCTGTGCCCAAAGTTGTGATCATCGGAGCGTGGCCTGGCAAGATCGTCATTTCGCCAGAGTGAGCTGGTACGCTCACTTCTGTGATCTCTTGATCAAACACCGCTTTTCTTTCAGGAGTTAAAACATTCAGTTTAAACATTATTAAGCCTGCTGTAATTTTTTAGCTTTTTCTTGAGCGTCTTCAATTGTTCCAACTAAGTAGAACGCTTGTTCTGGTAAATCATCATGTTTACCATTCAAGATTTCACGGAAACCTTTAACAGTGTCTTTGATGTCAACATACTTACCAGATAAACCAGTGAACTGCTCAGCAACGAAGAACGGCTGAGACAAGAAACGTTGGATTTTACGAGAACGCGCAACAACCAATTTATCGTCTTCAGATAACTCGTCCATACCCAAGATCGCGATGATATCTTGTAACTCTTTGTAACGTTGTAACAACGCTTGAACATCACGAGCCGTTTTATAGTGCTCGTCACCCACAACTTGTGGATCCAAGATACGAGACGTTGACGTCAACGGATGAACCGCTGGGAAGATACCCATAGCTGCGATATCACGATCTAAGTTCGTCGTCGCATCTAAGTGAGTAAATGTAGTTGCAGGAGCTGGATCCGTATAGTCATCGGCAGGTACGTATACCGCTTGAACTGAAGTAATAGAACCTTGCTTAGTTGATGTAATACGCTCTTGCATCGCGCCCATTTCAGTTGCCAATGTCGGTTGGTAACCAACGGCAGATGGGATACGACCCAATAACGCCGACACTTCCGCACCCGCTTGAGTGAAACGGAAGATATTATCAACGAAGAAAAGAACGTCTTGTTTTTCGATATCACGGAAGTATTCAGCGATAGTTAAACCTGTTAAGGCAACACGCGCACGTGCTCCAGGAGGTTCATTCATCTGACCGAAAACAAGAGCTGTCTTCGCGATAACGCCTGAATCTTTCATCTCGTGCCATAAGTCATTACCTTCACGAGTTCTTTCACCCACACCCGCGAACACAGAGAAACCACCGTGCTCAGTTGCGATGTTACGGATTAATTCTTGAATCAAAACTGTTTTACCAACGCCGGCACCACCGAAAAGACCGATTTTACCACCTTTAGAGTAAGGAGCTAAAAGATCCACAACTTTGATACCAGTCATTAACATCTCTTGAGACGTTGCTAACTCTTCAAACTTTGGAGCTGTTCTGTGGATAGGCCATTGTTCTTTAGTTTTAACATCGCCCATTTCGTCGATGGGCTCACCAACCACGTTCACGATACGACCTAAAACTTCACGACCAACTGGAGTTGTGATCATGTTACCAGTGTTTTTCACTTCAGTACCACGAACTAAACCTTCAGTAGAGTCCATTGAGATAGTTCTTACAACGCCATCACCTAAGTGCTGTGCAACTTCTAAAACTAAGTTGAATTCTTTGTCAGAAATAACTTTGTTAGTAACTCTTAATGCTGTGTTGATCGGAGGAAGTTCTCCTGCGAACTCAACGTCAACTACGGGACCCAATACCTGTTTGATTTTTCCGTTAGCCATTTTTTACCTCTATATCTTTAAAAAACTTTAATTTTAAAACTCAGCCCGCCTTCGGCAGGACCTTAACCTTTTAAGGACTCAGCACCACTGACGATCTCAGTAAGCTCTGTCGTAATTTTTTCTTGTCTTAACTTATTGTAAGTTAACGTCAGCTTGTTGATCATGTCGCGCGCGTTGTTAGATGCATTTTCCATCGCCGTCATACGAGCTCCATGCTCAGACGCAACCGATTCAGACATAGCTCTGTAAACTTGTAAGTTAAAATTCTTTTTAAGTAGTTCTTCAATGATCGCTTCCGGAGACGGATCAAAGATCATGTCCGGTGCGAAGTTTGTACCTTCGAAAGAAGATTTCTCTAATTCCACAGGTAACAATGTTTCACAAACCACCTTTTGCGAGATCGCTGATTTGAATTCATTATAAATCAAACGAATTTCGTCATAATTGCCATCTTGGTAGTGAGCAATTAGGTTTTCAGCGATGCCTTTTGCCATATCGTAAGAAATATCTTTATCTAACTTCGTGATGTTTTCGATACCCGTAACTTTTTTACGAGCAAAGAAGTCAGCGCCGCGTTTACCGATAAAAATAAAGTCGATTTTTTCGTACTTGTGTTTATTGTCAGCCAAGTAACGATCAGCAAATTTATTGATATTACTGTTGAAACCACCGCAAAGACCGCGATCCGAAGTTAGGACCACAAGTAAAACGTTACGCACGCTTTCTTTTTTAGTCATTAGCGGATGGCTCACCTTTTGTGTCGCCGCGATGTTCGCAATAACGCCTTTAAGCGTGATTGCGTACGGGCGCATATTGGTGATGTTGTGTTGCGCTTTACGAAGTTTCGCCGCAGAAACCAGCTTCATCGCTTTCGTGATTTGCTGAGTATTCTTTGTCGACTCAATTCGTAGGCGTATGTCTTTTAAGCTTGCCATCTTTCAGCTTTCTTCAACTATTTAGTTGGTTGAAAAACCGCAGCGAATTCTTTCAAAGCCGCTACTAATTCTGCTTTAACGTCATCAGAGATTTGTTTTTTCTCTTCGATTGTTTTCAAGATGTTCGAGTATTTTTGTTTCAAGAACTGTAACAATTCTTTTTCGAAACGATTTACGTCTGCATCTTGCAAGCTGTCCATGTAGCCGTTAGTAGCTGCATAAATAGCAACGATTTGATCTTCAACGCGGAAAGGTTGGTACTGACCTTGTTTCAACAACTCAACTAATTTACGACCACGCGCTAATTGTTGTTGAGACGCTTTATCTAGATCAGATGCGAAAGCTGCGAAAGCCTCTAAAGCACGGAACTGAGCTAGTTCAAGTTTGATTGAACCGGCAACTTGTTTCATCGCCTTAATCTGAGCCGAACCACCCACGCGCGATACTGATTTACCTACTGATACCGCTGGGCGAATACCTTTATAGAATAAGTCAGACTCAAGGAAGATCTGTCCGTCAGTGATCGAAATCACGTTCGTTGGGATATATGCCGAGATATCGCCCGCTTGAGTTTCGATGATTGGAAGAGCTGTTAATGAACCAGCACCTTTATCATCAGACAACTTAGCAGCACGCTCTAATAGACGGCTGTGTAAATAGAAAACGTCTCCTGGATACGCTTCACGTCCTGGAGGACGACGCAATAATAAAGACATTTGACGGTAAGCTTGAGCTTGCTTTGTTAAATCATCATAGATGATCAAAGCATGTTTGCCTGTATCACGGAAGTATTCCGCCATAGCTGTACCTGTGTACGCTGCCAAGTATTGCATTGGGGCTGGATCAGAGGCACCAGTTGAAATGATAGTTGTATATTCTAAAGCGCCAGCTTCACGTAATTTTTGAACAACCACAGATACTGTAGATTGTTTTTGTCCGATAGCTACGTAAAAGCAGTGAACGTTTTGACCTTTTTGATTGATGATCGTATCGATCGCAATCGCAGTTTTACCAGTTTGACGGTCACCGATGATCAACTCACGTTGTCCGCGTCCGATTGGAATCAAAGCATCGATTGCTTTCAAACCAGTTTGTAATGGCTCATGTACCGATTTACGATAAACGATACCCGGAGCTTTTAACTCAACTTGACGAGAGTGAGGTGTATTGATTGCGCCCATACCATCGATAGGTTGACCTAAAGCATCGACTACGCGACCCAATAAAGCTTCACCTACAGGAACAGAAACGATTGTTTTTGTTCTTTTAACAACGTCGCCTTCTTTGATGTTGCGGTCTTCACCGAAGATAACCACACCCACTTGAGATGACTCAAGATTCAGGGCCATACCTTGAACGCCATTCGAAAACTCAACCATTTCACCGGCCATTACGTTTTCAAGACCATAAACGCGAGCAACACCGTCACCTACTGATAACACGCTACCAGTTTCGGCCACTTCAACGTTTTTGTTGTATTTAGCGATTTGTTCTTTAAGAACGCGTCCGATTTCGTCGGCTCTGATTTGAGCTTCCATCTATATACCTCTCTTTGAAATGTCTTCTTTAATCTTGTTTAAATGAAATTGTGCCGAATCATCCAAAGTCCATCCGCCGACCATAACTTTATAGCCAGACAATAACGAACTGTCTTTTTCGACTTTTAATTTTACTTTTTTATTTAATACGCCAGAAACTTTCGCTTCTACTTGTGACTTGAAACCTTCAGAAATATCTGAAGCCACAACAAGAGTTCCCTCTGTTTCGCCACCTTGTGCGCGAACCAAAGTTTGGAAAGCTTCGTTGATTTGAGCTAAGAACGCCACGCGCTCTTTCTCTACAACTGTGATCATAAAGTTAAATGTTTCCGGAGAGCATTTTCCTTCTAAAGCTGATTTCGCCACCATTAAACGAGTGTCTAAGCTGTTAAATGGGCTGCTAAAGAAAGTCACCGCATCGGCTTGAGTAAAAATTTGAACTACTTGTTGAAGTTCTGCCGCCACGGTTGCCGTTGTTTTATTGGCTTCAGTCGCCTCAAACAATGACTGCGCATATTTTGTTACTAATACATCTGCACTCATGCTTTCACCTGATCTAATTGTTTAACAAACGCCGCCTCTTGAGCTGTGCCTGACTGCGCGTTTGATGAAAGTTTTTGTGTTGCTGACGCTAAAGCTTGATCCAAGATAGCCGCATTGATTTCTGCACGAGCTTTTGAAAGTTCGTTAGCAATAATCAATTGAGCATCTTTTTTCATTTTCTCAGCGCTGTGTTCAGCATCTTTAATAATGTTAGCTTTCAACACATTCGCTTCGTGTTGTGCGTTCTCTAAAGATTTCTTTTCGCCAGCTTCAAGGTTCGACAATTTGTCTTTGATCCCAGACAAAGCGGCTTCCGCTTCTTTCAACGCGCTTTTTGTCTGTTCAGATTTAGCTAAGAAATCTTCACGACGATTTTTGAACGCTTCAACAATAGATTTGCGGATGAAAAAGAAAATACCGATTAAAAGGATTCCTAGGTTAATCGCTTGAAACGCGATTTTATCAAAAGGAATGTGATCATCATGGTGACCACCAGCTGCGAAAGCTGCGCTTGAAGAAAGTGATACTAATAAGATAGCGGCTTTGATTGAGCGGCTCATTAAACAGCTCCCGTTAATTTTTTAGAAATTTCGTCAGCTACGCTTTGAGAAACGTTTTGGATATCACGAGCTGCATTTGATTTTTGCGCTTCGATATCTTGGCGAGCTTTTTCTGTAGTAGCAGAAACTTCTTCGCGTGCTTTATTTAAAATAATCGCTGAAGATTCGCTAGCTTGCTTTTTTTCGTTTTCAAAAATGTTTTGGATGCGACCATTGATTTCACGTGCGCGCACTTGAAATACAGCTTCCAATTTTTTTGCTTCATCTTGTGTTTCGGCTGCAACTTGATCTGCACCTTTAGTTTGTTTTAAACGCTGATCATAGGCACGGTAGAACGGACCATATACATAGACAGTTAAAAACGTTATTGAAACCACAAACAGTATAAACTGTATGAATGCACTCTTGTTCGCGCCAAGCTGTAATAAGATTTCCATACTGATCCCTTGTTTTTTGAACCTTTTCAGATAGCACTCATTGCTTTTGAGCGTCAAGACTATAAAAAGCACGGGTCTGTAGGACTTTTAATCGAATACGAAATGATATTAAATGCTTAGACTTTGGGAACGTAAGAAGCACCTTCGAAGACAACTCCCTCTTCAATTTTTAAACTAGGAGTTGTTACTGTGCCTCGGAAGGTTGCAGGTGGCATCATGGTGACCTTTTTACTAGCAACGATGTTGCCCTCGAGCGCGCCCATGATGGTCACGTAGCCCGCTTCGATTTCGGCATGCACCTGTGCTGTTTCTGTAATCACCACATGATCTTTAGTGTAAATCTCGCCTTTGAACTGTCCGGCAATCTTAGCTGTTCCACTGAAAGAAAGGCGGCCCTCGAAAGCGCTGCCCTCTTCTATTAGTGTTGAAACATAAAGTTCTTTTTCAGCTGATGCCATGTTCTTGTTAGGCTCTCTCTATATATTAGTCTTTTAATTTTTCGTAAATCTGAGTCAGTTGGTCATCGCTGTAGAAGTGAACCTGAACCTGTCCTTTACCTTTTTTATAGGTAATTTCCACTTTCGTGCCCAAGGCTTTCTGCAATTGATCCGCTAGCTCAGCCGCTAGTTTTCCAGCTAGATCCACTTTCGTCAATGCAGTGGCGTTATCAGTCTCAACTTTATCTGCTGTCGGTTTTTGTAAGCCTTTGATTTCATTCTCTAAAGAACGAACAGACATCCCATTTTCAGAAACTTTTTTAGCTAGACCTATCTGACGCGCTTTATCCGTCAACGAAAGGATCGCTTTTGCATGTCCGACGCTGATTTGCTTCGCCGTTAACATTTCACGAATTTCAGAAGGAAGACTTAATAGACGTAGAGCATTGGCAACTGACGATCTTTCCTTACCTACTTTTTCTGCGGCCTCTTGCTGAGACAACGCAAACTCTTGAATCAAGCGCTGATAACTTTCAGCTTCTTCGATGGGATCTAAATCTTCACGTTGAATATTTTCGATCAAAGCCACTTGTAGAGCTTCACGATCTGTCAGAGTTTTAATGATTGCAGGAACTTCGTGAAGACCCGCCATCTGAGCCGCTCTCCAGCGACGTTCACCGGCTAGAATTTCAAAGCCACCCTCTTTACGTTTTCTAACAGTAATAGGTTGGATGATGCCGTTCTCTTTAATAGAACTGGCTAATTCAGCAAGACTTTCTTTTTCAAAATTTTTACGAGGTTGGTAAACACCTGGAACTAATTTGTCGATGGCAATCGTCCAAACACGGCTTTCAGGTGGAACTTGAGATTCTACATTTGCTGCTGCCTTTGCGCTTTGGGGAGGGGCGATGGGTGCCGCAACAAATGTATCTTCAGTGGCCTCAGTGGCAGGTCCGCTTAACAACGATCCTAATCCTCTACCAAGTCTTTTTTTGTTCAAATTATCTTTATTGATTTCCATATATTATACCCTATAAGTCAAAGCTTTTGTTTTCAGAAACTTGAGTGTTGGCTGTGCGCGCCAAAAGCTCTTTTGCCAGCTCAGCGTACATCAAAGCACCGATGGATTTTGGATCATATCCGAAGATCGAAACACCATGGCTCGGCGCCTCGCTCAGACGAACATTTCGTGGAATCACAGCATTGAAAACTTTGTCTTTAAAGTGTGAACGAATCTCTTCTACAACTTGGTGACCCAAGTTATTTCTCTTATCAAACATCGTCAGCAAGATGCCTTCGATATGTAGATTTGGATTGATGCTTTTCTTCACTAAGCCCGCTGTATTCAGCAACTGACTTAATCCCTCTAGGGCATAGTACTCACATTGAAGTGGCACTAAGAAACTGTTCGCTGCGGCCAATGAATTCAGAGTTAAAAGTCCCAATGAAGGGGGACAATCAATCAAGACATAGTCATATTGATCTGCAACTGTAGCTAAAGCATTTTTCAAGCGGTATTCACGTTGAGGCATATCCACTAACTCAATTTCAGCTCCCACAAGGTCTGGGTTAGCCGTGGCTACCCAAACGCCGTCTTTAGGGCTTTTGAATACAGCATCTTGAAGGTTTTGTTCGCCAATCAACACATGATAGATATTCGAGTCCTGAACTTCGTGCTTTTTGATACCCAAACCACTCGAAGCATTACCCTGAGGGTCCATATCAACCACCAAAACACGATATCCTTGCTGGGCCAAAGCCGCAGATAAATTGACAGTAGTAGTGGTTTTTCCTACTCCGCCCTTTTGATTGGATATGCAAATCGTCTTAATCATGGTGTCTCCTTATAGTTGCGCAGTCATATTGGCTTTTTGTCGAGTCCTGAGCAAGAAAAATTTCAGTTTTAGGACCTTTTAGCCGATGTTCTACGTGGAACATTACATGAAACCTCTACTTTTTATAGCTTTTGCGCTTATTTTAGCCTCGTGTACGAAGAAAAATCCGAATCCGGAGCTTTCCGACGCTATTTATATGGATCTTCAAGAGGAATTATCTATTGCTGACAAGGCCCTTGAGGAAGAAACCAAGAATTTGGCTAGTCTACAGAAGGAAAAAGACGCTGTTGTTCCTCAGACTGGACAAGTTAAATACGCCCTCAAAAAGGTGGAAGATTCCCTAGCGAAAATCGATCGCCTGAAACAGCAGAAACAATTCTTTGAAATTAGCCTTGAAACGCGAAAACATCTAGTAGCCGAGCGCTACGAAGAAAGCCTCACTGAAGGCGGTCGCCCATGGCCCGACGAAGCCGAAATTGCGGACTATCGCGCTATTATCAAGATCCAACGGGAAAAAATCGCCTACGACAAGGTCCAAGGCATGAGAAAATATGTTCCACGTGGAACAACCGAGCCTGCTTCGGCGCCTTCCCCTTCTAAACACTAGCGTCCTAGTCGGGAGTCCTTTTTCAATAGTACTTATGCGCTTTAAAGCCTCGGACAGCCGCCGAAGGGCGGAACTCGTTTTAAAGCGCATAAGTACTATTGAAATAACGATGACTAGGACATTAGAAGGGGAAATTCTGGCGAAAGATTGGTTGCATTGGTCCTGTTCACACTTAGATCTAGTCCTGAGCAGGACTGGAGCCTCGTCTGGATAAAGAAGCTATCAACAAAGACACCCCACCCACTACAGCTATAGTCTTTTACTCTCGCGTGAAGATAATCTTTTTAGCCTTTAAAACGAGTTCTGTTAGAAAACAACGATCAACGCCGATTACGAAGAAAGGGTCGCAAGTTTTCTAACAGCTGTCCGAGGCTTTAAAGGCTAAAAAGATTATCTTCATTCCGTGACCGAGTAAAAGGCGAAAGCTAGTCCAACTTCAGGGTTTCCACCACAAACATCTTCGCGTTCGTGACAGGTAGAACGTATTCTCCTGCTAAAGTGGGTTGCCATGCCGAGCAGAGCTGTATGGGGATTTGGGAAATTTCGATAGCCCATTCTTCACCTTTCATGTGAAAAACAAGCGAGCCTTTCGGCATCATCTTTCTAAGAGTTAAAAGCATTTTCGGAATCTGAGAAAATCCGCGACTGATCACCTGCTCGATCGGGTCCTTGGCAAGAAGCTCAATCTGCTTATTGATTACTTGAACATTCGTTAATCCAGCTCGCTGAATAACATGTTTTAAAAATTCACATTTGCGCTCATCAGAGTCTGTCAGAGCTACTCTTTGATCTGGATAAAGGATTCCATAGACCAAACCCGGAAAACCATTGCCGCTACCAAAGTCATATAACACTTTGTTAACATTCAGTTTTTCTCGAACAATTCTTGAGGCGTAGACAGAATCTGCGAAATGGGTGGCATCAGCGTTAATCAACGTCTTCGCTGAAACTAAATTGATGACCTTATTGAACTTTTGAAGCTCTGTAAAATAAAGCTCGAGGTTCCTATAAACTGTTTCATCCAGTTCAGGAAACCAATTCTTCAAACGCCAATTAGGTGCTGCTTTGTCTGAGTTGTCGTGCTTGATTTCAGGTGCGCTCAATTCAACACTCCTTTTCACATTCCATGTGTGCCGCTACAGACATTTATCGGATTAATTTTTTATCGACTATAGCTCTAATTCTTTACGAGCCTTTAAGTATATCATAATTGCCTGTAACCCCGAAGGATTCACTCCGCTAATACGCTGAGCCTGTCCCAAAGTGCGAGGTTTAACGGACTTGAGTTTACTGACTTCCTCTGCAGATAGGCCTTTGATTAAAGAGAAATCCGTTTGAGCGGGGATTAATGCCTCTTCAAATCGCTTAGCTTGCGCAATAACTTCATTCTGCTTTTTGATATATCCAGAGTATTTAATTTCGATTTCAACAGCATCCGTCACTTCGGAATCATTATCAAATTGATATCCCAATTTTTCGCCTAATTTTTCTAAAGCATCAAATCCCACTTCTGGACGACGCAATAATTCCGCTAGGCGCAGAGGTTTTCCTAAGGCTTTTGTTCCCAAACTTTCCACAAGTAAATTCACTTCTGGTTTTGGATAAACGAATGTCTCTTCCAGAGTCTGTAGCATCGCACGACGGCGCAGCTTCAGCTCTTCTAAGCGATCAAGATTTGCCTGTGGAACGATTCCCAATTTACGAGAAACTTCTGAAAGGCGATCAGCCGTATTGTCTTCGCGCAGAACTAAGCGATGTTCCGCACGGGACGTGAACATACGATATGGCTCACGCGTGCCCTTCGTCACAAGATCATCGACCAACACTCCTGAATACGCCACATCACGGCCCAAGATAAACTCTTCGCGTCCTAAAATCTTGTGGGCCGCATTCACTCCGGCAATAAAGCCCTGTGAAGCCGCCTCTTCGTAACCACTGGTACCATTGATCTGCCCTGCTAAAAATAAATTCTCGACAGGGCGAGTTTCAAGACGATGATAAATCTGAGTCGGTTCGATATAATCGTATTCTACGGCATAGCCATAGCGCACGACTTTGACGTTCTCTAGGCCCGCGATAGTTCTTAAGAATTGATCTTGTATTTCTTCTGGTAACGAAGTCGAAATGCCCTGCAAATAAATCAGATCCGTATTCAGACCTTCTGGCTCTAGGAATGTCTGATGCGAGTTGCGATCTGCAAAGCGCATGATCTTGTCTTCAATACTCGGACAGTAGCGCGGACCTGTGCCTTCAATGACTCCGCAGTACATCGGCGACTTGTCTAAGTTGTTGCGAATAATCTCGTGAGTCTGCTCGGTGGTATTCGACAGATAACACGCCACTTGCGGCAGATAGAATTTCTTTTCTGAGGTGTGTGAAAACGGATAGAATTTTTCGTCTCCGTATTGTTCTTCAGTTTTTGACCAGTCGATGCTGTCTTTATGTAACCGCGCCGGAGTTCCTGTTTTCAAGCGCTTCACTTCAAAACCGAAAGCAGCCAACTGGTCTGATAAGCCCACAGAGGCCTGATCGCCGATACGACCTCCGGCAATTTGTTTAAGACCGAAGTGCATGACTCCGTTCATAAACGTACCGGTTGTGATGATCACCGCCTGCGCGCGGATTTCCGAGCCATCCTGCAGGACAACTCCCTGACATTGATTTTGATCTAAGATCAATCGTTTCACTTCGCCTTCAAGCAGGCTTAGATTCGGCTGCGAGCTTAAAACCGCTTTTTGCAGGTCCGAATAGACATGTTTATCACATTGGGCACGGGAACCCCTGACGGCAGGTCCACGGCTGGAATTCAGGCGTTTAAACTGAATGCAGGACTGATCAGCAGCTATACCCATTTGACCGCCTAGGATGTCCAGCTCGCGCACCATATGGCCTTTTGCCAGCCCCCCGATGGACGGATTGCAGGACATGTAGCCGATACGATCTAAATTGGTGGTCACTAACAAGGTCTTAACGCCAAGACGAGCTGACGCCAAACAGGCTTCAATACCAGCATGGCCGGCACCGACGACGATAATGTCATAATCAACTGTCTTCTGACTCACGTTATTTTCCTAAGCAAAACTCTTTAAAGACCCTATCCATAATCTGATCGTCATAGACTTGTCCAAGAATTTTTTGAAGGGACAGCAAGGCCTCTTTCAGATAGAGGGCCACGAACTCTGCTCCGGTCTTATTTTTGAGTTCATCCACGGACTTTGAAATCATTTCAAAAGAGTACTGAGCCTGCTCGAATTGACGAGACGACGAAATCACCGCCTCATCTAGATAGTCGAACTGCCCCACCGCTGACTTGATCGCCGCAAAGATATGGCTGCGGCTGGTGGCTTCACGGGCCGATGTGGCTAAAATCTCTTGAGCGCCGGAAAGACCAAGGCTCATCGAGATCTCGTCCTGTATGCGGTACAGCTCATCGGCTGAAACAGTATCGGATTTGTTTAATAAGAATATCTTTTTGCTGTTTTGAATTTCAGTCGCCATTTGCAGCGAGCGCTGCCACTCTTTTTCAGTAGCATCGAAAACAAAACAAAGCAGGTCCGCCTTTTCAGCTTCTTGGCGCGAGCGATCGATACCGATAATTTCCACTTCGTCCTGAGTTTCGCGCAGGCCTGCCGTATCACTGATGATGTACTTCATGCCATCAAAGATAATTTCGCCATCAATCACATCGCGAGTTGTTCCCGCAATCGGTGTGACAATCGCTTTGTCATTTTGAAGTAATAAATTCAGTAAGCTGGATTTACCCACGTTCGGCTCGCCTAACAGGGCAACTTTAATACCATCTTTGATCAGACGACCAGATTCATAGGACTGAAGAAGTTTTTCTAAGGTGCCGTTGATTTTTTCAAGCTTGTGAATCAACTCGCTGGTGTCAACCACTTCAATGCCTTGCTCGATAAAATCAATCGACGCTTCGATATGGGCCAAACACCACGTTAGGTCCGAAATCAGCTCTTCCACTTCTTTCGAGACATGGCCTTCCAGTTGACGAAGTGCCACCTTGGCTGCGGATTTGTTACGACTTTCGATCAACGACAAAACAGATTCAGCTTGCACCAGATCCAGTTTGTTATTCATAAAGGCGCGGTAAGTGAACTCACCAGGTTCGGCGATTTTAGCGCCGGCTTGAACCAACTGATCTAAAATCTGTCCTGTAATATAAGGACTTCCATGACACGAGATCTCGATCACCTCTTCACCGGTAAACGATTTGCCATGGGCAAAGTAAGTCACCACGGCTTCGTCGATCTTTTGCCCTTTTAAATCATGAATTTCAGAAAAATAGGCACGATGGGATTGAAAATGAGACTGAAGAGTTTCCTCGTTTGAAAGAGATTTTGATAATCGCTTGCAAATACGGCCGCTGATGCTTAACGCCTGCGGCCCACTGACACGGATAACGGCGATTCCGCCGACTCCGTGAGGAGTCGAAATGGCACAAATAGTCTGTTCATTTCGATTCCACATCATAACTTAAAGACTAGTTTTCGCCTGCAACAGTGTCGGCACCATTTGCTTGGCCACCTTGTCCGTTACCGCTTTTTGTTGCTGGGTAGATTTTGATTTTTTTGTAAAGACCATCACCTAAAGAGCGGCTTTTAACACGGCCGTCTTGCGCCAAGTACTGATGAACCACTTTGCGCTCTTTCGGAGGCAACGCGCGGTAATAAACAGATTTACCTTGCTCAATAGCGATTGTTTTTAAGTGCTCAGCGCGCTCGATCAACGCCGCTTCTGATTCTTCACGGTAACCACCGCAGTCCACTAACACATTTGTTTGAATGTCTGCGAAATGGTGCTGAGTCACACGTTTGATGATCAACTGAATCGCATCTAATAACTGACCTTTATAGTCTTTTAAAAGAGCTTCATCGTTTCCAGAAAAATCAATTTTGATTTCTGTAACATCGTCTTTCTTAGATAGATTCAATTCATAAGAAAGGTCAAAGTTACCTTTTTCAAGAATACCGTTCAGAGTCGCTTCTACAACTGATTCCAGATTATTATCTTTTTTAGCTCCACCACCGAATAATTTACTGAAAAATCCAGCCATTTTTTACTCCTTCTTTAACTTCTACTTCTATAGCTTTTACGATTATTATTTCTTAGCTTTTAAACTTACTTTTTTTGCCAGAGCGCCAACGGCGTCATCTGCTTTTTTATCCGTTTTTCTGTCCTTCATAAGGAAGTACTGTTGACCCACACCGAACAGGGCACTGACAAAGTTATAAAGTGTCAGACCGCTTGGTAAGCTCAACATGAATAACGAAAATAGAATCGGCATAAAGTTTAAGATCTTAGCTTGCATCGGATCCATAGTCGTCGGAGTCAACTTCTGTTGGAAGAACATCGTGACACCCATCAAAACTGGCAAAACAAAAAACTTATCGTGCGAGCTTAAATCTGTAATCCAACCAAAGAACGGCTGTTGATAGATTTCAATACTAGATCCGATAGTTCTCCATAAAGCGAAGAAGATCGGGATTTGGATCAACATAGGTAAACAGCTACTTAATGGATTCGCATTGTGCTGTTTCATCAAGGCCATTGTTTCGCGGTTCACGGCCATTGGATCGTTTTTGTATTTTTCACGGACAGCTTGAAGTTCCGGTTGGATCTTCTGCATAGCACGCGCTGATTTGAAAGAAACGATGTTAAACGGCAACATCACAAAACGAACCACGATAGTCAGGGCGATAATCGCCAGACCCCAGTTTCCGAAGATACCGAACATGAATTTCATCAATGAAAGAAGCGGTTTCGAGATAAAACCGAAGATACCATAGTCCATTACCTCAGGAAGTAAAGGATCGATTTTATTAAGGTTTTCTGGAACTTTTGGGCCGATAAAGATAATGTTGCTTAGACGTGAAACTTTCGCGTCTTTCAGGTCATAAACCACATCCATTTTCGCCGTTTTGTTCGCCACATTCATATTCAATGATGGCAAAACATCAGACTTATCGATGTAACTTTGAGTGAAGTACTGCGAACCAATCGAAGCTAGGCGTATATTCGATGCAGATTTAGAAAGAGTCTCTTCGTCTTTTAAACCAGAAACATGTTCTGTCTTAACTTTTTCAGCATCTTGGAAAAGGAAATCCTGTCTTTCAAAAGAAGGTAAGAAGAAGTTACCGCTCGAGATCACCAATTTAGGTTCAGCTGTTGAAAAAGTAACTGTGCTTGGAGTCGTATCGAAAGAAACTTCTGAAGTGAAGCTCATCGTTTCTGGATGATAAACTACAGTACGGCGAATATTTTTCCCGTTTACTGTCGCTGTTCCCACAAACTCAGTGGCACTTGTTTGCTCTAATTTATAGAAAACATTTTGGTTCTCTACTGTATTGGCAAAAAGCTTTTCACTCGAGTTAAAAACTATCGGCTGCTTTTGTTTGTTCGTGTATTTTTTAAGTTCTAAAGAGTTTAGACCCATCCCGAAAGATGAAAGACTCCATTTTACATTTTCGTCTTCATAAGAGAACGTCTTTTCAGTCGCCGTTTCCGCTGCCTGCTGAGCTAAATTTGCTGTCCCGTTAGAACCGATAGTAGCTGCTGAAGCTCCCGTTCCCACTTCCGCAGAAACTGTTCCATTCGCAGAGCCATTTGCTGTGCTGCCTGCTACCTCTGTCGCTGCGGGTTTCGCCGGAGCAGGAGGATAGGTTTTGTTCATGTAGTATTGCCATCCCCAAAGCATCAGGAAAACAACAATGATCGAGGCGATGAATTTTGGATTACCGAACGGAGATTCGTTTTGATTGTTCATACAGACTCATTTCTATTTCTGCTGGTGTTAATGGAACTGGATCATAAAAGCTTTTTTTACTGAACGGATGGCAACTCATCAACCTTTTAAACACAAGCCAAGAAGCATATCCAACACTGTGTTTTGTATAGGCCTCGTGCGCATAGTGAGAGCACGAAGGATAGTAGCGGCAATTTCCACCCAAAAAGTATGAAAAAGTAGCTTGGTAAAATAGGATAAAAAAGCGAGCGACCTTATTTGATATTTTTGTAGAGGTCTTTGAAGTCAGAGTATTTCTTCTGTGTAAAAAATTTAGCATCTGCTTGTGGTTTGAACACAAACACGAATGTGTATGATTCGTATTTTTCAGGCCATTTTTCAGTGCTAACACAGTTTCTTACCCATCTTTTGAGTTTATTTCGAATAACTGAGTTCGCCACTTTACGAGAAACCGTGACACCAAAATAGTTTTTGGCGTCAACAGACGGCAACATCTGCAATGTTAACCATGCAGATAGCCGCTTTCTGGTCCCTTTTGTGGCGACTTCTTTGAAAATCGAAGATCTTTTAAGTGGATAAGGCTTACTTCCCACCAGAAGTAACTGTAAGTTTTTTTCTGCCTTTAGCGCGACGACGATTTAATAGTTTGCGACCCGCAGCTGTAGCGGTTTTAGAACGGAATCCGTGTGTTTTTTTACGACGGCGATTGCTTGGTTGATAAGTACGTTTACTCATAAAATACCCCTGTTTAAACTACGACGTAGATACGTCACATACAATATATTTGCAAATATAATCGGCACATGCCAATTAAGTGAAGTAGAAATAAATCACATTGCATCAACGAGGTCAACTGTTGATAAGTTGAAATCATATTGTTAAAGCAGTCTTTCGTCCGAGGGGGGTCGAGTTTG